>JANMGH010000080.1:0-92832 GCA_031374515.1 Pirellula sp. | reverse complement strand
GCGGTTAGTTCTGCTGAAAGCGTTTTGCCGTCGACATGTAATTTTTCCTTCATCCATGGCGGCAAGGGAATCCAAGTAGTCAACTGTTCCAGCGGCGTTTTCTCTGTCCGTTTTGGGCCCTTGGGCATCGTTTCAAAGATGGAGGTTACATCATATTACTGAACGGAAATTGGACCACCAAGTTCCTGCTCACTAAACGGATCCAACAACTCATGCTGAACTCGCAACCCGGTTGAATCGCTTGAAACCAAATTGACTTCCGGCATTTTGTTATCCATTACGTCCCTAGCGTCAGTCAGGCCGACTAGTGCAATTGCCCCCACAAGCCCCGCGGATAGGCACTTGGTTGACAGGCCGTTCGGCTTGCTGTCTCGCATCAACAACTCAACTCGTTGCTTGAGATGCCTGCCAGATGCGAAGGAGATCAGTCCAAGCGTTGGTGACTTCTTTGTAGCGATACTTTCTTGGGCAAATCGAAGTAGTAGTTCTCCGTATGCGGAAACTTCGTTCTGCGAGAGACTCTGCAAGGCTAGTCGATCTGCAGCAGCTTCCATTGCAGCACGTAAACGGCCTACGATCACCCACACGATTGGGTTAAACCAATGGAATGCTCCTGCGATCGAAGCGATAATCACGACTGGAATGTCGCGGCGACGAATATGAGCAAGTTCATGGCGAATAGCCCAACGCAACTCTTGTTCGCTCAAAGTTTCGGTGAGTCCGGGCGGAATACAAATCGTCTGTCGAAACAGTCCAAATACCGCTGGTGCAGCGAGCGACGACACTTCACGCAATGCTGGCCGCCGTCCGACGGCCAAAGAATCACACTCGCGAAGAACCAAATCGATCAGCGGCTGATCGTCGAGCAATCGACACTTTCTTAACGAGATCGCGAATCTCACATGAGAGCCAACACCTCTCAGTAAAATGACAGCCGTTATCATGGTAACAGTCAACAAGATCGACATCCCGAAAAAATCCTCGCCGCGAAGTTCTCGCGATACGATTGGTTGGTTCTGAATATCTCTCAAGTTTGCCTTGGCGTTTTCCGTTGAATCGACATTTGGGAGAATCAGATGCATTTGATCTGAATGGGACTTCATCTCAATTCTAAGAGATGGTTCTCCAAGAGTAGCATTGGCCAACGTATCGATCTGGCCTTGAACACTCAATGGGCTCCCAACCGAAAATGGGAGTAGTAGCCTCAAGATAACTGTGGTCCAAAGCAATGCGTGAATCGCCGGAGACAATCGCCTCTTCAACAAGAGCCCAATCAAGGCCACAACTAATAGAATTGGCAAGGCTCTCCACGTCGCAAGATAAAGCAACAATAACCACGCGTTACCAAACTCAACGAATCGATCCATCAATTCTGCGATCATCCCTGTTCTCCTTCATTTCTGTTAGTTTTCTTGTCGAGCATCGCTCGAATCTCTGATACATCCTTAGCAGTCAAGTTAGCTGTCTTCACGAAATGGATAAGTGCCGGTGTCGCGTCACCACCGAAAACGCGCTCGAGGAACGATCGACTTGCTTGACGTACGCTGGCGTCTCTGCGGACTGCAGGCGTATACACATACTTCTTGCCGTTCTGCTCAGTCGCCAGCGCGCCTTTGCGAACCAATCGATGTAACATTGTCTTTACTGTCGCCGCGCTCCAACCATTGTCCGCAGCAATTTGATCTATTACTTCCGCTGCTTCGATCGGAGAGGAACTCCAGATCAAATTCATGACAACCCACTCAGCATCCGAAATTTGCATGAAAGCCTCCTTCAGCTTGTATGTCTACAGATTACACGTGTAAACGGAGGCGTGTCAATGCCGGTCTCGGGCGGCGATAAATCGTTACTATCACCTTCAACCCGATCGGAATTAAGAAGCGTGCCGAACACACAACCAAAGACCTTGAGGAGGCCCGAGTATGACCGACGAAATCCAAGTAGGAGCCACGTTTCACAAGAAGCGAGTTGGGAAGCACATCGCCATGGTCGAAGGCCCCTGCCTCAAGGCTACGCAGAAGAATTCCCTGAATACCTCGAAGTCTGAGGTATTTGATATTGAAATGAACTGACTAAATCCGATATACCTCATACTACGAGGCATCCGAGGCTGTGGCGCTTTGACCACAAAACTGTCTCACAAAGAAAGGTTTTCACATGGCAAAGCGAAGCAATCCAGACTTTCTCAATGGAGTACCAGAGATGACCATCCTAAAACTCCTTGAGTCGCAACCGATGTATGGTTATGAGTTGGTTCAAGCGATCCGATTGCGATCAGATAACCACCTCGATTTCGGTGAAGGATGCATTTACCCCTTGCTCCACAGGATGGAAAAAGAAGGTCTACTCAGCAGTCGAAAGGAGACCGTTTCAGGTCGAGAGCGGATCATCTACAGAACAACTCGAACGGGCAAGAAGCGTCTACAGGAAACGGTCCATGTTTGGCAAGAAACTGTCCAGGGTGTTCAGGCTGTATTGAAAGGAATTCAGTATGCAACTTAATGCTTGGCTTTCAAATATTGCTGAAAAAATGCAAGCTGCTTCGTTCTCGCCAAACTCCATCGAGCGTATGACTCGAGAGTTGGCTGATCATCACCAGGACATCCTTGATGCATCTGCGACATACGGCTCAAATGAAGCTATCACACGACTTGGAACAGTGGACTCGATTTTGAAAGCGGCCGAGCACCAGCGAGTAGGCTCGATGGCATGGTTTCATTTCCTGATTTTGCCGCTACTTCAGTTGGTATTCGTGTGGATCGCACTCGCTGCATTTAGTTTGTTTGTTGTGAATCAGTTTGCAATGATTGGGGTCAATGCGAATCAGGCGAGTTCGCCCATGTTGATACGCGTGCCGCTTGGTTTGCTTTGGAGCGGGGTGCCAATCTGGGCCGCATTGTTTGTTTCTTGGCGTGCGTACAGAAGGACAGTGTATCGAGACAATTGTTTTGCTTGGAGCGCCGTCGCATTTTGTACGATTGCGTTGGCCATATCGACTATGGAAGGCCCTGTAGACCTCCCAAGCAACAGCATGGGACATGGCTTCAATACCGACTTCAATGTCGCTTGGGTTTGCAATCCCTTTCGTATAGTTCAGATTCTCGTCCCAGTTGCTTACCTCGCACTCGGATATCGAAAACACAATGCTTCCGACGTGTGTTATAGCAACTGATGTAGGTCAATTCGTGAGCCAATAAGGGCGCGTGAGGATCAGCGTCGATCTTGAAAAGTCTCAAAACATCTTTTTACTTGCCTGGGATTGTTATCATGAACTCTATCTTCGTTCTTAGCCTCTCATTAGCGTGTATGCTCTGCTCCACGGCCTTGGGACAAGAAGCGAGCGGTTTTGTAGAGAAGGGCATCGGGGATTCGGTTCGATCGGTAGATGGATTGGCCAAGTTGACTGACATCATGAGCAGGCTGTTTGAGAAGCGGGACGCGCACACTGCTGAAGTCCGATCACTGAAAGACGAAGTAGAGCGCCAAACGCGATCAGGTGAGTTTCCGCCCATCGAGAAGGAGATCGAAGAACTGGTCGATTTGGAGAAGCAGTTTCGAGGCGAACGGACTGGGTGTTTAGCAATGACACACATCATTGTCATTGCCAGTAGCTATTCGGGAACGGAGAGACCGATACACAGGGCGCTCGACGAGGTCTTGGAACACCTACATGAATACGGTCATTCGAGACACATTGCGTTCGGGTTCGAGCGTCTCATTGCCCACGATGGGATGAAGACACTGCCCTCGCTCTCTCGCCTAATCGACTCAAAGATGATTTTGCCATTTGTCCGCGATTCTGCCCGACTCTGCAGGGCTCGTTGGCAGCTTGAAATGGTTGAGAACAGGCGACAGGCGGCGAGTGAATTGGAAACCCTAAGTGAAACGTCGGACATTCAACGTCTACAAAATTACCTAGAACGTAATTTTCCAAGCGAGGATGTAGCGGAGCTATGGAGGAAACAGGCAATCATTGAACTAGATGAACTTGCCGACAAGTCAACGAATCACCATGTCATTGCGTCCAACGCATCCGACGAAAAGGGTATTGTGTTGGTAGAAGACGGGGAACGAACCACCAAAGGTCCAACGATTGCAGAACTTGCAAAAGGAATATCGTTCAGAGCAAAGTACCTAAGTCCAGGGAATACTGGGCCGAAAATGGAAGTCGAATTATTTTCGGGTGGCAGGTGGGCGCTGCACGAGCAAGCGGGAAAGGTTGTGATAGTCCAGTTCTCATTCAAGGGCTGTGGTCCTTGCGAGCGGCAGTATCCTGTACTGCGACAAATCGCGAGCGATTATCCCGACAAAGTTTCGATCTTGTCCCTTATGGCGGATGACACGATCGAAGCAACACGGGAAGCGGTTCGTTCTGGGAAGATGACATGGAATGTTGGGTGGGACGGAAAGGATGGTCCGTTTGCAACCCAATGGGGAATTCGCGAATTCCCAACCGTTTATATCTTCGGCACAGACCAGAAATTGCTCGGTAGCGGTAATATCCCAGAAGAGTACTTGGCTGAGATCGTGAAAGCGACTGTGAGTCAAGATTCGAAATAGAGATGCGCAGCCGCAAGGTTGCGCGATTTGGGGCGATAGTCAAGCAATTTCTCTGAAAGGACGTTGAAGTTGCGGTGTGAGAACTGCTTTCCTCTGCGTATCTTCAGGTCGTGTCGCATGACGATGACTTGCTTTATGATTGAGACCGAAAGGGACACTCTACTTTGAGACCGAAAGGGACACTCTACTTTGTGATTGAGACCGAAAGGGACACTCTACTTTGGGAATGTTGGAACGAACGGAGGGAGGGCGAATGGTGTCGCGGTCAAGCCTCGCGTAAAACAAATTCGCATCGATGTTGAATGGAACGAGGCGAATTACGCGTTGGGACGTAGCCGCACAAGCGTTGTCGGCACGCTGTGCGCACACCTCCAGACAGTCGCAGAATTGGAGGGGCAAAATTCGTGTCCAAAAGCTATGTTGCCTGGACCGGTTCCGGCTTGAGTCGCTTACGGTAGAAACGACGCCCCGAGATTAAGCTTCGCATCTCGTACACGTCCTTCGGTTTGCCAGCCACATTGGCGAACAAGCGGCCGAAGTCTTTGATCTGCAACCGCCAGAAATCTGGATCCAATTTCAGCCGCTCGAAGATCGGGGGAACATCGGCGGGTGTGTAACCACTCTTGTCCAGCCGAATCATTCTAGAACTAGCGTCCAATAACTCCAGATAGTCCATAGTCGACATAGATAGAAACCCTTTGTCGCTGCAACGTTGTCTGGACTGACTTGCACAAGTGCCAACGGAATCGTTCTTCTCGTCGATCGTCAGTGGAGACAAGAACGAGTTAACCAGACTCTCCTTGCTTGACATCGACGACGTTGCTTGCTGTAGCGATTCAATCCTGCGTTGGACGGAGGTGAATTCGCTGGTTTCAAGCGTTTCCGCCATGGCTGCACGGATTGGATTCAAGTCCACGTACGCAGCGCAAGCTAGCAGTGATTCTTCGTCTAAAATCCGGACTGCACGATAGCGTCCCTGGAAAAATTTACCAACCTGCTGGTCTTCTTGATTCGCACGTGTACCAATGTTTTGGCAGAGCAAGCGCATCCACCAAGCGACATCGCTCAGCCGCTTTCGAATCGTCGCGAGTTTATCTGGGTCACTGCGAATGGAGTTGAGTTCGAACTCATTGGGTTCCTCGGGGGAACGATCCTTTTTCTTGCGTTTCGGGCACAACATCAGCCAACGCCGAGCCAACTCCGAATGGTCCCAAGTTTGAACCACATCGGGCCGCGATCGAACGATGAGATGGAAATGGTTAGAGAGAATCGCGAATCCAAGCAGGTCAATTCCGAAGTTTGCCGCGAGCAATTTCAGTTGCTCTTCGATCCAGACTTTCCGATGGTCGTGGTTTTTCCCTGTAACTGGATCCACACCAAAAAGAAAGCAGCGACGGACCACGCGAGCACAGACGTGCAAAATTGCAACCTCATTTGGATCGAACACCTCCGAACGCGCGAGTCTGGCCATGGCAGTAACCTCCGTGAAAGAATGATCAAATCGGTATGTTCGTCCCGAAATTAAATCCTATTGGAAACCGAAAATCAACCACCCCAAAAAATGGTGGTCCCAATGCGATTGCACCACCATGCGATTACGCCCATGTGATCGCGAAAAAAATGGTGTGTCCCCATGCGATTCGCGCCCACGCGAGCACAGACGTGCAAAATTGCAACCTCATTTGGATCGAACACCTCCGAACGCGCGAGTCTGGCCATGGCAGTAACCTCCGTGAAAGAATGATCAAATCGGTATGTTCGTCCCGAAATTACATCCTATTGGAAACCGAAAATCAACCACCCCAAAAAATGGTGGGTCCCCATGCGATTCGCCGCGGCGCCATGCGATTCGCGCGCCCATGCGATTCGCGAGGTGGCCCATCGCGTAGGCCGCAAGTGACTGGGCAACGTCGGCTGACGCAGCCAGACTGGCGGGCTCGCGTTTCGCTTTTGTAGCTTTGAAGCAGAAAGATCCACAGGGCAAGCCTGTGGTATTCCTTACAATGCCGTTTGGCGACATTTCGCTCAGCGTTTGAGCATCGCATCTGGCGAAGGAATGGAATAGCTCCCCAAAAGCATCTGATCGAGTATCGATTGCTCGGTAGAGAATGTTTGAGCGGTTTCTTTATTGATGACGTCCGCCTTGCAAAGTTCATACAGATATTGCTCAAAGATAAAGGAAGAAGATGCTGTTTGTTGCATTCCAATCTTTAGTCCCAACGAGTCACCATGCAAAATGGCGTTCGCAATCATATTGGTATCGTTGAAGAGAAACTCTAGCCCGACCTGGCGACCACCTCCTCGTTTGGGCAACAACCTTTGGCAAATCACACACTTGAGCGCATCGCGAAGTTGCAATTTAACTAAATCACGCTCTACGGGATCGAAGAAGCTGACAATGCGATTTACCGTTTCGTATGTCGTACCCGAGTGCAAAGTACTAATGACCAAATGCCCTGTTGCTGCAGCGTTGATTGCGGAACGAATCGTATCAGCGTCTCGCATCTCACCGATGACGATGACATCCGGATCATGTCGCAGTGCTCCTCGAACTGCGGTAGCAAAGGTTCCAACATCCTCACCCACGTCCCTTTGCGAGACTATCGACTTCTTGCTTTTGTGAACGAATTCAACAGGTTGCTCAATACACAAGATGTGTACCGAACTGTTTTGGTTTATCCAGTCCACAAGCGATGCCACGGTTGTCGATTTGCCACTTCCAGTCATTCCGGTTACGAGGATTAGTCCGAAATGGAGTTTTCCGAGTTTTTGCATCGACTCTCGTGGGATTATTAGTTCTTCAAACGAAGGGATTTTCTCGGGCAGAAATCTCATCGTGCAATGTGGCGTGCCGGCCTTCATAAACGCGGAAACACGCGCGTAACCCAAGCCGACTTGGTGGTAAATAAAACTGCATTGTTTTTCCAATAGGAACTCATCGAAGTGTTTCGATGACGCCATCTCCTTTACCGCTTCAAAAATCTGATCGCTAGAAAGCGGGTCGAAATTGTCGGAATGCCGAAGTTTTCCGTCTATGCGGAAGACGGGTGGAGCACCAGGATAGAGGTGAATATCACTGGCCTTAAACTTGGTCAACGCTCGAAACAATATCTCCTGGCTTATCGGTTTGGTTCGATACTCTTCGCCGTGAACCCTCCAAACCTCGGGCAATTCAAAGGCTGTTGAAAGCTGATCGCAAATGTTGTGCACATTTTCTAAATGGTCTGCATCGTCTCCGCAAAATCGAACCTCTATCGTAGAGCCGTTTTCAATAATTTCGCATGGCGGATGAGTGGATCTAGCAGTTTGCTTGAGCGTGCTAAGTTCCTTGTCGTCCAGTCCATCAGCTCTAAATAGAAATGAATCAAATACGCCCTCGTACTCTGGACGATGGGCTTCCACCGTCAAACTCCCTGCTCGTACCACCATTTTTTTGGGCGATCCATGAATAGTTCGAAGCTGTTGATCTGCAAGCTGGACCACCGTCCACAAACTGGCTTGATGCCCGAGGCCAAGGACAATTTCGTTCATGGCTGAACTACTCCAATGAAAAGAGGATTGCGATCTGCTTCAATGGACAGTTAAAGAATTGCGACGAAGCATTTATAGAAGTTCGCAACCTTGACACTGGGTCTAACAAACGAAAGCAGATTTGCAAATCGCTTTTGAGCGAACAGCAGTCTCAAATCTACCAGTAGCATTGCCCCCTGGGCCGTGTAAAACGCGGGCCAGGGGCCCAAGCTACGGTAAACCTTCGCCTGCCTCTCGCGAAGTCTTTGTCTACGCCATTTTGATTTGCAGACTCCGTTCAGAATAATTCTCGACTCTACGACCGCGAGCGGGACAATGCAACAGGAGGGACTCCAAAAGTCTTTCAATTTTTCGGTTTTATTTCTGCGCCCTTTCATTTCTGTCTGCAATGAAGATGTTGTATCTCCGGAACTCGGTGAGAGTCGACTTCACCTTTGGCCAGTCATCATCGAAAGCTTCCGCTTTCATCAACGCGGAGGGCGACCGAGTTGGTTGCGATCGTAGCTCGGGCAGTGCATGCCGCCTACTGCTCCGCGAGCATAACAGCTCATAGAATCTAGTGGCGACTTTCTTAAGGGGACTTCTATCCTCCATTCGTGAATTCGGGTACATGGTTCCTAAGCGATGGGCTCACGCGGCTCACGCCCAAGGGCACTCACTTGTAGTTGCCGTATCGAAAGCCAATCTCGAATATCGAACAAGGAGTGTCAAATTCGAACAAAATCCACTCTTGCTTCGTCATTGAACATTCGTCGCCGATTCGGTGCGGTTTAGCAAGTGTTGCACGATACTCGTCGACGGACTCTTGTTACAATGGGCGATTGTCAAATGGCTCTCACTTTGTTGGTATGCGACCCAGAACTCAATCAGCTGCACAGCGATAGCCAAGGCTCTCGTTGGCAGTTCAGGAAACCGGACAATCGCGGTCCGGCTGATGAAGCACCCTCCGCGATGTGTCCCCCTATGCACCGCTTTACAACTCGATTGTTCGCTATGGCTTGCAATACGATACATGAAAATGGAAATTGCAACGCTCAACGAAAGGAAACCAGAAGCGATTTCTCGTTTGCATTTTTGTTTTCAGTCGTCCTGCTGCATGGGATCGTCTTCCCATTCATCTTGTGCCAACCCGCTCTGGCGCAATTGGAGGCTAACGAGGCTCCGATTATTCGATTGAAAGGCAAGGTTCTCTTGCCAACGGGAGTTGATCCCCGCAGCCTCACTATGGAACTTGTAGAACCAGTGCCCCCTCGGCTTTTCGAATTCAAGACGATCCCGATCAAGCTCCATGAAGACGCTACCTTTGAAACATCAACCCAGGGCATGTCATACCGCACAGTCATAACGGTACGATCGTTGGACGGTCAATGGAAGGGTTTTTGGTCCAGTACCATCCATGATCTGCTGTCCAACTCAAAGGACCCAATCCTCCTGAAATTGTCCGCGCCCGTACTGCAAAAGATACAGGTAACATACGACTCCCGACCGGTAGCAGGTGCCCATGTTTTCGTAAGCGATGCGTTTTATCCCGAACCAATCCAATCAGACCAAGATGGACTGGTTTCCGTTGGTCGGCTTGAACTCCATCAACCCGTGTTTCTGGCGGCCGTTGCCAATGGTAATTTGGTTGCTAGCGTAGTCTATGAATCGCTTCCCAAGAATGGCACCCCCTTTCAGCTTAAGCTCAAAGAATGGGAGTTAGCGCCCATCCAGATCGTGGGAACGGATGGGAAGCCAATGGCCAACGTTGCCATTTCGTACGGATCTATTGGAAGTGAGAAACTTTCAAACAACGCAGATCTAAAGTCCTTGACCGCCCGCAGCGACGAAAACGGCATGACCGAGCCAATCTTGTTTTCCGATTTGAGATACGCGTTTGATGTCTTGTCGCCAGATTTGCGATTTGTTTCGTTCCAACGGACGACCACTCCGTTTCAAGTCGTCGTCGCTCCGTTGCAACCCAACGTCGAAGTGCGTGGAAAACTGACGCTCCCCGAGGGCATTGAAGATGGTCTGTTACTTTCCGGTTGTAGCTTCCAAAACGAAGTTCCGCATATGAGCTCTAATTTTCAGTGTCGTGTCAAACAGGATGGTTCGTTCGTCGCGTCTGTACATCCGGAGTATACCTATTGCGTTTATCTGGAGGACGCAGATTGGGTCAGCGCTCCATGGACAGGCATTCTGGCCTCGAGCAAGCCAGAGTTGGTTGAGCCATTGACGCTCGATGTCGTCGAGGGCGAAGCGGTGGAGGTACTCGTCACGCGTGGCAAAGAGCTCGCACCAGCCGCTGGAGTTTGGGTTCACTTTTCTCAACCCCATTCGTTTACATGGATCGAGGACGGCGAAACCAAGAATGGTTCGACAGGTCGACGGTGGTGGGCCTACTCGGACGAGGACGGGATTATCACCACGCGAGCGCGCGTTGGGAAAATCGAATCGTATGTCAGCGATGGCTCGTGGAAAGCCGAAACCAAAGGCTCAGTGCTACCCGGTGAAACGACTGTGCTTTCCTTTCATCACGACGTTCAGGAACCTATTGCCTTTGAGGGAAGGCTCAAGATGGCAAACGACGTCGAGCCTGGTATTCCATGGTCGCAGGTGAGCGTCGATTTGTATTTGTACAAAGTCTATCGGTCGGGTGCCGAAGTGGCCGTCGACGATCAAGGCGTATTTCGTGGCCGAGCAGCGAGTCCTCGCATCGCCGTTTTGGCTCGAAGCCGCGACGGGAAATATTGCGGTGTGCAAGTGGTCGACCTCGAAGCGTCGGTTGTCGAACCCCTGGTCATCCAACTCAATCCATCGGTCACCGTCAAGGGACGTATGGTGGACCCTGATGGCTTCCCTTTTCCGAATGCCAAGATCGAGCTGGATACGCGGCCTCTCATTCGATGGGCGAAAGAGAAGCCTCTCGGTGGAACCACTTTTCATACCGAGAATTTCAATGCCACCACGGATCTTAGTGGGAGATATGAATTCAAGAGCGCGTGTAGCGGTGTTCCAATGGCCATGTTTGCGCACGCTTTTGACAACAGTCGTACGACGACAATCCTTTACGAAAATGAGTTGCGACCACCCCTTGCCCATTTGCCGACTGTGGTGCTAACCGAACAAGATCTGACTTCGATGCCTCTTCAAAAGCGAATGGCAAATCGAGTGGATAGTTCGCGTCTGCTCAACACCAATACCGTTCTCGTGTACAACGGCACTGAAAAATCCGCCCTCGAGATGTCTAAGGGGCTGTTCGGACGGGCTGCTGCTGGCGCAACCAAGCACTTGAGTCCTTTGTTTGTCTCTGACTCGACACTCAAGTCCGATCCTGCAAATTCGGCTTGGCTGAAAGAACAAGGATGGGGACTAAGCCACGATCACGAGCTGTTGATTGTGCTTTTCGATCAAACTGGCAAACCTATCGTAACCAAGCGAGTCGATGCCAACGAGAACATAACGTTAATCAACGAGGTGATCGACCCTAAGCAAATTCAGTTGGTTGACCAGTCGTGGGACGCTCAGACACGGTTCGATCAAGCATTGGAATTGGCAGGGCGGACCGGTCGCGACGTTTGGATTAGTTTCATGTCCATCCGCAACCCTGCATCGATCGCTTTTCTCCGATGGCAACAGGAGCATGGACAGGAACTGGAAAAGCACTTTGTTCTGTTGCGAATCGATTGGATTCGAGACGAACGGATCGATGCGATTCTGGATCGTTATAGCATCGCACGCGACTCTGCCAACCAACTGATTGGCGTGTTGGTGAACCATGAAGGCGTCTTGCTCCAAGACACGACAGGTGAAGCCCAATACAAACAAATCGAACCGTTTCAGTTTGTGGATCGCGAACGCATCGGCGACTTGATGAAAGCAACCAGCAAACCGATCAACCCAGCGCAATGGGAGAAGTGGCTAGAGTCGCTTTATCCACGTAGGTCCGGCTGTCCTCGGCCGGACGTCCTGCCCCAGCCGAACTTCAGGCAGAAGAAAGCCTTAAAAAAGCCATTGACGCGCAAAGAAACGAGACGGCCCGCGCGAGCCGCTTGGTGACCGAACCTCTAATACCAAAGCCTCCGCAAGTCTGTCAAAACAAAATGCGCGAACCTAGACGCTTGTTGCAAGTCCTTTCCTACATGCAATTCTTCGAAGTGCTTGTAGGGGAATCAGTTTGCGTCGCGTTGGGAAGAAACAAAAACAGGATCCACAAGCGCTGTTCGATCAGCATATTCGATCCCTGGGGTTGTGCACTCGTGAACAATACCTGAGCTGGTGCCGTGCGTTGGGATTCCCAATCGCAATGCAAAAACACAGGAAGCAGCTGGCAAGAGAGATCGTTACTGCAAAATCACTCCACCAAAATTCTCACCGAAACGCACAAGAGTCAACGACGAGAGATGCATTGGACTGGGTCTTGGATGCATGCAATGGCGACGATCCAGCAAGAATTCGAGTTGCCCACGTGGAGTATGTTGCGAGACGATTGGCGCATCCAGACGCTGATGGTTCGGAAGAAAGACCGTCAGCCCAAGTCTTGATGGATATCGCTCAACATGTGTCGAAACAAAAAGCAAAACTGTTTTTCGAGCCTGTGATTGCATCGCCTCGTTTCACCCAGTCCGACGACAATACGTTTCTGGCTGGGTTGATGTTGCTCTCGGCCTATGAGAGCCGATGGATCATTGACTATCTTCACCAGGAACGCTTCGTTAGTGTTGAAGGTGAAAGTGCTAAGGCTGTGCACGGCCCACGGCAACCCAACTTAAGTATGAAAGGAAGGTCTCCGGAGTCACTTCTTGAACAAGTCGTACGATGGCATCGCGACCTCGCGAAGAACTCAGGACAGAAAATCCGAATTTGGAAGTCGACGAGCATCCAACCGTTGCGCTTGACGGAGGGAAAGATCGGCGATCCAAATTTCAAGATCTGGACCATTCGAGAACTGACAACGCAGCAATCCTTGTTTGCCGAGGGGCGAAAGCTGAAGCACTGTGTCGCGAGCTACGTAAGCTCCTGTGCCAAAGGTCAAAGCTCCATTTGGTCGATGGAATTGGAACAGAGTTCCGTTGTGGAGAAACGGGTTACCATCGAAGTTAACCCTGCGACGCGTCACATCGTACAGGTTCGGGGCAAGCTCAATCGACACCCGAACCAGCAAGAACTCAACACACTTCGACGCTGGTCCACCGAAGCCAACCTTGTGCTGCGTACCTGACCATTAGGGTATTTTCGCAGAAGCAGCTAGTTCCGATACTCTTGCTTTCATCTCATCGACATCGAATTGATTCAACCACGGGAACATAACATCATTGATTTTCGAATTGCCTTCGTTAGGTGCGCATCCCGATTGCAACTCCGCAACAACTTGTCGTAGGGTCGACAGCGATTCCAAATCCTTAAACGCGATCAACTCTTCGATCGCCAAGATGGTTCCATGGTTGTATGGGCCAGCAAGACAGCGGCGCCAAGCTGAAATCAATCGATTGCGGTCCCGTTTCGAGAGCTCTACAGGGGTTTCAAAAGGTTGTCTAAGTCGAGGTAGCCGCAATTCGATGAGTAAGCTATCGACAACGCGACCATCCACCTCGTTTGGATTTTCTAGTTGGCTCTGACACCGATCTGCATCCCAGCCCCAAGGCGCAGGGCATCTTGTCAGGAAGCCGATTGCAGAATTCCGGGCGTGATCGAAAAAATCTGAAGCTTCCGGGCGAGTGGAAATCGAGGTATCGCTGGCTAGGCGTTCCAAGGCTGTTAATGCATCTAGAATATATGGATCGCGGGCTGCCTGTACGCAGAACGAGTTCGTATCTTCCTGACTAAGCCTCTTGTCAACACGTCCAGCAATCGCCATTGCGCTCGCAAAAACAACATCTGGATCGGCGTGTTTCAAGAGTCGGTGGAAGTCTTCTCGATGTTCGCCCGAATAGTGAATGGCAAGCTCTCTTATGCTCGTTTCTACTAACTCCGAACGCCGATTTTTCAGGTCGTCAATCAATGACTCATGATAGCCTAGAGGATCTTTCTCTTGATACCGTTTCCGAAGCCATTTGGCTTGGTTGAGGTCGACATTAAATCGATGATCGCTGATGCGAATCGCATGCAGGGCCTTTTGACCCTCGGGCGATACCAGTAGACTGAGTGTATCCTGCCCCGGTTCCAAGTTAACAATCAAACCACGAACGACTCGCGACGAATCATGTTGAGAAAAGGATCAGCAGATCGTGGCTCACCCACCAAGTGAAAGGACAAGATCAAGGATTCTGTCTTCCATCGTCTCGATTTGCTGAATGTCGTTCATAGTACCTCGAAAGTGAATCGTTACTCCCATAGATTCATATCCTATTTTTCAAACAGAATTATCGAAATCATTTTGGACTGTCAAAGGCTCGATTGTTGCTTTTTCTCGAATTGGGAAACGCTAAGGCGAACGGCGACTTGAACTGTACCTCTCGAGCCTGAGGCGCGAGCCGATTCGACAATTAGAAATCGGCTAGCGCCTCAGGCTCAACATTCTTTTGATTGGTAGTTGGCGATTGCTCTTTCATCGCGATAGGGATCGATGAACGATTGGGATCAATGTTGACTTCTGCATGTCGCCCAAGGCCTCTGCGCTCTTTACAGTTTGCTTTCAAGAATTCCCATCAATAACGAATCGACTACTGGATTGGTTGGTGACTGGTCACAATGGTAGAATGCCTTTTGCAGAAAGACCCTGCCTTGGGTTGCTAGTTGTCCAATGTTAGAATCAATATCCAGTTTTGAAACGCTTAGGAGGCAGGATCATGTCAGGAACTTATGAGCTGCAACCGCAAGGCACATTGCCTTCGCACCGCTGGCTAATGCTGGCCCTATTCGCGCTCGCTGGAGTGCTGCTGTGGCAGAACGCGGTTGCGCCCGCGTTGCAGGGTTCTCGCGCATCTGCTCCGGCGGTTGTCGTTCCGCGAGGTGATCTTGGTGCCGATGAACAATCAACCATTAAGCTCTTCAATTCCGCGTCGAAATCGGTCGTACATATAACGACCCATTCATTGGAACGCGGCTTGTTTTCGCTAAACGTCACCGAGATTCCGCAAGGAGATGGCACGGGATTTGTCTGGAACGACCAAGGCCATATCGTGACCAATTTTCACGTGATTGAGGATGCAGACTCTGTTCATGTGGCTTTGGCCGACCAATCTTCTTGGAAAGCAACTTTGGTGGGGATAGCACCTGCGGAGGATTTAGCAGTCCTCAAGATCGATGCGCCCGTTAGCAAGCTCTTTCCACTTCCCATCGGCAAGTCCAGCGACTTGCAGGTTGGTCAGAAAGTATTTGCAATAGGAAACCCGTTTGGATTGGATCAAACACTGACCATGGGGCTGATTAGCGCTGTCGGACGAGAGATTAAATCCAGAACCTCAAGACCCATCAAAAACGTAATTCAAACCGACGCTGCGATCAATCCTGGGAACTCGGGTGGACCGTTGCTGGACAGTACAGGACGTTTGATTGGCGTTACTACTGCGATTTTGAGTCCGTCCGGTTCTTATGCAGGCATCGGGTTTGCGATACCAGTCGATTCCGTCAACTGGGTTGTGCCTGAGTTGATAGCCCATGGCCGAGTCATCCGCCCTGGTCTCGCAATTACGATAGCGCCGGAAAGTATATCGCGTCGTTTAGGCGTTGAAGGTGCGTTGATTTTGACCGTTGAGCCGGGAAGTCAGGCGGAGAAGGCAGGACTCAAACCAACAGCGCGCGACCGAGCTGGAAACATCTATTTGGGCGACATTATTCATGCGGTGGACAAAGTCAAGATTGCATCACCCAATGATTTGTTACTTGCATTCGAACAGCACAAAATTGGAACGCAAGTCACCTTGGCCATCACTCGCGGCCGTCAGAAAGAGAATATCAAGGCAACGCTGGAAGCTAGATAAATCGGTCGCGGGGAAAACGACTGCTCATGGTCTTTACCAAACAATCCGATAAGCGTTGGTAGCGTTTTGTACGCTTTGAAGTGCGCCATCCAATTGCGATTGGCAAGCGTCACTGACAGGATCGCTTCCGCTCCATGCTTTTAGGCGAGTTGGCAACAGTGCATATACGAGGCGGGAAAGGCTCCTGCCGAACCAAAGCCAAGCTCGGCCGCAGACTCGGTGGCCGATTTGAGGCAAGCTCTCTTGGAACGGACTGGGTGATGACGAAGTCAGTCTAGCGTGCTCACTTCGCCGCCAGATCGTGTGACGAGCGCTCGCAAGTTACCGGCAGAAATAGACTCGCTCAAGAATTGAACCGAACCATCCATCAGTCCAACGTGAGCGCCACCCGGATGCTGACTAAAGATCTCTTCAAACGGTCCGCAATTATTTTCGGACCATGGGCAACTCGCCGGGCCGTTCGTGGGTGTTTTATTGTTGTTGATTGGCTTCGAAATTCCAAAAGCGCAATCCGGATCGCCCCACCTCCAAACCCGTCGTTTTTGACCATCGATCGGATCGATGTAAACGTGATTGGCTTGCATAATCTCATTTCTTCCTACATCTTCACCGAAGCCAATAGTATTGCTAAGCCCATCTGAAATTCGAGAAATTCTGACCCAACCGTCTGTAATTCCGCCGTCGGCGCGTAGTGCCTTGTTACGCAGTCCCGTTGTAGGATCCAAATCGACATAATAAACGGGACCATAGTCGGTACATCCGAACCCGTTGCTATCGGTCGACGCTGGGCGAATCGAGTTGGATGGACATACGAAAGTGGATATGCCCTGTTTGGAAGCCAAAACATTGCCGGGCGTCTCGTTGTAGGCGAAACGCAAGTCCATCAGTTGATAAGAATTGCCCTGCTCCAAGTAGGGCAAAATCGCAGTAAAAACAGACTGTCGGCCGATGGTTGTTGAGGGAGGGGTGGTTGCGTAGTTTGTCCCCTGTCCGGCAGCGGGCAATCTACCATAGGTAGACTCGTAGTTCAGAACCGAAAGACCGAGTTGTTTTACATTGTTGGAACATTGCATTCGGCGAGCTGCTTCCCGAGCGGCTTGAACTGCTGGTAGCAGCAGCCCTACCAAAACGCCAATGATTGCGATTACTACCAACAATTCAACCAGAGTAAATCCTGTCAAGTTATTACCTCTGCAAGAAAAGTTGGAACTCTTTCGCTGATTTTCCATAATTACACTAAACTCTCCAATGGCAAACACCAGGTTGAAGCGAAAACTCTAACGCTCAAACGAGCGTTTGATTATCAAGAGAATCTCTCAGGCTGTCAACGGCCCTGCTGGTCATGATGGGAATTCGAAGTCCGTTTTGACGCAAACCCCATTGGCCGCCTGCTACGGCTACCCGACTTGCGGCCAACGTTATTTGTCAAACGTTGTGAATTGCTCTATCAATTCAACTAGGCAAAATTCACAGCACCATGGTTGTCATAATGCCAATCGTGTTGATACTGCAAATGTCCATCTAACAAGTAGTCGACGTGGTCCCCCTTCGCCGAGACTTACCAAAACACACTATTCAATCGATGCATCGATCCGGACTAGATTTTTGCTCATTGCGTCGAAGGCTGACTAGTAGTGTCACTCCAGCAGCACATACTCCCAAGCTGTCGATCAACACATCTTGAACGGTGCCAAATCGATCCGGAACGAACGTTTGATGCCATTCGTCTGATGCAGCAAAAAGCAAGCTGAAGGCCATCGCCGCAAGAATGGACAGAGGGCTTGAGCTGCCAATCCACCATTTCAATACGCGCTCGCACAGATATGTCAGAATCGCAAACTCAGTAAAATGCCAACCCTTTACGATAGTGAACCAAGAGCCCCCCCAAAACACGGCAAATCGTTCTAGGGTCTCATGTTGGAAGCCAGTGACAGATCGAATTAGTTCGAAGAACTCCAGCGGGCGAATGACAGTGCAAGATGTGCCGAAGATGAATAGGACCCACCCAACCAACAGAGCTGCGATTCGCCACTTTTGGTTTCGATTTCCTTGGGCTGCGTTCGGAGGAATGGTTCGTAAGTCCATTTGCATATTGACTCCGTTTCTCGTGATGCTTACGATTCTAGTCCGGTCTAGCAAAAGCTAATGAGGTCGACTTATCTCCCAGATTCGACTGCAACGCCTTGGTCGCACGCCACTAAGGCGAGCGGCAATCATGGAAATACCAGGCGGGATAGGCGGAGAGGCTCCTGCCGAACCAAAGCCAAGCTCGACCGGAGCGATAGCGGCCAGGGCTTTCCTGACTACAGTGGAGCAATCTCTACCGCTTTTGCATAAATAGTTGACCGGCCATTTTCGTTTTGTTCCCAAAATACGAAGACCGTCTTTCCCCCTTCTGGTTCAGACACTACCACCGCGTCGCGTGCTTTGGACGCAATCGACATTACATTGTCGCTTGAAATATTCTTCATTATCAACTCGCCGTCACGTCGCGATGACCAAATTGCAATCGGCCCGGCTAAAGTCGATGTGATCCAAGGTTGTTCGCCAACTCCGAGCAGTTGCTCGTCGGAGTCATTATTCGTTGCCACATAAACCTGTCGTCCCCGACGCCATACCGTGGAGACCGAGCCATCTGCATTGATGGCGAGCATGCCGCCATCCATTGGACAGGCATTCAATTTCCAATGCTCGTTCCCAATCTGAATCGAGTTCAAACTGGATTTGCTATTCTCTCGAACCCATGAAGTTAAGTACATGTCCCGATTACCGGCTAGAGAATTGCGAAACAGCACTTGAATGCTTGAGTCGCGAACAGCGATCGATGGATGGCAGCATTCGCAAATACTTTTCTCAGGCGATCGATAGACGAGTTGATTGGCCGTCCAACTCGCTCCGCCATCACTCGAGCTGGAAGCGTAGAGTTCCGTTCTTTGCTCGCGAAGATCCAGCCATGTACACCAGGTTTCGCCACTGGACGAAACAGCCATAGCATGTAGCCCTTCACGTGCCGAATCTTTGGAGTCGTTGACTTGAACTGGCCCTTGCCATGACATTCCAGAATCGTTTGATCGCCAAGCGATTACGTCTCCATCGCGCCCCTTGCCCTGCTTACCACCGATTGCGGTGATGATCAACGTGCTTCCAAAGGCCGTGATTCGTGGACCGCGACGCATTCCAAGAGAGAGATTGGGGATGGTGAACGCCACGCTTGGTTTACTAAATTTTTTTCCATGGTCACTAGAACTGCAATGGGAAACTTCCTCACCAGAACCAAACACGACGTGAACGATTCCGTTTTGTGAAATGGCTGCTTGCGGTTGCTTCGGTCCATTTGCTCCTCCCGTAGCGATCAAAATGGCCTCATCGGCGTTCGAAGTTAGCGTAAAGGATACAATCGCAACAAAGTACACCGCCAGCAAGGATCGCGACATGGGAATCAAAGCTTTAACCATTGAGTGGGTGAATATCCGTCAACACATAGAGGCTTAGTATGTTTAGTCTAGCATAAAAAAGCGAATCTACTCGATTATCTGAAAGAACCAATCAAGCGCAAAGCAAAGAATGAAAGTAACTCGCATTACCTTCGTTCACACTTGTTGCCGAGACTCTTTCCGCCTTCTTCATCGCTTCGGCGTCGCCGTGGGAAAGGCATGCTTCTTGTACCCAAATCGGTAGAACAAGGCTGGTGTGACCAGTTGGTCTAAGAGCGTCGAAGTCAGCATTCCACCGAAGACTACCAGGGCAAGCGGATAGAGTATTTCCTTGCCTGTCTGTCCGGCACCCATAATCAATGGCAGCAATCCTATGAAGCTGGTCGTTGCGGTCATCATCACTGGGGCCAAGCGTTCGAGGCTCCCGCGTACGATCATCGCTTCGCCGAACTCCTCACCCTCGTGTTCCATAAGGTGCATATAGTGCGAAATCATCATGATGCCATTGCGGCTTACGATTCCGATCAACGTGATGAATCCAACCCAGTGGGCCACGGACAAGGTTGTCGCGCCAATCCACACACTGGGCCATTGCCACCATGGTGCTGCTGCCAATGCTTCTGCCGATGGTTGATTGACAATCAAAAGTGTTAAAATGGAACCCATGGCAGCCAACGGTATGTTAACGAGAACTTGCAAGGCGGCTCGCCATGACTCCAGGCACTTAATCAGTAGCAGAAATACGCCGACTACCGACAAGCTACCGAGTATAAGCAATCGCAAATTGGCATCGCGTTGCGCTTCGAATTGACCTCCAAATTCTACGTGGTAATCGCCAGGCAATTGACGCAGCCGTTCCTCGATAGGCTGCGTCAATCTGCGAATGTCATTCACGACGCTGGTAAGGTCGCGGCCTTGGACATTGCAGAACGCAACAATACGTCGTTGGACATGCTCTCGATTGAGCGTATTCGGGCCAGTCGTATCAAGTACGTCGACGACTTCGGCTAGTGAAACGCGACGCCCTGATGGAGTGTCGATGATGGTCTGAGCAATCACATCGGGATCGTTGCGGGACGCTTCGTCGTACCATACAACCATCCCGAAGTAACGATCTTCATCCAAGACCTGTGAAACGACTCTGCCTTTGTAAGCGGTCTCCAACAAGTCAGCAACGTCACCAGGCGCTAACCCATATCTCGCAGCGTCTTCGCGACGAACCTGCAATCGAATTTGTGTCACTTCGACTTGGGGTTCGAGTTGTAGGTCGACTACGCCTGGAACTTGGCTCATGGCTGTATAAATATCTTGACTGGCATTTCGCAGTTCACGCAAATCGTTGCCGAACACCTTCACTGCGATTTGAGCACGCACACCTGACATGATGTGGTCCAAGCGATGGGAGATCGGTTGACCAATGTTGGCTTTGATGCCCGGTATGAGTGTCACTTTATCTCGAATATCCGCCATCACTGCTTCGTTTGGACGGCCAACCGTCTCGAACCCCCACAAGTGAGCAATCGGTATCAATCGAATCATTGCGGCTACAATCCCCGGCTTTGCACGCTGATGTTCTAGCACTCGCACGTCGATTTCCGAAGAGTTCACGCCCTCAGCATGCTCATCCAACTCGGCCCGCCCGGTTCGTCTCGAGACGGCCACCACTTCGGGAATATCAAGAAGCATTTGCTCTGCTCGCTCGGCAAGTCGTTGACTTTCGATCAGGCTAGTTCCGGGCTCCGTTTGAAAGTTGATCGTGAATGTACCTTCGTTGAACGCAGGGAGGAATTCTCCACCCATCCAGAATAGAGTGGTTAGCGAGAGCGTGACGCAAAGCATGGTTACAGCAAGAACGGCGTTCGCATTTCGCAAAGTCAATCGCAATACTCGACTTGCGAACCTCTTCAAAACTCGTAGCAAAAACGGATCCTCGCGCTCTTCGAGGAACTTAGTGCCAGGCAATAAATAGTACGCAAGCACCGGTGTGATGGTTAGCGATACAGCCAGCGAAGCCAATAGAGATACCATATAGGACAAACCAAGAGGTGCGAACATTCGACCCTCGAGCCCACCCATCGAAAACAGAGGCAATACCACCAGCGCAACGATCAACGTTGCATAGACGATCGAATTGCGGACCTCACACGATGCGTCGTAAATCACATCCAGAGCCTGCCGTTGCTGTTCGACTGGCGATTGTCGATTTTCTTTAAGCCGACGATAGATGTTCTCAATATCGACAATCGAATCATCGACCAAATCGCCTATGGCAACGGCGATCCCACCAAGCGTCATCGTATTGATCGATATCCCAAACCATTGGAAAATTATGAACGTCAGGAAGATCGACATGGGCATCGCAGTCAGCGAACTAATGCTTGTGCGGAAATTCCACATAAAGAGGAACAGAACCACCACAACCCAGATCGCTCCATCGCGAACCGCCTCGACCACATTGTCGATCGCGGAACGAATGAAGTCGGCTTGTTTGAAGATCCTTCGCTCGATCAGAACATCCGATGGCAAGTCGGCTTGCAAGGCGTCCAGCACCGTGCCGATCTCACGATCCAATTTCAGCGTATCGGCGCCAGGTTGCTTTTGGACCGCAAGAATGACCGCTGCCCCTCCCTCGACTCCCTGATCCGTTTTGACGCGGACACTGCCATCGCCACGTTTTACAGGACCGCCGAAACGTACTTCGGCGACTTCTTTAATAAGTACAGCCCGCTTGCCTCTCCAAAGGACCGGTGTGTTCTCGATATCTTCTAAAGACAGACTCTGACCGCTAATTCGAATCAGCGACTCGCGTGGGGGGCGAACCATAATGCCACCGCCGGCGAGAACGTTGGCCTTTTGTGCTGCATCTGTCAATTGCGGTAGCGTTATGTTTTGTGCCGCCAAGCGCGCCGGTGAGGTGATGATCTGATACTGCTTGAGCGTTCCGCCCATTACGGTGACTTGCGAAACACCCTCGACAGCCAGCAATCGATTGCGAACGGTGAACTCACCAAGCGTTCTCAATTGCATTCGCTGTGTCTCTGCGACTGCTTCATTCTCAGGAACGGAATTAGAACGCAAGCCGAGGAGCATGATTTCGCCCATGATCGACGAGATGGGAGCCATGACGGGATTGACACCTGCGGGCAGCCTTGCATTCACAATCTGCATTTTTTCTGCAACGATTTGACGGTCGCGATAGATATCGGTGCCCCATTCGAATTCAACCCAAACAATGGATAGTCCGATCCCGGAGGCCGATCGTACGCGCTGAACGCCTGTTGCTCCATTGAGCTGATATTCGATCGGACGGGTTACTAGCACTTCGACCTCTTCGGGTGCCAATCCTGGCGCTTCGGTCATGATTGTGACCGTTGGCCGATTCAAGTCGGGAAAGACGTCGACTGGCATTTGGCTGAGGTTGAAGCCACCGTAGAGAAGTATCAACAACGCACCGATCAGCACGATGCCTCGGTTGTGCAGTGAGAATCGGATAACGGCGTTGAGCATTGTTTGGTTAGATCAGGGGTTAGGGCAGTGGCGTCTTCGTGAGCCTGCAGCGCGCCGAGTTAAAGATTCGATCGGCTAGCGCCTCAGGCTCAAGATTACTTCAGTGCCGCGTAGCCAGACTGCAGTGCGGCGGCACCACTTACTGCGATGGACTCTCCAGAAGACAATCCATTGACAATTCCGGTCTGCAAGTCGTTCGAACGTCCTGTGACGACAAATCGACGTTCAAATGTATTATCGGCTCCTTCCACAAACACATACGACTGCATGCCCTCGTGAACAATTGCCTTTAGCGGGACTGACAGCGAATTTTCCACTTTGCCGGTTTCAATGTGAATACGCGCAAGCATATTGTGTTGCAATGGGAACGATGGTTTTCCTTGCAGTTCCATCCACACAGTAAGGGTTTGGTCACCCACTGACATGGATTGACCACTGCGTGCGATGGTTCCGACCACAACTTCGTCAGGAGAGGCTACAAATCGCATTCGTACCTGCTGTCCTATTCGAACACGCGGAAAGTCCCGCTGCGAGATGAAACCTTGCACCCAAGCGTGGCTGACGTCATGGATTTCGAAGAGTGGTTCATCCGGACGCACCACATGCCCTAGAAACTTATCAAATCCCATAATGACTCCATCGATCGGGGCGAGTACTGGTAGGGCAACCATTAGCCGCTTGCTGCTCAGCAACTCCGCGATTTGCAGGTCAGCCATCCCCGCCGTCTTCAATCGCTGGATGACAACATCTCGGCGACTTGCAAATTGATTGAGTTGACTTTCGTTCTCCCAAAGTTGTCGCGGAGCAATTGCTTCCTTTGCTGAACGCAAATTTTCCACCATCGTTTGTTTCATGCTCAAGTTCAAGCTAGTTTGCAGCAACTCGAGCTGCAGATTCTGAAACGCTTGGCTTGTAATCTCGGCAAGTACTTGGCCTCGGTGCACCATTTGGCCACGATCGACCAAGATGCTGTAGATGGCTCCACCGAGTTGCGCTGAAGCGATACTTCGATTCTTAGGAGGAACATCCACCACTCCGTCAATCGTAATCGTTTCACGGATCGCGTCAGTGGAAACCGGTGCCGTCCTCAAACCAATGTCGCGAGCCGATTCGGGACTCACCTTGAGAACTCCTTTTGCAAAGAAGCTCCCTAGTTCATGGCTCCCACGAGTGACAACCCGATCGCCGGGAAAGACGCTACCACCGCGAACTTCGATGAAATCTCCAGATCGTTTTCCGAGCACAAGCGGCTGTTTCTTGTAAGTCGACGCGACCGCCGTTTGTTCTTGCTCGACAAGGACAAAGCGTTCCGCACCGTCTCGAATCACGGCCGAAAATGGTATCACAAGGTGTTCGCTGTCTTTCATGGAATCAACTTTTACTTGTCCCGTCATTCCTGGAAGCAAAATGGGCTCTCCATTCAATTCATTCTTCATGGTCGCCCAAACGGTCCCAAGATGTGTATTTGGATCTAAAAAGGAATCCACCACATCCACTTCACCACCATAGGAAATAGAGGAATCCGTGGTCATCTGAAATTTGACAGATTGTCCGGTTGACACGGTTGTGAGATCCTTCTCCAAAACTTGGATTTTTAGCCACACACTTCTAAGATCGATGATCTCGAACAAGTGCTCTTTTGGATCGACAACCTTTCCCAGCGATAAGTCAGCATGTGTTACGACACCTTCGATGGGTGATCGAAGCTGGAGGAGTTGTCGATGATTCTGCTGAGGCGAATTCAGTATGGCATCGAGCATCGTGACTGGAAGTTTCAGTGAACGCCACTTGACTGATGCCAACTCAACAACCGTCGTATCTTGGTCCTGCTTCAGCTTGGCTTCGATCAATCGAACAGCAGGGATAGCTCCACTGCGAGTGGCTTGACCGATGTTTTCTACCAATTTAGAGGATAGTAGTAGGTCGGCTTGGGCGGCTCGCAACTCGAGTATGAGTTGCTCAAGCTCTGGACTTTCCATCTCGGCTAACACTTGCCCAGCGGTAACCGTCTCTCCCGGGCTCACCTTTAGATCAACGATTCGCCCTGTCAAAGGTGATGCGATCACAGCATGTCGGTCCCAAGGCATGACAATAGAACCATAGGCATTTAACGTTCGAGGCAGTACTTTCGCTTCAGCTTCGACCGTCTTTACGTCAAGCGTTTCTCGTGCTGACTTCGTTAGAATCATACTTCCGGTCTCGACGTTGACCTCCATGCCTCGTGTTGGCAAAGGACGGTGTCCTTCGTGCGCCCGAACCGGCGAAACAGCTTGCAACGCGGCAAGGAGACAAACGCAATAATTGGGAATAGAATTTGCCAGCAATAGTGATCTTTGTGAGAGTGGCACGGAGGTCTCTGCAGTGATGTGGATGATGACCGTCCATGCGTGAATTAACGTTTCACTGCATGCTCACCGCGAAGCTTAGCGACCGACGCTAAAGTCGCTTCTGGTTCGCGAAGTGCCTTGGCTTTACATCCTTTGCAACACAAGAACACCGACTCGCCATTGACCTCTACCTTCAATGGGGTTCCCATGGATCCAAGCAGTTTATCGGTCATGATGGCGCAGTACTTCTGCGAGTCAACAAAAGAGCGATCTTCCTCGGACAAGCCAGCGAGTGCTTTTGCGATTTCTGGATCCAGACCGACTTCAGTTGATTTGGCGTTTCGAGAAGTCGTATTTTTGTTCACACCACCACCCGAACTCGCGCTGGATTGCTTAGCACCTTGCACATAGTCTCCAGGAGCCTTGAGACTATCTGGCTCCTCCTTTGCCATTCGAACGAACTCGTCAACGCACGGTGGACAGCAGAATAGATATTTTTTCCCGTCGACTTGCCATTCAATTTTTGGATTGGCTTTCGTAAAGGTAACTGGACAAATGATATCGCCAGATTTGGGAGACATGTCATGCTTCGACATGAAGCCTCGAAACTTAGCACCAGCCGGCAGCTTTCCATTGGCATCGATATCGGCTTGCGTGTATTTGCCACCCGGAGTGAAGTAGAGTTTTTGTTCCTCGGCACCGCTCACGGCAGCCGGCATACCGCTATCGTGTTGCTGAACTGCGGTGGAAAATCCGACGCGGAATCGTTCTGTTCCGATTCGTAAATTGGGAATGGTGACGTCGATCGCTTTCCCGATGGTCGACTCAGGCAAACTCCCAACGAATTGCGATGTTTTTCCACTGGCGTCTCCATCCTGCGGGACCGCCTTCATATCAATGGGGGTAGCGTCGGTATCGCCAGCGGCCTTTATATAAGCCTTTACAGCTTGGACGTCGACTTCCTGGATACGCGTTTCATCCGCACCCAGCATTAGCAAACGAAACTGGCCATCTTTTTCGATGACCGCTTCGGCATGGTAGCTATCTGAGCCGATAGGAATCACAATCCCACCGTGGGCACCTGCAATATGTGGATGTTCTTCTTCGGTAGTTTTATTTCGTTCCGACTTTGACGTCGTTGCTGTGCCATCAGCTTTTGAAATTACAGGCAGTTTCGCAGTGGTAGACGAATAGTCGCAGCCCGCCATCACAAGCCCGGCTACCGCAAATACCGACAAACTTAGGCGAGCGGCAGAGTAAAAACTACCTGTCAAAAATTCTGATGGGAGAGCGAGG
The DNA here is from genome assembly GCA_031374515.1 of Pirellula sp. Taxonomy (GTDB): domain Bacteria; phylum Planctomycetota; class Planctomycetia; order Pirellulales; family Pirellulaceae; genus JBKCUI01. The sequence goes on along the minus strand of JANMGH010000080.1, from coordinate 66,273 downwards.
CTCTGGCCGAGCTTGGCATGGGTTTGGCAGGAGCCTCCCCCTCCCGATATATCCACTGTTACGGCTCGCTTTAGAACACAAAGGAATTGATTTCTTGACATGTTTGCTTCCAAGATCGAGCGTAAAAGGGTCAATAAACGGGCTTGAATTCCATTAAACTAGCATTTTGATGGTGTCTCAGGAACATCAACTCGGATTTGGATGCCGTTGGGATGGAAATCCTTCAGGGAATTATGCAAATCGCACGCTGATTTGACGTCGAAATGATATCGTTCAATTTGCAACGAACGCGGTGATGCGAACCAAGTAGCGTGATTCTGTCGTTCTCGCCGATTGTGATGACCATTCGAGTCCCTCTGACGAATAGTCCCGCCAATTCCGCATATTTAGAGTCTTTGCGGACTCGTTATCCGACAATCGGAAAGTTTCGTGAAGGACGATGGCTGCTTGTGCATCTAACAAGAAATTCCGCGTTCGGAACGAGAACTTCCGAAGCGAAATTTACGGTAGACCAAGTAACGCGCAGGCCGATGGCAAATCGGAAGGCGAATTAACAAGTAAGCCGGTGGATGGGCGTCTCATAAAGGCGCCTTTTCACCGGCTTTTTTTATTGCTTTTAATCACATATCGAACACCAAGAGTCCATCAAAAAAGGGAACTGGGGTTTTGATTGAACCACGAACAACAAGAGCACTTCGATTTGACTTCGCCATTCAGATTTTTATTGCATGCCAACCTCTATTGAGACCGTCGTTTAGTTTGTCATTAGATAACCAACGCTACGACATCGGCCAAGCAGATGAACCAAATGATCGAACCACAGTCGAAACTATTGTTGTTATTGCGGGTCGTAGGAGATGCAGCCGGTACCGAGTTGCTGATGCTGCGGCACGAAAAATGCGTGACGAGAGTTGCGTAGAGCCGAGAAGTTCCGACGACGTGAAATCGTCTCAGGATTGCGAGGGTATTTTGCCACCGCAAGAAGTCCACAAGTTACCTTTAGGAAAAATGATTATGGTCCATTCAACAAACCGACGAATGTTCTCACTTGCTACGGCTGTGTTAGCCTTGTTGGCAATGACAGCTGGTTCCTTGGCTGTCACTGCTGCGGCTGACAGTCCTCATGCTTCGCACATGCTCAAGTGTGCATCTGTATGTGCTGATTGCCAAGTTCAGTGTGATTCTTGCTCAGCCTATTGCGCAAAACTGGTAGCCGAAGGAAAAAAAGAACACGCCAAATGCATGAGCTTGTGCGTGGACTGTGCTGATTGCTGCAAGATGTGCGCTTCACTTTGTGCCCGCCAGAGCGATCTATGCGCTCATGCATGTGAATGCTGTACCAAGTGCTGTGAAGTTTGCGCCGCCGCATGCGAAAAATTTCCTGACGACAAGCAAATGGCTGCATGTGCCAAGGCTTGTCGAAACTGTGCCAAGGAATGCACCGCAATGGCTAAGATGACCAAATAGCTCTGAAAACTAAATCCTGGATTCATCGACGAGGACTCGGTTCTGCGTCGCGTCTTCGGAACACATCTCCCGAGTGATCATGGAAATCCCTGATCACTCGGTTCTCCAAAGTATTTTAGTTCAGCTCGCTTTGGTCTACGACTTCCCCAGCCGCTTGGGTTCGTGCAGCTTCGCGTGCTGCCCCAATCGCAGGTAGAAGCAACGCGACCATTATGTTGATGATATGTCTCATGTCTTCCACTTTGCCAAACTGTTTTTTGCGGCTGTCAGTTTGAATGAAGCTGCCTAAGGTACTCGTTTTGAAAATTGTTTTCACAATTTCAGAGTTTCAACCCACTGACTGACCTCAGCAACGTCTGCTGCCCCGATCATCGTGAACTGCCGGTCGTTCTGACGCCAACTAACCGCCAACTGGCCAGCGGACTCAATAATTCGACACTGTTTACCAGAGCACTGCGTTTCGATACAGGGCAAGTCCCCAAACCAAACAGGTTGTTCATCCTTGTGCTCAAACATGATCAATGACGTTCCATTGGGTCGTTGACAAACCGTTGCCGTACATTTGCAGCAGGGCATGTTAAGCACGTGAGTGGAAACGCGTTGAAACCCATCGGGTACACCGCTGAAAAGCGCCGGTCGGTAGCCGATGTATTTCATAGCCGCTTCTGCATCAAGCGTTTTTCCATCATACTTTTCAACAAGGCTCGAAATGGCTCTTTGCGGTTCCGATTGTGCGAAATCAATTACGTTTCGAAAATCGACAGCTAGCGAATCGTGGTCGTGTGCAGCATGTTCATGCGACGATAGGTTAGTTCGGTCTATTGGAAACCATACTGTTCTCGCCATCACGAATCCCAAGGACGCAGCCAATGCAAGTGCGGGTACAACCCATTTTAGAGACCATCGATCATTCAGTTTCCGCGTTGAAGGGATCGCCGCTTCGATGCGTTCCCAAGCTACTTCTGTATCGACAGGTACCTCGCCTTCTCGCATCCATATGCCAATGCGACGAAAGCACTCCAGCTCTTTTCTGCATGAATCACAAGATTCGATATGCAACGACATCCGCTCGTGCATTGCGGAGTCTAGTTCTCCATCCATGAACTGAGACAGTTTATCAGCAACATCTTTGCAGTTCGTGATAATCAAACCTCCCATCCCAATTGAGTAAGCGCTGACTTTAGTTCGGACCTGGCTTTGTTTAGCCTAGAACCCACCGTTCCTTCTGGCACACCAAGCACTTCGGCAATCTGTTGATAGCCGAAGCCTTCGACTTCTTTCATGTGCAATAATGCACGTTGGTCGCCAGACAAATGGTTCATCGCAATCTCTAGCACTTCGGCATCTTCATGCGAGGAATGCTCCTGTTTAAGCGAGGACCGCGGGGCCGCGTCACCAGCAAATTGGCGTATGCGTTCTTGTTCGCGATTTGACTTGCGAAGATGCTGCAGAGATTGATTGACGGCCATACGGTGAACCCATGTCTCAAAGGACGACTCAAATCGAAATTGGCTGATTTTGGCGAACAAGATTAGAAAGAAGTCTTGAACCACATCGTCGACATGGTCTTGCCCAACGATCCGTCGCACAATGCGAACGATTTGTGCTGCGATTCGTTGGTATATCTTCTTCTGCGATTCTTGGTCGCCACGAGCAGCGCCACGAATCCACTCTGACAATTCGGCAACGGATTGATTGTCGGAGTGCTCGTTACTCGGCAAAGGGTACTTATTGGATGTCATGATGGCACCGGAACTTCACGCAAATGAAAGAAATTGTCTGGTCGTCGAGGCTAAAGTAGACTTAGCAACCAACATCCATCGAATTTCGTTTGATCGAAGGAACAATGTGGCGTTCGATCGCGTTCAAACTATCCAAATGCACGCAATGCAATGCCAATAACGATTGGCTGGCCCTTGACAACGCGGTGGTGAGTACGAGCACTTTACATTCTTCTGAATCGCCAACAGCCAACACAATTCACTAAGTGGTTTGTGTAGGTCGTAGAGCAAATAAACTCTCTGGTCTAGCGAATCGCGGTTTAACTTTTCCTCCGGATTTCTTACGAGCAGATTGCGGACACAATTGCAATTCTCGTTACCTGAAATGCCCGCGCGCCCCTTGGGTCGATTCGAAACGTCACAATTCGAAATACCCTGGCTGGATTCGGCAAGGCGTTGGCTGCATTTTGGGCAGGCAGGCTCCCTTGCTGGAGTCACCCTAGAAACGGTTGAGTTCAGCCTGAAATCTAAAGAGGAGACCACCAATCGGGAGAGGCAACAACACGGACTTCCACCGACAATTTGAAACACAAAAACTGCAAGCAAAAGCACTTTTCTCAACGCGTAAGCTTGCATAGTTCCCCTTTGAGTTTGTAATCCGAAGTTGAGGATACTGTTTTTAGATGCATGACGCGATCGTGACCTTCATAAAAAGTCAGGGTTTTGAGTGGTTTTTTGCGAATTCGTTACGACTTTCGCAGATTCATCGACGGCGATGGGAGAAAATACTCATGAATCAGCGAAGGAATTCCCGCCGAGCGACACCGAAACGGATAGTCCAACGCCAATCCGTTCGATCGAGGCAAGGCTAAAATGTTTCTCAGTGGCACAAGTTTTTGACCAGTCTGGGAAACTTTTTGACAGTCTGGGAAACATCGCTCAAACTTCATTCACCGAAATCTCCACGAATGAAAAACATTCAATAATCCGTGCGCAGAATGACCCAGGAGTTTCTGCCACACAATGGGCCGAAAGTCTTGACGACTTTCGCTATCGACCTCGGATCGGAAGGTCGTTCATCTCTTGGTGTCCTGCTTCTTAACCTCTACGATCACTCGTCGGTAACGGGTCAAACGCGGTGTGCCATGGTCGGTGACGGCGAGGATGATGTGCATCGTTCCAATCCCAGGCGGCATGACGCGACCGGTCGGGACAGTGAACGACGCTTTGACCTGGTCGAAATGCCGGATCGGAACGGGCTGTCCGCTTGTTCCACTGGAGGTCAGCAACGTGCCCGCTTCACCGTAGTAAAACCAGCAGTAGGAAAGTGCGTTACCATCCGGGTCACTCGATCCTTCAGCGCTCAAGAACACGTCTTCGCCGGGCCTTGCAACCAATCGATCGGAATGTCCAAGCTGCGGGACCGGCGGATGATTCGCTTTGTCATAGGACTTGATCGTCCAGTCCATCCTCGCGGCGAAGTCACACTGGCAGGCTTCGCGCCAACGCCAGATCGTGGCGTGGTTGCCCGTATGCCACCTGCTGTCGGTGCCCAGTACTTCGTCTTCTGCATCGGTCCAGAACGGCCGAGTCTCTTCCTGCAAGTGCCACTTTTGCATTCGCGGCGTATGCAGTTCATAGCGGCCTCCCCAGCCACCCCAGTTGGGCTGCTCTGAATCGCTTAGCCCATTGTTGATGAGGTTGAGGAAGGACGGAGTATCCCCTTCCATCAGGAATTCCCAATGCGGGTACTCCTTTCCAAGCGGTCCTTTTCGACGAATATTTTTGTCGAGCCATTCATTGGTCACGAGATTGAAGTCAGCACCTGAGAACCTGCCATGGAAGTAGTCGCCGCTGATTCCGCTCCATGTCGCATGGTGATACGCTCCGCCCGCATGCGCTCCGGGACTCGCCACATAAAACAGTTCGGGAAAATGTTCACGCATCCACGGACCACTGTCGTCCTGGTCAGAGATCGTATAAACACGCAGCTTTGCGACAAAATTTTTCAATTCATCTTTCGATCGCGTCTTCTGCACCTTCCATAACGACTGAGCCAGCACATTAGGCCCGCCCCACGCAGTCACCCATATTGGTCGAGGGTCGTCAGCATCCACTGCTTTAATCAGCGCGTCTGATGCTTGAGAATCTTTGCCATGACCGACTCCGTTCATTCCATATATCGGCAACCCTTCGGTCACACGTTGCCGAAGAAAGTGCGCAGTTGGATAACCCAGTTCATGGATTTCCAAAGAGTCCCGCACTTTGCCATAGGCTTCGACAATCTGAAGAATGCGCTGCGGGGCGACTCGATTCGGCTGATGTATGGACGTCGTTGCCGCGAGCCCTTCGATATCGAAATGGCTGGCATACGTCAGAAACCGCACCATCGACATCGCGTCATCAGGCTCGTTCTCAATGTCTGTGAGTACAAAGACGCGAGTTTTTTCGGCAGCCGAGATTGCCGAACACATCAAGCCCAGCAGGAGTAAGATCGCTAAGTTTTGTTTCATAGATTTGTAGTTTCTTGAGTATGCATGAGTATAACCGTAGCGGACTGCGAAAGCATTCTGTGCGTTTCCGGAACGCCAACGTTCGTCAGATTTCTTCCCAGCCTTTTTCGGTAGAAAGTCTCAAACGGGCTGCGCCGGGCAGCCTTAACACATCATTCAAATCCTGACGAAATGCTTTCATCGCTTTTAATTGGTTGGTTCGATTGCTCTGCAAGGCCTTTCCGCATCAGATACATGTGGTCCGACATCAAACAATAGATAAGACAAGCAGCCTGGTAGCGAAACAATGCGTGAGTCAGCAGCTCGCGCAACTTGTTAAGCATTCTCTAAATCGATTTTTATTCGTTATCTAAGCAATGCTCGATCGGAGATCAAACTTTCTGCAGTCGCTCGACTTATTCGACCGTCAGCGAGTATCCTTTTTATGGACTCGTCCATCGATATCATCCCGTCGGCACGTCCGGTCACTATGCTGGTGTCAATGCTCTCCAACTTGCCCTGTCTGATCGCGGCTCCAACGGGAGGCGTGTTGAACAGGATCTCCAACGCAAGTTCTTGCTTCTCCCCTTCGACAATGCTTGTGAGAAGTCGTTGGCAAATCACGGCTCGCAGCCCCGATGCTAACTGCGTACGAATCTCGTTCTGAACTTGCTGAGGAAAGAAATCCGTGTAGCGAGATATCGAACCTTTGGCATCCCGAGTATGCAAAGTGGAAAAAATCAAATGCCCCGTTTCAGCCGCGCTTAGCGCCATGCGTGCAGTTTCAATGTCGCGGATTTCGCCGACCAGAATGACATCGGGATCTTGTCGCAACCCAAATCGGAGACCGTCAGCAAAGGACGAAACGTCGCGGCCAACTTCGCGTTGAGTTACTACGGAATTGGAATAGGTTGGAAATCGATACTCGATCGGATCCTCGACCGTTAGGATTCTTTGGCTACCAAATCGATTCAAATGCTCGACGATCATTGCAAGGCTTGTGCTCTTCCCTGAGCCAGTTACTCCAGTAAACAGTATTAAGCCATTTGAGAATGAACTCAATCGAATGGCCAATTCTTTGGGAAACGAAGTCCATGAAAAATCCGGGATTGCGTCTGGAATGACTCGCAGGCATGCCCCTAAAGAACCATAGGACTGGAATAGATTTACGCGGAACCGGCATTTTTTGTTTCCGATCTCAATTTCGAGGGCGTAATCCAAGTTGAGATCTTGCTGGAACTGGACTTTTTGCTTATCCCCCCAAATTGGTTCGAGCACCTTTTCAACGCTGTTTTTGTCTAGGGCTACTTCGCCTGCGATCTGCCATAGCTTTCCGTTCGTCCTTAATACTGGAGGGTATCCGCAAACCAAATGCAAATCCGAAGATTGGGTTTCCACGGCTCTAGATAGCCACTTAGAGAGTGAGTCCTCTGCGAATTCAAGTATTTCGGGCATAAAATGCTCTGGAGGCAAGCGGCAGACACAAGACGATTCATGATATTTTCCACGACCTTCGCAGTGATTTCGTGTTGATCCTAAACCCATGGCGCATCATTAGTTTCGCAAATTCCGCCGATCTTAGGGTCGAATCGAAGCCAGAGCTAGCCGAGTGCCATTGGCGATATTTCTTTGAAAAAATATTCCAAATCAAGTTGGGTTGGTCTATGCGGTACGGCTAGGATCAGTACACTTTGGAGGTGAACTTTGGCATATTTGGCAAAACAGTTTCGGACCGCAGGAAAACCTTCTGCGGTCGGGGCTTTAATTTGGGGGGAGAGCATTGGACGGATACTTTGTTGTTCAGATTCATGCTCCTAGATCCTCGAATTGTATGTGGCTTGAGGCCGGCCCACGTTGGGCGTCCGCCTCGTCACTTCCTCCCATGTCTAAATCTTGCGAAATACCTCACTTCTATCGTCGGGAGCGTATGTTCTTCCCGGTCGATGCGAATTGCTGTGGCAATGTCTGTTGAGTTAAATCGACTTGCAATCCGGTCCAGTATTTCGAATCATCTTCCATTTCCTTTCAGATCCACTTTGAGAATTAGCTAGTCTCCATGGCAACATCCTCCAAGCGACGACTTCAGACCAGCACCATTCGCGTTTTCGGTTCTGGCCGTAGTCAATTCCCTATTCCGAACTTGACCACCTTGCAAACATCGTCGTACGAGGCGTTTTTGCAGGAGGATATTCCGTCGGACAAGCGGAAAAACCAAGGGCTTGAGTCTGTCTTTCGTGAAATTTTTCCCGTTGAGAGCTATGACAAAACCGTCGCGCTCGAATACCTTCGGTATGATCTGGGGAAGCCTCGTTACACTCCTGAGGAGTGTCGGCAGTTGCGTCTAACTTACGGGAAGCCGTTAAAGGTTTGGTTTCGGCTCAAGCGAGATCAGCCGCTTGAAGAAGAGGTCTATCTGGGAGACGTCCCTATCATGCTCGGTGGTGGTGAGTTCATCATCAACGGTGCCGAGCGCGTCGTTGTTAGTCAGCTTCACCGTTCTCCCGGCGTTGACTTTGTCGAAGAGTCGGAGGGTACTTCGGATCGCAAGCTCCCATCAGCGCGTGTGATCCCTGAGCGTGGTAGCTGGATCGAGATCAACGTTACGAAGAAAGATTCGCTTTCTGTCCGTATCGATCAATCTGGCAAGTTTTCGGTGATGACGCTGCTTCGTGCGATGTCGCCCAAGCTTAGTACTGAGCAAGATTTGTTGAACGCGTTTTACGAGATAAAGCCGGAAAAGCTATCCGGGGGCGGTAGCGTATCGAAGATCGAAAACAAGATTGCTGGCGATGACGTTGTTTACCCATCGGACCATGAGCGCGCTGGAGAAATCATTATCGAGGCTGGGCAAAAGTTCAGCAAAGCGATTGCCGAAACGATTTGCACCTGCGGTGTGAAAAGTGTTCAGGTTATGGATGCGCCAAAAGTTCCTTACATCATCAACTCGATCGCTGAAGACAATACCAATTCGCACGAAGAAGCGCTGTTGCGGATTTACCAACGGCTTCGCCCAGGAAATCCACCCGCATTGGAAAAAGCGAGAACACTTTTTCACGAAAAGTTTTTCGACATCAATCGATATCGTTTGGGTAGAGTGGGGCGATTTCGAGTCAACCGAAAACTGAACTTAGAAGTTCCTGAGGATGAGATGGCATTGCGGCCAGAAGATCTGGTTGCGTCGATCCGATATTTGATCGATTTGTTCGACAGTGAGACCGATGCTCGTTTTGACGATATCGACCATTTGGGAAATCGTCGGCTTCGAACTATTGATGAGTTGGCTTGCGAGGAGTTGCGTAAAGGTTTTTTGAAGCTTCGCCGAACTGTGCAGGAACGAATGAGCCTCAAAGAAGTTGAGGACATGACCCCGCGTTCGTTGGTGAACCCAAAGAGTATCAGCGCCGCCATCGAATACTTTTTTGGTCGTGGTGAGCTTTCACAGGTGGTTGACCAAACCAATCCACTTTCGCAGCTTACTCACGAACGTCGATTATCAGCACTTGGACCTGGTGGTTTGAACCGGAAACGGGCTGGCTTCGAAGTGCGGGATGTTCACATTTCTCACTACGGGCGAATATGCCCGATCGAAACACCGGAAGGTACCAACATCGGCTTGATCAGTTCGCTCTCCATTTATGCGGGCGTGGATGAATATGGATTCTTGGTAACTCCTTACAGGAAAGTTGCTGATGGTAAGGTTACGGAAGAAGTGGTTTGGTTGCGTGCTGACGAGGAATCGGACGCATATATCGGACCTGCGGACTTGGCAGTCAAGGATGGAGCACTCGTTTCGGGGCCAAGTTTGATTGCACGTCACCGTAGCGACTTCGAGATCGTGACGCCAGACACCGTTCACTACATGGATATCGCACCGAGTCAGATGATCGGTGTATCGGCCGGTTTGATTCCGTTCTTGGAGCATGACGATGCGAATCGTGCCCTCATGGGGTCCAACATGCAGCGTCAAGCGGTCCCATTGTTGGTCGCCGAACCGGCAATAGTTGGGACGGGTCTTGAGCGGGAGGTTGCAGCAAATAGCTCCATGGTGGTCCGAGCTCGAAAAGCCGGTAAAGTCACTTATGTGGACTCGATGCGCATCGAAGTTGGCAACGACATTTACCACCTAAAAAAGTACCAAGGTCTCAATGAGCGCACGTGCCTAAACCAACGTCCAATCATTCAAATGGGGGACAAGGTCGAAAAGGGGCAAATTATCGCAGACGGTGCATCGACACACTTAGGCGAGCTAGCTCTCGGCAGAAATGTTCTGGTTGGATTCATGTCCTTCGACGGATACAACTATGAAGATGCGATCATCATCAGTGAAGAACTGGTCAAACAAGACGTCTACACTTCGATTCATATCGAAGAGTTTGACGTTGAGATTCGCGAGACGAAACTGGGCCGCGAGGAGTTCACTCGCGATATTCCGAACGTAAGCGAAAAGGCGCTTCGCAATTTGGATGAGAGCGGTATTGTTCAAATTGGAACCTACGTTGCTCCCGGCGATATCTTAGTGGGTAAGGTCTCGCCTAAGAGCAAGACCGAACTGACACCGGAAGAGAAGTTGTTGCATGCTATTTTCGGCCGTGCGGGCGAAGACGTCAAAAACGATTCGCTCGAAGTAAGCTCGGGAGTTGAGGGTATCGTGATCGATACTCAAAAATTCTCTCGACGCATGAGTCTCTCGGAAGAAGAGCGCAAGGAATTCGAAAAGGAACTCAAACGCGTTGAGACTGAGGGAAACAAGGATATTGCAACTTCGTTCGCGTCTTTTGCCGAAGAGCTTGAAAAAGCTATCGGTGGCAAGTTGACTGACGACGATGGCACACCGTTGACGGGTGGGCAGGATCCAAAGTACATCGCGGAAAAGGCTCAGACGTTTAACCTGTCGCGATTGATAAACCGCCTCGATGGTGGTTTGCACGCGGAAGTCAAGAAAGTTTACAAAAACCTTTGGCCAGCCGTAGAAGAAACGCTCGACGTTCGGGATCGCCAGCTCAACAGCATGAAGCGCGGCGATGAATTGCGAAGCGGCGTGCTACAGATGGTTAAGGTTTATATTGCAACCAAGAGAGTCATCAGCGTTGGTGATAAGATGGCTGGTCGTCACGGTAACAAGGGGGTTATCTCCAAAGTGTTGCCGGTAGAGGATATGCCGTTCCTACCCGACGGGACACCTTTGCAGATCATGCTTAACCCACTTGGGGTTCCTAGCCGCATGAACGTTGGGCAAATTCTTGAAACGCACTTAGGTTGGGCGGGAGCTAAATCTGGGTTTCAGGCTTTAACACCGGTGTTCGATGGGGCAACGGAAACGGACATCAACGAAGCGCTGGAAGAGGCTGGCCTACCACGACACGGCAAGATTCGGCTTTATGATGGTCGAACTGGCGAGCAGATGAACCAAGAAACCACAGTGGGTTACATCTACATGCTCAAATTGCATCACTTGGTTGATGACAAGGTTCACGCACGAAGCACAGGACCCTACTCGCTCATTACGCAGCAACCACTCGGTGGCAAAGCACGCTTCGGCGGTCAACGCTTCGGCGAAATGGAAGTGTGGGCTCTCGAAGCATACGGTGCCGCGTACATCCTTCAGGAATTGCTTACTGTCAAAAGCGATGACGTGGAGGGACGTACCAAGATCTACGAATCGATGGTTAAGGGCGAGAATACTCTGGAAGCAGGGACACCAGCCAGCTTCGACGTTTTAACCAACGAAATTCGCGGTCTTGCACTCAACATGCGTCTCGAAAAACGACGACTTTAATCGAATCAAACTCCAATGCGAAAGCGAACGAGTTAGAGTCGACTAGAAAAGCCGAAAACCACCGACACGCAAAACCCAGCCCGGGTTTTGCAACACAAAATAAGCATTCTCCACCCTCATTTATTACCTTAGACGATTCAGTTGTTTGACTTGAGTTCGAGTTAATCGCCGAATCGTTGAGAACAGGAGTTTTTCGTAATGGCAAATGCCGAAGCCACCTACGATCGCGTAAACGATTATACGTCAGTTAAAATTTCCCTAGCGAGACCTCAGGACATTCGTTCGTGGTCGTTTGGTGAAGTCAAGAAACCCGAGACGATCAACTACCGTACGTACCGTCCAGAAAAAGATGGACTGTTCTGCGAACGTATTTTTGGCCCTGAAAAGGACTGGGAGTGCGCTTGTGGGAAGTACCGGGGCATGAAGTACAAGGGGATGATTTGCGATCGTTGCGGGGTGAAGGTGACCCACTCTCGCGTTCGACGCAAACGGATGGGCCATATCGAGCTCGCCGCACCAGTCGCTCACATTTGGTTTTTTAAAGCCATGCCGAGCCGATTGGGCAACTTGCTCGAGATGAAGACGACCAGTCTCGAAAAGGTGATTTATTTCCAAGACTATGTTGTCACCAATGCAGGTACGACCGAACTCGAAAACCAGCAATTGCTAACGGAAGAAGAGTATCGTGCCGCACGTGCGCAATACGGTGAATCCTTCGAAGCGGACATGGGTGCAGAAGCCGTACGCAAGCTTCTTCAATCGCTTGACTTGGTCAAGCTATCAGAAGTGCTCCGTGTGGAATTGTCCGAAACGAGTAGCAAACAGCGCAAGAAGGATTTGATCAATCGATTGAAGTTGGTAGAGTCGATTCGCGATAGCGAGAACCGCCCTGAGTGGATGGTTTTGGATGTGATCCCGGTGATTCCGCCGGATCTTCGTCCGCTTGTCTTGTTGGACAGTGGAAACTTTGCAACCTCCGACTTGAATGACCTTTATCGCCGAATCATCAACAGAAACAATCGCCTTCGCAAGTTGGTGGATTTGAATGCGCCTGAGGTAATTATTCGCAATGAAAAGCGCATGCTGCAGCAATCGGTCGATGCTTTGTTCGACAATGGACGCTGCAAACGACCGGTTCTAGGCAGCAGCAACCGGCCGCTCAAGTCGCTAACGGACATGATCAAAGGCAAGCAAGGGCGTTTCCGCGAGAATCTCCTCGGCAAGCGCGTGGATTATTCTGCGAGAAGCGTGATCGTGGTTGGTCCTAGATTGCGATTGCACCAGTGTGGACTTCCCAAGAAAATCGCGTTGGAGTTGTATCAACCCTTTATTATTCGCAAACTCAAGGAACTCGGGCATGCCGATACGATCAAGTCTGCGAAGAAGATGCTTGAGCGAAAAGACGAAGAGGTTTGGGACATTCTCGAACAAGTGATTCGCAATCACCCCGTTCTGCTAAATCGCGCTCCAACGCTGCACCGAATGGGGATTCAAGCATTCGAGCCAATCCTGGTGGAAGGGAACGCAATTCACTTGCACCCGCTTGTTTGCAAAGGGTTCAACGCCGACTTCGACGGTGACCAAATGGCTGTTCACCTGCCATTGTCTATTGAAGCTCAGGTAGAGGCTCACACCTTGATGATGAGCACACACAACATTTTCGCGCCGAGTAATGGCAAGCCGATTATGAGCCCATCGCAGGATACGGTGATGGGTTGTAATTACATTTCAGTCGAATTACCTGACCAACAAGGTGAGGGAATGATCTTTGCAACGATGATGGAAGCGGACTACGCTCATCAACAAGGGATCATTGCCATGCATGCGAAAATCAAAGTGCGACTACCAAAGGATCGCCGGCTCAAATCGGAGGATCCGGGCACGAAGTACGGCGCGATCGTTCAAACAACTTACGGTCGAATTCTCTTCAATTCGATTCTGCCACAAGGGATGGATTTCTATAACATCGCTTTGAAGGGCAGTGATTTGGCGGCAGTAATCAGCGACTGTTACCACCGTCTCGGGCGACGGCCAACGATCAAACTGCTCGATGATATGAATCAACTCGGTTTCCGCGAGTCAACACGCAGCGGTCTTTCCTTCGGCGCCGATGACCTTGTCACGCCTGATTCCAAGATCAAGCACATCGCCGACGCGGACAAGAAAGTGATGACGTTCCAAAAGAACTATCTCAAGGGGGTTATGACCGCGCAAGAACGTTATAACCAGGTGCTAGACGCTTGGACGGCGACGCGCGAGTTGATCACGAAGGACATGTTGGCGGCGATGGAAACGGATACGCACCGCGGCAAGTGGTATATTAATCCGGTGTTTTTGATGGCCTCCTCCGGTGCTCGAGGTGGTATTGAGCAGATTCGACAATTGGCTGGTATGCGAGGTTTGATGGCCAAGCCGACCGGCGAAATTATCGAGACTCCGATCAAGTCGAATTTTCGGGAAGGTCTCACCGTTCTCGAGTACTTCAGCTCGACCCACGGTGCACGCAAAGGCTTGGCCGATACAGCGCTCAAGACGGCTGACTCGGGATATTTGACCCGCAAGCTCGCAGACGTTGCGCAAAACGTCGTTATCACCATGAACGACTGCTTGACCACACAGGGTATCACCAAGGGTGTTATCTATCGCGGCGAGAAGGTCGAAGTCAGATTGGCGGACTCAATCGCAGGTCGTGTGAGCCGTCAGAACATTGTCAACTTGATCACAGCCGAAACCATTGTTGCCGAAGATCAAATGATCACCCGCGAAATCGCTCGAAAAATCGAAGAAATGGGCTTGGAAAAAATTCAAGTTCGTTCGCCGATGACTTGCGATGCGCCATTGGGTATCTGCCGCACCTGTTATGGTATGGACATGAGCACCGGTGCATTGGTCGAAGAAGGGATGGCCGTCGGCATTATCGCGGCCCAAAGTATTGGTGAGCCTGGAACACAACTCACCATGCGTACTTTCCACCAAGGTGGAGCGGCTAGTACAAGCATGGAAGAAAGCGATATCAAGGCCAAGAAGGGTGGTATCGTTAAGTTCATGAAAATGAGATTGGTTACCAACGATGATGGACATGATGTGGTCCTGACTCGCAATTGTGAAATCGCTCTGGTAGACGCGCGTGGTCGCGAAATCGAACGCTACGACGTTCCATCTGGTGCTCGTTTGAGCGTCAAAGAAGATCAAGAAATTGTCAAGGGACAGCAGCTATGCGAATGGAATCCCCACAAAATCCCTATCTTCTCGACAGCGAGCGGAAAAGTTTCGTTCGTAGACATCATCGAAGGCGAAACTTTGAAATTGGAGAAAGACCCAAGCGGAAACATCCGTCGACGCATCATGGATGCACGCGGTAAGTACCATCCACAAATCGTTATCGAGGATGCGGACGGTAAGGCTCTGGACGTACACTACCTACCCGACAAGGCGGTTATCAACTGCAGTGAAGGTAAGCAAGTCAACGCGGGTACAGAGTTGGCCGAAATGCCACGCGAAGCGACCGGGGTACGTGACATCACGGGCGGTCTGCCCCGTGTTACTGAAATCTTTGAAGCACGAAAGCCCAAGGACCCAGCCGTTGTTGCCGAATTGGATGGAGTTATCGAAATCTCCAAGGATCGAAAGCGGGGTAAGCGATCGATTGTTGTGCGAAGCGAGAGTGGTGAGGAAACAGAACATTTGGTGCCACCTGGCAAGCGGTTCATGGTGACCTCGGGTGATACGGTCAAGGCCGGACAAGCGCTCGTGGAAGGACCATTGGTTCCGCACGATATTCTTCGTGTTAGCGGTGAAGAAGCGGTTCAGCAGTACCTAGTGCACGAAGTGCAACAGGTTTACCGTCTCCAACGCGTTGAAATCAGCGACAAACACATCGAGATCATTATCGCTCGGATGTTGCGAAAGATTAAGATTACCAACGCTGGCGACACGAACTTGCTGTCCGGTTTGGTTATGGATAGGTTTGAATTCAAACGGCATAACGATCAGCTTGCGAAGTGCTTGAAAATTACGGATCCAGGAGACACGGAATTTGCATTGGGCGCCATTGTCCCCAAGGAAGCCTTTGAAACCTCCAACGCTCAGTGCGAAGCTTTGGGTGGAAAGGCGGCTAAGGGCAAGAAGCCAAAGCCCGCCCACGGCGAAGTCCAATTGCTTGGGATCACCAAAGCGGCTGTGCAAAGCAACAGCTTTATTTCTGCAGCAAGCTTCCAGGAAACGACGAAAGTTTTGACCGAAGCGGCATTGGCAGGAAAAGTGGATAGGCTCGTTGGACTTAAGGAGAATGTCATCCTTGGACACCTTATTCCTGCAGGCACTGGTTTCCGCGTCTTCCAAGATTCGGAAGTTAGCTATCGCAAAGAAGCTCTTGAGGACCTCGTTAATCGGGGCACAGCAGCAGCTGAGCAAAGCTTCCCATTGTTAGTAGACGCACCTCGTCCACAATCTGGCCATGAAGAAGTTCCGTTGCCGCCGATTTCCGATGCAGAAGTCAACGAAGAATAGTTGTCGTTTGTAATCGTTTGCTATTCTAAAAGGGGCATGAATTACATGCCCCTTTTTTGTTTCGATTGCCGGAGATGAGTATTTAACTCCACTGGAGGTTGCCAAAATCAAAGGTTTACAGTGAGGTGAATCGAATGGAATTGTTCAACGCCTTGCCTCTCTTGAGGTTGTTTGGGGTTTAGACGCGATGATTGCGGGTCCGCATTGGAAATTTGTTTGCCTTTCTACGAGTATTATAGAGTTCAATCTGAGAACTCTCAGCTATGCTTCATAGCAATTGCCTCTGAGGACATCGCGAAGTGAATTGCCACTATCGAAATTCGTAGCCACTCGCGCAACGTCTACGGTTCTCTTACTCGATCGAGTTGATAAGGACCGAAGGATCATGCGAATTTTCAGTATTTCTGCCTGCGCGGGGCGGAGATTTTCGACCCCCATTTCTTGTTTTCTAGGATTGGGATTTCTTTTTTCGGTGAGTTACTCAGCTCAATCGCCTTCAAATGACCCCTTTGCGGATCCTGTTGGCGTTACCTTGTCCAGCGATGGCGGGGCCAGCGAAGCCACCATTGCGAGCGATTTGCTTGCCGAGGACCAAGGATTGAGACAGGCAGCTGCGCAACAGTTGGAGGCTCAAGTCAGAAGCGAATTGACCTATGCCCGCAAGAGTCGTGATCCGTCCGCAACGAAGTTATCGCTCAAATCACTGCAGGACCAAATCCGTAGAGCAACAGAACTAGACGCAGCCGGCCGCGGAAGGCTTGAGTCTCAGGTTGCATCAGCAATACAATCGGCCGCTAGATCGGAAATTAGCTTAAAGGAACAGGTTTCGAGAACCGAGGCGGTCCAAGCTAGCCAATCGGCCTCTAAACGGCTTATCGCCGAGACGGAACGCCGAAACGCAACGGTGCAGCAATTGGTCGAGCGATACAACTCGTTGATGGCCCAGCAACTTTTTTCGGCCGCAAACAACGAGATTGCACCCCAAGTCACCGCGATCGACCGCAACTCAACCATCGATATCGTGACCAACATAGAATCCAACATGGCGGCCAATCATCAACTGATTCACGACGTGGTCAGGAAACGAAGCAGAGCTTTTGTGGATTCACTCTACTTGAACGAACAGGCTTTGGTCCCTTTTGTGGACGACCCGCCAGTTCTCTACCCGCCAGCCGATGTTTGGCAAGCTCTCAGTGCGCGACGGCTTGAACGATACGGCTCAATTGATTTGTCTGGCGGAAAGGAATCCGAACGCAAGATCTACCGAGTGCTTAACGAGCGCGGCGAAGTGAATTTCAATGCAACGCCTCTTTCAGGGGTCGTAAAGTACTTCAAAGGACTGTACGACATTCCAATCATTCTCGATGAAAAAGCCCTTGAAGAAGAGAGTATTACACCGGATGAGGCAATCACATTGGATCTCCCCGTGGTTTCTTTCCGCTCCGCGCTGAAGTTGATTCTAGAGCCCTTGCAGTTAACTTATGTGATCGAAGACGAAGTGATGCGAATTACAAGCAAGAAGACGTCTGCAAACGTGGTTCGCGTTTATCCAGTTGGAGATCTGGTCGTGCCCATTATGAGTGGTGGAATGGGTGGCATGGGTGGCGGCATGGGCGGAATGGGTGGCGGCATGGGTGGTGGAATGGGTGGTGGCATGGGTGGTGGCATGGGTGGTGGCATGGGTGGCGGCATGGGTGGAATGGGTGGCGGTATGGGTGGCGGCGGAATGGGTGGAATGATGTCCGTCAAAGAACTGCCGGCCCCCTCTTCAGCACGACCTTGATCTATTAGGCGTCAACCACAAATCGTTTTGTGCGGATTGTGGTGATGATTGCGGCTTTAACGATTGCTTTCTGTGCGTTGATTTGGCGCACGGAGCCGAATTCGGTACCAAAGGTTGTGAGGATTGCGTAAAATGGAGAGCTCGGGACGATTTCGACTGTTCCGACACTTGTCAGCTCTCAATCGTTTCCCCAATCTAGCTTGGCCTTCTTGTGTCTCGAGAAACAGTTATACGGCTAAGAACTCGTCGAGCAATTTCTTTGGCGTTTAGGCGAGTGCTGATTAGCTGCATTTGGTTGCTGTGCATCCATGTTTTGCCTACAGCCTGCCCGCAAGAACCTGTGGGTATGCCGCGGTTGACGATTCCAGACAAGACGCCGGAAGTTTTGGCACCTGGGATTCGACAAGATGCAATTATCATGCGAAATGGAATGGGGGAAAGTGTGTTTGTCCCCAAGTCGAAGTATGAGGAATTGGAGAACTTCCTCAATTCGAAAAGCTCGGATCCTGCGTCATTGGCCAAGGACTTACTTGAGCGATTGGAGCTTGACATTGCGATTGATCCCTCGATCGCTCGAATCAAAGTCAATGCGCTTGCAAGTCTTCCTGAAGCAAATGCCAATTGGATTAGCGTACCGATTGCTCTTGGTACTCTGCAACCGATACCGCAAACGTCCGTGAATGATGCCTCGGATTTCCCGCCGCTACGGGTCTCTAGCGACAAAACTGGATATGTTTGGCGCGTTGCGCCGGGAGTTTCGGGGATAAGGTATTTGCACTTTGATGCCCTATCCAAGGTGCGATCAATGCCTCAGGGTTTTTCATTGCGATTGGATATGCCACCGGTTCAGACAGTTGTTCGGTTTGAATTACCGCTCGGGCAATGGGATATTAATGTAATCGGGAACGGTTCAGAAATTACTGAGCCATTTCAGGACGTTGGTGCGAAGTCGGTTGCAATCATTCGCTCTTCAGGGGGGGCGACTACCATTACCTGGACGAAGCGAGATTTCGCGGAACAGGTTCAAGCGATCGAGGTGGTGAGTAACACGAAGTATGTATCGCTTATGGAAGCTGGAGAGTTTCGTGCCGCGACGAACTTGACGATACGTGGTCCGAAAACGCTAGGCGGACGCCGGTTCCTAATTGGTTTGCCTCCGAAAAGCCAATGGCGAGAGCCGATGGCTAGTTCGCAATCGTTCCCTGGATATCGACTTGGGAAAAGCGATTCGACACATGCGGATTCGCCAAACTCACTTCTATTGGAATTCGAGGAAGCGTTTTCTCGGACCGAAATGGAATTGCCTATTGAATGGCAAACATCAGATAATGATGAATCCAATCGAAGAACCTTTTCCATGTTGCGAGTGGAAGGCGTCCAACGGCATATTGGAAGCATTGAGATTGCGGTTCCAAGGAACGTTTCATTTCGATGGGATCCGCAATTGAATATTCAGTTTGCAAGGCAGTCTCAGTCAAATGACGGAAGTGATTCACTCAATTACTTGTTTCGATTTCAACATCAGAATGAACCATTGTATGCGGATTGGAACGCCGGAGACCGTGCATCGGATTTAAAGGCCTCTTACAACGTCGAAGTAGACGCGAACATCTTGCGACTCAATGGCAGCATCGACCTACTGGGAGATGTTCGCTCACTCCCGTTTTTGCAGTTGGACGTGCGTGGATGGACGGTCGAGAGAGTCCAGTTGCAACCGTCTGGTCGGGACCTCGATCTGAACGCAATACGCAGTCGGTCCACGGTCGATCCAGGCGGAGCTCAACAAAACACCTCGATACCACTAAGTTTAGGAGAACTATTAGATGCAATGTTACCTAAGACAGGAACGCTCGGCGTTAGGCCGCTCGAAGGGCCAACCAATTCCACAGAAGCGGGCCTGACATCGCCGAGTGGGCGCGAGGAAAATACTCGTCAACCCACCCGGAGCATCTCATTTGTACTTTCGCTCCCGCAGGTACAGCCAACCCAGGTGGAGGAGGCAAAACAGGAATTTGGATTCTCACTACCTATGTTGTCTTGGTTAGATCCAGAATCGCAGCAGCGGCAATCATCGAGCATTGGGGGCGAACTGTTGATTCGATCTACGACCGCTGAATTGGAACCCGCAGCTTCTATGTTGGATTCCTTTAAGCAAATCGTGGAACCCAAATCGATCAACCGCTATTCCACTTTGAGGTATCGCCTTGAAAAGGCGAAGAGTTGGCAGGAATGGGCGGGTAAATACGAACCTCTTGGGTCCATCGTGGACACGAACTCGCAAACAAAGATTTTCGTTACGTCCTCGGAAATCGATTTCGTCCAAACTTGGCGTTTGGTTCAAACTAGCGGTCGAATAAAATCCTTGAGGCTAGCTGTTCCTAAGGGATGGATGATCGGCGTTGGGCAAGATCATTCCAATGCGTACCTTCCGGAATCAATCCGATTGAGTGTCGATGACATCCCCGTTTCGATGAAGCCAATCCAAGATTCCAACACTGTTGCGTCTGTCCCATACTTCTCACCTGGGTTTGATAATCGCTACACTTGGATGCAAATCGAATTGCCGCCATCTCAGCGAAACGCGGAGCTCGTAAGCGAACGCAGGTTGATCATTCGGAAAAAGATTAACCATGATTCGCCGGTGTCCACTTCTGTAGTTCCTTTTGATTGGCTCCTCCCTTGGATCGCCAGTGACAAGCCAGATGACTCTCTGTTGGTGGGCAAATCGACTGGGGAAATTGTGCTATCCAACGATATTCGATGTGTTGTGCAATCCCTTTTGGGCGGGGTCGAAGGCAATGCGACCACAATACCCTTTGATCGCACTCAAATGGAACCCCGACTGATTGGTAACTTGAGTTTCCTGCCGGCACTCAACGAAATGGAGGTTGACGTGGAATCCGTTTGGCTTCAGACGATTGTCAATGCGATTGAGCAACGCGATCGGCATGTGCTGCGTTTTAAAACGAGAGGGAGTTCGCTTGCGTTGAGTCTTCCTGCGATACGAATGGCCAACGCAGTTTTCATCATCAATGGAAACAAGGTAGTCCCGAGTTTCAACGACATAAACCGAGTCGATCTACCTTTGGACTCTGGTGTTTCGGAATTGAATCCCTCCATCGAGAAGAGTTATGTTTTAGAAGTTTTTATTTGGTCTGCGATGAAGTCTCAGTGGCTCAAGACACTTAGTGCGGAGCCGCTCGCAATCATCCATTCGACTTCTCGAGCTCCATTCGCGTGGCAGGTCGTTGTTCCGTCAAGCGTTCATGTTATTGGAAACACTTCAACGCTGTCCCCTGGCTATCGATGGAAATGGCAGGACCTTTGGTTTGGACGAAAGAGTGAATGGAATCAAGACACACTTAGTAGTTTTATGGGAGCAACCAGTCAGCCATTTGTGAGTCAGCAAACCAACCAATATGTTTTCTTTTCGCTGGATCATACAGCATCCATGAAGGTATCGACTGCTCCCCGCATCTTGCTTTGGGCACCGGTTGCTTTATTTGTCTTAATCATCTCCTTTTTGGCGATGGAATTTCGTTGGATGCGCAGACCTTGGATCATTGTAATCCTATTGCTTTTCGGGTTGGCATTTTCGCAATGGGCTTGGGATCTGACGATTGCACTGGTTCAGTGTTTGATTATAGCCTTCGGAATTGCAGCGATATATGCAATTCTGAAATGGGGTGTCGACCGACGCGCTCGTCGTCGAAGCGTGTTTGCGTTGCGGCCCTCCTCCCCAGCAATTCTTGGAGTGCCTCTTTCCATTCCATCATTCGGAGTCGCGGTACTCGCAAAATCGGCGGGCACTGTTATGTCTGTGGCTTCCAAGGCTTCCGATTTGGAAAAGCCATTGTCTTCGACCCACGCACGCGACGGCGATGGGAGGCAATGATGCGACGGGACAATTTCATTTCGTTATTTCGATTGGAGAGGGACCCACGCCAAGTCAAAGCCGGACTTGGTGGGAGCGTCCATCTCTCGTTCGCAACTCTTGCCGGTACCGAACTGTCTGCTAGTCGATTCGTAGTCCAGGTTGGTTCTGCAGTATGTTTTTTGTTTGCTACAGTCTTCATGATGCACAACTTAGTTTGTGCCAGCCCCGCGCAACTCGACGGGGGCCAGTCCAAGCCAATCCCTTACCAACGCGTTTTCGTTCCAAGCAATGATCTCGGTTCGATAGGCATCGACGCGTTTCGACAAGTAGAGGTCAAGAGACTGGAGGAACTCATTGATAATTATGCCAAACAGGCCATTGAAGCTTCAGAACAGGGATTCGACAACTCAGGGGTTGCCGAGTTGGTTTCGAGCTTCTACGTGGCCAAGCTCGTTGGCGCGGACCTGCTCTCTGAACGCTCCCGATTGGCGTTTGCGGGCGAAGCACGTGCTGGAGAAGGAATCGCTCTTCGACCATGGACCCTCGCGATTCAATCGCCGACATCAGTTGGCGAACGAATGGACACGTTTGGGTTATCGAACTGGAGCTTCGACGGATCGGGTATGCCGCGAATTACCCCAACTTCAGTGGAACCTCTGGGAAGTCGACCTGATTCCCGACGAAACCGTTTCAAAACCTTGTTCGGTTGGTCCTCGAAAGCGGTTGCCGAGAGCACGACGAACAACCTCAAATTCTCTTTTGACATTCCAAAATGTGCGAATAGTTGTTTGGTACTTTCACTGCCTCCGCAAGCCGTAATTCAAGACAGCGTAACGGTTGTGAAACGAATCATGGCTTGGTCTTCTATCGACGCTCGCCTGAGCGAATGGGACGACTTTGCGAAAGGGGCCCTACGTGAACAGAGTCCTGAGTCTCTCTGGCTAATCGAATTGGGTGGCAGTTCGATAGCTTCTTTCACCATCGCTTTGGGAGCGGACAATCGTTCCAAAGAGGACATGTTTGGGGTCGAGTCTCAACCGTATAAGTATTTGATCTCATCGCAAAAGATGGAGCACTTTATTGATGAGCAGATGGTGCGTACAACTTCAGAGGCCATATTATTGGCATCGCAGCGCCAGATGATGCGCATTCGGTTGGCGCCGAATGCCAAACTTCGCAGGCTCACAGTGAATCAACAGGATGTCGTTTGGGAAATGGAAGACGGTTGGATTCAATGGCGAATGGGGGGAGCTTCCGTTCGTTCTGAGGAGGTCTATGTGGAGTGCTTTACAACTTTAACACCTGAAATGCTACCTCGATTTGAATTGCCGAAGGTCGAGTTTGATAGGAGTTATGTCATGTCAGGAACCGAGGTAGTCAATTGTGAGCTGCCTTGGAGGCTCACACAGTCCGAATGCGAGACAGGCCGACTACTTGAACGGCCGGTAGATCCTAAGTTGGGTGTCGCCAATAGACTCGAGTATTCTTGGTATGCGATTCCGCCAAAGCATGTGATCGGCCTCGAGAGAATCGAGTGGGACAGGCGGAGCGAGGTATTGACCCGCGTAACCAACGATTTGCAAGGGATTGCTGCAGTAATCCATGCGAGGCTCTTTTTCGCAGAGCAGGACGCAAATCATATGTCCATGGTGATCGCGCCGCAGTGGACCATTGGAACAATCCAATCTCTTGATCCTTCCGATATGTTTACCATTCAAGCCAAAGAACCCCTAAGCGATGGGGCAACAGCGTTGAGCTTGAACTGGAGCCGCTTGCAAAAGAGCCGAATCGCGGAGGTAGATATTCATTTGCGTAGGACGTTTGATATTTCCGCGGATCCAATTCGTCGAATCGGAAGTCGTCATTTAACGGAATTGCCAGGATGGAAAAGATCCGACACATTGATAGTTGACGAAGTTCCTTTGTTTGATTTCCGGCTTCGCGATGCACTTTGCGATTTAATGGTCTCGGATGAGTCGATTCCGGAGTGGCAAAAAGGCTTCGCGCCGCGGGAAGGAAAGCATGTTGTATTTCGATTCGAGTCTCCGAGTTCCGACGGGACAATGCCCCACGGATTAAACGGGAGATCCGACGCAATAGGAATACTTTCTGCCCCGCCTGAATTGACGTGGCACGCAACTCCCATTCCGCTGCAAGCCAAAGTGAAGTCTGAAATCGATCGGATCAACGATACTACTTTCATTGCAAGACATGAGATCCACCTGAGCGTTGGAACCGGTATCGGTGAGTTCGTATCGATTGAACTCCCATCGGAAGGCTTGCTTTGGAGGAAAAAGGAGGGAGAAGAATGGATTGCGTTGAGTCCATTAGAACTCACTTCAGGGTTGTCCAACGAACCAAAAGGTGTTTGGCGGTTCGACGCAGAGCAGTTGGGTCCAGAGTGTCAGTTAATGGCCGTGGTCCAGTCGGAGTTGTCCGATCAGAATGAGGTCACATTTCGCATTCCACGTGTGCTGAATGCACGCCTAGTCTCTCAAGAGGTACGAAGTGTTGCATCAGATATTGCCATACATTCCAGCGATCAAAGTGCTCGATGGGATGTTGATGCATCGGGCAACAAGTATCTGAAATTAGTTAACACCGATGAGAGATTGGATTTGTTTGCTCGTAAGGAAGACGCGACTGGTGTAAAGAAGTGGTTTGCCTTGGAAAGCGCATTGCACGTCGCTATCGATGCGTTAGGAACTCAAAAAGGGACACTGGTTCTAAGATCGGTTTCTTCTGCTCGCTACCCTTTTACGGTGGGGTTAGCAGATGGTTGGAATCCAGCATCTGTGAGGAATAAGAGTAAAGCAAACACACGCAACATTCCATTCCGAATGGACGGCCGACGATTGGTCGTCTTGCCCGAACCAAGCACAGAAGGAGAATTTGAGATTCGGATCGAATTGACTGGCCCCCGATTGGCTCGAAGGAACGGCTTTTCTCCCAATCCCGGCCAATTCCTATTCACATGGCCAAAGTTTGTCTCAGATGCTGTTAGCGTTGGTCCACGCTGTTTTTTGTGGTTACCCAAGGAAATGCGTCTTGCTGGTAGCGATAACTCGGAAAAGGCGATGCAACACGACGGTTGGCTTGCATGGCTTTGGACTCAAACGGTCATAGACGCCCTTTTTGGGTCAGCCCATTCAACTGAAAATGAACCAAGAGGGGACCTCAACGCATCTTCGCTGGGGCTCGTACCCGATTTTTTTGCGGGTAGCTGGCGAATGGTTTTGAGCTCAGCAAGACCCAACGAATTCAGTTCATTAGGCGAGGCTATTTGGATCAAAAGCGTCGAGTCGGATCGTACGATGGTGGCTTTATTGTTTGTGTTGTTTGCGATTGTAACTCCGCGACTTATGACCTTTCGGTTCCATATCGCGACGTTGATGGCGATGTTTTTGATTGGGTCCGCTCATCTTTTGCCGCTCCCTCTTGCGGGTTGGGCGAGTGCCGGGCTTGTTGGAATGAGCACTGGTTTTGCCGCTTTGGTGGTCCATCGATTGCTGTCCAAGCCTTCCGCTGGCGAGACAAGCGTTTCGCAAAGAAATTCAGCGAAATGGTCCAAATGGGATGAACGCGGCGCAGAGCAAGGCTCGAGTGTATCGCATGAAAATGGATCCAGAAATGCACCTTCATCGATCGCACACTTCGGATCACTTGCTCTTTGTTTGGCAGCAGGTTGGAGCGTGTCTCAAGCTCAAGTTGGACCTGCATCGATCCAGGATTCCGTGTACCAAGTCGTGATTCCAATGGACGATGATGGAAACATGGCGGGGACCACGGTTTTTGTCCCGACAGCGCTGTTGGAATTGCTCGACGGGAAGCCGAATCGCCCCCAAATGTCGGACCGAGGAACTTATCCGATGTCAGCACGGTACGTGCTCCGTTGCGGAGTTCGCGGGCGTAATTTCAACCCCGACCTTCTCACCATGGTATACGAATTCATGGTGGGAGAAGACCTTGACGAATACAGATTCCCAATAAATGTTTCGCAGTTGCAACTTCCAAGGTTCAGTGTCGACGGAACCGAATTGAGCCTAGGAACCAGACTTCGCACTAATGGGAGCGAATGGATTTGGACACCTGACAAGCCAGGTAGACGAACCATTCAAATCGTTGCTCAGCCGATTCTCAGAGCGAACGATTCCGAACGCAATCGAGAATTGCTGATTCAAACACTGGACATTGCGATATTGCCTATCGCGAACGCGCAGCTGGACATAGAAACCGATTTCCAAAACTCTGCTGAAGTTGTCGCGCGAGGACGAGTTACGGACCCCGCAGCAGGTCGTTTCGTCGCAATGCTTGGAGCCGTCGATCGATTGCAATGCAACGTGATTACGCCAATCCTTAAGTCGGGGGCATTTGCCAGCCCATCTGCAAACACACTGGAAAACTCTGAAGCGCCGGTCATGCATACGGAGCTCTTGATGCAAGGTGAACTTCTCCAGGCGAAGACAATTCTTGACTTTCCAAAAGGGATCACTCCGGGTACGACGATCGAAATAGAAGCGGATTCGCAATGGTTGCCGATTGGGAAGCAATGGGGTGATGCAGATTGGGTTGAGTCACGTCTTGGCAGTACCTTGGGCAAACGTCGCTATATTTTGGAGTGGCGAAATACTCCGAGCAACGCAAACCGGCAAATAGCGACTATTTGGGTGCCTCAGCCATCTAGCAACAACTTGAACATCCTGTTCGCGGAATGCAGCGATCGTCGGACTCGACGAGGTACACTTCGGTACTCGCGTGCCGATGCAAATTGGAATCTAGATGGAATCAGTACTTGGATACCTGCGATTGGATCCAAGGATAGGCTGGACTGGCCTGAGATGAGCGCCAACCCGATTGCAACCTCCCTGCGAATTCCGTCCAGTGGTGGCGTTGGAGGAGTGCTTAAACACAAACTACAGTCGGAGCGTGCCCAGGCGCGTATTACTACAAAATGGGTAGTGAATGCGAACCGCGAAAGCATAACTTCGGTGATCAATCTTAGGGGGGGCAGTTCTTCGCTGGAGCCGCTCTTGATAGACCTTCCTAGTGATTTTACGGTTACCGAACTTTACAATGGAAACGGTCCTATCCGGTACTTACAACGACGAAGTAAAGACAAGCTGAGCATACAGGTGCTGGCAGACCGCAAGTCGCTTGAGGTAAGCCTGTTAATCCTCCAAGCGAAACGGCAGGTTCCGAACAGGGCCCCCAGGTTTTCGATGGAAAATGGGTGGCAGGAGCTGCCATGGGTTGTCATTTCGAGCAGTGTCAATGCCGATCAGACGTTGGAGGTCACCGCATCGGAGCATGTCGCACTGCGACTGGAAGAGGACCCCAACGTACTTCTTGGAAGAGGTCTCAATATTCCAACGCTCAATCTTGCAAAATCCTCAGTCGATATTTACCAAAATACGTTAGCGTCCACTAGATACCAGGTCGCTTGTCGGGACGAACCTATTGCAGGTCAACTGAAAGTGAGCATAAACCAGAGTTCGAATCCAGGAGAGATCGAAGTCCTTGGTCAATTTGCCCATACGCTTTTTTCCCGCCCGAACTTTATTCTAGAAGTGCCGAACTCACTTAAGGATCGGCTCCAAAGCGATGCAAGAGTTCGTGTCATTGCTTGTCCTGATCCTACGAAAGCTTGGATCCAAATCGCATTGCCGGAAAAGTCAATGTCCGGCGAGGAAAGCGATGTGTCAACGCTCGTAAGGTTTGTTCTTAAGCCGGACGAACCGGTAAGCGAATTAGAGTTGATAAGAAACATTCGACCGCTCGATCGTGACCTTATAACGGTGCTTGCGACTGACTTGCTGGCCGATGAGTCAGATAGCAAGGAAAAAACTATAGAGCAAAGTGCAGTCGTCGATAGTGACGTGGCCTCGGCCCCTGCGATTGCCAATTGGATGATTCGAATCCGCGACGCCAACTTTCAAGCAACGGAATCGGAGCGATTCGTATTGGTCGAATCGGAATTTTGGATTGAAGAATCGAAAGGCGGAATGTTTGGACAGCGGATATTGGAATGGACGCTAGATGACGACGTTGAGTTGTTGGCTATAGCGATTGACGGCAACCCTGTTGTGTTTACACAGGTGGGTCGGCGAGTTACCTGCCAAATTATTCAAACGGGGCTTTGTGCCGAGGTTGTCACTTTTTCTAAACATCCTCTGGCGAGGAACGCCAGCGGCCGCAGTTCTATCAGCCCAATCGTGTTGCGAGGCAAACGGTCGGAAAACAGGCCCGTTATATTGACTAACGACGAAAGTGCGTTTGGAGGCGATTCCGTAGTCGTGTCCGTTTCCAGCGTCTCTATTCATACCGAATCGCGAGCTGCAATGATCGGATTCATTTCGCAGTTGCGTCTTCAAATGATCGAGAACTCTTTGGAGCATTTTTCGAATTCTACGAAACTGTCTCCACAATCGGACTTCGATCGCTGGAGAAGATATTGGAACCAAAAAGCAGGATCGCATTTAGAGGAATGGGCGTTGTCGGCGACAGCGAAAGAGCAGCAAGCTTTTGGGGCATCGGTTAGTCGATGGCATAAATGGAATGATCGTTCTCAAACCGCAAAGGCAAGCTCAATGAGCCACACGGATTTTTCAACGATTCATAGTGAGCTAACGACGGAACCGAGACATGCGAAAAATTGGTATTCGTTGGTGGGGTGTTTACTGATCCTACTAAGCGTCCATCTAGGAAGGCCATTGGGGCCATGGCTTCTGAAACGGCCCTGGTGGTATTTGTTGGGGTTAGGTGGCTTTGCATGGGTAGTAAGCGGGTCATTACTACCGGCATTGATCCTTGGCGGGATAGGACTGTTTGTTGCAGCCGATAGTTATTGGATTGTTATCTCGCGACTTCGACGAACCGGGACTCGCGGACTACGGTCACTTTGATTTCGCCAGGGTAAGTTAACTGTTCCTCGAACGATTTAGCGATATCTCTACAGATTTTCGCAGCAACCGCATCGTCTGTATTCTTGGAACTGACAATGACCCTCAATTCGCGTCCAGCTTGAATAGCAAATGCTTGTTCGACACCGTTAAAGCCCTTTGCAATTGCTTCCAATTCCTCCATGCGTTTGATGTAACGTTCTAGGGACTCGCGCCGGGCACCTGGACGTGATGCACTGCAAGCGTCGGCAGTTGCAACCAACAAGGTATAGGGGAAATCGGTAGTCAACTGGTCGTGATGTCCTAGAGCCGCATGCACTACTTGTTCGTTTTCGCCGTTTCGCTTGAGCAAGTCCGCACCGATTTTTGGGTGGCCTCCTTCCAATTCATGGTCCGCGGCTTTTCCGATGTCGTGCAATAACCCGCATCGACGCGCGACCTGCGGGTTGAGTCCAATCATTTCAGCCATCATACCTGACAAGAACGCAACCTCGACGCTGTGCCGAAGAACATTCTGAGAGTAGCTCGTTCGGAAGTGGAGACGTCCGAGCATATCGATGGTACGTTCATGCAGCCCTTGTATATTGACTTCCTGCGCGGCCTCTTCGCCCTTGCGTCGAATAAAAGCCTCGATTTGTTTTTCGGTTGCAGCAACGATCTCTTCGATGCGAGTTGGGTGAATTCGTCCGTCTACGACGAGTTTTTCGAGCGATTGTCTAGCAATTTCGCGTCGAACGGGATCGAAGCCGCTAACGATGACGACGCCGGGTGTGTCGTCGATGATGAGATCGCAACCCGAGACTTTTTCGAACGAACGAATATTGCGACCTTCGCGACCGATGATCCTCCCTTTCATGTCGTCGCTAGGGATATCGACGGTACTCGTGCTGCTCTCGGAAGTCTGTGCGGAGGCGTAGCGTTGCATTGCAACCAAAAGAATGTCCTGTGTCTTCTGTTGTGTGATTTCGGCAACTTTCTTTTCGTGTTTGAGGATGACCGAACCCAATTCACCCTGCATTTCCTTCTCAAGAATGGACATCAATTGCTTCTTCGCTTCGTCGATCGACATACCCGTAAGTCGAGTAAGATCGGTTTGCTGTTGCTGAATGAGCTTGGAATAGAGCTCGTTCTTTCTTCCAACATCTTCCATCCGCTCGGTCAATTTGCGTTGGGTGTTTTCAACGAGCTTTTCTTGTTTCTTTGCGTCGTCAGCGGACTGCTTAAGTAGTTCTTCCTTTCGTTCCAGCACCGACTCTCGTTTTCTTAGTTCGTCCTTGATTTTTTGGTTGTCGCTATCGAAACGCGATTGCAACTGGAGCAGTTTTTCTTTTTTCTCCAGTTCCGCGGACTTTGCCGAATTCTCGCAATCCAATTTGGTTTGCTCTAACAGGCGTTTGGCTTGATTCTTTGAGTCCCTACCTTGCAGTACATTGATGCCATACATCAACGCAGCCCCTGCTGCAATTCCCAAGATCGAGAGTATCCATCCGAGCGTCGGGTTGGAAGCTGGGACCTGGATTGGATTTGAAGCATCGATCTGAGCAAAGACGTCGATCTGAGCGAAGACACAGACGAGCAATTCATTTGCGGAAGAGAAGAAGTTTGAAGAGATGAGCACAGCAGTTCTTTCAGTTAACAACAGACGCAATGGGCTGTGTCGAAAGACGAGCTGTCAATCCAGTTGGCTCGAACAACGTTACCTATGGCTTATGGATCTGGCCCATGGGCTCGACCACAATCAAAACCAAGCAGTGGATTTGCTTGGTTGGATGATATGCAATTCCAAGTTGCGTATTCTGCATTGGGTCGTCGGCGATTCATGCAGCGACGAGCGAGCGGCCTGCATCCATCCGATTTGCTTGCGCAAGCGGATGCCAATGCCGGTTCGTTGGCGCTGCGCATCGCTTACAAGAGGCCTAGCTTTACCGCGAACGGTGTAGTTGGCCAGCAACGCGATCGATGCGAAAACAACGAATGCAAAAAGGATAACGAGGAAAAGTGGGATCATGAGACCGTAATTGGTAAGGTTGGTCGAGCAATCAAGGCCGCAGTCGAAATCGACCCCCAGCGACCCTTGTGGAATCGCGGAAGTTGTCATGGCGTCAGTTTTTGAGTTCTCGGTTGTCCAATCAATTTTGTAGGGGTTGTAGAATTCCTTCCCCAAACCCCGATGCAAATCCTAACACAGACTCCGATCGCCGAAAACGACGGACACGGAATCGGCTCAAAAAAAATGAGACAACCCAATGCTTTGTCCAAATTCCGTTCTAGTAGAAACGGCGGATTCAAATCAGAGAACGTCAAGGTGGAGAAACGATAATTCACCTTCGCGGGGAGTCGGAAGATTTCAGCACTTCTTGCAAGTCCGGTCGTTGACTGCTTAACTATAGGGGACTTCAATCCGTCGATGGCGCTGACTAACCGAGCATTTTAGAAAAGTCCCTATGCCTATCTCCGTAACCTGCCCCGGCTGCTTGTCTCGATTCACTGTGAGCGATAAGTACGCAGGAAAAAAGGGCCCTTGTCCGAAATGCAAGAAGGACTTGATCGTTCCTGACAAGTCGCAAGAAGTGGTGATCCACGCGCCGGAAGCTGGACCCAAAGACTCCAAAGGCGTTTCGGTTCTCAAACCGCTCAAAAGAGCCGAATTCAAGCTTTCGACCCGCGAGTTGATGATTGCGAGCGTTGTGACTGTGATTTCGTTGGGTTTGGCGATATCGGCTCGGTTTGGATTTGCAACGACTCCGTGGTGGCTTATGGCTTTTGGAGTACTCTCGCTTGCGTTTCCGTTGGCGTGGGTCGGTTACTCTTTCTTTCACGACGACGAATTAGAGGAGTATTCAGGCCAAGAGCGATCAGCGAGAGTTGGCGTCTGCGCCTTGGTTTTTGCTTTAACTTGGGGGCTCTATTGGTTTTTGGCATATTACATGGGAAACAAAACGTTAGCGGATGTGGAGCCGATTCCGTTTGCGGTCTTTTTGGCAATCATGTTTGTGGCTGGGACCTTGGGTTCCTTGGTCGCAATGGATCTGGACGTCGGCCAAGCCTTGCTACACTATTCCATGTACTTCGTAGTCACCTTTTTGTTGGCGGCCATCGCAGGTGCTCCCATTTCCGAACCACTGTCTAGCGGCAAGAGCAAGTCGCCGTATCCGATTCTCAAGCCGCAGGCCGGCGGCGCTGGCAACTTGAAAGGAGCACCCACGAAAGGAAAGTAATTCGTGAATTCCAAGAATTCTCAGAATCGTCGAAAGACTAGCCTAGGGTTCATTGCTCGTTCGGCCGCGTTCGTTTAATCTAAGGAGATGCATTCTGGCTGGTTCTAATCCGCAGCCAAAAGCGATCACGTCCTTTTACCACACGGGTTTGAAGTAGAGAATTGAAATGTCGACGCATCGGCGAATTACGGTTAGCGAAAACGAAGATGTCAGTATTGTTCGATTTGTCGACAAGAAAATTGTAGACTCGGGCAGTATCGAGCAACTCGGGGAAGAAATGAACTCCCTAGTGACCGTTGACAAACGCGGTAAGGTTTTGCTGAATTTCGAAAACGTAGAGTTCATGTCTAGCGCTGCTTTGAACAAACTGATTTCGCTTAACAATAAGGTTAAGGCCGCGGCCGGCCGATTAAAACTTTGTTGTTTGCGAGCTGAAATCAAGGAAGTTTTCACCATTACCAAGTTGGATCGCGTTTTCGACCTCCGAAAAACGGAAGCGGACGCGATCGCTGCGTTCAAGCTCTAGGTAATCCTCTCGGTGCAAGCATGACGTCTGTTCAAGACCCTTGGTCGTTCGACAAAACTTTGCCCAGCGATCTCGATGTTGGTCACGCAGCTATCGAGGAGCTAATGACCGCATTGGGAGCGGCCGGATGGGAAGGAATGGACGTCTTTCGGATCCAAATGGCGATCGAGGAAGCAGTTGTCAATGCAATCGAGCACGGCAACAAGAGGGAAGTGGAGAAAAAGATTCGTTTGGTATTTCAAGTCACACCCGACATGGCGACCCTTCTCATTGCCGACCAAGGTGCTGGATTTGATCACAAGAACGTTGCGGACCCCACCACCGAGGAGTTGTTAGATAAACCGCGTGGAAGAGGAGTTATGCTCATGCGAGAACTCATGAATGAGGCCATTTTCAATGAGATCGGCAACCAGGTGACCCTTATCAAAATCAGATCGCATTCCGTACCAGAATAACGCAATTCTTTATCCGCAGTCAAAAGTCTGAAAAAGATTTGTTGGATCTAGATCAAAGGTCGTAACTGACCTTCCCGTGTTTGCTTGCACGGCTAATTTTGTCCAAGCTGTATAATCCTGCCAAAACGAATTCGACGCACGAAGCACGCACCGCTGGATCGTCTGTTGCGTTGACTTCAAAAGCTGTTTCCCACACTGGCGGCACGTGTTTGAGTCGCTCAGCGTATACGGAACTTGGCAGCAAGTCGCCGACCTCGATACGTACGCCCTTATTAAATATTTCTGCAATTTGACCAATGCCATGTTCCGTGGCATATTGCTCGAAGACGGTCTTGATGGCATTGGAGACCAACGAATCGAGGATCTTGCGCTCGGTCATTTGATGGCTACCCATCAAGTCAACTTCGAGCTTACCTAGCGATGAAGTGTATAGATGCCCCAGGTCACTAATCCTTGGAACGGCCAATTTCTCGCCTAGCAATACAGCGCGTTGGCGAGCCGAAGCGATCATGGTGCGGAAATTGGACAACGAGAATCGGGCGGAGACCCCCGAAGCTTGATCGACATACTTGCTCTTCCTGGCTTGAGCCGTTATTTCTTCGATGATCTCGGTCATGAAATACGGAATTTGCACTGGGTATTGGCCACCCAAATCCAAACCGCACTCCTGCTGCAGAATCTGAATCCCGTGATCGCGATCGGCAGGGTAATGCGTCTGAATGAGTGACCCGATACGGTCCTTTAATTGCGGAATAACCTTGCCACTCCGATTGTACGTGCTCGGGTTAGCGGAGAACAAAATGAAAATATCCAGATCGAATCGAATAGGATAGCCACGGATTTGAACGTCGCGCTCCTCTAAAATGTTGAACAAACCGACTTGCACGAGTTCGTCCAATTCGGGCAACTCATTCATCGCAAAAATGCCGCGATGCATGCGAGGAATCAATCCGAAATGCAAAGCAGATTCCGAACCCATACTGACTCCCCCAGTCAGTTTCGAAGGGTCGATCTCGCCGATAACATCGGCAAATTTCGTCCCAGGAGCTAATCGTTCCACATAACGTTCCGATCGATGCCACCAACCGATCGGAACTTGATCGTCGGTATTTTGTGCGAGAAAGTCTTTTGCCGATTGGGTGATTGGGCGGTAGGGATCTTCGTGAACAGGGACATTTGGAAGGTCCAAGAACGGTACATATTCATCGAGGAATCGGACCAGAGTTCGCATCAGCCGGCTTTTCGCCTGCCCCTTTTCCCCAAGAAACAGCATGTCGTGCCCCGCAATGAGCGCGATGTTTAATTCAGGGATAACTGTATCTTCAAAGCCAATAATTCCGGGATAAAGGCTTTCGCCCCCGGCGAGCATACGCACAAAATTGGAACGAATCTCTTCCTTGACCGATCGGCTCTGCCAGCCGCTTGCACGCAATGCGTTTAGGTTACTGGGCCGTGTTGTATTGGGATCAGACATGTGCAATTGGTTTTCTTGGGTCTTTCGAAACGCTACAAAGGTTATTCTGTTATAGCAAGCAGGCAATACAAGCTGGGCTAGCACTTGGAAGGAGAGGATGAATAAGCGATACTATTGGAAAGGGGTTTGAAGGCAACGGTTAGCTCGAACCCTTGAGAAACATTCGTTTCGTGCATGCCAAACATGAAAATGTGGTTTGCTGGACAGCATGGAGCAATCGGTATGGCGACTGAAAAATCAGCAATTCTTGAAAACCTCAACGAGGCGCAGCGCAAAGCGGTCCTTCATGTCGATGGCCCATTGCTGACACTGGCTGGACCAGGCAGCGGCAAAACGCGGGTTGTTACCCATCGGATCGCGCATTTGTTGGAGCAAGGCATATCTGCTTACTCAATTCTTGCGTTGACGTTTACCAATAAAGCAGCCCAAGAAATGAAGGGTAGGCTCAAGAAATTGTGCGGTGACGAACCGGTTTGGCTTGGGACGTTTCACGGCTACTGCGCGCGATTTTTGCGCCGATACGGACGCATGGTTGGAATCTCCGAAAACTTCTCGATTTTTGACGCGGACGATGCAAAAAAGGCAATGCAACATGCGATTGTTGCAGCCGAGGTATCGCTAACGCATCTCAATATTGGTGACATTGTCAAGGGAATCAGCGGCTTAAAAAACCGCGTCGTCACCCCCGAGATGATGCAGGGGGAACATCAAAACAGCAAGGACAAAGTGCTGGCAAAAGTCTATCCAGCTTATCAGAAATTCTTGCTTCAAAACAACGCAGTCGATTTCGATGATCTTTTGATGCATACTGCGTCTATTTTGCGATCTAGTCCTGATCTACGAAGCGAACTGGATTCGAAACATCGCTACATTTTGGTGGACGAATATCAAGATACGAACTTGGCTCAGTATCAAATCGTTCGTTCGCTGTCCTTCGAGCATCCTAACTTGAACGTAACTGGAGACCCTGACCAGTCCATTTATGGTTGGCGCGGAGCAGACATTTCAAATATTCTCAACTTTGAACGTGACTATCCGAATGTAGTTACTGTCCGATTGGAACAGAACTATCGAAGTACCCCGGAGATACTTTCGATAGCCGATGCCTTAATCTCATGCAATACGCGTCGGAAGGCCAAGCAATTGCTCCCGACACGTGAAACAGGTGTGCCGGTAAAGCTCTATTCCTATGCGTCGGCAAGGGATGAGGCGGACAATATCGCAGACCAGATCGTTGCGTCGGTCATGGATAAGACCGCCAGACCGAAGGACTTTGCGATCCTTTACCGTACCAACGCGCATTCGCGATTGCTTGAAGCGGCTTTATTGCGACGGAAATTAAATTATCAATTGATTGGAGGTTTTCGATTTTACCATCGTGAAGAAATCAAGGATTTGCTTGCCTATTTGCGATTGGTGCACAACCCGACCGACGACATTTCGTTCGAACGAATTGTAAACGTCCCAACACGCGGACTTGGGGAAAAGTCACTTTTAAAAGTGACCGAATTGGCTCGTTCCAGAAGTATCCCGATGCTCGTGGCTCTGCGAGCGGTAGTCGAACATGGGCTGATGAGCAAGAAAGCAACATCGGGTGCTCGCCAGTTCTTGGCTTTGTACGATGAGTTAGCGCATTTGTCGCGTGGGCCGCTGTCATTCATGATCCAGCAGTTGGTTGAGAAAACAAACTACGTCGGCTACCTCTCAGCCAGAAAGACAGAAACTCCGGACGAGAGTATCCAAGGGAATATCAATGAGCTCATCGCTGATGCGGCTGAAGTGGATAAACAAGACGTCGACGGAAACGCGATCGAACGCTTCTTGGAGCAAGTGACCCTCATCAGCGACGCAGACGGAATCACGGATGCTGAAAACAAAGTTACGTTGATGACGTTGCATTCCGCTAAGGGTCTTGAATTTGATAACGTATTCATCATCGCGGTTGAACAAGAAATTTTGCCGCACAAACGATCGATGTTCGATGCGGCCCAAATGGAAGAAGAAAGAAGACTTTTTTTCGTCGGCATAACACGCGCTCGCAATCGCTTGCAATTGAGCATCGCCAAAACTCGAGGATTCGGCAATTCACGTATGAGTTGTCCAAGCCCTTTTTTGATGGAATTGCCTCGAGCCGAAATGGAGATTGTTGACCTGAGCGAGCCCTTTGCTGCCGACGACGATTTTGACGGAAACGACTTCGGAAACTCGCAGGAACAGGATTGGGAATCTCAGAGTTTTTTGCATCGGCGGACAACGAGCAAGGGCTCAATGACCAAACGCAAACAACCTAAGTTTGAATCCTCGCCGGATTGGGAAGGATCACAAGAGTCCTTGGAGTCCACCGAGGAAATGGACATCCTGTTAGATGGTATGGGGGGTGATTCCCAGCCTTCTACCGCCAAGCCGCTAGAATTAGGTACCTTTGCCAAAAAGCTTGAGGGGCTAAATAGAAAGATCCCAGTAGGGGCGTTGAAGACGGCGGCACAAGTCACGGTGGCCATGACTCCGCACGGCATTCCAGTAGACCGATTCGAAGCGGGCGATAGCGTCATTCACCCTGCATATGGCACCGGGACGATTGTTTCCGTAGAAGGACGCGGACTCAGGCGAATGGCAAGGGTTGTATTCACAGAAGGTGAATCCAAATCCTTCCAGTTGAGCAAAGCCCATTTGTCATTGAAGGAGACCAGCTGAAACAAATGCGCTCACATTACTTGATAGTCTCTTTGCCGTCCCCATAGTCGCAATGCCGTCAAATAACTCAAGGCGCAGACAGCGTGTTTACCACCTTTTAAGGTGTAGACGCCGCAAATCTTCCAAAAGTTGTCGCAGGTCGTCTAGCCGTTTTTAAGGTGCCGTGGCATGATTTCTGTATGTCCTTCCAACCGGTCCCATCTTCATTTCCCCATTCCTATGACGTGATCATCGTCGGCGCAGGGCCAACGGGTTCGCTGGTTGCTCTCCGCATGGCGGCCAAGGGATTGTCGGTGTTGGTTTTGGAGGTGGGCCAACGCTTTGGCGGACACAGTGCTTTGCCCAACTCGGAAGCAAACGCAGGCAAGATTATGTGGTCGGAGCCTCGAAATCATGTGGGCTCGGACTTTGTAGTTCCAAAGGCTGGGATGGGTGTTGGTGGTGGCACGTTGCCATGGCTTGGGGTGATGCCGCGTTTTCATCGCGATGACTTCCGTACGCGTTCGACAGAGGGTGTCGGCGATGACTGGCCGATCAGCTACAATGATTTGAGGCCGCACTACGAAAGAGTGGAACGCGAATTCGGCACGGCGGGTGAGTGCGGTCCGTTTGCAAGCGAGAACTACGCTTTACCCATGCCACCGCATCGGATGAATTGGCATGCACAAGTGCTCGCACGTGGTGCACGCAAGCTCGGTGCACATCCTTTTGCCCCCCCCATTGCCATCAACTCGCGAGAGCACGATGGCCGTCCCGCGTGCATCTACTGCGGCTGGTGTGCGTCCGGGTGTCCCACAGAAGCGAAAGCTACTTCCGCGAATACCTATCTCACAAAAGCCGAACGGCTCGGCGCTCGCGTTATCTCGGAGGCCTTCGTGCATCGCGTCCTGAATAGCTCAGGTCGGGCCACGGGTGTTCTGTATCTCGATTCGCAACGACGCGAGCACCGAGTAAACGCAAAGGTTATTGTGCTCGCAGGTCATGCGATCGAGACGCCCCGCTTGTTGCTGATGTCGGATGGTTTAGCGAACTCCAGTGGCCTACTAGGCAAAAACTTCATGAGCCATCCGACCTGGCAAGTCTTTGGCACCTTTGACGAGCCGATCAACGGGTTCAAAGGCATGCAGATGGGGCATGTCATGGTTCAGGACTACTACAAACCGAATCCAGCCAACGACTACGCGCGCGGGTTCATTCTACTAAGCTACATGATGACTCCCGCGACCTTTGGTAACCTCAGCGGAATCATGTTCGGCCAGGAATTGAAAGATTTTTTACATGAGTATACGCATACCGCCGCATGGTGGGCACACGCGGAAGGATTGCCAGA
This sequence comes from Pirellula sp., assembly GCA_031374515.1. GTDB lineage: Bacteria > Planctomycetota > Planctomycetia > Pirellulales > Pirellulaceae > JBKCUI01. The sequence goes on along the minus strand of JANMGH010000080.1, from coordinate 28,052 downwards.
TGTAAACAACACCATAACGCTTGCTCCCGATTTGCTCGATGGCCGCGGACTGCCCGTCGCACAAGTAACCTATCAGTGGGGCGAGAACGACGTGAAGCTCGCCGCCGCAGCCCGTGATAAAGCAGCTGAAATGATGGCCGCCTCGGGCGCGAAGAAAATACGCATTGGCCTGAATTATGGCGCCCACGCAATGGGGAGTTGCAGGATGGGTAATGATGCGACTAAATCCGTGGTGAACCAGTTCTGCCAGTCGCACGACGTGAAAAACCTTTTCATTTGCGACACCAGCGTATTCGTCACTGGCTCGGGTGTGAACCCAACACTTACAGCGATGGCCATCGCCGATCGAGCGGCACAACATATTATCGCATCGGGCAAGAGCGGGGAGCTATGAACGAGACCCGAATTACCCTCAAAGATATTGCAACGCTCGCCGCCTTGGCCAACGGCATTATCCCCGCCGATGATCGTGACGCTGGTGCGGCAGCTGTTCACGCTGGCCCGGGAATCGCAGAGCGTATGCGGCGAAGTCCGTATGCTTATGTATATGTCGATGGACTAAATACCGCCCAGGAACTCGCTAGGGAAAAGTTTTCTTTAGCCGTAGATGAATTGGATGCGTCGCAAGTATTCGAACTGCTCACAGCCTTAAGCGCGCGATCGCCCGCCTTCTTCCGCCAGTTGCGTGCTGACGTGTGTGCCCTTTACCTTAGCGACCCGGGCGTGTGGCAGCGGATCGGTTTCCCCGGTCCCTCGTCCGACACCGGAGGCTATCCTGACTTCGATCAACTTCAACTCTGAATCCAAGATGATCAATACTCCCGCAATTCTAGATTCGACACAAGCCTTTCTTGCCAAACCCGCCAGGATGCTCATCGGTGGCCAATGGCGTGAGGCTTCGAGTGGTGAACTGCTGGCCTCTATCGATCCAGCGACAGGTAGTGTCATAGGATATGTTGATGCAATTGTCGGAGATTCTATCAAAGTGGCTGCTCCAAGTGGGCAAATTCGGTTGATACCCTTGGATTGGGTCGAACGTGTCGGTTCCTCCGTTTACTTGACTAGTGATTGCGAAGAGTCGCATTCTCGCGGCGTGGAATGGAGGAACGTATGACTTTGCCGTAGTGCTTGAGCAGAATCGATGGGTCTTCCGTTTTCATCCAAGTCACGGGTGATGGTGTTTCGCCCTTCACATTTTCGTTAGCCAGTCGTATGCATTCGCATGCATCTGACCTTCTTCGTTCACTAATGCAGTCGCAGTAATCCAAACTTCTAGCACCGTCCCGTCTTTCGTCAATCGCTGCGTTCGAAAGGGCTCAAGTATTTCGGCTTAGCTCAGCTCATATTACTTAATAATCGTATCGTTCTGCAACGACTTGGGAATGCGATTGCGAGCGCTTAACTTTGTCCTCACAAAATCTTTGACGTGTTCGATTCTAAGTTGTTTCGTTAGCACAATGTTGCCACCTATCGAGAATGCTATCACTGCCCTGGGTGCCAGTGACAGAATACTTCCGTTGCATACGTGCTATCTTGGATTGGCTGTCAACACGATTGCTACCTCAATATCTTTGTCAATGCTTCGCGTAGAAATTTGAACTTCGCGGTTGCCCAGGGAAAGAAAGCATGAGCGACAAAATTGAAGAGCTGAATTGATAGGTGCGAGCTGACTTTCGAATTCCGAATCGATTTTCTCGACTAGCCGCTTCTTCGTCATTTCCTCAGCTATGTTTCTTACCTCCTCTTTTGTAGCTTCGGCTTGAACGGAAGCCACACGCCTAACCAGCACCCCTTTCAAACCCGTAAGGTTAGTATCCACTTTCGTGATCAGCACAACTGTTTCTAGGTGCAACTCTGTTGGTCGGCTGGTAAATCGCTGACCGTCAAAGCTCACAACCTTCACTGCGGTGAAGGAACTTGTTGTTTGAGAATCGATTTGTGCCGGACCATTCTTTCCTTTGTTTTCGCACTCAATCAAACCTTTTAGAGTGCATTGAACACGTGCGTTGCCATCAGCTTGTTCGATTTTGGCTACGAGACTGCCTTTGGTTTGGGAAACTCCGACAATTTTCGTCCCGAGAATCTCGCACTTAACATCCTCATCATTCGAAAAACGCTGATCGAATTGAGTTTCGACAAAATCTGACTTCAGCCTGAAGGAGCTTGCAACAGCACTTGGACTCATCTGATCTGTTTTGCCAATTTCTTGAGTACCTTGTCCTGCCAATTGCCAAATAAAATGCCCTACGACAAATGTCCATATACTCATTTTCATGTTCTCCCATGTAGTTGACTATCGACTCAATGCCCGTTCTAACTCGCTCTCTCGACGACAATCAAAGACTCGCCGACGTGGCATATCCAAATGCCCTGAAGTGTTGGAACGCCACTAAAGCATGAACTGTGCCAAACAGACCTTTAAATCATCGGAGAATCGTTTCGTTTCTTGGGCTGTCCCTTATCGGGCAGGTATGACCGGCGATCGCCCAACAAGGAACATCAACTAGCAACTTGTCCAAGATACGCGATTTCATTCGGCATCAGTGCAAGCATGAAGACAGTCGCATTGAACTGCAGTCTCGATTGAACGCGATACATGAGCAATCGTTCAGCGAGAAGACCCTACCGGATTAGCGATTGCTTACTTTCGAAAAACCGGTTTGGACTTTTTTGAAGAAACAGTTTGCAGAGCAACCGGATGGTTGTAACCTGCCGACACCCAACGCGTAGTCAACACGTTGATCCATAGTCGACCATCTCATCATCTACCGTGACAACTGATCGGAGCCCGCAACTTTAACAAGCTTGTTGTAAAGGCCAAGTATTAGGAAGGGAGCTACCCATTGGCCGACAAACAACGATTGATGATCCTTTCCTGCTGATTTCAAAGCGAACGACCACAAAATGGATCCTCCCGCGGCCCAAAGAAAAAGATCCGATGGCAATTTCGCTGTTTGTTCTTCGATCGCTTTTGCAAGACCACCTTCCGCGTGCTTAATTGCTTCGCTATTTGAGTTCCGAGCACGACTTTGCATTGCTGTATTTTCAAACATCATAGTTTTCCAAAAATTGAATGTTGATAGAAATAGGATCGCTATCCACTAAACGTCGAAAAGCGAAAAAGGGGTACGAGGGCTATACTGATTACGGACGCAATTTCCAACCAAGGAATAAGCCAAGTCCGAAGCACCATGCGGCCGCAACATCGGGCCTTGACTTTGCATAATCCTGCAAAAGTCCAAAGAGTTCCTTGGCAGGTTCTGTCACATAGTGACTGCCATATTGCAACGCAGTGTCTTTTGCTGAGTTTGCGACCATCGACAACTGCTCCCCAGCATCTCTAAAACTATCGTGGGCATTTTGGGAATCTGAACGATTGCTTGTCTGATTGAATTGTGTCATCAATTTGCTTCCATTTGGGTTAGGTGCTTTAGTTTTTCATCGGGATTCGATAAGCGTTGGTATTGGTAGTGGACACCAGCCAACTCGTCAGGCGTGCTGCGGGCTAAAGATTAGCATCCAGATCTGCTACACTGATCAACTCGCCACTCGCTCAAGCATCAGATTCACTGGATATCTCATCAAGCCTGCGCTCGCCACAAGATACTTGAGGCTTTCCCTAAGGTGAGACGCAAACTGTGTGCCCAACTTGCGTTGTTTCGTAATAAGCGACAACTTGAGCATTCTGATAAATGCTAAATGTCTTAATGGCGACCAGCAAGCAAGCGTATTCCGCAGATTGAGCGATCACGAGCCTTCGCTAGTTCAATGAAGCATTGGAAATCCGGTATTGTGCCGCGTTGCATGCGCATCCTTCAATGCATTCTTATTTGGCCCATGTATTTGCACGTACGCGATGTTTGATTGAAATACCTACATGCGTGTTCGAGTGCATCATCAGGTCAGGCTGAAAGATTGCGGCACGGAACTTGCTTTGGGAATGTGCTCGTTGAGAGAGTATGTTTCTTTTAGCGAAGTAAACACGGGATTTCCCCGGATCGAAGCGAAAATCCTTGAAAGGGATAGTTATGTTCAGAAGATTTTTAAGCATCGGATTGGTTTCAGTAGCTGCCGTTGCTGGCCTTTGTTCCACGAGCGATGCGGGTCATCATCGACGCGCACGCAATGCTGGACGGCACGGATGCGGCGATGTGCAACAAGCCAATTACGGGGCAATCGATTCGAGCTGCTGCTCGAATTCGGGAAGCGGATATTCCTCGGGGCAAACTTATGGGGCAGTTGGTTATGGAGCGAATGACTATGGAAATCAAAGCGTTTATGGAAACCAGGCCATGCACGGCGGTCAAGGATACGTCAATGGTAACGTTGGCGGCAACTTGATCGGCAACAGAGTGATCCTAGGTCGTTAGGCAGCTGCAACGTATAGATCACCTCTGAGAGTGCCGGAATGGCCGAAGACTAACAAAGGTCTCGGTCATTTCAGTGCTGATCAAGTCTCGGCAAACCTGACGAATTGTCGCCAAGTTGTAGATTGGTGGGACTGTAGGAAACAATCGCTGTTATGTTGAACGCTTTGTTCCTTCGCAACGAAGCAGGCCTTCACGTGACCATTCCTACGGAGCCCGTTGGCAGTATTCCTAGGCCCCGTGCTTTGCTGAATGCGATTTCGGAGAAGAGCTGTACGTTCAGTGAGCTCAATGTTTTCTATGAGGATGCGATTCGAGATACAATTGCTCGCTTTGAAGCGACGGGCTCCCCGGTCATCACTGATGGCGAGCATCGCAAAATTGCACAATTTTTGGACATACAGTGTCGATGGATTGCCGAACACGGCAACCGATGGATTTGAAATACCTTTTTCAGCCGGCCACGTTCGGAGAATGTTGCGCCTGACTGGTGGTCCGTTTAATTATATGAGGTATGCACATGACTACGTGGAAGAGGCTCTAAAGTATTCGCAAGCATTTGTCAAGCAGGCAGTCATTTCTCCATCGGCTTTAAGCCTTATGTATCCTGAGGCAGAGATACTCGGCTACTCTCGGGAACAGTTCATTGACGATCTGATTAGCGAGCACGTCAAGGAAGTGAGAGGTTGCTTTTCCAAGGGGGCATACAACGTGCAGATCGATTTCACGGAAGGGAGGCTCGCGACAAAGATTGATCCAAGTGGCTCGTTACTCCACAGTTTCATCGACCTCAACAATCTTGCACTTTATCAGTTCTCAGCCGAACAACGGAAGCGGATCGGCATTCACACTTGTCCTGGGTCCGATCGCGACTCGACGCACAGCGGTGAGACTGACTACGGCGACTTGTTGCCAAGTCTCTTTGAATTGGCGGCTGGGAATTTCTATATTGCGTTGGCAGGAGAGCGGGATAGAGTTCGAACTTTAAAGATCATTCGAAAGAGCTTGAAACCGAATCAAAAGGTGTTCGTTGGCGTCATTTCACCGATCGACCCGCGAGTTGAATCAGCTCATGAAGTATGCGAACGGATTCTGGAAGCAGCCGAGTACATTCCCTTGGATCAACTTGGAACGACAGACGATTGCGGTTTTTCGCCATTTTGCGATGACCGGTCTACCAGTCGGGAAACTGCTTTTCAGAAGATCCAAGCTCGTGTAGAAGGAACTTTACTCGCTTCACAAATCCTGCGAGTTGGGTAATGACTTCCAATGACGATGAAGAACTGTGTTTGCGCAATGTTGCCATGGAAAATGCGAGGAGTATTTTGGCGGCTAGAAATGCAGCCCAGGAGGAATTGAGAATTCAATCCGAGTGGCTGTCGGTCACGTTGGCTAGCATCGGCGATGCCGTTATTAGCACGGATGCAGACTCCCGCATCAGATTCATGAATACAGTTGCAGAACAGATAACCGGTTGGGCGGAAGCCGAGGCAAAAGGTCGAGTCCTATCAGACGTCTTTCAGATTATCGATCAATCTACTCGACAGCCTATGGAGAATCCGGCGAAAAAGGCAATCAGAGACGGCCATTCCGTTGGCGTGAGGAACAATACTATCCTCGTTTCAAGAGAAGGGAAAGAGCGAATCATTGACGACAGTGCGTCTCTAATAAAGCGAGACGGCGGTGAAGTCATCGGTGCTGTCCTTGTCTTTCGTGACATATCGGATCGCCACCGAATGGAACAGCTTATTAAGGCGCAACATAACTCAGAGCAGTTCTTAGCTTCCCTAGTTGAGTCGTCAAATGACGCGATCGTCAGTAAGTCCCTCGAAGGAATTATTCAGACTTGGAATCGCGGTGCCCAACGCTTGTTCGGTTATACCTCAGACGAAGCGATTGGCTCTCACATCTCAATCATCATTCCAAATGAGCGAATGGGGGATGAAGATATTATTTTGACCCGCATTTGCGCAGGCGAACGCGTCGAGCATTATGAGACAATTCGCCGTAAGAGCGATGGTGAATTGATACATGTGTCCATCACTGTGTCGCCGATTTGGAACAAATTAGGCGAGGTAATTGGTGCATCCAAGATCGCACGCGACATTTCCGACCGAATGAAGGCAGAACTTGAGTTACAACATAGCGAAGCTCGTTATCGCGCCTTAGCAGAGGCATCCGCCACCTTAGTCTGGCGCATTGCACCCGATGGGGAGGTGTTTTTTGCACGTGATGACTGGACAAGTATTACGGGGCAATCAGATCATGAAAAGAATGGTTGGGGCTGGTTGAGCGCCATTCACCCAGATGACCGGGCTCGTACAATCGAGTTGTGGAAGCAATCACTTTCAAATCAAACTTTGCACGAGACTCAATTTCGGGTCCTGACTCGTGACAGTACCTATCGTTGGTTTAGCGTACGTGCAGTTCCGGTTTTCAATTCGGATGGTTCACTTCGCGAATGGGTAGGCGCTAATACGGACGTTCACGATCGCAAAATTGCTGAAGAAGAAATTATTGCGAGTGCCAGCAGATTTAAGACACTTGCAGATAACATGGCTCAGTTCGCGTGGATGGCAGATGCGAGTGGGAGTATCTATTGGTACAACCAGCGTTGGTTTGACTTCACGGGTACCACTGTGGAGGAGATGGAGGGATGGGGTTGGAAAACGCTACATCATCCCGAACACATTGATTCCGTGGTTGCGACCTTTCAGCATGCGTTGGACACGGGAGAACCTTGGGAGGAGACCTTTCCTATGCGCGGAAGGAATGGAGAGTATCGTTGGTTTTTGTCTCATGCAATACCGATTCGGCAAGATGGTCAAATCGTTAATTGGTTTGGCACCAACACCGATATCACCCTGCACCGTGAAATCGAGCAATCATTACGTGAATCGGAACTGCGCACAAGATTGGCAACGGAAGCCACTGGTGTTGGAATTTGGGAATGGAATGTTCGCACTGGACTTGTGAGATGGGATTCTCAGATGTTTCGGATCTATGGCATTCCAGAAACTACCAGTGGTATCGTCGATTACTCCCTCTGGACCAGTGCAGTCGTTCCTGAGGAACTGAAAATACAGGAAGAGATGCTTCAAAACACAGTAAGTACGCTTGGAAGTAGCAATAGAGAGTTTCGCATACGGCGGTTGAGCGACCAACAGCTACGAAATATTCAAAGCTTCGAAACTGTCCGGACGAATGCTGATGGATCGGCAGAATGGATTGTTGGAACCAATCTCGACATCTCTGAACGAAAGTTGGCAGAGGACGCGCTGCGCCGTCTTGCGGCCGATTTATCGGATATGGATCGGCGAAAGGATGAGTTTTTAGCTACACTTGCCCATGAGCTTCGTAATCCATTAGCGCCTATTCGTAGCGGACTCCAATTTCTTCAACTTTCCGATATAAACGAAAAGGAGGCAGAAGAAACGAGAGTCATGATGGAACGACAACTCGCACAGTTGGTTCGGCTTGTGGACGATTTGATGGATGTCAGTCGTATTGTCACCGGAAAAATCGAACTTCAGCTGAAATCCGTTGAACTCCAGGAAGTTCTCGATAGCGCAGTTGAAACAAGTCGAGCCTTGATCGAACAGATGAATCATCAAATCACAGTCACCATGCCCGGGACGCCGATACGACTGGATGCTGATCTCACTCGATTAGCCCAGGTTTTCCTTAACTTGATCAACAATGCTGCTAAATACAGTGATCCAAATGGAAAAATCTCTATTAAGGCCAAGCAGGAAGGTAAGCAAGTCATCATCTCTGTCCAGGATACCGGAATTGGTATCTCGAAAGAGCATTTACCACTCATCTTCCAAATGTTCACCCAAGCAGATCACTCACTAGAGAGATCACGTGGCGGACTCGGTATTGGTCTATCTCTTGTGCAACGTTTGGTAGAAATGCATGGAGGTACGGTTGAAGCCCGAAGTGAAGGAGTAGGAAAGGGAAGCGAATTTGTGGTACGACTTCCGATTCGCGGTGCGCAAATTTCTCCGGCTCCAGTAGAGCCTGCGTCCGAGAAATCGGTAACGCAAACGTCGTTGCGAATCCTCGTTGTGGACGACAATCGCGACAACGCAAAAACACTTGCATTGCTGTTTCGACGACTGGGACATCAAACCAATATGGCATTTGATGGAGAAGAAGCGATAGCAGTCGCCCGCGAATGTAATCCCCAAGTTGTACTTTTGGATATAGGTTTACCAAAATTGAACGGCTACGAAGTTTGCCGTTGGATTCGCGCCCAGACTCAATCGGAAAAAGTTACAGTCATAGCTCAAACCGGTTGGGGGCAAGAGGAAACGAGGCAAAAGACAAGCGTAGCGGGATTCGATTATCATTTGGTTAAACCAGTCGATCCGACCGCTGTATGCAAAATACTGAATGACATTGCAAAGGATATGCATTCGTAGGTTTTTGAACATGTCCTACCTAAATCATTCAAAACCATTTTCTGTTTTGCCGACCAAGACAGTTTTCTCAAAAAGTATTGCAAAGGTTGCTATCCTGTCGCGCACCTTACCCCTTGTTTTGCCAAGGACCTCCGCAGTCTTCGATTGGTTGCCGCTAGTCACGTCCAATACCTTGGCAAACAAATGCGGTTCGGGCAGCGGGACCTGCTGTGAATTGTTCTCAGTCGCCGCAGCAGCTTCTACATTATGAATGGCCGTAGCTTGCGAGTACGAAGTAGACGCAAGCCCGCACACAAAAGGAGGCAGATTTTCAACACCAATTCACGGCAATGAATGGTTTGTCAGCCCGATTACTATGCTGGACCAAAGCACGAGCAACGAACTCTTTTCCGCAATCACTCTCACCTCGAATCAGAACCGCAATGTTTTCTGCGACAACTCGACTGATCGATTTGTAAACTTCGACCATCGCTTTTGATTTGCCGATGAACCGTTCGCCGTGCGAATCTCCTTCACCGACGTGAAATGCGAAAGGCTCATCCATCATGTGTGGAGCCTTGATCGCACTCAAAGTTAAGCTCTTGAGTTGGCGAATGTCCAACGGCTTGGATAGATAGTCGAAAGCCCCGGCTCGCATTGCTTGGATTGCCGTTCCACTAGCGGTATCACCAGTGATGAAAATGACCGGTAACTTCCGGTCGATAGCGCGCGTGCGTTGGTCCTCATCAATCAATCGACTGGAAATTCGTTTTGCTGTCCGGTACGCGATTTGCCTTGATCAACTTGCCATGTGTATGCTTTTTCGCATTGCAGACTATCGCTTTTGGAACGCAGTCTCTCCCATGTTTCCGTTTGATATCGAGCGAGCGCTAGGTGCCCTGGAGGGTAACGAGGAACTTCTCAAGGATCTAGCGAGCATCTTTGTGGAAGATGCACCGATTCTGGTCAACAAGGTGATGATGGCTCTGACGGACAATAACTCGATCCAAGTCCGATCCGCCATCCACGGCCTGAAAAGTCTGGTTTCCACCTTTTATGCCACGTCAGCAATTGAGATTGCACAAAAGCTAGAAAGCCGTGCAGCCGAGGGAGACCTGGACGCGTTTCGAAACGGTGATTTTGAACTACTAGAGAAAAGCATCGAAAAGGTCTTGACGCACTTCAAATCTCTGGGTTGGGTTGATCGTCTCTAGGACACCAAAACTTAGCCTCAACCTGGACTTGATGTGGCACGTCACTTGCCAAGTAAGCGGTCTGGCTTTTCATGTGGCCTAGCGTCTTTACTTTATCTACTTTGTTTTCGGAGAAAACTGAAATGTCCATACTATATTTAACTTTCGCTGCCATCGAATAATCGCTGATCTATAAGCTCGGCGGCTGCGGACTCATCGGCGCTATGGCTATTTTCGCTATTGCGAGACTCATGAGGCGATAATCGGTCTCACGACGGCCAACGGGAGCATCTGTTCTCTTACGAACAAAATTCAGCCTGTTCTGATCTTAGCTGGAGTGCTTCTCGCATGGCTTGTCAGTTCATTTTCCACCATGTCAAGGGCGGACGATGTTTCCCCTGCTGTCGAGTTCTAATGGCAATCCATGTTTTTCATCTGCCTGCGTCGTTGAAAGAACGGCTCAACCAATTCAATTTCCTTTTCTGGATGGAATGGATCGCAGTCTGGGCATTTTCCGCTGCATGGCTGGTGAAAGGGCAAGCACCATTCGCCGATTCATTTGAAGAGCACGCCAATGCGATTTTGGAATCGTAGACTGCCGGTTGTCAAATGACCAGCTTGGTTGGTGATCACCCAAGCGACTAGGAGGATCGCGAAAATGTTGCGAAGATAATTTAAGGCCGCATTCAAGTAAGCATAGCTCGGTGACTGGCTAATCCACTGGATGAAGGACGATCTTAAGAATCAAGTTTAGGCTGCCCACTCAACGCATAGATCCACAGGACGGCATGGCGATTGCAACTTGATTATCTTTTCCGAAGATTGTCGTTGACCAAAAGTGCAAGGAGAAACCAAATGCGATCAAAATTTTCTTCATTAATAGTTGCTTTCGTCGCGATGACGACTGGCTTTTTAGATCCGTTATTCGGTCACGTATGGACAGACAAGTCCGGACACTATCGAGTCGAAGCAGAATTGGTTTCCGCGAACAAGGACATTGTTGTCCTCCGAACGGCTGACCATAGACTCATCGCATTGGACCTAGTTCAACTCTCGGAAGCTGATCAAGCGGTAGTGCGATCCAGGTTTGGCGACCCCCTCAAGAGTTTATCGCCGCCTACAACGAATCCATTTTCACCGTTGCCCGAATCGAAAGCTGGAGGGGAATCAACGGCACCAAAATTGCGTGAAAAGAATCCAGATACCTCGGTCGCGTCGACAAGTGCAGAGCAACGTAGTGATACAGAATTAGGGTATTGGCGGCTGATCGACGGGCAACGAATCCAAGGCGAGTTTCTTGGTTTTGATCTCAAGCCACTTGCGATCAAACGGGCAAAAGCTGAAGTTTTCGTTGGCGGAGTCTTGTTTTCGCAATTGGATCCAGTCTATCGACATATTTTGCCAATGATGATCGCTCACTTGGAAAACGCAAAGATCGATGACGTTCGCGATATCGAAGAATGGCTTAAGAAGTCCGGACCGGGGCCTTGGACGTACGAAATCGAAGCGGTCATGATTGAAACGCCTAGCCGTGGCTCGGTTGCGATTCCAACTTTTCTACTCGACAAGTCTGTTGCCGACTCGATTGCTGTTCCACTTCAGCGATGGAGAGCGGCTCATGCGAGTGAGGTTAGCGAAGAAGACCGAAACAGCTATTCTGATCGCGAAAGATTCATGACCCGAGCTTCGATGGCAGCACGAGCTGCGGACTCAAGTGTCGAGCAGCAAGCGCGCTATATGCGATTGGAATTGTTGGCTGTGGCGAGTGGAGCAACAGACCTATGGAACGTTTCGTTGATACCGAACAGTGGATACGGTTACCCGTACCAGGTTTTGGTTCCAGGGCAAAACAGCGACCAAGCCAGAGCTGCTGCCATGCAACGCTATCCAACCTACAAGGTCGCCGGCATCGCGAAATACAGCCGATAGCAATATGCAATACCACGTTTTTGCTACGGATTTTGATGGAACGCTTTCGCACGACGGTTCGGTGTCGATTGGCACGCAACTTGCGTTTCGATTCCAACTTCAGGCAGATGTTGCTGCATGTAGGAATCAGTTAGTCACGGAGTGTCAACATGGAAATCAAATCGCTATTATCGATCGTTGCGGGATCAGAATCCGCGAAAGGCAGACGACTGGCAATACGGAAATCATGGTCAGAACAAGAAAAGGGTTTGCGTCGCCAAAAAGCGATTGAATCGCAGTTGCTCCTAGCTTCATTTATCACATCGCTTGATTCAATGGAAGACAGAGCAACTGAGTCGAAGAAGTGGGCAGTTTGCGGCTAAGACTTGACCACGGCTCAGATTTGAGAGGAGGCCGATGAAACGCGGGTTTCTGGCGTAAAAGTTTCACGGAGATAAATCAACGTAACTTTTAGCCGATACGGCCCAGCAACCTTTTTTCAAAAGGAGCAAGTCCATGACCTCTTGGAGCAAGAAAGACGTACGCCAATATGAGCACATTAAAGACAGCGTGATGGCGACCGGCGACAGCGAAGACACCGCTCAGGAAATTGCGGCACGAACGGTCAATAAGCGTCGTCGCAAAGAAGGCAGAACACCGAATAAAAAGAGCCAGGGGACGGGAAATCCGAATGTGGAGTTTCAGGACCGTAGCGTTCAAGAGCTACGAAATTTGGCGTCAGATCTCAAGATCGTTGGTCGCAGCAAAATGAATAAAGCAGACCTCGTTCAAGCCATTTCGAAAAGCCGATGAGCTTGGCCCGAAAGTTGCGTTGTGCGAAGTGTCTTGGGATTCCTTCGGAATGATCGCTCTCATGAGAGCGATCATTTTTTATCGTCTTTTGAATTTTTGAAAACAGGAAATGGATATTATGAAGAACTCGAACGTGATAGATATGCCAAAGCAGTGGATTAAGTCGGTGGGCAATCGCCCGGATTATCAGCCATTTAAAGGTGATCCTGACATCCCACCACCTGATAGGACCAGTCCAGGGTTACCTAATCCAGGGGACCCGCTAGACCTTCCTCCACCAGTGATGGATCCGCCGCCCAGCCCCCCGCAACCGACGCCACCTTTGCAGTCACCGATCGATCTTAAAAAGTAAGGCTGGCGATTGGAAAGTATTGGATGTTGGAAAGATATTTCACTCGCCACGTTCTGAGCCCTCAGTATGCTCGGGGCATCGCCACGGATGTCACAAAGAACCGCTTTCGGATGGACTATGAATTCCACATTGATTACCAAAAATCGAAGTGCAGGTCCTTCGATTCGCCATTCGATCCGGTATGCAATCCGACATGCGATCGATGGTTTTTTATCGGATGATTGTCTTACGCTGTCGGCTGCTTTGGCTTTTTACACTCTATTTGCTCTTCCGCCATTGCTGTTTTTGTTGGTCACTATCGTCTCGACGGGTATGACTACGTTTTTACCTCCAGACGAAGCGCCGGCAAGTGCAATGGAGTTTTTGAGGCTGCAAGCAAGTAACCTAATCGGCCACAAAGCAGCTTCTGCGGAAATCGGAACCATTTTGGAACTGAGTCGCACTCGTAATGGGACATGGTGGAAGTCGTTGCTGAGTTTGGCCGGAGTCATTGTTGCAGCAACTGGGTTAGTCAGCGCTTTGCAGAGTTCAATGAATCGAGTTTGGGGAGTAAAACCTGTTGATGGCGCATTTGCCATTTCGTTTCTTTGGAAACGAATAGTTTCCCTTGGGATGATTCTGTGTTTCGGATTTCTCTTGCTAGTATCATTCCTTCTTTCAACCCTGCTCGCCGCAATCGGGAGCTTTGTATCCTCTTACTTTGCATTGTCCGGCATGCTGCCAAATTTCATCAATCAATCTATCAGCATGCTCACTTCCTGGGTCATTTTTACGGCCATTTTTCGTTTCATGCCCGATGCTCGGGTACCTTGGCGGCACGCTTACTTGGGTGGCCTATTAACGGTGGTTCTCTTTACGATGGGACGAACGGCGTTGTTCTACTATTTGTCGATCGATGACCCCGCAGCGCGTCTTGGGTCCGCCGCGAGCTCTTTGGTGGTCATTCTATTATGGGTTTATTACTCGTCGTGTATTCTTTTGCTGGGCGCAGAATTTACTGCCTGTCTCGAGCGCTTTGCTGCGGTTCCAGTTGAGGGTGCCGCTCGCGTGGAAGAAAGAGTCACGGCGCTGGGGCGAGCTGACGGTGGTTCGACCGAGAATTAGTGCTTCCTAGGCGAGCGGCGGGACGAAAAAATGCGTAACCAAATTTGCAAGAATTTTGTCTTAGGACATTTTTACTTTGCTCCTGATATTTGTCATAGCGGCAATGATGACGGGAACAATCAGAAGGAACAAAGCAGAAATGGCATTCACATTGATGTGCTCCGATGCTTCTATGAACGCTTCCTCGGAGTCTATGTTGATGCTTACCAACTCATAGAGCTTAGATAGACTGCTGTCGTTCAATTCAATTTTTATTTCCATGCTTGGTCTCCGCAACGCTCCGTTTCGACAGAAAAGGCTTGATGCGAAAACGAAGGTGCTTGCGTAGCTCCCAGAAAGCAAATATCGAGCCAACCAGATGTCGCAAATCACATTCGAAAGAGGTCTGGATGCTGGCATGGCATGAATCTTGCCTTAACGTGAACAGATTGGCTAAAGTCACTTCTAGGCGAACGCACACATTCATCTTCTGTTACTAAGGCACAAACTCCAGTGGAGCTTACTTCGACCCTTCCATACTGGCTTGTAAAGAACGGACTTACAAGCGTTTATCCATCTATCGAGGTTGACCAGACGGCAGATTTTGTCGTGGTTGGTGCCGGCGTAACGGGCGCCATGATCGCACAACGACTGTCCGAAGGTGGATTTTCCGTAGTCGTCGTTGACAAACGTGATGTTTGCACTGGCAGTACATCTGCAAGCACGGCGTTGCTTCAATATGAAATCGATGTATCGCTGGTCAAACTGGGACAATTGATTGGAAAACGAAACGCCCAAATGGCCTATGCTCTTTCGAATCAATCCATTGACAGACTAGGCGAATTGATCAATAGACTCGCGATCGAATGCGACTTTCAGAAAAAGTCAAGCATCTATTTGGCTTCTGACCGAAAGTCAGCCAAGATGATCGCCGATGAAGCACGCGCGCGGCGAATGATGAAACTGGATGTTGTGTACCATGACCAAGCTGAACTAAAGGAAAACTTTAACTTGGTTGGAGTTGCAGCACTTTCCACCTCACAAGCAGCTAGTTGTGATCCCTATCTGCTAAGCCACGGTCTCCTTGCGAATGCGGTGGCCAATGGCGCACGGGTGTTCGATCGGACTGCCGTAGCCAAGTATCAGTGCGACGACGCATCGGTTATGCTTACGACGGATCGAGGTCCCCGAATCTTCGCTAGGAAGGCGATTATTGCTTCGGGATACGAATCGCAGATTATGCTTAAAGAGCGAATTGTCAATCTCGACAACACCTATGCAGTTGTCTCTCAACCGATCAAGGATTTTGGAAGTTGGAAACCAGACTGGATGATGTGGGAAGCCAAAGAACCTTATTTGTACCTTCGCGTAACGGGCGACAATCGTCTTATCGCTGGAGGAGAAGACGAGGCGTTTCACAGTCCACTCCGCAGGCAAGCAAAAGTGTCGGCAAAAGCAAAAATAATTGAATCGAAGATACGAACACTACTTCCGAGCATCCAATGGGAAACCGAGTTCGTATGGTCCGGAACTTTTGGATCAACCAAAGATGGTCTCGCGTACATTGGACCAAGCCAAGAGTATCCTAACTGTCTATTCGCGTTGGGATTTGGTGGAAACGGAACCACATTTAGCAGTATTGCGACGGATATTATTTGGGATATGGCTCACGACTTAACCTCAGAAGCCGCGAGCCTATTTCGGTTCTCCCGATAAGCCAAACCGCTAAAAGGATCGCAAGGCCGGCTCCCTATTCCAAACGCGATGCTTTTTTGAAATCTCGATGAATACCTCGATCTCAACTTTGTCCACCTGAACAAGCCCGTCCGCTTCAGTTGCGCCGTCAGTACAAAATGACACTAGATCGAATATATCGGGAACATAGCCAACTGCCTTCAGATGAGCGAATGCAGTGCAAATCCAGTTGGTTGCAGCCGCTTTTTTCTTGAGAGCGACGCTTTTCAAATGTTTGCATAGATCGGTAGAACATTCGGGCTTGACAGTTGCTCCGCCAAAAAGCTAGCCGTCAATCCGTGGGATTGTTTACTGACCTAACAAGTCACATAAAAGAAACGATTTTTGCAGACGCTGAGGGATGGGCCGAGTTTAGATGCCTCGCGGGATCTGTTTCGGTCTAGCTCTCGTAGGCAACAAGACCGAAACAATTAGCCTAATCTAAAACAATTATGGATACAGAACCACTTTGATACATCCGTCCTTCTTGTCTCGAAACGTTTTGTACGCTTCGGGTGCATCACTGAGTTTGACTCGATGCGTGATCACGAAGGAAGGATCTATTTTGTCTGATTCCACC
Source organism: Pirellula sp. (assembly GCA_031374515.1). GTDB lineage: Bacteria > Planctomycetota > Planctomycetia > Pirellulales > Pirellulaceae > JBKCUI01. The sequence goes on along the minus strand of JANMGH010000080.1, from coordinate 11,616 downwards.
ATTTCGAGCAGCCTCTTCATGTAATGTTGCATGTGCGTTTGGCCTGACTTGAGTGTCAATCCCTTGTTCATAAATGCTCCAAGTGGTATCGGATCTGATCCGCCGACGTACGCGCCCGGCATCGAAATTGTGCCACCTTTGCGACAGCTCTTGATCGCTTCTTGCATTACGTATGGATGATCTCCCTGTAATCGAACTTGCTCTTTCGCTTTATCCATTAATGCGGTCATCGAACTAGATGCATGAGCCTCACATCCAACCGCATCAATGCAGCGGTCCGGACCCCGTCCTTTCGTCATTTCCATAAGCCGATCGTAGACGGAGTCCGTCTCGAAATTGATAGTCTCGGCCTTGCCTTCCGATGCTGCCATTTTCAGTCGTTCTTCGACGCAGTCGATAGCGATAATGCGTCCCGCGCCAAGCATCCATGCGCTTTTGATGGCGAACTGAGCAACAGGACCGCATCCCCAAACGGCAATCGTATCTCCCTTTTCCATCTGGCAGTTTTCAGCCGCCATGTAACCTGTTGGGAAGATGTCCGACAAAAATACGACTTTTTCATCGGGCAGGCCTGATTCGATTTTGAGTGGACCCACATCCGCAAATGGAACGCGAAGATATTCGGCCTGTCCTCCTGGAATGCCACCCATCATATGAGAAAAACCAAACAGCCCTGATGGAGAATGTCCCATTTGCTTAATGGCAAGTTCTGCGTTGGGATTGGAATTGTCACATAACGAGAACAAGTCCTTCTGGCAAAAGAAGCAACTTCCACACGCAATCGTGAATGGAACAACGACTCGGTCACCAGGCTTTAGATTCGAGATTTCTCTGCCGACCTCGACTACGATTCCCATGGGCTCATGTCCAAGGATATCGCCTGATTCCATTGTGGGCACAAAGCCATTCAGTAAATGCAGGTCCGAGCCGCAGATACCACTGGCTGTTATCCTTACAATTGCGTCGCGTGGGTGCTGTATTTTTGGGTCCGGTACGTTGTCTATACGCACATCACCAATTCCGTGCCAACACAAAGCCTTCATAATCAAATTCCTTTAGGTGTAAATACTAACGCCGCAGTCATGGCGGCTGTCCGGCCGGGGAATATAGAAACACTACTGACTGGAAATTAAGATGTCGCGTTGAACGGAAACCTGTTTCGTTGCAGACGCGATCCAGGATGCCGAAGCATTAGAATTACCAGACGCATTTCGTATGCCAGAAAATGCTGCGTGTAGGATTTAGCCCAAGACCGATAGGAGGTTTTAATACGCTCGAATCTGCCAATGTTAGTTTTGCTCGGCTACCAGTCAATCAGCCACAATTCAACTCAATGAGGCACAGATAGAGTCACCCGCAGCCTACCCCTTAAAAACTGAACCAATTTTAGAATCAAACTTTTGCTTGCGCGACAGTCTAACAAATGTGGCATAAGTATTGCATCCGATACACCGTCACACATTCTGGGGGACGTGTTGATCATTAGTACGACAGTTCCCACTTGGGTAGAATGGCCAGTCACGATAACTAACATACACGCACATCAAAGATCGCACGACTCCATGCAATCCTTTTTGCAATCAACAGCGGCTGGTCTGTGCGGCGTTCGAGGCGATTTTTATGTTGATCCATTTAGACCGGTTAATCGCGCTGTGGTGACTCATGCTCATTCCGATCATGCTCGTTGGGGTTGCAAACGTTATCTTGCCGCTCGGCCAAGCGAATCGCTGCTTCGAATGATCTGGCGGCATCCTTCGCTCGGATCGACACAGTTATTCAAGTTGTTGTTTCGATGCGAAGCGTGGTTTGGTCATCCGATACTGAAGCCATTCCACCGCAATGCATTGAAAGAGCTACCGGCCCAATTACTGCCGCCCCACAGGTAGTACTTCTTGGACCAATGTGTACTTCGGCCTAAGCGTCTGCCGTATCTTTTGTCGAAGTTAAACGAGCAAGAATTCCTTGAACTGCTGTTATTTCTGCCGGCTTGGTAAGGTGGAAGTCGAAGCCGGCTTCTTTACTTTTCTGTTTGTCCCCTTCGCTACCCCAGCCTGTTAGCGCGACAAGGACGACATTACTCAAGTCGGGTTCAGCTCGAAGGTGCCTTGCCACTTCATAACCGTCCATGCCAGGCAGGCCGATGTCCAAGAATACAACTTCGGGCCGAAATGTTCGGGCGGTTTCTATCGCCTCTTGTCCGCGGTGGGCCATTGCCGTCTTGTGTCCATTGAGAGTGAGGAGCATTGCGAGGGTCTTCGCCCCGTCGACATTGTCGTCCACCACCAGTACGCGACGGGCTCCCGACCGTGTTCCCCCAACTCCCTTGGGAGCCGGGACAAAAGATGTCGCATTTGGAAATACTTTAGACAGTGGCAAACGGACGGTGAATGTGCTTCCCTTACCAAGCCCTTCGCTTTCGGCCGCCACCGAACCGCCGTGCATCTGCACCAAATTCTTGACCAGCGACAACCCGATCCCTAGTCCGCCCTGCGCCTTATCCAGCGTATCTCGCACCTGCGAAAACATGTCCCACAGCGTTGGCAAGGTTTCCTGTGAGATACCCATTCCATTGTCCGAAACGCTAATCATCGCCTCGTCTCCATCTCGCGCAACTACCAACGAAATGCTCGCGCCGGGTTCGCTATATTTGGCCGCATTCGTAAGCAAGTTAGCTACGATCTGCACTAGGCGGGTCTTGTCGCCGTTGACTTCTAGCGATTCGGCTGAGAGGCTTACTTCCAATGCATGCCCTTTCTCGTCGATGGTCGGTTTGCAAGCTTCGACGGCCGCTTCCACCGCTTCGCGAATCGTCACGCGTTCCTTTCGCAGGGTGATCTTACCAGTTCGCACTCGCGACACGTCGAGCAGGTCGTCAATCAAGTTCACCATATGGCCAAGTTGTCGATCGATTATCGCGAGCGCCATTTCGGATTCGTCTGCTGTGCAATCGGCGCGGAGAACGGCAACGCCGCTGCGTATCGGAGCAAGCGGATTGCGAAGTTCGTGAGCGAGCGTTGCTAGGAACTCATCCTTTCGCATGTCGGCGTCTAGCAGTGCCTTCTCCGCCTGCTTCTGCAAGGTTAACTCCAGCACTAAGCCGCTCACAGCCATTACCTCGCCGTCCGATCCATGAAGTGGGAGGTAGGTTACAACCCAAGTCCGCTCCACTCCCGGCTGACTTGGAGTGTGTCCGACTACCTCGAAGCCAATCTCCGGCTCGCCCGTTTCCACAACCCGGCGATAATACGGCTCTATGACGTCTGCCACCCCTGGCACCAACTCGCGTACGGTCTTCCCAATGTGTGCCTCGACAGGGTAGCCGTTGACGCCGGCAAGCACCTCATTGACCCGCAGAAATCTACACTCGCGGTCGCCCAGCCACATTCCAACTGGGGTCCTCTGGTAAATGGTATCCAGTTCCTGGAGTTGCCGTCGGCTTTGAGCTTCACTGGCCCGTAGAGCTGAATCCGCTTGCCTTCGGTCAGTGACATCATGGGTGACGCCAAGCACGAACTCGACGGTTCCGTCTGCCGCGAACTCGGGCACCAACTTGGCTGCGTAGTGACGGGGGCCATTGTGCGTTTCAAAACTGAATTCCAGAGACGTGGGTTGGCTTCGGTCGAAAACGTAGCGAGTGGCGGATTCCCACTGCTCGCAAAGAGCGGTCGACATGCCAAGTTCACGGTTCGTCTTTCCGAGAAACTCAGTGCGTGGTCGACCAGTCGCTTTCTCAACCGCAGCGTTGACAAACACGTGTCGAAGATTCCGGTCGAAGCGGGTGAGGATATCTGGGGTGTTGTCAGCCAGCGACTGGAGCTCTCGTTCCCGGAGAACCAAGGCTTGTTCTGTTTGTTTCAAGTCGTTGATGTTGACAGCTGTTCCCAACCACCGAACGATTGCTCCGGCTTCGTTGCGAATGGCTCTCCCACGGACTTTGAACCACTCGTAGGCCCCGTCGAAGCGGAGAACGCGATATTCCAAATCATATTGACCCTGGCCCTCGACGGCGTTTTTCCACGTGGCAAATGCCCGGTCTCGGTCCTCGGGATGGAGGACTTGAACCCACCCGCTCCCGAGCTGCTCGGCGGATGGGATTCCGGTGAACTCAACCCACTGGTTGCTGACGTAGTCGCATGCACCGTCTGGCGTGTTGGTGAAAACCATTCCTGGGATGGACTCAAGCGTTTGCCGGTAGAACGACTCACTGGCGGCGATTTCCTGCTCGTTCCGTAAGCGTTCCATTGCGAACGCCACTTGGTGGCTAATTGTCTGGACGAACTCCAAATCGTCAGGTCCGAATTTTTCCGGCTTCATCGAAGCAAAGCTCAAGTTACCGAGGACTCGGTCTCCAGCCAGCAATGAGCAACTCATGTAGGACGCGACTCCTAGCGTCTGAAGCGGCGTCGCCTCTGGGCGGGTGTCCAATCTGGCATCCGGAAGGTACTTCGGAGTTCGGTTGAGTGCAGTTAGCCCGCACAATGACTGACCCATTTCCAGCCGTTCAAACCCGCGACGTGTATTCTCGTCGAGGCCTCCCGCGATTTCGAGTTTCAGGTAAGGATGGTCTGTGTTCTTATCCTGTGTAACGACGTAGTTGACAAACACTTCAGCATCGATATACCGGGCAACCTTCACCATTAAACTTTTAACCATTTGATTCGAATCGTCGGATGAGAGAAGCAGTGCAGCCGCCTCGCTCATGATTGCCAGTCCCTCGTTTTGTCGTGCAAGGGCTCGCTCTGCCGCTCGCTGCTCTGTCATATCCCTGGAGACTGCGAGGAGTTGCTCGATCTGACCGTCTGGGCCTGGAATGGGGGTTATGCTCACATCCCACCAACGAGGCGATCCCGCGAGCGTGTAACAGCATCCGATGAAGCGGCCTACTCGGCCAGCCCGTGCAGTAGCAATCGCCTCTTCCGCCACAGCGCGGCAACCGCTTGCGTCCCAAAAACTGGCCCAGACGCATTGCTTCAATGCGTCAAAGTCGCAGACTTCCATCTGCCGCTTCCCGTTTTCATTCATCCATAGCAAGCGACCGTCGAGAGACAGCCCCTTCACGCAATCGGCGCTGGACTCGACGACGCTCCGGGCAAATGCTTCGCTCCGCGATAATGCTGTTTCGGACTCTTTTCGGGCGGTGATGTCCACCGAAGCCAAAACGCCCGTCACCGGTTGACGGACACCATTCACGTTCCCGAATAGTATTTGCTTCTTAACACTCAGCCACCTGGTCGAACCATCCCTCAGGACCACTCGATGGTCCATGCTAAACGCGCCACTCCCAGTCGGTTCGAGTGACAGTTCAATCTGCCGGTTAATGGCATCTCGGTCGTCGGGATGAAACCGGTCGTGGACCGCTGAACGGGGCACTTGCACTCCTGCTTCCAGCCCGAACAACGAGGCGGCGATGGCGTCTGGCACAACGGTCTGATTGGCGTAGTCAATGTAGTTCACTCCAAGCCCGGCTACTTCTGCTGCCAGCCGTAGCCCGTCCTCTGCCTGCTTTACTTCGGCCAACAGTCTGCTTCGGTCCAAATTGGCGGCGAGCATGTCACATGCGGTTTGGATCACCTCTACGTCGCCGGGCCTGAAGTGAGTTTGGCGGCAGGAGACGAACGCTACCGTGCCAAGGAGTCGCCCCCCAGCCGCAAGGGGAAAACCCGCGTAGCTGGTCGCACCCAACGCTCGTAGTACCTCATCGCCCGGCTGCGTTCCGCTTTGTAAATCTTCGATCACTAGCCGAGTGCGGGACTCGGCCACCCGACCGCATAGGAATTCTCCGAATGGTATTGTGGCAAACTTGATTTGATCCGCTTCCGGCACTCCGTCCGACGTACACAGCCGCAAGGTGCAGGGCTCCTCGACCGCGTAGTGGAAGAACATCTCGACGTCGATCAGCCGAGCGAGTTCCCCGAATACCGAGGCCTGCAACTCCCGCTCTGGCAGTTGGTCCAGAAGGAGTTTTTCAGATGTTCGAGCCAACAATGCGAGTCGCTTGCCACGCTCTACTTCCACTTCTTCGGCCAGCTTGCGATCGGTGACATCGGTGATGGTGCCGAGCATTCGCGGCGCTCGATCGTCCGCATTTTGAACTCGGCCTCGATTTGCCACCCACACGATTTCTTTATTTGGCCGGACGATTCGAAACTCGCATTCGTACAGCCTGTTGTCGGCGATCGCGGCCCGAACGGTCGCCTCCACTCGCGCGCGGTCGTCCGGGTGGACCAGATGAAAGAATGCCTCCCCAGTTCCATGGAACTCGCCGTCAGGAACGCCATGGATGATATGACATTCTGACGACCAGGTGACAGCGTCCGTTTGGAGATCCCAAGTCCACAGGCCAGTGCTGGATGACTCCAAGGCTAGTCGCAACCCGGCCTCGCTCTCTTGAAAGGCCGCATCCTTTTTTCGCATTTCCCGTGCCATCAACCACCGCTCGGCTGCATTCTCGACCGCCCGGGCCAAGCTTTCGGGGTTCATCCAAGATTTCCCGAGGAAATCCTGAGCCCCGGCCCGAAGTACTGCTTGGCCAAGTTCTGGAGCCGCACTCCCAGTCAAAACAACCACCGGGCAAACCGGCAATCCATTCGGCCCAGCGATCGCCGCTAAAAATTCTGGGGCATCCATGTCCGGCAGGTGATAGTCGAGAACAATGCAATGAGGCAGTCCTGCGTCCGCGTCCAGCACCATCCGCAACCCCGATTCGCCACTTCCGGATTCCATAAACTGATATCGTCGATCCGAGCCCTTCAACAGAAGACGGCGGACTTCAACTCGGTCATCTGGACTATCGTCGATGATGACCAGTCGCCACACTTCGGAGTTCGCTCCCTTGGTAGAGGCGGGGAATTGCGAAATCGTAAATGCACTTGTCATAGAGTGGACCTTTCGTTGCGAGGCAAGGCAACTCGGCCGAGCCAATAGCCCAGAATCTCGATGACAGCCTGGAGGTGATCTGGATGACGGACGGGCTTGACGTGGTACGCGTTGGCACCAGCTCGATAGCAAAAGTCTAAGTCCTTGGGGTTGTCCGAGGTGCTAAAAACGATAACGGGAACGACGCGGAAAGCCGGGTCGGACTTGAGGGTGATGAGTGCGTCACGGCCATCTGTGCCAGGCGTGTTCAGATCCATGAGCACCATCACAGGTCGTATCGCAGCGGCACCACGCAAAAGTGCCAAAAATGCGTCGCCGCTGGTCGCCCGATGCACTTCGGCTGCGAGGCCCGCTTTCTTCACCGCTTCCATCACGGTATCGAAGTCTTCGTCCGAGTCCTCGACGATGACGATGGGACTTGGGTTAGTGATGAACGACATGGTGGCCTCCGTCGTCGCACGGAAGAGTGAAGAAAAATGTCGCGCCCTCACCGAGAGTCGACTCAACCCATACTCGTCCCCGGTGCCGCTCAACTAATTTCTGGACAATCGTTAGCCCCGCCCCCGTCCCACCGCCATATTCGTCCCGGCCATGCAGTCGCTTGAACATCTTGAACACCTGCCCAAAGTGCTTGGCCTGGATGCCGATGCCGTTGTCCGCGACATAGTAAATCGTATGCCCGTGCACTCCGTCTGGGATACCAGGTCGGGAGTGGATCTCGTCGGTATTGATAAACCCAACTTCAATCCGAGACCGTGGCTTGTCGGTGTACTTGAGCGAGTTTGAAAGCAGGTTGACGAACACTTCTCGAACACGAACCCGATCGCATAGGGCTGGTGGTAACGGCCGAGGTACCACAATGTCACAACGAGACTCTTCCCGCCGAGCATCTACCATCTCCAGCGCCTCGGCCACCACTTCGTTCAGGTCGGTTTGTTCGAACTGGAGGGCCGCTCGCCCGACTCGCGAGAAGTGTAGGAGCGAATCGAGCAGGCTGTCCATTCGCAACGTCAATCGCATCAGTCCCTCAAGTTTGCGACGGTGCTCCTCGTCTGTCACCGCTGCCTCACCGAGCAACAGATGAGCGTATTTGTGGATGCCCCGAAGCGGTTCTTTCAGATCGTGACTTGCAACATACGCGAACGCGTCGAGTTCCTCATTCGATCGGGACAGGTCGGCATTCAAATCCGCCAAACGTTCGGCTCTGCTCACCACTAACTCCATAATCATCATCCGTAGGTGAGCTGCTTCATCCACTTCAATCGGGGTCCATGGAGCAGAGCGTCCTCGGACCGATTCGGCGAACAGTTCGAAGCTGCTTCTCGGAGTGAGTCGAGGGCCGTTCGGTCCTAAAATAGTTGGTTTCTCGTGCGGATTGCCGCCCCAATTGACCGTTTGAATTGTCTCCGGCCTAAACCAGATCAACAGATTGCGGCCGGCTCGCGAGAGCGGGAACGCAAGAATCCCACTCGCCACATCGGCAAACGCCGCCGCGGCTGGATAATCGCGGCTTAGCGAATCGGTAACGTACAACGGACGTGTAGCAGCGACAAATTCCGGACGTTCGACGAGCCACTCACCGAGGGCCTCCAATTCGATCTCAGTGGGAGTATTCCCGACCCGCCACCAACGATCGCGGTGGTAAAGAGCCGCCCCGCCAGCGGCGAGACCATCGAGCAGGCATGGCTTGCCGTCGGTCATCGCCGACAGTCCGCCCTCCTGCGCTGCTTGGGCGACAAGCTGCTGGTGAACGCCGTCAAGCTTCAGTCGGTAGATATAGTGCTCGCGGTCCTCTGCCGCCTTGTACTGGAGCGAGACCACCTGAGCCAGGAACTCACACGCCGCCCGCACTTGGTATGGAACGAACTTCGGACCCGCATAATGATGGCAAGCGATCAGGCCCCACAACTGACCGTCCTGACGAATGGGCATCGTGAGACCCGCCGTTACCTTCATGTTCTTCAGATACTCGGTGTACATGACCGATGCTCCGCGGAGGGCACAGTAGGTCATCGTAAGCGGTTTGCCGGTGTCCGGGTTCGTCAGCGGGACCAATTCGGCCAGACCGCCATCCACGTCTGGCGTTGGCCGGATCCAAATCTTGGTAAATACCTCGCGGGCGGGCTTGGGAATATCTTCGGCTGGATAGTGCAAGCCAAGCCACGGGTCGAGGTCGGCCCGTTTGCTCTCTGCAAACACCTCGCCATGGCCGTCGGCGTGGAACTTGTAGATCATGACGCGGTCAAGTCCGGTTAGAGCTCGGACTTCCTCGGCGGCGACATCGCAAAAATGCTGGAGTGTTTCCGCCGTCTGAAGCCGGGTAACCGTCTTCTTCACCAGCGTGTAATAGTTCGGCTCACTTGCATCGGTACGACCCGTGGCTTCCAACTCGATCACCACGACACCATCGATTGTATGGACCGTTAGATCGAGCGCAGGTCCATCACCTCGAGCGGGCAGCGTGACGACATACAATGGGTTTCGATCCGTCGGTTCGTTTGCCAGGAACTCGCCCAATCTGGCTTGGGCGACAGTGCCGATGGCCACACCAACCGGCTTGCTAGCTAAGTCGCCCGGAGCGTGTCCCAGGAGCTCAGCGGTATTTTCACTCGCCTGAAGAATAGTCAAATCCGACTGGCGCAATACCAGGATTGCCCCATGCGCCTGCACACAACCGGGTGTCTGGACGGGCTCGCTATCGCAGTTGGTTAGGGTTACACCATGACGCTTGACACTGTAAGCTTGGCCGTCCCATGGTGGTGATGTTTCGGTCTGCATTTTGTAATCGTTCATGTATTTTTTCGTCCTAAGCACCTATGCATAAGTTTTCGTACAAAATGAATGAACATTGATAGACAAGATGTACAGGATGATTTCAATTCGCTGATAGATTCACTTGTGTCTTGTGAATCGTTTGTATTCGAGTTTCGGATTGCCAAAATTGATCGGTAGGCCGACCTCGATTCCGGTTGCCTTTAGGTAGTTAATAATCTGGGCCTGATGCTCGGGAGCAATCGCCTTTGCAGCCTTGAGTTCGACGATGACTTTTCCTTCAACGACAAGGTCGGCATAGAACTCACCAGCGATTCGTTGTCGAAAGAAAACATGGAGAGGATGCTGGCATTGCACACAGAATCCCTTGTTCTGGAGAACGATTGCCAAGGCTTTCTCATAAACTGATTCAAGAAACTCGGTTCCCAACTCATGGATGACTTCGAATGCACAACCGATGATTTTCTCAGTGATTTCTCCATATTGTAAGTCGGATCGACAATCATCCTGTAAATCCTGTAATCCATGTTCGTTTCTCGGGTCGTGTCGACTGTTGATGGTGATGCCAGTTTACTTATGTACAGGTGCTTATTGAGATCCAGTGGTGTAATTTCTGGAACGTTTCTTTCGCGGCAGTAACCGCAGCGTCTTGATCGGTCGAGGATACCACAACACGTGTCATGACCGTCCGGAAATCGTGCCACATCTCGCCCGTTTTGTCGCCGTACGCTTGAAAGAATCGGCCGCCGCTCTCAAAGGTCACACCCAGGACTTGTTGTACGTGCCGCATGATGAATTGTCCACCGAGCGTCGAGCCTTCGAGCACATAGAGACAGCCAAAACACTCGGCGAGCGTGTCAAGTCGCGGTAGGTCATTGCAGAGCTGAAGTTTACCAGACGCATGCGAAGCGGTCCGGCGCGAGCCATCCGGTTGCACAGGACTCGCGTTCTTCACCGGACGGCTCGCGCCGTTCCGCTACTAACGTCCGCGGCACTGGACCATCGAGTTCAAATGCTCGCAAGTCGGCTTCGAGCAACGGGCATTTTTGTCGCAAGACCAGATCGAGGCCTCGCTCTGTCCACCCTCCGAAACTTAGAATGTCACGCTCAATCGGCATGTAGAAGCTATAGAAGCTCTCCAGAACATGACGGTAGTGGTCACGGGTCAATCCATCATCCATCAAGTCGAGTACAGATTCGATCGCAGCATGTTCAGATCGCGTTTCAGTCTTGAGTCGGGACAATATGGATTGTTCGGCCGAGGGTGGTATTGTCATGGTGAAACATTTCCAACCGGTTCTAATCCGGCCAATAGTTTTTTAAGAGCTGCAGGGTCCACTGGCTTTACCAAGTGCTGATGAAAGCCCGCTTCTTGTGAACGACGCTTGTCCTCGTCTTGACCCCAGCCGGTTAAAGCGATTACGTGGGTCGTTTTACACCACGGTTGTTCTCGCATGCGACGGCAGGCTTCGTAACCGTTCAACTTGGGCATGCCGATGTCTAACAAGACTACATCCGGCCTGAACTCTTCTGCCAGTTCCACGGCTTGCAATCCATCGTTGGCCGTTCGTACTTCGTTCCCTAAAAACTTCAGCATCATCGCCAAAGTACTCGCAGCGTCTTTGTTGTCGTCTGCTACCAAGATGCGTCGTTTGCTGGACGGGATGGCGGCGGGAACATCATTGGTTTGAGATGCAGGTTCTTCTTCCGACATATCAACGGGTAAACGGACGAAAAACTCACTTCCCTTGCCGTGGCCTTCACTGCGTGCTTCGACACTTCCGCCGTGCATTTCGACGAGACGCTGAACCAACGACAGGCCGATGCCCAAGCCGCCCTGCGATTTCTCCAGCGACCGATCCACTTGCGTGAACAACTCAAAGATCCTTGGCAACATATCGGCTGGGATGCCGACCCCAGTATCTTTCACGCTCACGATAACGAGTGGTGAGTGGTTAGTGGCGGAAG
>JANMGH010000145.1:0-6634 GCA_031374515.1 Pirellula sp. | reverse complement strand
GAAGCGATCGGAGTTGGAGGCTATAATGTTTCCCTCGTATACGGAAGCGACTCCGTTTCCGCAATGTTCTCGGCCGTTCCCGAACCAAGTGCTTTCCTGCTCGTCGTGACCTGTGGCCTTTGGTGTGTTACCCAGCGCAGGCGAACGCAATCAAAAACCATCAACATCCTGTACAAAGCCTGAACACTAAGGACCCTGCCATCCTCAGCGATTAGTCGTTTTTCAGCACTCGATGCGTGACATAGTTATCCGCAAGGCCGTCACGGAAAGTACTGACTCAATGAACCTACGAATGACCGTGAACCGATCAAGGGTTTATACAAGCTGCAATTTTCCGGTAAGGATAGCTACGACAGGATCCCAAGGTTGCGGTACGATGGCTCACATCCAATAACTCTCGAAGCGAATGTCACTCCGCATGCACTAGATGTGCAACCCGCGGCGGAGCAGCGTCCTAACCCAATCATCGATGAGCGGTTCAAGAACGCAGCGACCAGCGAAACGCCAGTGGCACGGTATTCCGGATCGATTGTCTCGCACGTCGGTTCGTACGGGTCTGGCACTGGAGACAGCCGACATTTGGCGACCTTGGGTCAGATGGGCACGGGAATTACATATGGAGAAAAAACGCATTGGAAGGGAAGCATCAAATGGCGTTATCTCCGGAAGTAGAACAACTCCGATGTGTACAAGGTTGAATGTGAGTACAAACCAACGGACGGACCACCAACTCACAAAGTCGAAGAACTGTCCTTCGATGGTGTGATTCCGGCTAAACTTGTCGTCAACGAACAGTGGGTCATTTCGATTGAGCCAGACCAGCCACCCGTCAAAGCAAAATAGGGCACCCGCCGAAGTTGAGAAGTAGTGGGCGACCTTTCACTACCTTGAGGAGTCGTTTCGATGAAGAGAACAGCAGCGATTTGTGTCGCCCTCGTGTTTTCCTTGGTCAGTTCGGTTGATGCGGATTACACCTGGACCGATCAGGGGACGTGGCCCAAGAGTTGGCCAGCGGAACTGGAGCCACTGCGAAAGCAAGCGCGCACTTTCGAGGGGCCGACGCTGCCCCTGCTACACCACGCAAGTCCGTTCACCAAGCGGGATGAGTTTGAGTCAGCCTGGCCGCATCTCCTGAAGATCAAGTCCAAGGGAGCCCCGATCGTCCTGAGGCGGGGTCCGAGTTTCTGGCTGGGTGACAAGGCCACCGCAGGAGTTTGCGTCCACACTCCGCCTGCGGGCGAAGCCCCGATCGCCGACGGGACGGATGCGAAGGGCAACTGGGAAAAGACCATCTACATCGAGCTGATTGTGGACAGCGAGATCATCGACCTGAACCGCATTCCGATCCCCGCCGATACCCCGATCATCGATGAGAGGCTCAAGTTGTTGACAGTGGCAAATGCCAACGCTGTTGCCGATATGTTTCCGCGGCCTTTCACATTGCGAGTGGATCACGATGACCTAATTTCGATCGTTGGATCAGTTGTCGATCACATTGGAAAGCCAGTCCCAAATGCAAACATTGCTGTTTTCGTCGAGCACCCGGACTTCTTGGTACCCGTATTGGCCCCGACCGTCCTGCATCAAAGTACCGCCGATGCTGAAGGCAGATTTTCGTTTAAGTTTGCATCTCCAAACTCGTACCAATGCACTAAACTCTGTGCGATTGCGGGGCACTCGAAGCATGGCTTTACGGTAATGGAACTCGACCTTCCTCGACGGTCGCATGAGGTTGAGTTTCGTCTGAAGGACGAGCAGCCCATTCATGGCCACGTAATTGGGTCTGACGGGCAAAAGGTCGTCGGACTGAAGGTCGATCTCCGATCGGTTAGCGACGGTAAGACATATACAGCTTTCTGGCCTTCAAACACTTTTCCACTAGCATGGCCTGGATCAGCATTGACGAACGCAGAGGGTAACTTCACCCTTCACGGGGTTCCCCGTGCACCGCGCAGCCTTAACGTTTCGTTCCAACTTGATGACAAGCGTTTCGCACCTCAAAGACTATCGGTTAACCCAGCCGATGATGGATCAGTAACGCTCGAATTGAAGCCATCCGCGAGCGTCTCGGGACAGGTCGTTCAACAGGATTCAGGTCTTCCGCTTGGCCACTGTTGGTTGTTGGTTGTCCCAAATTCAATTGGGCAAGTGGGAGACATGCAACAGGATGGAATTCCCGTTCAAGCTGATGCCGAAGGACGATTTTACGTACGTTGCTGTCCAGAGAAATACCTTACTGTCTACGTATATCCTCCAGAAGGTCAACCCTATTTGGCTTGGGTACCTGACGCGCAACGCTGGCCTGCTGGCAAATCAGAATTTGATCTTCGGATTGAAATACCGAGGGGGGTGTTAGTGCGGGGCAAAGTGGTAGAGTCAACGACGGGAAAGCCGTTGGCGGGCGCTGGTGTCGAGTACTGGGTTGCCCGCGATAAGAATCCTCATCTGAGCAAGGATTCTGTCTCCAAAGCCTACTGGGCGGCGGAGTACCGACGAATTCTTTCAGATCATGAGGGAAATTTCGACATGGTCGTTATTCCGGGCCCAGGCTATTTGATCGCAAAAGCCCCTGATGCGACGTATGTTAGCCGACAGATCACACATGGAGAATTGTTGTGGGATAAACCAGGGGGGTACTTCATCAATGTGGAGGCTGCGACGAGCATTAACCCAACGCCCGAAGATAAAGTGATTGATGTCGTGCTGGAGATGAAGCCAGGAGTAACGATTTGTGGCAAAGTTGAAGGACCAGACGGACAACCCGCTGCTCGTGTTGTGGTGCTTTCATCGTCATTCACCCGCATTCAGTCGGTGTATTGGTCGTCTCGGCGGGAACTGATAGTCGTTGATGGTAAGTTCGAGTTGCCAGGATGCGATCCCAAGGAGCCTCGCACCGTCTTTCTACTCGATGCAAAGACACAATCTGGTGCGACGGTAATAATCAGACCGCACGACGCCAAGGACACGCCGCCAGTGATTCGCCTAAAGCCATGCGGTTGGGCGACCGTTCGGCTAGTGGACAAACAGGGAAAGCCTCGTGCGAGTCAACCGTTAAACGCAGAGAATCTGATCCTTCGGACCGACCTGATAGGGATGGAAGGCGTAAATAATCCACAGTACGGAACCCAAGCAAGAAGACACATACGTTGGGGTATGCCTATTTTGGATTCTGATCGGCACAGATCACTACAAACAGATGAGAATGGACGCGTTACTTTTCCAACACTTATCCCAGATGCTCCGTACAAGCTCATCCAGATCTCGCCGTCCTACAAGGAACTCATGGATTTTCGGGTCGAGCCCGGCATGGAGCACAGTCTGGGGACGATCACCATCGAGTAAATCGCGACGATGGGGATGCTCCGAAACTAGAAGTCAAGCTGGTCACCTGAGACCGCTGGGTGTTGCGCGATCAAGCGCGAAAGCTAGTTATATTCCAGTTCTCGTACAACGGGTTTGGACCATGCGGCGCAGAGTTCAAAGACATTCTGGAGTGTTCTGACGAGTTTGCTTCAGGTGGGGTTAAATTCGGTAACTCATTCCTCGATGACGCTCCGTGTGATCGAGATTATGGTCTGTGAGATTGTCCGGTTCCGCTGACGATGCGACACTTTTGCCGAGAGGTTGTGTTAACTAAATGTTCGTACCTCTTCGTGAACAAACAGACCGAACGGGTATCGAACTTCGTAAGTCCTTTTCAAGAAAGGCTTTACGAATTTCGAGCGCAGAGAGTATTGTTACGAAGAGGGTTGCGCTCGGGGAGGTCCAGAGGATTGGCTGCATGCTCAATCAAAGCCTTTCCGATACCTTCCGGCGCTAGAATCATGTCGACCATACCGGTCGCTTGAGCACTCAGCGGCATCCCATCGAACTTTGCCGTCTTTTCGCTTTCGCAAATTACCAACCCGCCCGCTTGCGAAAGATCCCGGAGTCCACGAGATCCGTCCGAGCCACTGCCCGATAAAATGACACCAATTCCTCGCCGTCCAAACACGCGGGCGAGTG
Organism: Pirellula sp.; assembly: GCA_031374515.1. Lineage (GTDB taxonomy): Bacteria > Planctomycetota > Planctomycetia > Pirellulales > Pirellulaceae > JBKCUI01. The sequence continues at coordinate 2,629 of JANMGH010000145.1, read as the reverse complement.
ATTCGAAAAAGCGATCGATCGGCAATGTCCAGCCTTTGCTCAGATCCTTATCGATCAGATGCAATTCGCCGCCAGCGATGATTAGCTCCTTTTTCGGAGGCAGCAAATAGACATGATTCGCTTCGATCTGCATCCCATCTTCAACACGATGTATCTCCATCTTGGTATCTCGAGCAAGCAATTCGTACATCATGCTCTTGAAGTCAGGCGAAAGATGCTGAATGATGACAAAAGCCATGCCCGTATCAGCGGGTAAATTCTGAAACAGCTTTTCAAGAGACTCAAGACCGCCAGCGGAAGCACCAATGCCAACCACGAATGTGGGAGGCGTGTGGACATCTGGAACGGCTTGTTCAGCGAGATTTACTTCGATATTTTCCACCATGCTTTCTCCACTAATCCATCCTGTGCATTGATGATACTGAGCGACTTCAAAAAAACGCCCGCGATAGATTGATCTATCGCGGGCCATCAGATTCCCCAGCCAAAAACGCCTCAGCAATTTAGCTGGAGAGAGCGTCAGACACAGTGGGTTAGAAATCTACGTTCGGCCACTGAAACAATGGGCTGTTCCAGCTGAAACCGTATGGAGCGTCACCCTCCGTTAGCGATGCTCCGCCGCGATCATCAAGCGTCCGCATCAGTTGATTTTTGCGACTTTCGGGCAGGTCGCTGTCAGCCGAAACAGCGTCTCGAATCTCCTGGCGAGTGCCTTTGAATTCGCGTTCGAAGGACTTGCCACTTTTGTCCTTGTAAGCGATCCGAACAGAATAGCTACCGTCTGCCTGCTTGTTCATCGACAGTGATTCAAACGTCGTCCATTGTGTTCCGACTTTACTTTCGTCCTGGGCCTCGGTCCAGAAACTTGGCCTGAGCGGTGACCAGGGAAACTTAAAGGTCGATCCAAAATCTGGCCACTTTGAGTAGAGAGGCTCTTTGGACTTCTCTTCACCAAGTTTCAGGTCAACCGTTTGGAGTCTTCCACCGTGTACGTACTGGATCTCGACTGTGCTTCCCGGTCTGTCGTTGCGGACTCGCTTCACTAGTTGTTCGGGTGAATACAAGTCTTGGTCACCATAGCGAACGAGGATGTCGAACTTTTTCAATCCCGCCTTATCCGCCGGTGAACCTTCGATTACATCGGAGACTAATATGCCCCGTTCGTTGGCAAGTATTTCCTGTAAATGACTTGCCAACGCTTCTGGGACGGGCGACACACTGACGCCCAAACGGCCTTGGGTTGCGTTTTCGGCTCGCAGCTTACCGTCGTTCTCAGCGGTTGTCGTGTCCGCTGCCACAGCTGAAGCACAAACAACGAGTGAAAACAGAAACGCCGTTAGAAATTTAGTAATCATCATTTTGACCTCCAATTCTGTAAAAAGGGTTAAGCTTAAATTAACTGACTAACTGAACTGCATCGTAACGCTTATGTCCAACGGTTGGTCGCGGCCTGATCCCTGAGGGTTTCGTAGCACATCGCAATCAACATCCATCCACAAGCCAAGAACGTGACATCAAACAATCGACTGACTCGCATCCACGGCCATGCAATCACTAAATCTAGCGTGCAAAGCGTGATTAAGGAGACAGCTACAACGACCCCGAAGATCGTGAAGCAGTTTTCCAAACTTAGGTGTCTGTAAAGTGGAGCTCGATTGGTCTTCGCCGGCAGTTGCGATGGTCGGAATCGGATCGTTTCCTCAGTAACAGGAAAGCGCCGATCACGCGGATACAGGATGGGCCTGTCGCCACCGACGAAGTGTCGCTCGCTTGACTCTACCTGACGCCTTCGGCTTTTGTGATTCGATTTTTGCGTACGTTGTTCGGTACTCGATGTTTCAATCGTTGTAGGCATGATTGATACCTCGGACAAATCATCAGTTCTGTAGTTTTGAGAGAATTAAGAACACTGAGTCCCGCCATTGCTGCCGTTGAGCATCAGCATGAAGCTAGATAACCGGCATCTGGTAAAGCTGGCCCGCGCCTCGTTCGGAACGCGGACCGCTCCAAAAACGCCAGTTCTCTTAGCTCATCTTTACTTCGATTCGACGAGGCTTGGCGTCCTCAGCCTTTGGAAGGCGAAGCTTCAGAACTCCGTCCTTCAACTCGGCGCTGATTGCATCAGTATCGATCGACTCTCCGATCATGAAGGTGCGATGGAAGTCACCGACCCCATATTCGGAATGCAAGTAATTGACACCTTTACCGCGAAGCCCAACCTTGCCGTGCAGAGTCAATTGCCTATTATCAAGCTGTATATCGAGATGTTCGGGATCTACGCCGGGCAGATCGCAGTACAAAATCAATGCGTCATCACCTTCCCAAAAGTCAAATCGCGGCGCGTACATCGATTGGCTGGCTGGCTCGCCAAACCCGTTTTTATGAGCTAGTTTCCGATCTTGAACAGAATTTTCTTGGTTCGTAGTTGTCATCGTTGTACTCATGGTTTACCTCCAAAAAAACTGATAAATGAATTTTAGGGATTGTATTAACGGGACGGATTACTGCACCTTGATGTCGATTCGACGGGGCTTGGTTGCTTCGCGCTTTGGCAACGTGATCTTCAACACACCAAGCTTGAGGTCAGCCGACACCTTGCCACCTTCAACCTCGCCGGGCAACTCGACCG
>JANMGH010000193.1:0-7520 GCA_031374515.1 Pirellula sp. | reverse complement strand
GAGGTCTCGAGTGTCGATATACCCAAAAATATTACGGCGACGGCTGGAAGCGTCGGATCGCCATTGCGAAGCAAGTTTGGCATACTCATGTGGCTCGATCACATTGTTGAGCCGGAGCGCGTAAATATCGGCGCCGGATCGAGCGTGAAAGCATCGCCCGCAAACCTCATTGCAAACCTTGGACATGGCATAAGCGTCCTGCGGAACAGTGGGATGTTCCTCGTCGACAGGGATGTATTCCGGAACTACTTCGCCCTGAGCAAAGCAAATTCCATACGTCGTCTCCGAAGACGCGAACAAGATTTTCGGTACGCCCAACTTCACCGCGGCCTCGAGCACATTGTAGGTCGATACTGTATTGATCCGAAAACACTCTGGATCGGGACGCAGTTGTATTCGAGCAATGGCGGCAAAATGGATTACCGCATCGAACTTAGGAACTCGTTTCCCAGAATCCAACTCGTCGATCCAAGTGATACCCGACATCGCGGAGAAAACTTGACCGGCGTCGGTCAAATCGACAGTCATGTCATAGGCCCCCGGAATATTGGCTTGAGTGAGGTCCAAATTCAGGACTCGGTGCCCCTGTTCGACTAAGTGAGCAACAACATGCCGTCCCGCCTTGCCAGAACCACCGGTGAAAAGTATTCGCATTCCATATCTCCTTTTCGGACCATTGTGCGTTCAAAGCTTGCGTTGGCAAGGGCAACGCCCGTCGGGCTTGAGAACGCCATCCCTAATCTGCCGCGTTGCAAACGAGGAGCCGATCGATGATGGAAGTTGTATAATTGCAATTCTCGCAATCGAACGATCGTCAAAGAAGAGGTCTGATCCCATGAAGTTCCAGAATGAGAATGATCGAATCAAAATCCATGAACAAGCAAAAGTCAAGAAGAGCGAAAAGCCGTGCCAACCGGCTTGTCCTGCTTGCGGCGGCTCGATTATTGACATCCGAGCGAAGCTGCAATGCTCCAAGTGTCACAGGATATGCGAGACTTGCTGCGAAGGTGGTCGTGGATAGCCTCGACTCAAGCCACAACGAGTCTAGCACGCCACCAATAATCCATCTTCAACAACTAGTTGCACAATTTGTGCCTTGGCTTGCGGTTCGGTTAACTCGCCACGGAGTATTTTGACATTGGAAGGGGCAACAATGCCGAGCGAAATCCGGTTGCCTTGAATCTTGACAACTTCCACAGTGATGTTGTCATCGATTACCAATTTGTCACCGACTTTGCGACTTAGAACTAGCATTTTGATTCTTCCTTGAGTTCGATTGCTGCAGCAGTGCGGGAATCGTTGGTCTGCCGCGTCCCAACACATTCATTATCAGCTGGGCCAGTGACAACTTAGGTCAATGCCCAAGTGAATTGGAAATTATTAGATGATTAAGGTTACCAGTAACCACTGTCATCCACCAAATCCCGGAGGGGTACTTTGGCAAGCATTGCGCCATTGGGAAATCGAAGCGTCGCGGTGTCCCCATCAACGGAAACGAGAATCGGCCGTGGTCCTCTCACATAGCGATGACTCGATGGGACTTCCTGTCCAATTCTAGTTTTGATGGCATTGAGCAGAACTGCATCTTCCTTGCCGAAGTCGATTTCCTTTGGCTTTTGTTTCATGGCAAATAGGCAATTAGCACTTCGAAAGATTGCGTTGATCTAATTCGTTAACAGTGGTGAATCAGACTACGGGAGCCTTTTGATTTCGCAGCCAGACTGTCTGACCAACACACCGCATGGCTAAATTTTGTCCATGCATGGAGCCGGCGACCATCGATAGTTGGTTGAAGCGATACAATCGGTTTGGAAACGAGGTTGTCTGCCCCAAAACGTCTTGCTTCGAGACCAGCCCTTCAAAGATAATTTCGCAAATCAACTGAAAGTAAAGTTCCCAGAATGAACGTATCCAAAACACTCTTCTGCCTGCTGCTGACATTGACATCGCTGCTTTGGAATCATTCCTTGGCTATATCGCAGAGCCCAACGCAAGCGGACGCGACGTCCGAATCGACACAGTTAAAGCGAACTATTGAACTGGGACTCCAATTTCTTCGGCAAAGTCAGAGTGCTGACGGGACTTTTTCGATCAAGGCGGGGCCAGGCCTGACAGCACTTGCGATCACGGCTGCGATTCGTTGTGGGGAACCGCTGGATAGCCCTATGGTTAGTAAAGGGTTGGCTGCAGTGGAAACCTTGGTAAAGCCCGACGGAGGTATCTATGGCATGGGGCGGCTGACGAACTACGAAACGTGCATTGCCATTCTCTGCTTCGCCGAAGCGAATTCCGGAGGAAAATACAACAAGCTCCTGAAGGACGCCAAGAAGTTTGTTACCGGAATTCAGTATGGCAACGCAGCAGACTCAATAAGTACCGATGATGTTTGGAATGGCGGAGTCGGTTACGGGGGAAAAGGTCGTCCTGATTTGTCGAATACGGCCTATCTCATTGAGGCGCTTCGCGCTGTCGATGCGGGGCCAAATGATCCCGCCATCAAAGCGGCTATCGCTTTCGTCTCGCGTTGCCAGAACCTAGAAGGTGAGCACAACAAGACCGAATTTGCAGCCAAGATAAATGATGGCGGATTTTATTACGAACTTCCAAAAGACAAGTTCGATGCGTCGAGGAGCGAAGAGTCCTACTCGCCTGACGGTGGAATACGCAGCTACGGTTCCATGAGCTATGCAGGCTACAAAAGTATGATCTACGCTGGGCTAAGCGCGTCGGACCCACGCGTTGCAGCTGCGACGAAGTGGATTCAAAAGAACTACACAGTTAGCGACAATCCCGGCAAGGGACAGGCTGGTGTGTACTATTACTACCACACTTTTAGCGCTGCACTCGAAGCTGCTGGCAATGAGCAGGTCACCGATTCAAAAGGCGAATCACACGATTGGCGCAGGGATTTAGCCGCATCCTTGGCAAAGCGGCAATCCGCCGATGGATCATGGTCCAATGCAGATCGACGATGGTTCGAAGATGATAAGAATCTTGCAACGAGTTTTGCGCTCCTCGCATTGGCAAATTGCAAGGCACGAAATGCAGCAGCGCCAACGGGTGGAACGCCAACCACTTCGACGAAAGATAAAGAATAACGGGATATGCAAACGACTTCGAGCCAGGGGCATAGTAGTCGATGTTTCCTTCGGAGCTGCTTGAGTTTGCAGTTTGCGTCGTTGGCAGTCCTCGTAGCTATTGATTTTTTTGACGAGAGGTTTGAGCTGGCAACGCTCTTGTCGATGATGCTTGGCCGAGTTGAATCAGCAGCCAGCTTCTATTGCATCCTACTGCCGCTGGTCGCGTACTCGCTGATTTTTTCGTTCGTTCTGTACGCTGCAGGAATACTCTTTGCAGAACGATCGCAGCGAACGCTTCGAAATTTGTTCGTTCTAACGACAATGATTGGACTCTCGATGGCCCTTTTTACGAATTGGAAGCGAATTTCGTGGGAAGGCCGACGGCATCGTATGAGCGCACGCATTGAGTCGCTTCAAATAGTTAGCGATTCACTCCAGAAGGATTGGCCCACTAGCGATATGAATCATGACTTGCTCGGGCCGATCATGGCTTATCCCCAATGGAATCCGTCCACACTCATCCTCCTGACGCCTAAGCCAGTCGATAGCAGATTTCGAATTGCGGCAATTGATCGATCGAACAAAGGCGTAATGCGATTCGAGCTTTCTTCAGGCCATGAAAAGATCTGGCTCGAGCATCGCAGTGACATAAAGCTAGATGATGACTTCACGAACGGCATAGACCAAAAACTGACCCGCCAGTATTACATTTCACTTTCACCAATCTGGTATCTAGTACGCTATCAATAGTAGTCGTTTAGGTAACGAAGCCCGTAGAACTCCGTTTCAAACGCTTGGCTTGGCTTGGCTAAAAATTGTCCATCCATTGTGTTTCAGAGATCGCGCCATAACATACTCCTCCGACACGTATAGTGCTCATGGAAACACACTTTGTGTTGTACAGTCGCCTAGTTTGGAGAATCATATGAAATTTCGATACCACCGTGGTTTTACGCTCGTGGAACTACTTGTCGTCATCGCCATCATTGGAATTCTCGTTGGATTGTTGTTACCCGCCGTCCAGGCGGCAAGAGAAGCCGCGAGAAGGATGCAGTGCGGCAACAATCTTAAGCAAATCGGCTTGGCTACGCTGAACTACGAGTCCGCCTTGAAGCGACTTCCGCCGAGCGCGTGCATCAACCCAAGAATCACCACAAACTCATCTTGGAGTATCCACGGGCGACTGTTCCCATATCTCGAACAAAATAATCTTGCCAACCAAATCGATTTAAGTTTGAATTGGTCGAATTTCCCAGTCATCAATGGCTATCGCATTCCGACCTATGTTTGCCCTTCGGATCCGAAGTCAGGGACTCCCCGCGACGCGAGCGCGACCGGCAGCGCAGTTCAGTTTTTTCTGTACCCTACGAATTATGCATTTAACGTTGGCACTTGGTTCGTGTATGACCCAGCAACCAACCGTGGCGGGGACGGTGCTGCCCATCCAAATTCCGACTTTAGGGTATCCGCGATAACCGACGGGTTGAGCAATACTTTGTGGTGTTCTGAAGTTCACGCATGGCAGGCTTATACTCGCAACGGAGGATCGCCATCCACCGCGATTCCAAATACTCCGGCAGAAGTCGCCGTCATCGCAAACTCGGGTGTTAAGGATCGTATTTTCCCAGATGGCACAGGCAGCGGACGCACAGAATGGACAAACGGACATTCGCACCATTCCTGCTTCACCGTAACCCTCCCTCCGAATACCAAAGTGCCATTTTCCTTCAACGGAGTTAACTACAACATCGACTACAATTCTCGTCAAGAAGGGAGTAGCACCACTGCTCCTGGATACGCAGTCTTGAACTCGCGAAGCTGGCACACAGGTCTGGTCCAAAGTGTCTTGCTCGATGGGTCCGTTCAAAGCTTCAGCAGCTCCATTGACCAAGCCGTGTGGCGAGCACTTGGAACTAGGGCTGGAGGCGAAGTAAACAACAGCGGCTTGTAGTTTTAACGAATGGGGTTTGATTGCCAAACTTTTTGCATAACGAGGCGTTAGGACTACGAACTACACAATCAGTGCGGGAATTGTTGGTCTGCCGCGTCCCAACGCATTCACTATCAGTTGCATTGGTGACAACTCAGGTCACAACGGTAGGGAATTCGAGAATTGATTGCTCTCGCGGGCTGAATCCTAGAATTTAGACGCCCCGGGACGCCATCGGGTACAAACGCGGGAGGAGCGAGGTCAAAGGGAAACATAATCGCTGCGTTTGCCCCTTCCGTTTTCTCGCCGGATTGGACTCTGAATCTTTGAGTACGTAAGTGTCATGACCATCAAACCAGCCCCACACCGTCCCTGACTATTTCAGATGGATCGTCCACACAACTGGAATAAATGCTTCTTGATCGACTTCAGCTAACGCCGATTACTACTAGCCGATCCCCTCGACCGCCCAGTGCTATCTCGAAATGTGGTCCGGCTTCCACTGTTGCTGGCCGATCCAATAGAGCGACCACTTGCATCTCGAAAAGTCGTTTGATTGCGTGACTGACTTGCAGATCTTAAGTTGCTGCCGCTCGACGAGCGAAATGTTATGCGATCCCGGTTAGTGCTCCCGGTCTCAATCATTCTGCCGCTGGCGTCCCGAAACGTCGTCCGGTCTCCTGAAGTATGAGCAGAGCCAACATTTTACCCTTAGCTATCGCGGAATGTCGTACGACTGCCAGATTGAGTCGCTGAGCCGAGCATCCGACCAGACGCATCGCGAAGTGTGGTTCGGTCACCGCTGTAGCTACCGATTCCAGAGTACCACTGTGTATTTGGTAATCGTTGTTTGTTTCGATTGTCATCCGATTGAGCACGACAGTTGTCACGAACAGCGATCAATGCAAGCAAGCAAACTACGACGACAATGCGGGCGAACATTCCGGAAATCCTGCGGTTTGTTTAATGGTAGGTCAATTTACGCCAATTGAAAATTCTGACTCGGTGGTGTGACAGGTTCGGCCACGAAATTGGATTGTTTTGGACGCAAATGTCATTCCATGTAGCGCCCCCCCCGCGAATCGAAGAGCCGACTCACGTATGATGTCCAGCGTAAAGTGGATTGGCCGAGGACAAGACGCTCCTTCTGTTCGATCGCTTCGCCTTCATCGACAAAGCGTTGATTGTTGTCGGCGAAGATGCCAGTACCTAGCGAAGCGATTAGGACTTTCGCTTGGCCCTACGTTCTTGCTTGGCCCGATCACGACATTCTTTGCACTTCCGCAATGACAAGGATTGAATCACTATCGCAGCAAGTAACGAAAAAGGAAGCAACAGTCCGCAAGAAAAGAGGGATACGAAGAAAATCGAAACTCCGATCGATTGAAGTTTCTCTCCCCGAATGATGCAGGATTGGCATTGGTTAGGTTTTCCTTGCGTCGAATTCTCTTCCATTTGCATTTTGCAGTCAGTGCCCGTGTTGAGTTCTTTCCGGTGGGCTCAAGAATTGTAACGCTGGTGCAGTGGTTATCGTGGTGACCAATGCCATAATCACCATCATCGCGAATAGTGTTGGGCTAATGACGCCTAGGTCGAGACCGATGTTTAGGACGATCAATTCCATAAGTCCCCGGGTGTTCATCAGCATGCCAAGGATTCCGGCTTCTCGCCAGGATTCGCCAGCATAACGGGCAGCGAGGAGAGTACCGCCAAACTTTCCCAAGGTTGCTACAAAAATGATGACTAAGCATACGAGCCACTGCCTCCATTCGTTTAACAGACCAATTTCTGTTCGCATCCCTGTGTAGGCAAAAAAAGCCGGAAGCAGAAGAACAGTCACAGGCTCTTTCAACTTCGATTGGAAGCTTATGGCGATCGAGCTATCCGAAGGTATTATCACTCCGAGCAAAAAGGCACCGAAGATTGCGTGGATACCGATCCATTCTGTAAGGGCAGCCGCGCCGAGAATCATCACATAGACAACAACGATCGCGTAGGGTTGTAATCCGCTCTCACTTTGATCCATGAAGCGTAAGTATCGAACCAAGAGTGGTCGTGCAACAAAGAACATCATCAAGATGAATGCAAGAGCGCCACCGACGACGAAGGCTGCATTGCCTACCTCCGCCTTCGCAATTCCCACGACCAACGAGAGTAGGCACCATGCGGTCACGTCGTCAGCGGCAGCACAACTCAAAGCAACCGTTCCGACTGGTGTATTCTGTAGATTGCGATCGGTAAGAATCCTGGCTAGGACTGGAAATGCTGTTATCGACATCGCAACTCCCAGGAACAGCGCAAAGGAAACGAACGGCACATCCCGATCTGACAGCAATGGATATAACCAAAGCGAAAGGATGGTACCCAATGTGAATGGGACCACAATACTTGCGTGGGAAATTGCTACTGCTGCATGGGCTTTATGTTTGAGTTGAGCCGCATTCAACTCGAGGCCAACTAGGAACATATAGAGAATCACGCCCAACTGCGCGATCACTTTGAGCGACGTC
>JANMGH010000189.1:0-12141 GCA_031374515.1 Pirellula sp. | reverse complement strand
CTTATGTCCCTTGTCAGCCGATTCGCCATCAACACCATCAAACTTAATGTAACAAGCCATGATTCTCAAAACCTTTCTCGGGCAATAGCCGAGTCATTAAGACCCGTGACTGCCTGTCTGTCCCCCGCTACACTGCCTGGGTTGGCTGTCACTTGCAACGCTACTGTTCTCGATGCTCTGTCCAAGAAGTTGCATGACAAAAAAGAATTTCCATCGATTGGCCGACAGAACTTGAAATCTACGGGTTGGAATATTGGTGCAACTCAACACAGCCTAGCGAGGATGCTTTTATCGCGAATTTAGTAGAGTATTTTAGCATCGTTCCGCCCGTCGAAACGATAACCCTTCGCGCATGGTTTTTTTTGCATTTCCATGAGATGCAAAACCATGAGTTCTCTAATTTATAGGACTGACGGACATGGATATCTTACGAAATGGCAATCGAGGATTCAAAGTGGAGTTGCTGCAACGTCTACTGAATAAGGCTGCTACTCGCGACGGGGCAGGTGGCACTCCGCTTGTGGTAGATGGAATATTTGGACCACTGACAGAGACGTCACTCCGAGCGTTCCAAGGGCGACACAGTCCTCTCGTGGTGGATGGAGTAGCTGGACCGCTGAGTTGGACTGCCCTAGGACTACGGATCGAAGGTGAGCATTCCAGAATTCGATTGTTTGGTCAACCAACGGGCATGTCCTGTTGGTCAGCAGCCGCAACCATGATTTTGGGAAATCAAAGTGTTGGGCCCGGATCGGGCCGTTTAGGGCCGGGAGGCGGTTTAGCGGGTACGGTAGAGGATCATCAAGCGTTCGCTTCAAGTCTTGGTTGGGACATGCTGAATCACTCCCCCAGTGTGACAGAGTTGGCAGGCATCGTGCGACGTACCCCAGTTTGGATTCGAGCTGGTGGATCCAATTGGGCGCATGCAGTCGTTCTAAGCGGTGTGTACAGCGATGGAGACGATCGTGGCGACGGAACTATGTTTCGAATCCATGATCCATGGCCGGTTGGGTCCGGCAAATTGTATGGTTCCTTCTCGAACCCACTGACCATGTTCGATGCAAGCGGTACAAGCCGCGTACCAGCATCGCTAGATTTTGTTTTGGTGCCAAGGTGAGCCAAAGATCACCCATCATCGGGCTGCAGTACGATCATTGCAGCCCGTGAACGATCTCGAGACGAATCCCTGGTCGATTAGTCGCGAGACATTGGTGGATGCCGTAAAACTGCAGCACTTCATTGTACAAATTGCAATCGGGCCAATGCTTGCTAGGAAGTTCTTCGCAGCGAACATGAAAAAAACAGAAATGGAGGTTGAAGACCTTACGCCAATGGTTCGCCGAGCTGTCGGAAAGCATTTTTGAAACGTTTTTTTGGAATTCGCTGTCGCGGTAAGTATCGAGATTTCCATGATGTGACTTCAGCGTGTCTTCTGCATGTCTCTGTCACAAACATTATCCGATGCCCGGAACCAACCTTGGAGAAAATTCAAAATGACAATCCAAAACGCCCGCTCATTTTTAAATCAGGTCCAGAAAGAAGCTGTGTTGATCGAAAGGAACAAATTGCCTGAATGGCGTTTCGACGCAGAGTCAGTTCTAAGTGTCCGAGTTCAGTTTGGCCGAAAATCGGGTTGGATTTTTTCTGATGAGGACTACAAATCGGCCATCGAGCAGTATGTCGAAGAACAGCTTTCCAATGGACGGATTTGCAGGAAAGGGAGATTTGTTGTTCTTTTTGAAGAGTTTCCTGACGGCACCAAGGGTTTTGAAGTGTTCGCGATTGGGGCTAAGGAACTCAATGGATGCCTTGTGCAAGGGGATTCGATTGCCAACTTGTGCGGTGGATCCATGAGGAATTGATGCTTAGGTCATGGTTTACTAATTGGGTCCTGGTTTTTTTACAGGCAAAAAAAATACTTTTCATAACTACCTAAGGTCGGTCCATATCGATTCGATGTGGTTCAATTTTCTTTGCACCGTACGTGTGCTGCAATTCAGCATTTCCGCGATTGCGACCACCGACGCACCCTGGAGTTTCAAAAGTACGATATCGCGAGATGGTTCATCGGGAAGCACAGACAAAACATGGTTGAAAAGGTCTGTGATATCAACCATGGATTCCGGGTCATTGTTTGGATCGATGGGCTGAAACCGCTCGACGTTGTCCGTCTCGTTGTCATGCGACGATTGCTGCGTCGTCCAAACTTTGCCTCCGCGTTTTTCCGCCATGTGGTATTTGAAATGGTCGTTCGTTTTGCGGATCGCAAACGTTTTTAGAAGTTTCCACAGTTCATCGTTGTCCTTCAAGTCAGAGAATTGACCCTCCGCAGCCCGACGAACAAAGCTGCCAAATGCACTCAAGGCAATGTCTTCTTCATGTCCAACCAATCTCGTCGAAGTCCCAATCCGTCTAGAAATCAAGGACTTGATTCTCGCAAAATAGGTCTTCCATAAGACTTCAACAGACTCACTTTTTCCGTTGAGCAATTTGCGTACTTCCGTTGATGCTGCGTCTGCGTCAGGTCCGTTCGACATGTACAATTCCTGAATCTCGAAAAATTGGCAGAATCAAACCTTAGGGTTTGCCGTCATGGGTTTTGGCAATCGATTTTACTCGGATGTTAATCGCAAGTACCTTGCGACACAACTGCGCATTGGATAACACCCAACGATGACCAACGGCGATTCTAACTCCATTAACCGGCGATGTCGTCTGGCATGGCATAAGAACACTACATTAGCATTCGTTTCACTAAATGTGGCTCATGGGCGGATGCCATCCGACTAGGATGCTGTTCCCGCGCAAGCCAGACACCACGCGGTTCCCGAATTTCTTTCAAGGAAGTTGTCGCCTTGCCAGCGCGGTGTTCCATGTCTATGCAGTTAGAGCGTTTATCGCGATCAGCAACGCTTGAGTCGAATGAGTTTTCTCGCATCCTCCTCAAGCCGAGTTCATATCATATCGGATCTTTCGACATTTTGTCACGATATCCAAGGCTCTATCGAGCGCCATTGCTTTCATCTCCAAGCGAACTCACGAGGTCAATAGGGAGAATGTAAGCTTAAAATTGCTTTTTTGAATTTCCCCTCAACCGAACAATAGGAATGGATGAATCAGAGTGGTTAGCAACCTTCGAAAAGCATTTGCCTCAATAGCCGCCACGTCCGAATTGAGACTCGAATCAACGACAACCGTCGAGCAGAAGCGAGTTCTACCACTTGGGATGGCTATCAGCATTTGGCTGAAAAAGTCTATGCTGATAGGAGCCGCCCTTCTTGCAGTTGCTATCACAATTATTTCTTCATCCATCCGAAACGGAGATCTTCCAACTTTCGTTGCGTTGATGTTTGATCAGCAAATTGCTAAGGGGCAAGTAAACAACGTTCAATCTCGCATCGTTTCAAAGTCCAAAGGAATGAGCGAGAAGCGTTGGATTTACACTTACCATTTTGACTTGCCAAACGGCCAGCAATTCATCGGTGAATGCTTCTCTCCATTTGAACACGTAAGGAAGGGGGCACAAGTTGATGTGGAATATAATCCCAAGCGACCACAAGCCAATCGTATCAAAGGAATGTCGGCCAGTTCTGATGAAAACTCTCTGCCGTTGCTGGGCATAGTCCTGATGTCAGTTTCGACGATCATTATCGCTTCGGGACTGCAGGAATCATTTGCAACCTTCAGACTCCTGACGTCAGGACTGGTTGGCAGTGCAGTGGTGACGCATTGCAAAAAAGTCACCGCAGGTGTGACGCAAGAACTCAATGGGTTTATCTCGAAAACCAAGGACAGTAGCAATGAAATTCTGTTGGCTGACTTTCAGCAACAAGCAGTCAAGAAACATCGAAACCAGTTTGATTCTCGCGGGATATACAAAGGAACGACCGCCTTAAGAGTCTTGCACGTTTTATTGGCGACGTTCTACGGAGCACTTATTGGTAGCTTCCTGGCTTTCGTGTCTACAGCTTTCATTTTTGGATTTCCGCACGGTTGGATCATTCTCGTTTGTGCTTGTTTTGGAGCGACTGCCACGGCAATCGTCGAGTGTCGATGGCGATTTCTTCTTCGAAGCAACGTTAGCCTGAAGCGGGATGATCTTTCGACGCTGTTCAAGAAGCAAGCTTGTATCCTTGAGTATCAGCCGATTGACGGCCACGAACCCATTCGAGTCGCAAGGGAGTTGGATTTGAAAGGCGACTCGTCCGATTCGCTTCAACGTCCCATCCTCTATTTGCAATGCAATCCAAAAAAAGCAAAGTTGCTCGATACATTCGGGTTTAAATGGTCCTTCGATTCAACTGGAGTGTATGTGTTGAATGCCGAAGTCCACTGCCAGCTTCCATTGCCCTGTTGATGATCCTGTCAACAGCATTGATTTGTGTCGTTTTGGGTAGGTTTCTTTAGATTTTGCAATTCCACTTCGGGGAATTGGAATTGCAACGTACATGATGAAAATTCACCCAGTTGTTCCAAGACTTAGTTCTGAATTGCGTTCCCTCATAACGATTTAGGTTTCAATTATGATCACTTCTTCAGCCATCCGTGTTTGTTGCGGTCCACGATCCTCTCGATTAAACATGATGCTTCCCGGCTTGGTTCAGATTTCTGGCTCGGTTGGAGATGGCGGCATGAACCGAACGAAAGATGTTCGTTTGATACAGATGGCATTGAACAATGTGTCGCCGATCTCAAGTGGTCCTTCGGTGCGCCTTGTGGAAGATGGATTGTCTGGCCCGAAAACTATTTCAGCCATCCGATCGATTCAGGCCGCATGGACTAATGTCAATGACGGACGAGTTGATCCAAATGGTCCAACGCTCAGGCAAATAAACCAGTTGGCGGGCGCTATTGGATTGAGAGCAACAAAAATGGCGGCGAATATTCTGCCCAATCCTGATAACCGTTCACGTTTAGGCGTAGGTGATTCAAAACCAGTTGAAAGCGCAACTGGAGCAAGCACGTCCCATGATCCACGCACCCTACCGGCGAATTTCGACAGGCTATCTTTGGAATGGCAGCGTGCTATTTTGCGCTATAATCTGGTCCAGACTGTCTCCATGCCGATCGCTTCGGTTTCGATTGTTACCGCGTTGCAGACCCTGGTTTTAGCACAGCAACACATCGGGTCGATAAGGCCAGGCATGACTTTGCCAGCCGAGTTTTTGCGTTCGCCGGAACGCTTAGCGTTTCTGTTCGTTGCCAAGCACTTTCGTCTACATGAGTCACGTCCATCCGATGCATTAGTGAACATCCAACGTATTACCGCCGCTTTTGCGCGCATGCTCAACGCGTTTCAAACTCGGACCGTGAGCGATGAGAACGGACTGCGATTTGATCGCATATTTTCCCTACCAGTTCAAGTGCCTTTACCCGGAGGAATTAGCCCCGCGTACGTTGGAATGATAAGCGGTTCTGAAACTCCGAACGCACCGACGATAAATGGTGAAATTTCGGATGGAATCTATCTTCAGCCCGAATTCGACCGTCTCTCCATGCTGCACGTCCCAATCATGCTGCATGAATTGGCACATCTATCAGGTGGTTCGTTTGCAATTGTCGACATGTCTGAGAATATCGGTCCAGCCTTCGATGCGACGACTACAGATCAAAGGATGCACAATGTTCGCTGTTATGAGTTCCTTGCCACCGAGCTCACATTCGGTTCGAGTTCCACAGCACAACTCTATTCCATCATGAACTATGGCAACCCACTCTGGATGATAAGCCCTCCACAAAGCATTGGCGGTGGTAGGCTCATCGCTGCCACCCCTCCCACCATCGGTCCCGATCCGATGTCCTTTCCGGGTGGCTTTGCTTAGTGTACTTACCGGACTCGCTGCCTCGCGTCCTTCGAGGGTGTCGAAGCTTACCGACGTAGATGCTGCGATTACAAGGAGTTCTATCGCGAAGTCGCTTGGGCTGCATAATCTAATGGCTCCCATGCAGGTAGTGATGCGTTTCAAATCGTTTAAGCAAGAGAGAGACTGTGGGAAATATTACGAAAATCCTTTTGGGTTCGGCCGCTGAGTTCATCGATCGTTTCGAAGACGCTTGGACTAAGAACCCCTATCCGAATCCACACAAATGGTTGTCGTCTGTCGATTACCAAAATACAGATCTCGCCATTGAACTCTGCGCTGTTGACTTGGAATGGAGGTGGAGAATTCAAGCTATCGCAGAACAGCACGAGAAAAAAGGAGTTCAGAATGACATTCCGCTGTGTCCGGTAGCTGAAGACTATCGTAGTGTGATAGGCGACCTCTGGAAAGTAGACGAAATGCGACAGCGATTGGTTATGGTGGAGTGGGGCGTGCGAAATATGTGGGGTGACCGACCAGACACAGATTCATTCCTATCCATGTTCCCTGACGATGAGAGTTGGCAGCACCAACTTGAGGCGCAACTTGACGCACTTTTGCCTCTTGACGTGTCTATTCTAAAAAACGGGGGCTTGGTCATGGAAATGCATGTCCCAGCACGCTTCCATTTAGGGCGACAAAAAAAAGAAGAACCTTCACCACCGGCTTGGGTTAATTCGACGGCTCGGTTTCTAATCGCTAAGGGTGAGGAGAGACAAATTTCGCGTGAACAGGTCCAAGTCCGAAGAACACGCCGCGGCGAGTTAGAACTCAGGAATGCTGCTGGGCCTTTCACAGTCCAACTCGATTTTGATTTCTTGAAACCCAATGCGACGGCCCGCTTCGCCCTTCCTATTGCACTACGCTTCGGCGACATATTGGCTTCGTTTGGCGAAACGTTCAACGACCGACGTTAAAGGGCAAAAGAAACGTGAATTTGATATAGGGCAGAGTCAGTCGCTTTCCTTGAATTCTCACTTTCCATTAACTTTACGGCTCAGTTGCCCAGTTTTACAAGTCGGTTCAATACAAATTGAGTCGTTGATCCGTCGGAGGAATCCGAAAACCGAACGCTAATGCTGTTGGTTCGAAGTTCGCAGTCAAGACTGCCGTGTTTGATCAACAGGTCTGCCCCACCCTTGTTTGGAGTCTCGATAAACCGAAAGGAGACTTTGTCTTTTGCAACCGTACCACTTACGGCCCATTCAAACTTATCTTCGGTGCGGTAAATACCCTTCACATTATTCTCGTCGCGACTCGTTATTTCTAGTGTTACGGGATGAAACACTTTTTCATCAAACGAAAAGAGTCCTTCCCAACGGGAGCCGGTTTCCAGCTGATCCGCATCCATCTTTACGGAGGTCCAATTTCCAAGGGTCAATAGGACCAAGAGGCCAAGAGCCACAATCAATAACCCGATGCCAACACGACGCGTCGCGCGGACTACATCGTGATTTTGATTTTGGCCCTTCTTTTCGTAATGTCGAGTTGCCAGGGTCCGAATCAGTGACTTTCGGTATTGAGCGCGGCCGAGATCCTCTAGAAGTAGATCACAAGACGCATAACGCTCACTCGGCAGTTTTGCTAGGAGCCTTTGACATATTAGATCCAATTGCTTGCTTAGGTTGTTGTTGAAGGACGATGGGCGTGGCGCGGGATCAACCACGACCTGACGAAGGATCGACATAGCAGAACCGGTAAAGGGAAGCCGTCCCGTTAGCATTTGAAAAAACACAACACCAAGGCTGTAGTAGTCGGAGGCGTCCGTGAGTTCGCAATCCGTTGCTATCTGCTCGGGAGAAGCGTAAGCAGGAGTCCCGCAAAAATTCCCACTAGATGTATCACCTTCGGAATGCACCGCATGGAACTGTGCTAATCCAAAATCCGTGAGCACCGGGTTACTATCGGGCACTTGCAAAATGATGTTTGCAGGCTTAATGTCTCGATGGATGATCCCGTTCTGGTGAGCATAGGCAATCGCTTTGGCCATCGACATCGTCCAATCAATTGCTTGATTTGGATCTATTTGGCCAACCTGCTTCAGACGCTCTGCGAGCGTAATCCCTTCGATGTACTCCATAGATAGAAAGTGGATTTCGTTGATAACACCCGCATCATAAACGGATGCAATGTTAGGATGCCTCAATCGAGCGGATGCTTGCCCTTCCCTATAGAATCGCTTAATTGCCAACGCTCCGTTCAACACCAAACTGGATGGAATTTTCAAAGCGACTAACCGGTGCAGAACCGTATCGTACGCTAGGAAAACCCGGCCCATTCCGCCACGTCCCAATGGCTCTCTTATTTCATAACGTCCAAATAGTCCATCAATCGATTCTTCATCGGGAGTGGATTTCGCATCCCATGTATCTTCTGAACGCACACTGGAACCGCTCTCATCAATCTGATCCAACGGTTGATCGAATTCGTGCTGATTTGGTAGCTTATCCACTACACCAGGGAACCGTAACAAGAATTCATTATCGCCAGACTCCATTTTATACTTCAGTCGCAATTGATACTCACAAAACGCAATTTCTAGCACGAGCTCCTCGAACTGAGTTACTTCCGGAAATCGCTGCATGTAATACTCAACACCTACGTGGTCGCCTCTTTGCCATCGACTGCGCATGTCCAAGTAAATCAATTCGCAAAGCTCTTCCTTTGACATCGGACCATTGCTCGCAACGAACAGTTCTAAACTTGGATTTTGTGATCTCGTCCAAAGCTCTTGAAATTGCAAAGCTTTTGAACTCAACCGAGTTGGTTCATGCCCTTTATTCAAATCGCCCCCCTCGTTCGCAAAGTTCTTCAAGGTACCGCCCGAAAAATGGCTGACCAAACATTGTAGCTAAAAATCATTAGGCTAATTCTGGCTTAACTGCGTTATCCAAGGCGGATATACTCTATTCCTCGATTTTGAACGACTTACAATTCCATTTTCTTCCCATTTGAAGGAGCAGTCGATGGCGAGCTATACCGTTCAGCCGGGAGATACCCTTACCTCGATCGCTCAACGTCATGGAATTGCTTCGTGGCAGAAGTTGTACAACGATCCATCGAATGCTTCGTTTCGGGACAATCATCCCAATCCCAACAATATTTTTCCGGGAGACAAGATCAATGTCCCAGACGTGAGCGTTCCTTCGCCGACAATCAAGGCTGCGCCTGCGTTAAGTGACTACCGGATGGCAATCATCGACGGAACCGGTCCAAGTGAAGATTTGGAATATGGAGAAAGCATGAGGCACTCCTTCTGCAGGCAGATGGGGGATGCGCTAGAAAGCCAAAATCGAGGACAGTATTGGCGAGGCCCAAGTTGGCACGGTTTGGAAGTGGAGAGCTCGGCAAATAAGGCATACAACTACTTGCTCAAGGTCCACCACGAGAATCCAAAATTGCGACTCATGCTCGCCGGATATAGTCGCGGAGGTTCAGCAGCGATCATGGTCGCCGAGCTTCTCGAGAAGAAAAATATCGAGGTCGATGCTCTTTTCTTATTTGACGCGGTCGCAAGACACAAGGAACCGGGTGGAGAAGTCATCCCAAAAAACGTTCTTTACAGTCGGCATGCGAGGCGTGACTTAAAGGCACCATTGATCGTGAAGTACGAAGGAACTTTTTCGGATCTGGAAATTAAAGGCTTCAGTTTGGTGAACGGTTCAAATCCCATGCGTCCATCCTTTGGCAATACGGGGCTAAGTTGGCGAACGCGCGAGGATGGCCGCGGCGATCACGAGCGTGCGGTACCATTTCCAGGGTCTCATGGTGCATTGGGAGGAGTCGGTTGGTCATTCGTCACGGAAGACGAAAGTTGCCAGAAGCGCGTCGCCAGTTGGATGAATGCGCAATTGAAGTCCAAAGGAGTTTGGCATGGGTTGAAATCGGTTCGACCAACTCCGGTTTTTCAGGCGAGTCCCGGCCTTGTCGAGTTGATTACGGGATGGGCTATGGATCTGCTGCTAGTCGCTCGACATAAAAGTCAACTGTCCAAAGCTGGACCAATTAAGTGAGATTGCGATGTTAAGCAGTCACCTCAGAATCCGCTAACAGTAAACTCTTGAAGCACCCGTTTTTCAGACACATCCCAAGGTTCCGAGTTAATTGAATAGGCCTTTCCGTAGCCTGCCTTTTCCATGACTTGGAGTTCATCATCGGTGACGGTCCCGAACCCTGGCACAAAAGTCGACTTTCCCGAGTCCCATGCCACGTCACTCTGATGGAGTGTCGATCATTTGACCATTTTATCAGCCACTCTAACTTAAAGGAGCGATCAAGACTCATGGAAGAATTAAAGGCCCTCTCGCTTGCCCCCACCCAGTCCGAACTCTCAGCCAAAGCCATCGCTTTACTGGAAGAAGGACGTCGAATCGCAAAGAAAGTAGATTGTTTCGACTTTGTTCCTAGCAACTATGAAAAAGCTTGGAAAACACTCGATTCGCTTCCGAAAGGTAGATTCTGCGAATGGGGAAGCGGCCTAGGCATTGTAACTGGACTGGCAGAATTGCTTGGCTATCAGGCATGCGGGATTGAAATCGATAGCAATCTCTGTCGCGATTCTCGCCAGTTGCTTTCCGCACATCAATTGAACGCATTCATTTACAACGAAGACTATTTTCAATCAGCCATTCGCGCCGATTACTACTATGTTTACTGTTGGCCAGGGTCCATCGAAAAGACTGAAGAGTTTTTTCGACGTATCGCCAAATCGGATTCGGTTCTTCTGATTTGCTACGGGCAGGACGACATCCGAGGATTCTCGATTTAGCTACAGCTGAATGATTCGAAATGAGCATTCACAATCGATGCGCAATCTGCTTGCAACCGTTGGAAGTTACCTTCGAACTTCACCGCGCTCCATTGTGCTAGCCCGCCATCTGCCAGCAGTTGCTGCGTGATCATATGCGAAAAAAGCTGTTATGTTGCTGTGCATGTGGTCAGCCAATTCCAAATTCCAACTGCATTTTTGGAAGCGGATCCACTTGTTCGCGTTTTGAACAAGGAAATTGCTGTGACGGAATGAAAAAGCCCTGGAATTCAGAGCGAATTCCAGGGCTTTTGAAAGCGAGGTCGACGGGGGTCGAACCCGCAACCTCCGGATCGACAGTCGCGCGTTGAAAATCGGTGCTTTAGATTTGCAACAGGCGTTCTAGGCAACTAACGTTGGGCATTATGAACCTGATGCAAGTGCTGGATCAGATCATGATGGAGCGTGACCTGGAGAAAATCACGGAGTCGCAATACCGAAAGTCGATTGAGCATTACTCTGCTTTTTTAGGGAGACCTGCGGAAATTGCAGACCTATCGTATTCGCAGATCAATGCCTGGCTTAAATCACTAAAGGACGATCTCGATTCGACAACCATTGTCAACAGAAAAAAAGGACTGACTGTCGTTTGGAATCACCTGGCTGAAATAGGCAAGATCGAGCACTACCATTCACGTAGATTGTTCAGCCCGAAAGTCGAAGTGAAACCCGTCGTCTCGTGGACTCTTACGGATTTCTATCTACTAACCAAAGCAACCGAAAACGTAACTGGCGAATACCATGGGCTCCCAAACTCGGCTGTATTGCTGGCTTGGCTTTGGGTCGGCCTAGACACCGCGTTTCGACCCAGCGACATGAGGGGAATTCGTTGGAGCCAAATCGATTTGGACACCAAAAGCATAACCTTGCGACAGCACAAGACCGGATATGTCCATCGCGGTCGATTGAGCCCCGAGTCTATTGTAGCTCTTGCCGCAATCCAACTCCCGATCCGAGACCTAGTTTTCCCCATCACAAAGGACGAGATTCGGTATCCGCTCAACCAGCTTTTTCGCGAGGCGGCAAAATTGGGTTTCGTTAAGACGGCCGGTAGGTCAATTGGTACACTTAGGAGACTTCACGCGACCCTCCAGTACGAAGACCATGGCGCTGCTGTTGCTGCGGAATCGCTCGGGCATGTTGGTGGCACTCGCACGGTTTACCGTTCGTACATCGATCACCGATCGAGACAGCAAGGAAGGATACCACGACATGCAATCCGAGGAGATCAAGAAGGCGGTCGAGCAAGCGGTTGAGGACGAACGAAACCGTTGCGTTGGGCTCCTAGAGTTTTACAAGCACGAGTTCGATCGCACAGCACTACAAGCTTTGTGGTGTCGGATCCGGAATCAGATTGCGTTAGGAACGCAACCGGACAAGGCTGATTTGCGATCGCAATTCGAGGATGACGCGTAGCGTTTCCGCGGAATCACTCAGTACCAATCCAAATAGCTTTCGCCTCATCGACAGACA
>JANMGH010000049.1:0-18007 GCA_031374515.1 Pirellula sp. | reverse complement strand
AGGTAGCTTTGCAGTCAAATCGCCTTAGTGGTCACCAATTACTTACCACCAGCTCGACTTCCAATGCCTTGCCATACCGCGAGATCGATTTGGTTGGACACGTATTGCACGTGACCGTCGCAATAGAGCGCATGCACGCCACCCACGTGTTTGCTATGCGCGGCAACGTTGTGGCTGAGTCTACTCCACCAATAAAAGTTTCTTTGGCTATGCGGCAGTCCTCCCCGGCAATCAATCTGACTGTCGTGCGGACCACGAATGTGGTTGTACATCGTGTGCCCGGGGGCACCGTAGAGAATGCGGTTGCCGCGCGTTAACTGCAGCTTATTTCCGCTGACACAATCCTGAGGATATTGAAGTAGTTCAGGGCCTGCATTCGTATTGTTGTTTCCAGTCGTCAACACGAAGCCCGTTGTCGGTCGACTTCCGTTCCAGTTTCCCGCACTGTTTGCTCGATCGCTTGGGTCTGACAAAATTTGTTCGCTGATGCAAACCGTTTGGCTCGTTCCGTCTGTAATATCAGCGAAACGAACCTTTGAATTCTCGAAGAAGACACCAGTAACTTGAATGCCCGCAGGATTCCGCGTGGAAACAGGAAACGTGGTTCCGGTATTCAACACGTAGTTGGACACGCCCGCGAACCCGACTCCCTGCGCCAACGATCGGACACCATTGTCAGAAGGGCACAAGAACACCGGAGGCTGAGTGATACTCATGTCGTTGTTGGCGGCAGTATCCGGTCCACTATTAAAGTTGATTTGGTTGTAAATGACACTCTGATCTAACTGCGGCATGAGGAAAGCAAAGGCTGAGAAGCAATTTCCGTTGCCCGTTGTCGCATTTCCATTTGCTGAAGCAGTCAAATTGTCACTCGGCGAAACGTTGGCCATACGGCCAGGTGGAATAGTTCGCAAGGCGGACTCATAGTTATGCATTGCCAACCCCAGTTGCTTCAGATTATTAAAACACTGGGCTCGCCTAGCTGCTTCCCTGGCTTGCTGAACGGCCGGAAACAAAAGCCCTACTAGAATTCCAATGATGGCAATTACCACCAATAACTCGACAAGCGTCATTCCTAGACGGGTTCTATTATTGATGAAAGTCACAATTCATTTTTCCCTTTCTCCAACTCCTGAATCGCTTAAGCTTGGCAGGTATATGGGTGCACTAACATTTGCAACCTGCGGTCGACCTGCCCTTTGACGATTGATGCGTACGCATTTTGAATTCAAAAAATGACGGTGGCATCCACATGTCATAATATGGCAGTATCATGCCTCATGCAATTCCTAAATGATCCTCAGATTTGTGGAGTCGAGATGCGAGATGTCCAGCCCATACTTGTAATGCTTTTTTTGATAGGACGTTCACGTTCGCCGAAGACGAACATTCACCGGTGCAATTGCTTGGGTTTGATGGAAATCCACTGACTCACTTGACCGAATTTTCAAGTCAAATTGCACTTGTCGAATGCGAGGCTACCAACCGCGTTGTAGCCGAAACTCGATTTGTTGATATAACTTTTCGAAGTTGTTAGAGAAGATGGGTTTACGATCCGAATGAGCGACATTCGATGTGAAGAGCGATTCGGCGGGCTGCTAAAGAGCTACAGTCGGATCGCGGCATAACTTATTCAACGATGCTTTTCGAACCATTGCAAACTGTCGCTGCGCCGAACGTGCACGCCGATATAACGAACACGTTGCAATTTATTGACAAACGGCCCGTTCGCATGCTTTCGATCACAAATGCTTCTTTGACTTGCGACGAAAATCCAGCTCAAGAAATCGACGATTTCACTCAGACATAGTTTTTGCACAGGGCGCCCTCAAATTCCGTGTCCCTCAAATTCCCAGAATGGTCGATCGTCTGGATCGGATGACGTTGGCCACATAACTTCCAAATAGCATACGCCTCCAAGAATTCCATCCCGTTTTCATCACTCTTCTCGTACACAAAGTCCAGAATGTCATAAGACGCCGTTGGGTTACAAACTGGACAGTATGCCAACCTGCGTCAAGCCTTGCCGTCGACCACGGCTCTAAAAAACTCCCCTTCATTCACTGTTGGCCGTTCTGGTCGACCTTTGTGGATGTATGTCAGCTCTTTGTGGTTCAACCCCAACAAATGCAAGATCGATGCGTGCAAATCATGCACATGCACTCGGTCCACGACCGCATGAAGTCCGAGTTCATCGGTCTCTCCCAAAACTTGGCCGCCACGAACGCCTCCGCCTGCCATCCACATTGTGAAACCCGATGGATTATGGTCTCGACCATTGCCACGTTCCGACATCGGTGTACGACCGAACTCCCCTCCCCAAACGACCAATGTCTCGTCTAGCATCCCGCGCTGCTTCAGATCCTTGAGCAATGCTGCTACCGGCTGGTCCATCGAGGCACACAAGCCTGAATGATTGCGCTCGATATCGGCATGCGAATCCCATTTGCTACCAGCTCCGTGATACAGCTGAATAAACCGAACGCCCCCCTCGGCCATACGTCGAGCTAACAAACAAAGACGACCGAACGAATCGGTCTCCTTGGTCCCAATTCCATACTGTTCAAGCGTCGTGGCGGACTCCTTGGTGATATCGATCACTTCCGGAGCTTCGGCTTGCATGCGAAAGGCAAGCTCATAACTTGCGATCCTCGCATCGAGTTCAGTTTGCTCTGGATGTTCGGTTGCATAGTCGCGATTGAGCTGATTGATAAAATCCAGCTTTGAAATCTGCTGACTGTCCTCGATACCCTCGGGTGAATTCAGATAGGGAATAGGCTGCTTACCCTCCCGAAATCGAATCCCCTGATAAACCGCTGGCATAAAACCAGGTCCCCAGTTGCGAGGCCCGTTGACGACTTGAGCTCCATTGTCCTGCATCACCACAAAGGCCGGAAGGTTCTCGTTTTCGGTACCAAGTCCATAACTGACCCAACTCCCAAGCGAAGGTCGCCCGCTAAGAATCGAACAAGTGTTCATCTGACAAACACCCGCCGAGTGATTAATTCCGTCCGCCCAACACGATCGCACAACCGCGATGTCATCCATGCACTCCGCGATTTTGGGTAACCAATCCGATACCCAAATCCCGGATTGTCCATGCTGTTTCCAAGTTCGCTTAGAAGCTAACAACGGTGACTTGTTTTCGCCGAATGCAGTGACCACTTTGCCAAAACTATCCGGAATGGTTTTCCCAGCCATCTCTTGAAGCAATGGCTTGCGATCGAAGAGATCGAGGTGGCTCGGGCCACCCTCCATAAACAAAAAGATGACCCGTTTTGCAGTTGGCACAAAATGAGGCTTTTTCGCTGAAAGCGGATTGTCCGAAGCATTCGCTTTGGACAGGAGTCCAGCCAGCGCTACCGCTCCGAAGCCAGCACCGCTCTTAGAAATGAACTCGCGCCGCGTAGCGTAGACTGTTGGGGTGAGTGATCCAATGCGACCGGAAGAACGTTCAATGGACATACAGAAACCCATTCGAGTTAAGGAGAGAATGGCAATAATCGACCAATGCCGCCTCCGACACGGAAAGGCGAACGATGGATTTACCTTTTGCATCGATGTGATTCTGGTCATTGACGCTGTTCCGAACCACTCCCGGATCCGACTCAAACTGCCAGTAACCAATCGTTTCCGGAATCGATCGCTCGGCCGAGTACAAAAGCTGATCCACCGAAAGCGAGCGCCCAACAAACCGGACGTCATCCACCAAACCATCAAACGTTCGCGGCCTGGCTGCGCTCAATCCGCCAATCGTTAACGGCATCGCATTGGAAAAACCGCCAACCACATCATGTTCAATCTCGGCTGTCAAAAGCGGCTCATCATCGTTCGACAAGTCTTTGAGATAAAAACTCACTTTGCCTAGCTCATCGCCTTTTGCAAGTCGAACACTCGCTGCGACGTAGTAGGGTTTGTTGACTTCAACATGCTGGTCCGAAAAGATGGGGCGTTCAACAATGGAGCCATCGGACAACTCACCGACAATCTGCATGACGAGCGTTTGCGGTTTGCGTCTGGAACCATGTCCCGTCACTCCAAATCCCCAACCCGCATGGTTGCGATCACCATCCCACTTACCCAGTATCGTACGCACCGATGCGGCATCGTCTACCGAACGCAACTGAAAGAAAGCTTCCACCGTAAAGTCCCCAACTTCCATTCCCTGTGCGTTGGGAATCGAGAGCTTCAATTCAGGATTGCTAGCGACAAATCGAACCGCCTGCCCGTTTCGATAAGGGAGTTTGGCGGTCTCGATTACTTGGCGGTCTTGCTGTGCTTGCATTGCCGAAATCATTTCGCTTTGTTTCGTGATGAACTCAGTCGAACGCTCTACTTCTAAGTCGCTTGGCGAGCGACTATAGACACGACGCCAGGCTGAGGCGACCTGCGATCGGAGATCACTTGACTCATTCCGAACCAATTGAGCCAATTTGCGAGCGTGGGCCAGCATTGCTTCACTATTGATTAGCAGCAGCGACTGCACCGGCGTCGTTGTCGTGTTGCGAGATGAGTTGCTTGAGAAGAATAAAGGCAGGTCAAAACTATCTAGCAGTTCGTCAGGCGAATTCCGCATAACGCGGGTGAAGATCGTTCGGCATGAGGCATCGGGCATCAATGCTGGTCCGCCCTGCACATCGTTCAGTTGCCCAGTCGCCATAAGAATGGAATCGCGAATCTTCTCCGCCGAGAGCCGCCTCGTATCCGCTCGCCAATAGTATCGATTCGCAGGATCCATCGTTTGGAATTGAGCCGACGAAGCGTGGCTGGTCGACTGCCGGTAAGTGGCCGAGTTGAGGATCATGCGATGCACTGACTTCAGGCTCCAGCCGTTTTTCATAAACTCACTCGCCAACCAGTCGAGCAACTCGGGATGGCTCGGTGACTCGCCAAGTCGACCAAAGTCGCTGGCATTTGCTGCAAGCCCTCGACCAAAGTGGCTTAGCCAAACGCGGTTGACGATGACACGGACCGTCAAGGGGTTGTCTCTCTGTGTCAGCCATTTTGCAAGCGCCGCGCGTCGACCAGTCGACTGCTCAGAACCAGGAACGACTTCGATTACGGCTGGCCCGTCCGTGAGAATGGTCGGAAAACCAGGCTCGATCAGCTCCCCAGCCCGTTTGGGAATGACGGTCGGAGGAGCAGCCGGTCCAACGTCTTTTACTGCCAACGCAACAGGCAAACTTTTGGGCCTAGCCTCAGAGAACGTTTCAATCTTCCTGCGCAACTCGAGCACTCGATCTTTGACTTCTACCTTTAACTCACCCTCCAGTCCTTTGTATTCAGCTTCGACTTGGAGCTGAACGAGCAGAGCCAGTTGTTTCTCATAAGGAGTTTGCTCGCCCACTGGTTTGCGGACGAGAGCTTGTACGTCTTCGGGAAACCGATTGATGGCTTGATTCTTGAGCTTGTCGCGAAAGGGCGCTTCGATCGAATCGATCTCGGCTTGAAACTCAGCCACCTTGGATTCCCATTGTTTCTCTTTTGCAAGAAAGGCTTCTAACTCTTCTCGGGTCGCAATCGTCTTTTGTTCTGGCAAAATGGGAGCAAAGAACGCCTTCAAACGAAAGTAGTCCTTGCGAAGGAGAGGATCAAATTTGTGATCGTGGCACTTGGCGCACTGCAATCCAAGCCCCATAAACACGTCCGCCGTCGTATCGGTAATGTCCTCCATGATGGTTGTCCATTGGCCGGGCGCGTCGCGAATGTTCCATTCATAGACCCAGTGGCGAAGGTAGCCAAGTGCAACGCGTGCCTCTAAGTCGTCTGGGAACAACTCGTCTCCTGCAATTTGTTCCTGCACAAAACGATCGTATGGCTTATCGTCGTTAAAAGACTTGATCACATAATCTCGGTATCGCCATGCATCCGGTCGGAAGCCATCGGCGCGGTAACCATCCGAATCCGCATAGCGAACCAAATCGAGCCATTGTCTCGCTGCGTTTTCGCCGTACCCACGTGAATCCAACAATGCATCAACCAGTTTCTCGTATGCATCCGCGGCTTGATCATTGACGAATGCTTCAACCTGTTTCGGTGTCGGCGGAAGGCCGACGACATCAAAATAAAGCCGTCGAACGAGAGCTATGCGATCCGCCATCACGGCCGGTGTGAGCCCAGCCGATTGCATACGTTTGAGTATGAAATGGTCGACGCTGTTTCGGACCCATTCGCCGTTCTCGTTATCCAGGTTTGCGGTGGGGATCGCTATGTCCCGGACCGGCTGTATGGCCCACCACGCACGGTCTTCGTCGTCGAATTGGGTTCGAGGTTTTGCAAGAACCGGACTGCTGCCAGGCCAAGGAGCGCCTCGGGTAACCCAGCTCGTCAGGATGGCTACTTCGCTCTCTTCCAGTGGTTTTGTGGGAGGCATTTCGAAGGATTGATATCGGATCGCGTCAATCAATAGACTTTCTTCCAGCTTGTTAGGCACCAAGGCTGGGCCACTTTCGCCACCTTGCAACATTGCCCCTAGAGAGTCTAACCGCAGTCCTCCTTTTTGCTTCGTTTCGCCGTGACAGCTCCAGCATTTTTCAGCCAGCAGCGGCCTAACCTTGATTTCAAAGAATCGCATTTCCTCGTCGGAGATCTTTTGCTTTGGCGTAACCGGCTCGTCTGCCTGAGCGCAAAAAGGGGCATGCGTTACTAAGCAAACTAAGAAAGGGACCAAAGAACTAGTTCGCATAATGTTGGGCATCATGGGGGCGTTGGAAGTCCAGCGTTGAGTATGGGATCGAAAGAATCATTATCGTCAGAGGCGTCTGGGAAAAATAGCCCTTCGACCTCAACCCTCCCCGCTTGTTTGCGTTAAAACGGTTGTTTCAATCCAACCCGAGCTATTTTCGGGTGTGTCGAGTTTGATCCGCCTTCGACTCAAACCCTGATTGGGTGAATCAAACTTGTTCGGGGGAGCCGAGACGTCTTCGAACCCGAACGCTTGCATTGAATCGGCGTTTACCGTGAGATGCAGCGTGTGTACTGATTGATAGAGCAAGAAACCATCTTCAGTCTTTTGTAGATGTTGGAGTTTTTGAACCGCGGGAACCGTTAGCTCGTGGTCGCGATCAATCCTGCCAATACCTGACGCAATACCGAGATTTCAAGCGGTTTGACAAAGTGGTGGTCAAACCCCGCGTCCAAACTCTTCTTTATGTCGTCTTCTTGCCCCCATCCGGTTAAAGCAATCAGGACCGCGTCTTGTCCCCATGCTTTTGCACGGATGCAACGGGCCGCTTCGTAACCGTTTAATTTAGGCATTCCGATATCGAGAAAAATCATCTGGGGGTGGAAAGTCTCTGCAACTTCCACCGCCTGCAAGCCGTCGTACGCAGTGCTCACGTCATGCCCTAGTAATTCGAGCAATTTCCCGAGTGAATTGGCCGCGTCCACGTTGTCATCGGCGACCAGAATACGACTGTAGGGCGAGCGGTCATGCTCTTCGGAGTTGGGAGGCTCATCGTTATGATTGGTTGATAGCTCTATTGGCAAACGCACTATGAACTCGCTGCCGCGGCCTTCTCCTTCGCTTCGAGCCTCGATCGTTCCTCCGTGCATCTCGACCAGTCCCTTGACTAGCGACAACCCAATTCCCAATCCGCCTGTTGTCTTTTCCAAGGCCCTGTCTACCTGCGTAAACATCTCAAAAACTTTGATCAACATAGCAGGCGGAATACCGATCCCATCGTCTGCCACTGAAACGATTGCTACGTCGTCTTCACACCGGACCGTCAATCGGATCTGTCCGCCCCGATGCATGTACTTAGCACTGTTGTTCAACAGGTTGGACACGACTTGTGCCAAACGAGTTGTATCAGCGTTGACCCAAATCGGCTCGCTCGGTATGTCCACGATTAATTTGTGGCTCTCTGATTCGATGGCCGGGCGGCTCGTCTCCACGGCCGCGTCGATCACCGTCCGTAGTTCTGCCCTTGCGTGACGTAGTTCCAACTTGCCGCTCGTTACCCGGCTCACGTCTAGTAGGTCGTCCACCAGGCGGACCAACTGCGTCAGTTGACGATCCATCATTGACCGAGCCTGCTCGATTATTCCGTTCGCCTCCGCCATCCGAATGAGCTGTAAGCCGTTGCGGATTGGGGCGAGTGGGTTACGAAGTTCGTGGGCAAGGGTCGCCAGAAACTCGTCCTTCCGGCGGTCGGCGTCTCGCAACTCATCCTCTATTCGTTTGCGATCTGTGATGTCGCGGATGGCGGCAAAAACGAGTAACCCCTCCTTGGTTTCTATTGAGCGAAGCGCAATCTCCATTGGAAATTCGATTCCGTCATGGCGTTGCCCAAGCAGGTCTTGTCCAGTACTCAAATAGTTTGATTGGGATTCGGCAACAATGTCCCGGAGATGCTTGTCTTCGGGACCTCGCAGTCGCGTTGGAAAGATCATCTCCGCACGCTGACCCAATAGTTCCTCTCGTCGATACCCGAATAAGCGCTCAGTCTGCATATTCGCCAGGGCGATAATGCCTGCCCGGTCAACAATGACCATTGCGTCTGGCGCTGATTCAAGCAGCCCTCGAAATTGTTCCTCACTCGTTCGAAGTGCCTGAGTCCGCTCTCTGACGCGTTGCTCCAGCGTGTCATTCATTTCGGCCAATCGCTGCTCTGCCAGTCTGCGCTCCGACACTTCGGCAAGCATCTCTCGATTAGCTAATGCAAGTTCTCGATTCTTGCGATGCAATTCGGAAAAAACTGAGACCTTTGACCGAAGTATTGCTGCATTTACTGGCTTGTGAAGATAATCAACTGCGCCGGTTTCATATCCGTCTAGTACGTGTTGATCATCGTTGTAATAGGCAGTTAAGAAGATGATGGGAACACGCGAGGTCTTTTTTCGCTCTTTGATTATTTGCGCCAGTTCAATACCGGACATACCAGGCATGTGAATATCCAGAATAAGAAGAGCGAACTCCTCGGCAACGAGCGCCAATAAAGCCTCGTCCGCCGATTCAGCACGGACTATTCGGTAATCGGGATCGTCCAGAAGGGTCTCAAGGACAGTGAGATTCTTTGGCTCATCATCCACGATTAGAATATTGATAGGAGTATTGGTCATAATGAATTCATGGTAACAGGATAATCGTTTATAAAACTTGCTTCTTGTCCTATCGGAATAGCCACACTCGCATAAGTGAAAGCAATTGGTCAGTATTAACTGGCTTCGCAATGTAGTCGCTAGCACCTGCGTCCAAGCACTTCTCCCGATCCCCCTTCATCGCCTTAGCTGTCAGAGCAAGAATTGGGAGCGTGCGGAACAGAGGGACTTTGCGAATCTCCTTGATTGTCTCATAGCCATCCATTTCAGGCATCATAATGTCCATGAGCACCATGCTAAGATCCGCCGTCTTTTGGATCAGATCAATAGCTTGCCGGCCATTTGTCGCACTGATCACGTCGACATCTTGATTTTCAAGAAGGGAGGTCAAAGCAAAAATGTTTCGTGCGTCGTCATCGACGACCAAAACCTTGCGTCCTCGCAGAACTTCCTTGGAATCGTGAAGCCTTTCCAGCATTTTTTGCTTCTCAATCGGTAAATTGGTAACGACCCGATGGAGGAATAGAGAGGTTTCATCCAGTAATCGCTCTGGCGACTGGACATCTTTAAGAACAATGCTCTTAGCCATCGTTTTGAGCTGCGTCTGTTCAGAAGTGGTGAGTTCCTTACCCGTAAAAACTACCACTGGCACGTCGACCAAGGTGGTTTCGGCGTGCATTCGCTTTAGTAGTTCAAAGCCCGTCATATCGGGCAATCGCAAATCCAGAACGACACAGTCGAAATGACGATCCATTAGCGCGGTGAACGCTGCCGTGCCTGTATTGGCAGTCACCGTCTCAATATCGTCGTATCCAAGCAATTCAACAATAGACTGTCGTTCGATATCGTTATCCTCAATGATGAGGAGCCGTTTTGTGCGTGGAACCGTGAAGTCCCTGATGCGGTCGAACGCGGTGTTAAGTCCTTCGGTGGTCGGAGCTTTGACGAGATACGAGAAAGCACCGTGGGCGAGACCGTGGTGACGTTCCTCTTCCAGACTGACGATCTGCACGGGAATATGACGCGTGGCGGGATCAAGTTTGAGTTGGTTGAGGACCGTCCAGCCAAGCATATCGGGTAAAAATATATCCAGTGAGATCGCGGCAGGTTGAAATTGACGGGCCAGCGAAAGTCCCATCGCACCTTTCGTGGATACAATGCCTTTGAATCCCTTATCGCGGGCCAGGCCCAAGAGAATTCTTGCATAGTGTGGGTCGTCTTCGATGATGAGCAATATGGGGTCGCCATCCACCAAATTTAGACGGTCGTCCTCAATGTGCGTTTCTCGTGCCATTGGCGTCACCATAAGTTCGCGACGGACGTCTGACGGGCGTTCCGATTGCGAATCCGAATCCGCGTTCGTGCTGTTCGACCTAGAGTAGTGGACCGGTAGAAAAAGCGTGAACGTGCTGCCTCGCCCGTGAACACTGACAAGCCGTATCTCTCCGCCAAGCAAAATGGCTAACTCCCGACTGATTGCAAGTCCCAGGCCCGTACCGCCATACTTCCGCGATGTGCCAGCGTCCGCTTGCTGAAATGCCTCGAAAATCAGACGCTGCTTGTCGGCTGCAATTCCGATTCCAGTATCTTCGACAGCGAAGGCCACCACTTGTTGAGCCTTGCTCAGAACCGGATGATCTGAGCTCCAGCCATTTGTAGCGATACGGACATGAACATCGACATGGCCTTGGGAAGTAAACTTCACCGCGTTGGATAAGAGGTTCTTGAGGATCTGCTGGAGTCGCTTCGGATCACTGTCCATGTAGGCAGGCAAGTCACCGGAGAATTTAACATGGAACGGGAGGTTTTTAGCCTCGGCGACGTGACGAAAATTACGATCGATGTTTTCACGGAGACCAAGGAACGATATTTCTTCTACCTCCACGGTTACTGTGCCTGATTCGATCTTAGATAGGTCGAGAATGTCGTTGATCAGGTTGAGTAGATCTGAGCCGGAAGAATTGATATTTCGAGAAAACTCGATTTGTTTTCCAGAAAGGTTACCCGCAGCATTTTCGGCCAATTGCTGGCTAAGGATCAAAATCGAGTTGAGCGGAGTGCGCAATTCATGCGACATATTTGCCAAGAATTCGGACTTGTATTTTGACGTAAGGGCCAGTTCGGCGGCTTTTTCTTCTAGGGCGTATCGGGCTTGCTCAACTTCCGCATTCTTACGCTCTACTTCTGCGTTCTGCTCAGCTAGCAACTTCGCTTTGGTGCCCAATTCCTCGTTGGTTTTTTGCAGTTCGCTCTGTCGAGACTGCAACTCGACTGTGAGTTGTTGGGACTGCGTGAGAAGACCTTCGGTACGCATCGTCGCTTCGATCGTATTGAGCACCACACCGATCGATTGGGTGAGCTGGTCAAGGAATGTAAGGTTGACCTCTGTAAAGCTGTGGAAAGCAGCCAATTCAATGACCGCTTTGGCTTCACCCTCAAAGAGCACGGGCAACACGACGACACTCATCCGACTGGCCCTCCCTAGACTCGATGAAATCTTGATAAAATCTGCCGGGACATCGGTTAACAAAATGCGAGTTTTTTGCATGGCGCATTGGCCGACGAGCCCCTCCCCGAGCCGTATGGTCTCGGCGAGCGGACCTCCTTCCTCGTGTGCAAAACTCGAAAGCAGCCTTAGTTGAGAATCGCCTTCGGCTCCTCCAAGATGATAAATGGTGCCCTGTTGAGCTCTAACTAGCGGGGCCAATTCGGTGAGGAGCATTCGCCCCACCGTATTTAGTTCGCGTTGTCCCTGAAGCATGCCGGTGAACTTGGCTAGATTTGTTTTCAGCCAGTCCTGTTCGCGGTTACTTTCCGTAGTTTCGCGAAGGTTGGAAATCATCGTATTGATGTTGTCTTTTAGTTCCGCCACTTCGCCCTTGGCATCGACTTGGATCGAGCGCGTTAGATCGCCCTTGGTTACAGCGGTGGCGACTTCGGCAATAGCGCGCACCTGGGTTGTCAGATTTGCGGCAAGTAGGTTGACGTTGCCCGTGAGATCCTTCCATGTACCCGCAGCTCCAGGAACATTGGCCTGACCTCCCAGCCGTCCATCCACACCGACTTCACGAGCGACGTTGGTTACTTGATCAGCAAAGGTCGCCAGCGTATCGGTCATATTGTTGATCGTGTCGGCCAGAGCCGCGACTTCGCCTTTGGCTTGAACCGTTAGGCGTTGCGACAGGCTTCCATTTGCCACGGCAGTAACTACTTTGACGATACCCCGGACTTGCTCAGTCAGATTTGATGCCATGAAGTTGACGTTGTCGGTTAGATCCTTCCACGTGCCACCCACTCCCGACACTTGCGCCTGACCGCCGAGCTTGCCCTCGGTGCCAACCTCGCGCGCTACGCGTGTCACTTCGCCAGCAAAAGAGTTAAGCTGATCAACCATGGTGTTAATCGTATTTTTAAGTTCGAGAATTTCGCCTTTCACATCGACGGTGATCTTTCGGTTTAAGTCGCCGCGAGCAACGGCGGTAGTGACCTCAGCAATGTTACGGACCTGTGCGGTGAGGTTGGCGCCCATCGTATTGACGGAGTCGGTGAGATCCTTCCACGTTCCGGCAACGCCGGGCACAACTGCTTGCACGCCAAGCCGCCCTTCGGTGCCGACTTCTCTCGCTACACGAGTGACCTCCGATGCGAATGAGCGAAGTTGTTCCACCATCGTATTAATAGTTTCCTTGAGTTGTAGGATTTCGCCACGCACGTCGACGGTGATCTTCTTGGAAAGGTCGCCGTTGGCCACAGCGATGGTCACCTCAGCGATATTACGAACTTGACCAGTGAGGTTGGAAGCCATTGAGTTCACATTGTCCGTCAAATCCTTCCAGGTCCCTGCAACGCCGGAAACTTGCGCCTGACCGCCGAGCTTGCCCTCGGTGCCAACTTCGCGCGCCACGCGGGTTACCTCTGACGCGAAGGCCGAGAGTTGATCGACCATCGTGTTCATGGTTTCCTTGAGCTGCAATATCTCGCCTTTCACATCGACCGTTATTTTGCGGCTGAGATCGCCTCGGGCGATGGCGGTTGCTACGTCAGCAATATTGCGAACCTGCCCTGTAAGATTCGAGGCCATGGAGTTAACATAGTCGGTGAGATCTTTCCATGTGCCGGCTACCCCGGGCACTTCTGCCTGCCCACCGAGCTTACCGTCGGTGCCCACTTCGCGCGCCACACGCGTAACTTCTGCTGCGAAAGAACGAAGTTGATCGACCATCGTATTGATCGTTTCCTTAACTTCGAGTATTTCGCCGCGCACGTCCGCTGTAATCTTCTTGGAAAGGTCACCGTTGGCGACGGCGATCGTTACTTCTGCAATATTACGTACCTGCCCGGTTAGATTGTTGGCCATGGAATTGACGTTGTCGGTCAAATCCTTCCAAGTACCGGCAACTCCTTCGACCGCCGCTTGTCCACCCAGCTTTCCTTCCGTGCCGACTTCACGAGCGACGCGGCTGACCTCACCAGCGAAAGAGTTAAGCTGATCGACCATCGTATTAATCGTGTTCTTCACTTCCAAAATCTCGCCGCGCACGTCAGCGGTAATCTTTTTAGAAAGGTCTCCACGGGCCACGGCGGTAGTGACTTCGGCAATGTTTCGAACCTGGCCTGTAAGATTCGATGCCATGAAGTTGACGCTATCCGTTAAATCCTTCCACGTTCCTGCAACGCCCGGCACTACCGCTTGTCCGCCAAGCTTTCCTTCGGTGCCAACCTCACGAGCGACGCGTGTCACTTCCGAGGCGAATCCATTAAGCTGATCGACCATCGTATTCATTGTGTTTTTCAGAGCTAGGATCTCGCCTTTCACTTCCACTGTGATTTTGGAGGAGAGATCGCCTCGAGCAATTGCAGTGGCCACATCCGCAATATTGCGAACTTGGCCCGTGAGATTTGAGGCCATCGAATTAACGTTGTCCGTGAGGTCTTTCCAGGTTCCGGCCACACCTTTGACGACAGCTTGGCCGCCTAGCTTGCCCTCGGTGCCAACCTCGCGTGCTACACGGCTGACTTCTCCGGCAAAACCGTTGAGCTGATCCACCATCGTGTTGAGCGTGTTCTTCAATTCAAGAATCTCTCCCTTTACATCCACCGTAATTTTCTTAGATAGGTCTCCGTTGGCAACGGCAGTCGCCACATTTGCGATGTTGCGAACCTGGCCTGTGAGATTCGAGGCCATCGAATTGACATTGTCCGTGAGGTCCTTCCAAGTGCCGGCGACACCCTCAACTGCAGCTTGGCCGCCAAGTTTCCCGTCCGTGCCGACTTCGCGCGCCACACGGCTAACTTCGCCTGCAAACGCGTTGAGCTGATCGACCATCGTGTTGATGGTATTCTTCAGTTCGAGAATTTCACCACGCACATCGACGGTAATTTTTTTCGACAAGTCGCCATTGGCGACCGCAGTGGTAACGTCGGCGATATTGCGCACTTGCGATGTCAAATTGGTAGCCATCGCGTTGACGGAGTCGGTAAGGTCCTTCCATGTACCTGCGACGCCACGTACTTCCGCCTGTCCACCCAACTCTCCCTCGGTACCGACTTCCCTTGCAACGCGGGTCACTTCCGAAGCGAATCCATTTAGCTGATCGACCATCGTATTAATTGTGTTCTTTAGCTCTAGAATCTCCCCCTTCACATCCACAGTGATTTTTTTGGATAGGTCACCATTAGCAACGGCCGTCGTCACCTCCGCAATGTTGCGGACCTGACCGGTTAAGTTAGATGCCATGAAGTTCACATTGTCCGTGAGATCCTTCCATGTGCCTGCAACGCCACCCACTTCCGCTTGTCCGCCGAGTTTCCCCTCGGTACCAACTTCTCGGGCCACACGCGTGACTTCCGACGCGAACCCGTTGAGTTGATCCACCATCGTATTGATGGTGTTCTTGAGTGCTAAGATTTCGCCTTTGACTTCGACTGTGATCTTGCGAGAAAGATCCCCTTGGGCGACGGCAGTTGTGACTTCTGCAATATTGCGGACCTGGCCCGTCAAATTCGATGCCATCGAATTAACCGAGTCCGTGAGATCCTTCCACGTGCCCGCAACGCCGCCTACTTGGGCCTGACCTCCCAACTTACCTTCTGTACCGACTTCGCGTGCCACTCTCGTCACTTCCGAAGAGAAGCCATTCAGTTGATCGACCATCGTATTAATGGTCTCTTTTAGTTCAAGAATTTCGCCCTTAACGTCAACCGTGATCTTCCGAGAAAGGTCGCCTCGCGCGACGGCCGTTGTGACGGTCGCAATATTGCGCACTTGAGCGGTGTGGTTGGTCGCCATTGCATTTACTGAATCAGTTAGGTCCTTCCACGTTCCCGCCACGCCGGGCACGACTGCTTGGCCGCCCAGTCGCCCGTCCGTACCGACTTCCCGGGCAACTCGGGTAACTTCCGATGCGAACGATCGGAGTTGGTCCACCATTGTATTGAAGGCCTCCTTGAGCTGCAGGATCTCGCCTCGTACGTCGACGGTGATCTTCTTAGAAAGGTCGCCGTTTGCCACCGCGATGGTCACATCCGCGATGTTACGAACCTGCGCTGTCAGATTACCCGCCATTTGATTGACCGATTCGGTAAGATCCTTCCAGACTCCGGAGACGCCTTTAACTTGCGCTTGACCACCTAACTTGCCCTCGGTGCCAACTTCCCGAGCTACTCGAGTTACCTCGGAAGTGAAGACCGAAAGCTGTTCGATCATCGTATTGACAAGCATTGCAGAACGAAGGAATTCACCTTTGAGTGCGCGGCCATCTACTTCTAGTTCCATTGATTGGCCCAAGTCTCCCTTTGCAACGGCACCGATGGTCCGTGCAACGTCTGCCGTTGGCTGAACTAAATCATCGAGGAGCGTGTTGATGGAAGCGACCTTCTGTGCCCATCCACCCATCGCGCCGGGAACCAACATGCGCTGTTTGAGACGCCCCTCTTTGCCAACAGTGACGCTCAACTGACCAACCTCTTGAGCGATGCGATCTTCAAGCGAAATGGCTTGGTTAAAGGCCTCAGCAATCCGCCCTTCTGTCCGCGACCAATCTGTAGGAAGGCGCACTGAAAAATTGCCGTCTCGAAACGAAACGACTGCAGCAAGGATTTGTCGAAGCCTCGACTCAGACACAACGATCTCAGAATCCAAGTCGTGATTTTCGATGAGGTTGGATTGGCTTTGATTGACGAGTCCTTGGCGTTGCGGTTGCATGCTATTGTGCTTCTCTATTTACGGCGTCCAACTATGAGTTTGCGTAAAGTATATCTAGCACGAATTCCATTGGAAACTACCACTTAAGGTAAAAACCACATTGATTTCCTTCGGCAAATCCACCGTTACTTATGGCATGCACGATCCATACCCCTCATTGATAAGTCTGCACAGAAGGACTCGCCCACCAGTAAGGTTACAGTATGCGAAAAATCAGAGCCCCCGACGTCGGGCTCTGAATCGCTTTGGTCCAACTCGTCGCAAAACTATCGCTTGGTACGGCAAAAAGAATCGGATCTACGTCTACTTCCTCGTATTCAACCACCTTGGTTCATGCTGAATTTGGAATTCGCAAAATACGGATAATCCGTCCGGCGACTAAACCAGCAAGCTCACATGGAGCGAGTCATCCAAACGCTCAAACACGAAGTGCTCAACGGATTCTGCATCGTTAGCAATTGGCCCATGGACCTAATTCTTCGAACCGCAATGGATTGGTATAACCGACGACGCGGACATTCGGCTCGAGATAATCTGCCGCCAG
Organism: Pirellula sp.; assembly: GCA_031374515.1. Lineage (GTDB taxonomy): Bacteria > Planctomycetota > Planctomycetia > Pirellulales > Pirellulaceae > JBKCUI01. The sequence continues at coordinate 1,217 of JANMGH010000049.1, read as the reverse complement.
TTCGGGACAGTGCTCCGCCGCTACTTGCAGCATTTCCTGCAGGGGAGATCGTCTGTGATTCTGAACTTGTCGGGTATTTGAAGTCTTATCGACGTGCGCCGTAGGTGAATATTGGTCGGAACTTGCGTTCGCTACTGCTTTGTGTACGACCGAGGAAGGTACCCGAGTTTTGCTAGGCAGGGGAATTGACCGTCGCAAAAAGTGGCGTTAGAGTTGCTCGACGGTTCGGAATTGGCCAGGTAATCGCTTTCGAAACATGTGGCGGAGTTTTTGTACCGCGCGATTCTTTCCCTTATGCAGTTCCTTTGGCATTCAATAGCTGGCAACGAGCCAACAACATCCGCATGGTATGGAACAATGCGATGAGCAAGAGCGAACAACTTGTGGATGAGTTGCGGACACGACATAGCCTCGGAAAATCACTCGCACTCAGGGTGGTGTCACGCGACAATTTCGGTCTTGCAGAATCCGTCCGATCTGTATTCGGTAGCTGGAATCGAGGACTGTTAGCCGCCGGAATCATCAAACCGTCACAGTTGGGTCGTTCCAAATGCCTTGATCAGCAACAAGTCATCGATGTAATCCGCAAACGCAAAGAGGCGGGGCAGTCACTATTGACCGGCACAGTACGGAGGGAACATCGCGTTTTACTTCTTTCGGCAAGGCACTACTTTCGAACTTGGAAGGAAGCGGTAGGAGCTGCGATGCTAGAGATTCAAAAGCAACCTCCCAACAACTAGCTGGGGAGGATAATTCCTGCATCCAGAAGCAAACGTTTCGCTACTTCGTACGAAAACACAGTTGCCGGCACTTTCGAATTGTAGTGAGATGACTTCAATGGCAAAAGTGCATCCAGCAGGAGAGACGAAGTCAGGCTAGAAAGTATCGGCGGAGACTAACTTTCTCGCCAGCGAGACTGCGGTGCAAAGCCCAACATTTTTCGCGCTTTGTCGATTGAATAAAACGTTTCAAACTTACCAAGTTCTCGTTTCTGCGGAACGCCTGGATAGAACTCAGCAATCAATTCTTCATTGGTAGCACCCACGGATGAATCTGCGTTCGCGACGTTAAATACCTGGTAACCAAGCCCGTTTGCGGCAAGCGCGCAGTCAATGAAATGACCGAGGTCTCGAGTGTCGATATACCCAAAAATATTACGGCGACGGCTGGAAGCGTCGGATCGCCATTGCGAAGCAAGTTTGGCATACTCATGTGGC
>JANMGH010000048.1:0-65575 GCA_031374515.1 Pirellula sp. | reverse complement strand
AAGCGTCAATTTGGACCTACTGGAAGGGGGCAAAGCGAGAACCGGGTATCGATGCGGGTGGGACGATAGTGATCCAGACTCAGGAAAAGAAGGGCTGGTTCTGGTATATCCCTCTCCATGATGATGTGGTCAGTGTCGGAGTGGTGGCTGGTTACGACTATCTCTTTAAGAACCGAGCAACGAAAGATATCGAGAAGATCTACATGGAAGAGGTAGCTCGATGCCCTGGAGTGCAACCACGAATTGCAGATGCAGTTCGCGAAGGGGACTACAAAGCTCAGAAGGAATATTCGTACAAAGCGAAGAAGGCAGCTGGGGACGGATGGGTATTGGTGGGAGATGCGTTTGGTTTCCTTGATCCGCTTTATTCATCGGGCGTCATGCTCGCACTAACGTCCGCCTCGATGGCAGCAGATTCCATCGCAGATGCTTTGGATGCAAACGACCCATGCGAAGCAAGACTTCGAAGTTGGGAGCCTGAATATGTCAAAGCGATGGACCGAATGCGAAATCTAGTATGTGCCTTTTATGACGGGCTCAATTTTGGTCGGCTGGTTCGCAAGTACCCGGAAAAGAAAAACCTCATCACCGACGTCTTGGTCGGAAACCTCTTTAGCGAAGAAATCGATCAATTGTGGCCACTCATCGATGAGCTTCGCAAGGAAGAACAGGAGATGGCGACCACCCATTAGTAACCCTATCAGATGCGTTTGAACATCTTATCCAACTGTTCTCTTGAAAAGAAAAGGGCAGTAGGGCGACCGTGAGGGCAGTGGTGAGTATCTTGGTAGCAATGCCTTTGTTCTAGCAAAGCAGTTATTTCATCAGGGCTAAGTCGATCGCCTGCTTTGATAGCTGCTTTACATGCGATCATGTTCATTAGCTCATCCAATAGATCGCGAGCGTCCGGTTTTTTGCCGCCTGCCATTAGCGGTTCAAGCACTTGCCTGAGCATTTCTGCCGGATGCATTGTCGCCAGCATGGCCGGATAGGACGTCACTAGTATTGTGTCGCCACCGAAGGGTTCCACATCGATTCCAATTTCGGCCAACGTTTCCCGATTTTCAATTGCCGCTGCAGCTTCATTGGCAGCCAACGTAACCGACTCCGGAACAAGCAACCGCTGGCATTCAAGCGATTTCGACATAATTTTGTTCTTGATCTGTTCGTACAAAATTCGCTCATGCAAAGCGTGCTGGTCGATCAAAACCATTCCAGCCTCGTCCTGTGTGACGAGATATCGATTGTGAATTTGGAAGCCGAGTTGCTTGTGTGAACCGTCGACAGTACTGGATGAATCGACGCGATTGTGTATCAACGCTTTGGCTGTCGCTGCGTTGTCCGCTTCATAGTCTGCAATGGCGACTGGGGAGTCGATATCCATCGACTGCGAACGAGATGGCTGAGAAGGCAAGTGTGATAAATCTGGATGCGCCGATGTCGAAACTGGAGAAAAAAACGGATCATCTGTCCGAGTGATGGGCCTGCTTACTGGAGCAAAGCCTTGTGAGCCAAACCCTTGGAACGGTCGAAAGTCAGGGATAGCGCCGGTCCCGTTCGTTTTAGCCCAATTCAAGAGCCCCACTCCATTATCATCGCTCGAAACATGATGCGTTGTTGTCATCGGCATCGATGCATCCGAATGAGCAGCCATCATGCTTCCCGGTGTGGCGGATGCAGCCCTGACTTTTGCAACCAAATCACTATTGAGAAATTTGTGTCGTAAACTGTGTAGCAACCTTGTGTAAATCGCCCCGCTATCCTCAAATCGAACTTCCACTTTGGTAGGGTGAACGTTGACATCCACAGTTTTTGGATCCACTTGAACATGGAGAAAGCAAACCGGCATTCGACCTACCATCAACAGTCCGCGATAGGCTTCTCCGAGCGCGTGCTGAAGTGATCGATCGCGAATGTACCGGCCGTTGAGGAACAGATATTGCATGCGATTGTTGCTCCGCGATACGCTTGGATCTGTCACAAAACCATGAATTGCAACTCGCTCGTCACGTTGGTCGATCGAAATCAGAGAATCTGCAATTTCATCTCCAAAGAATGCGCGTATGCGTTCCGACCATCTCTCTGTGGGCATCAAATCATGAATCACCCTGTCGTTGTTCGAAAGGACCATATGGACTTGGGGGTACGCAAGAGCGATCCGAGTGAACGCTTCGGTTACATGTCCCATCTCTGTTTGGGACGTCTTCATAAATTTGCGACGAACCGGTGTATTGAAAAAAAGATGACGAATCTCGATCGTAGTCCCTATTGGAGCGGAGCATGGACGGATCGGTTCTTTGTCTCCTCCTTTGACGCAAAGCTCGTACCCACTATCGCTGTCTGACGTCCTGCTGCGCAAAGTGAGGTGGCTAATTTCTGCAATGGACGCAAGCGCTTCGCCACGGAACCCGAGCGTTTGAACATCGAAGAGATCGTCACTCGTTTGTAGTTTGCTAGTCGCGTGGGGAGCGACCGCAAGGTTCAACTGATCCGCAGGGATTCCGCAGCCATTGTCGCTGATCCGAATCAGCTCGATCCCACCTCCCTCGACCAGCAGCTCAACGTGCGTTGCTCCCGCATCGATGCTATTTTCAAGCATCTCTTTGACAACACTTGCAGGACGTTCAATCACTTCGCCGGCGGCAATTTTGTTCACCAAGCCGATCGGCAGTTGTCGTATAGTAGGCATGGCAGTTATGCGTTGGTGGAATTGTGGGTAACAGCGGTAAATTCGGCAAAAAAGAATTGTTCAGAGTACCGCACTGGCGCCAATCCGAGAAGCCTTCACGCGTTGCAAGCAAACGATAGCCTTCATTTCGCTTCGAGGTTACAATGTGAAATCCAAAAGGATATCTCCAATCGCTCGCCCAACTATTTTCCGAAGCAGATCTTCAGTGGCACACTCAGTCCGATTTCGCAAGAGAACGTGGATCACCGTTATTCTTCTATTCACTTTTGTTTGGCTTGAATTCGACTCTATGGCGCAGGAGACAAAAACCACTGGTTCACAATCCAGCAACTCGATCGGCCAAGTATACGAACCTCGCGAATTTATCGGATCCAGTAAAGTCCCGCTTAAGTACCGATTGCTCAAGCCTATCCACTACCAGGCCGGCAAAAAGTATCCGATGGTAGTCTTCTTGCACGGTGCAGGAGAGCGTGGAGACGACAATATGGTAACCCTCAAACATGCAGCGAAAGAGCTTGCAGACGAGACTCGCCGTGAAAAGTACCCCTGTTACGTTTTGATACCTCAGTGTCCAAAAGAGCAAAAATGGTCCGATGTAGACTGGTCGCAGGAGTCCAGCGAACAGCCCGTTAATCCTAGCCAATCGTTACAGTCATTAAAGGAGCTCATGGATGAAATGATTGACACGGCCGGCGTAGATAAAAACCGTGTTTATATTACTGGGCTTTCGATGGGCGGATACGGGACTTGGGACGCAATCGCACGTTACGAAGGGTATTTTGCGGCGGCCGTACCGATTTGCGGTGGTGGCGACCCAAAGATGGTTAGCAAGTTTTCAAAACTGCCTATCTGGTGTTTTCATGGAGAAGCAGACATGGTTGTTAAGGTGCTTCGATCGCGAGAAATGATTGATGCGTTGAAAAAGGTGGGGTCGCCCGTCAAATACACCGAATATCCCGACGTACAGCATGATAGCTGGACAGCTACATATGAGAACCCTGATTTGTACCAATGGCTATTTGCCCAACAAAGAACCGACAAGTAGCAGCGAACCGATACGTAGCATGTTTTTGAGTGCCAATACGTCCGACATATACGCTTACCTTGCGATACTATGAGAATTGTACTTCGAAGCTTGTTGTTTTTGATGATGGCGTCGTCTTACGCCAACTTCGGGCTATGTCAGTCAAAAAAGGTGACGGATTTTGTTCAAGACATTGCCCCATTGATTCGAGACAACTGTTTATCTTGCCATGAGGGGGAAAAAGCTAGCAACGGGTTTGTGATTTCCGATCGCGATGCACTGCTCGCGTTTGTAGAGCCTGGCAATGCTGCATCGAGTTCGCTGTGGACCGATTACCTAACGCAACCATCAAAGGAATTGCAACCCGATAGCTTGGTCATGCCACCCAACGGGCCGCTCAATGCACCGCAACTCGCCTTGCTCAAGGTATGGATCGACGAAGGTGCCGACTGGCCGACTGGGGCTAAAATTCGCGAAGATGCGCCGAAAGCAACCGGGAATGGTGTTACCGCAATTGGTACAAGGCTTTATCGCGCGATCGGGTACTTCCATCCCGCATTAGTTCATTTTCCCATTGCATTTTTTCTTTTAGGGGGCGGCTGTGCATTCCTTTCGTACTTTCTCGGAGCAAAATGTCAATCGACTTCATTTCAGTGCCTTGCACTAGCTGCCTTAACCAGCATCATCACGGTCATCATGGGCTGGTCCTTTGCAGATAGCCAGGGGTACCCCGCATGGGATCAAGGTTTGCCGGCAGATGCCTCACACCGCGATTCGAATCTGTTCTATCATCGTTGGATAGGTACGATTACTTCCATCATTGGGGTCGTTTGTGTGCTTTTGGCTCTCCTTGCCAGACGCAACAAGTCGGCCCGACTGAACCATGTTTGGCGAATTGGTGCAATGATCCTGGCAGTACTGGTTTCGATTGTCGGGCATCAAGGCGGGGAACTGGTCTACGGGGAAATTTTTGACAAAGCGATCGAGCAACTTTTCAAATAAGTTGACTCTCCTTTTCTCAATGTAAATCTCACAGTCGAAAATCCAGCACGGAAAACGCATACCGCTTTAGGAACTCGTTGCAACTTCTACGCCACTATCTTTGGAAAGCTCCAACGCCACGTGCAAAGGCGACGACATCAATTCGCGTGGCGCCGGCTTTTCGCAACGCCAGGGCGGCTTCATGGGCAGTGGAACCACTTGTTACGATGTCGTCAACGAGCAAAAATTTGCCCTTTTTGATTTCGTCTATCGGTTTGCAGGCAAAAGAATTCAGCAGACTTGTTCTTCGTTCTGCAATGGTTTTGGTCCCTTGCTTGTCTGTCCACCGGGTGCGATAGAGCCAGTCCCTTTGGATAGGTATCCGCAATTCTCGCGATACATTTTCGGCTAGGACTTCTGCCTGATTGTAGCGAGCTGTTACCCTGCGAATCCAATGTTGAGAAATTGGGACGACGAAGTCATAAGCACTTTCTTGAAACGGCGGATGCGAATGCAACCATTTCCCAATTCTCCTCCCCAACTCGATAGCCAAAGGCTCGCACGATTGCTGTTTGATCTTCCTTGCGGCTTTGGCTGCAGTGCCAGCATATGCTGTATAGCAATATGCTCTTCGAAATGCCCATTTGCGTCTCTCACAATAAAAGCACTTCTTAGGGACATCGACAATGGAACCGTATGCGGCAGGCAATGGCGCACTGCAATGCAAGCACCTCGACTCGGTCGGAGTGATCTCGGACAAGCACTTTCCGCAGACGGATTCTTCCATTCGATCCACGATAGCCTTTGAGCAAAGCATGCAAATGCGGGGAAAAACCAAATCGACGTACGGCCGATACCACCGATGTAACAGCATAAGGTTGCCTACCTTGGAGCCTATTTTTTTACCAATATCGCCTTTTTTCGATCTGGGTAGAGTTCCTTGCAAATGCCGCACACGCAGCCGTTGCAGCCGCGTGCAGTGCAATGCTCCCGGCCGTAAAAAATGATTTGTAGATGAAGTTTGTTCCAGATGGATTCTGGAAACAACTTCTTGAGGTCGCTCTCGGTTTGAACAACCGAACGGCCGTTTGTGAGCCCCCAGCGTTGCGCTAGCCTATGGATATGTGTGTCCACAGGAAATGCAGGGTGACCGAACCCTTGACTCATCACGACCGAAGCGGTTTTATGACCAACGCCTGGGAGTTTTTCGAGCTCTTCCATAGACTCGGGCACTTCGCCGCAATGTTGCTCCACCAATAATCGCGACAGCTCTTTGATCGCCTTGGATTTTTGAGGGCTCAGTCCACATGGTTTGATGATTTCCAGGATACTCTCCACGCTTTGGCGTGACATATCCAACGGGTTGTCCGCGAGTTTCCAAAGCGATGGTGTGACCCGATTGACCATCTTGTCCGTGCACTGTGCGCTCAAGAGCACCGAAACCAGCAACGTGTATATGTCCTTGTGATCCAAAGGAATGGGTGTCTCTGGATAAAGCTCCTCCAGTCGACACTGAACAACTTGGGCTCGCTCCGATTTCTTCATCCCAGCTTCTTTGCAAATAGCAATTGTGATAGCGCGGTCCACAATGTGTTTGTTTAAACTATGCGGGGTACTACGATTGGCCTGAGATTCTAAGCGAAATCGGGCAGTGCATTTCGGACTGCCGAAAAATAGTCAGTCCGTGTACGCTAGTGCCGACGGTATAAGCTCTTAACCGCATTGCCTGCATCAGTTCAAACCAGAAAGTCAATTCATCGCTATGACCGTGCACAGCCTAACAGCCAACGCAAATCCCAAACGTTCCGAAGTCCCATTGAGCGATACGTGGGATCTGTCCAGTTTATTCGCATCCGACGCGTCCTGGCTTGAAGTACTCTCTGAATTCGAGAAAGAGATCGAGGGGTATGCGCAGTTCGCGGGGCACCTCGGTGAGTCCCCTCAGAAGTTGGCTGAGTGCTTGGTATTTGATATCAAACTGGATCGACTCGCAGAACGACTAGGCACCTACGCATTCCTCAAGACGACGGAAGACCAGGGCAACAGTCATTACCAAGGTTTTGTGGCTCGCTACCAAAATCTGGCCACCGAGGCGGCACAAGCAGCCAGTTTTATCCGGCCCGAGATCTTGTCGATTCCGCCGGCGAAAATGAATGAAATGATTCAGGACGAATCGCTGAAAGATTACTCGTTGGTCCTCGAACGCATTAATCGCTATCGAAATCATACTCTCAGCCAACCGGAAGAAAACCTAATCGCAATGCAAGGCGAAATGGCTCAGACGGCCAGCAAAGCATTTCGACAACTGAATGACACAGACCTTAAGTTCGGAGACGTCACCAACGAAATGGGGGAAATTGTCGAATTGACGAACGCTTCGTTTAGTTCGTTACTCATTTCCCCCAGTCGAGACGTCCGGAAAAAAGCATTTCATCAATACTACAAGCAATTTCATGGGCACGAAAACACTTTGGCTGCAACTCTGGCGGGCAGCATTCACGGAGATGTGTATTACGCGAAGGCCCGCAAATACAAAAGTGCTAGAGAGAGCTCTCTTTTTGCCGATAACGTGCCTGTCGCAGTTTACGACAATTTGATTAATGCAGTTCGAAAGCGGCTTCCAGAGGTCCATAGCTATTTCGAAATGCGTCGCCGTAAGATGGGGCTGAAGGACATACATCATTACGACACCTACGTTCCCATCCTCTCGGCACAGCAGTCGCACCACACTTGGGACGAAGCGGTAACGGTCGTGTTGAATTCGCTCCAGCCGCTGGGCAGAGAATATGTACAAGCGCTTGAGAAAGGGCTTCGAGGACGCTGGAGCGATCGCTACCCAAATCAAGGCAAGCAAAGTGGGGCGTTCAGCTGTGGAACATTCGACGCGGATCCTTACATTCTCATGAATTTTAAGCCCACTGTCCTCAATGATGTGTTCACTTTAACACATGAGGCAGGCCATTCCATGCACAGCTTTTATTCCGCTGCGAATCAACCTTTCCAATATTACAATTACACCATTTTTGTCGCAGAAGTCGCAAGCACTTTCAATGAGCAATTGCTTGCACACCACATGATCCAAGAAGCCAAAACCAAGGAGGAAAAGGCCGCAATACTCAATCACGAAATCGATAGCATTCGAGCGACCATCGTCAGACAAACCATGTTTGCTGAATTCGAAAAGACTACGCACGAAATGGCCGAGAATGGCGAGCCGCTTACGGTTGCAAGCATCAAAGGTGTTTATCGAGAGTTGCTGACCGCTTACTTTGGCCCCAACTTTGTGGTCGACGATGAGCTAGCATTAGAATGTTTCCGAATCCCTCATTTTTATAGAGCGTTTTACGTCTACAAGTATGCGACTGGACTGTCTGCAGCAATTGCTTTGTCCAAGAAAGTACTTGATGGGGGCCAGGCCGAATTGGATGCATATCTCGGCTTCCTTAGGGGCGGATGCTCGAAAGATCCGCTGGATTTGCTTAAAGGCGCTGGAGTCGACATGACACAGCCCGAGCCGGTCGAAACGGCGTTAATTCAATTCGGCAACCTTGTTCAGCAGCTCGACGACCTGATTTAAACGACCTGATTTAGCTGTCATGGATTTAAAACTGCTTCCTAGGCTGGTAAACAATGAGGATGGTTTTGGTTCTTTCCATGGCAAAGGAACCGACGTGTAGAAAAATGCGTGCCAAACCCGATGATTAACCCTTGCAGGGTTTGCCCTTGCATCGTTACACTGTGGGGCTTCCCATGGGGAAAACGGGGCTAATCGGCGATTTTTCGACGAATCGACCCCGGAATAATTAGCGTAAAGTCCAGGTAGATAAAGGTTTAGGAGTAGGCAAGTATGCCGCGTCTTCTCGGTGTTGATATTCCGAATGACAAGCAAGTCATTTATTCACTACAGTATCTTTACGGCGTTGGCCCCGTTATTGCACGGGAAGCGTGCGTAAAGACAAAAATCAGTCCGACCAAACAGGCACGAGACCTGGATGAAGACGAATTGAGCCGATTGTCGACTTTGCTGGAACGCGATTACACCGTCGAAGGTCCACTTCGACGTCAAATCGGTCAAAGCATTCACCGCCTTCGGGAAATCAAATGCTATCGCGGAATTCGACACAAGCAGAGCTTGCCAGTTCGCGGTCAACGCACACGCACCAACGCCCGTACTCGAAAGGGTCCACGGAAGACGGTAGCTGGTAAGAAGGGCGTAAAGGACTTGCGATAATACCGCAGTCTTGGCGTTCTGTATGCCGCAACCTTAATGTGGGTTGCGGGCTGTTCGCAACGCGAACCATTTTTTCGTTCACACAATATCCGCATTTCGATTTGAAGGAACGGTCCCACTGTGGCCAAGACAGCAGTAAATACCAGTGCTTCGGTTCAAAACAAGCGTCGCAAGGTTCGACGGAATGTTACCTCTGCAGTAGCGCACGTTAAGGCGACTTTCAACAACACAACTGTGACGATCACCGACATGAAAGGTGATACGTTGTGTTGGGCAAGTGCTGGAACGAGCGGATTCAAGGGGTCACGCAAAAGCACACCATTCGCAGGACAGCTCGCGGCCCAGCAGGCTGCGGAAAAGGCTGCAAAATTCGGCGTCAAGGAAATCGAAGTGCGAGTCAAGGGTCCCGGTTCCGGCCGCGAGTCAGCGATTACCGCGCTTCAGGCTGCTGGAATTACCGTAAAATTAATCGAAGACATTACACCAATTCCGCACAATGGTTGTCGGCCACGCAAGCGTCGACGCGTTTAATGCGATTGGTTTCAAATAAGTCAACAAGATTCAGTTTCAGTTGTTTTTGGAGTACTTAGGCAATGCATATTCGTTGGCGTGGATTAGAGCTACCGAGTCAAGTGAGTATCGATCGATCGACTCTTTCGTCGACCTACGGAAAATTTACGACCGAGCCATTCGAGCGAGGTTTTGGCGCCACGATCGGCAACAGTTTGCGGCGTGTGCTTCTTTCTAGTTTGGAAGGGAGTGCCGTAACGCAGATCAAGATTCGCGGGGCACAACACGAATTTTCGTCGATACAAGGTGTGTTGGAAGACGTTACTGAAATCGTTCTAAACGTAAAAAGCTTGGTTGTTAAGAACCACAGTGATAATACTCGCGTCTTGACGGTGACACGCGACAAAGCCGGTCCGATCACAGGTGCTGACGTGCAAACCGATTCGGATGTCGAGATCATCAACAAGGATCACGTGCTCGCCACGCTGACCGCTGATGTTCCCTTCATGATGGAAATGGTCGTCGAAAATGGCCGGGGTTACATCCCAGCGACGGAGCATAGCTCAGGCGATCACGAAATCGGAATCATTCCAGTCGATGCCGTTTACAGCCCCGTGGTACGGGTGCGGTACTTCGTCGAAGAGACGCGTGTTGGACAAAAGACCAATTACGATCGATTGATCATAGAATTGTGGACCGACGGGTCTGTGCATCCCGAGATGGCATTAGTTGAGGGAGCAAAGATCCTTCGAAAGCACCTCAATCCGTTTGTTCAATCCAGCGAACTTGGAAAGCAAGTGCATGCGGTTGCTCGCGGCGGGCCCGGCAGCGCAGAAGCCCAACTCGAAGCCAAGCTAAACACTACTGTCGCCGAATTGAAATTATCCGTTCGTGCGAACAATTGCTTGGAAGCAGAAGGAATTCGCCAAGTGCGCGATCTTGTACAGCGAACCGAAGATCAATTGCTGGAGGTCAGAAACTTTGGCGAGACAACCCTTACCGAAGTTCGTGAGAAGCTCGGCAACATGGGATTGCACCTTGGAATGCGAGTACCTTCGCTGCGATAATTCGAGTGCCATCCCTTTCGGATGGACGTTAATTCGACGACTCACCGCGGGTTGGTTGTCTTTCAAACTTTCATTTTGCTAAACCGTTTTGGATATCTGTCATGAGACACCGTAGAAAAGGACGCGTTTTAGGACGTAATTCGTCGCACCGCAAGGCACTTTTTGCCAACATGGTTTCTGCAATTTTCCTTACCGAGCGAGAAACAACCGAGCTTGAGCCTAACGCGCCCAAGGTCCCGGGACGAATCATTACCACTCTCGAAAAGGCCAAGGAGATTCGTCCTATGGTTGAGAAGTGCGTAACGATTGCTGTGAAAGGACTTGCCGGAGAGGCGGGAGCGGAAGAATTCGCGACCAAAGCCGAACGCGGCTCCGAAGAATGGAAAGCATGGCGGAAAAGCGATATGTGGCGAAAGTGGGCGGATGCTCGTTCGCCAGGTATCACTGCTCGACGTCGCGTGTACGCAATGATTCGCGACAAGCAAGCAGTTGACGTCCTTTTCAGCCGAATTGCACCACGATTCACCGACCGACCTGGCGGCTATACGCGAATCATGCGTCTGGCAAAACCTCGACTGGGTGACAATGGAACTCGAGCCATTCTTGAGTTCGTGGGGAAAAACGACCGAGTCACCAAAAAGGCCACCAAACCTTCATTCGAAGTTGCTGCTAGCTAAGCACTTGAATCGGGTTCGTTGCCAATCAAATTGTAAAAAGGGGGGAGTTATACTCCCCCTTTTTCGTTCATGCTTCGAATATTTTGACCACGACTGCTTCCGCTTTTCGGCTTGACGACTACCGTGCAAACGGAATGCGGCGAAAATCCCCCCAATGACAGCGCACACGCTATTTGTGCTGCATTCGTTTTTATTCCTGGTCACGACGAACACGGATCTCAATTTGAGGATCGGACTAAAGCCAGCGTCGGCCGCGGAAGTAAACCAGCAATCCGAATGCAACCGTTCCCATTAATGCCAGCGAGAACGGATAGCCATAGTACCATTTCAATTCGGGCATGTTCCATGGCGACGTCGTCTCGAAGTTCATTCCATAAACGCCGGCAATAAACGAAAGTGGAATAAAGATCGTCGAGATAATGGTCAAAACTTTCATGACTTCGTTCATGCTATTGCTGACGCTTGAAAGATAGAAGTCTCGCATGTCCGAGGTCAGCTCCCGATACGTGTCTACTGCTTCCACAACTTGAACGACGTGATCATAGCAATCTCGCAGATGAATCCTTGTTTCTGGGCTGATGTGAGGCAGCGAGTCGCGAATGAGTTCGTTGACCATTTCGCGATGTGGTCGAATCGCTCGACGGAGCGATAACAGCTGGCCTCTGAGTTGGTGAATACTCTGCATTTGAGACCTATCCAATCCTTCGATAATCTCTGCCTCGATCGCGTCGACTTGCTCTGCCAATCTTTCCATGACTGGGAAATAGCTATCGATGACAGCGTCGAGCAAAGCGTACAAAAGATAATCGACGCCTGCTTCGCATACTTTCCCGCGTTGTGTCCGAATCCGTTGCCGCAATGGGTCCCAACAATCCCCTGGCCGTTCCTGAAAAGAAAGCAACACTTGTTTTGTCAAGAAAAAGCTCAACTGCTCTGTTTGCAATGCATCGTCACCGTCCACCATTCGGGATACAACAAAGATCGAGTCATGAAACTCATCCACTTTTGCACGTTGATGTACATTAACAACGTCCTCCATAGCCAATGGGTGAAGTTGCAAAAGCTGTGAAATTTCGGTGAGTCGTTCTTGACTCCCAAGCCCAGTAACATCGATCCAAATACTGCGATAAGCAACCATGATGGAACGCATTTCCGAGATATCCTTGATTTCGCGTTCAAGGAGTTCGTTTCGACCAAAAGCCATGATTCGAATCGTGGTGGGATTGGCGTTCGGATCAACGATCATCGAGCCGGGCGCAGTACCGGGCGCAAGGCGTCGTCGCGCGTGCTGGGATCGTGCTTTTTTTGCTGTTTTTCTTGACATTTGTTCCAGGTCTAAAACAAGCGGTTTATTGAATTTTCAAAACTATCGTTCGCCTTGATAATGGCGACACAGGATGGGGCATCGGTTTCCTGATTTCCTAGTACTATGCGGAACGCGACGAAAAAAGGGCATTTCAATGCGTACGATACGCTCGGTACTTTCCAAATTCGTTTGGTAAACAAGCGTCACGATATACTTCTTTGCAATCAAGAATCGTCCAAGGATAAGATTTTCCAGCTTTTAGTTTCCCCGGATCTGATAGAGACATGGCCTCGCATTCGGACAGAGTTTTTTTGTGTTTGGAATTTCCCTTTAAATGGTTTTACCAGAAAATGCATCTGGTCCCCAGACGTACTGTCGCGGCTTCCCTGATCACTACTCCGTTCAAAATTTTCAATAAGTCAGAATGAGCGAGCGTTTGAATCAAGAGCAAGAGCCTATCGAAGCGCAAGTGATCGATTACGATCCACTGCAACCCTCGAATCGTTCGCTGGCCAGTTCAATCATGCCTTGTTCCGCATGCGGAACGCCACGTCAGTTAGGCTCACGATTTTGTGTTTCGTGCGGAGTTCCCTTTGAACCACCTAGCGACAACCGACGTGGACAAAGTCGGGAACTTTCGCCCGACATGTCAGGGGAAACCAGTCTATCGTCCGCGAAAAACGCGAGTTTCACGATTGGGAAAACCGACTTGGAAGCCTCTGGCTCAACGCGAACTTTTCGATGCGAGAATTGCGGGAGCGAAGTGGACGCTCCTCTTGAACAGCGAAGCCTCCGTTGCCCGTTTTGCGACTCAGCCTATGTCGCCGAACTGCCTGCCGAACAAAGAACTTCACAACGACCAGAGTTTATCATTGGCTTTGAGATCACGCGCGAAAAGGCTCAAGAACTTTTTTTCCAATGGATTGGAAAAAACAGCTTCTTCCGACCTGGCGATTTGGTTACGAAAGCGACTACCGAAAAACAACAGGGTGTTTACATTCCCTTTTGGCACTTTTCTATGATCGCAATGAGTCAATGGTCAGCTCAAATCGGCGAGCACTGGTACCGCACTGAAACTTACACTGTAAAGAATTCAGAAGGGAAGACGGAAACGCATACGAGAACGATCCAAGAAACAGAATGGTGGCCCCTTTCGGGCGTTTATCGAAAATACTACTCGGGATTTATGGTTTCGGCATCGCGAGGACTTGCGCAAGCGGAAGCCTTAGCGATTCAACCATTTCAACTAAATTCCATGATGCGATATCAACCAATGTACTTGGCAGGTTGGATGTCCGAAGAGTATTCCGTAGGCCGAGAAACAGCCTTGGCCACAACACAACAAGAGTTTCGCAATCGCGAATTGAAAGCGGTCGCTCGTTTTCTGCCGGGTGACGTGCAATCTGGATTGTCAGTACAGACGGATTTGGCGGTTGGAGGCACAGATTTAATCTTATTACCAATACACGTCTTGAGCTATCGCTATGGGAACAAAGTGTATCGTTTCCTCGTGAATGGACAGACGGGAAAAATGGTAGGCGAGAAGCCATGGTCCAGTTCGCGAATTTCCGCAGTGGTCATTGCAGTTGCGCTTTTGATCATGATTGCCGTCGCCTTAGCCATCGTCTTGAATCATCCGAGGCTTGGGTCATGAACGTCGACACACGGTGCACGGTCTGTAGGACATACCTGGATTCGGAGGATCTGTTTTGCGGCAATTGCGGTACGGAGAATACCAAGGGAGTCGACTCGATAGGAGTAGGTGTTCTGCCCAAGCCATTGGCTACTCAACAAGCGAGCGTTATGAGCTTCCGCTGTGACCAATGCGGCGCCTCGATGAGCTACGATGCATCGGCCAAGACGCTTCGTTGCCCGTTTTGCGGCAGTCAAAAAATGTCGTCCAGACCCGATGCAAGGACATTAAGACCGGTCGGCGTTGTTCCGTTTCAAGTTGTGCAATCGCAAGTAGAATCGCTTTTGCGCAATTGGTTGAGCAAAGGTTTCTGGAAACCGGGTGATGCATCGGAAAGATCCATTGTGGACAAAGTGACTCAGGTCTATGTCCCATTCTGGGTCTTCTCGGCAACTACGGAAACCGCTTGGACTGCCGACAGCACTATGGTGCCATTAGGAGCTCGCGGAAAATGGCGTCCAATGTCAGGTACTCGAATAGGCGAATACGATGATGTATTGGTAGGCGCAAGCGGTACCTTGACACCCATGGAAGTGCAAGAGATTGCGCCATTTGATCTTTCAAAAGCCATCTCGCCCGATTTGATAGATCTGACCAATGTGATTGTCGAAGAGTTTAGAATCACGCGACGAGATGCTCGTGCGAGAGCAACTGCGTTAGTAGAACAATTCGAAGCGGGACAGGCTCAGCACTCGATTCCAGGGAGTGTCCGCAACTTGAATACGAATGTGCGAATACAGGACATGAAAAGTGTTCCGTTGTTGCTGCCAGTGTGGATATTGGTATACCAATATCGGAATCAGCCATATCGCGTTTTGGCAAACGGTCAGACCGGCGAAGTCTTTGGTACCGCACCATTCTCGTATGCAAAACTCACCGGTGTGATCGCAGGTATGTTCTTACTCATGCTCATGTTGATCATCCTTGCTGTTCTATTTGCCTCAATGCAATAGTCGCACCATTTTTGAACAATCCCGTATGTCCGACGCCATCTGTGATTCAGCACAATGGAATTTTGGAGTTGATGGTTTTGCCACGTAGCAAAAGTCGTTAAGACCTTCGGCGATTTACATTTCCAAAAACACAAGACGCGTTTCGCTACACTAAAATTAAAGTTGGATAAGGCACTAGAGCACCAAATTGGGCAGGTGAATTTAACGATTGTATCGTTTGCTCCAATTGAGCGTTTCACGGCATACGCGCTGAAGTGCCCAATTGTTAAACGGAATTTGCTCTGGGATCAAAATCGAACTAGCTTTCCGGATGATTCGACTATCTCACGATAACTCCGAGGCTGCAGCCAGTTATGTCCATCCGAACAAATGCTTCCAATTCCCAACAAAAACCGGATCGAAAGACAACTAAGCTAGGGATTGAACAGCTCGAATCTCGGCTTATGAACTCGATCGACAACCTTGAATCTAGCCTTCAATTGCTCAACGCGCCGAGCCTGTTTGGTTCGACTCAGATGGTTTCGAGTCTGACGACGAATGCTCAGCCAACCGTCGCAAGCCCATTGCGGCTCAATAACGGCTCGACGGTCACCGGCAGGACCGCGTCGTTGAGTGTGTCTGGTTCGGATGACTCTGGAGAGTTGGGGCTAAAATACAAATGGACGATGGTTAGTGCGCCTATTGGCGGAACGATTCAATTCGGCACCAACAATTCAAATGCAGCCAAAAACAACACGGTCACGTTCAATAAAACGGGCTCCTACCAACTGCTCGTAGCAATTACTGATGTACAAGGCCTTTCGACCAGCTCCACTCTGGAAGTCACTGTAGTACCAACACTCTCCAGTTTGGTTGTAAGGACCCAAGATGGGCGACCCGTTTCCTCAACAAACCCTATTAACTCAAGCGATATCCGTCGCAACTTTACCGTTCAAGGACTAGACCAATTTGGAGTCCTTATGACAGCACAGCCAACGGTGAATTGGCAGACGGTAAGTGCGCCACTCAATGGTTCTGTTTCCTACAACTCGGAGGGAGCCGCCGTTGCCGCGATCTTCAATCGAGCAGGGAGTTATGTCGTCAAAGCCGAATCGGGTACGGTTAATACCTTGCTGAACCTGAACGTTACCCAGAGCCTCACGTTTCTCGATGTAGCGACAACGTCAGGCGTGCCAATCGACCCGAGCCAGCCAGTTTCTGTTACGACCAAGACCAATCAGCTCGTCGTTCGTGGATTCGATCAGTTTGGTGATCCCATGGCCAGCATGCCACGCGTTACTTTTGCATCGACAATCGCTCCGAGCGGTGGTGCCGTATCAGCGACGCTTGCAAATGGCGTTACGACTCTGGCCTTTACGCGAATTGGAAACTATTCTGTTCGGGTTCAAAGTGGACTCACTTCTTTTAGCTTCAATGCAAATGTCATCCCAACATTAACAAGTATCGGAATACGTAACTCAGAGGGCCGAGCAATCGCAACCGGTACTTCGCCCAATACGTCGGGCAGCGGCCTCGGCCTATCCGCAGTTGGTCTGGACCAGTACGGCGGACTGTTGGAATCGCAGCCAGAAATCAATTGGACAGCAGGCAATTCCCCAAGCGGCGGTGTTGCAACTCTTTCGAACACGGGAAACGGGGTCGCCGCTTCTTTCAATCGAGCGGGCGAGTACACGCTTCGGGCTCAATTTGGATCTGTCTTTTCTAACATCAAAGTAAATGTCCTGCAGACAGTCACCGCTCTTCGTCTTTCGGCAAACCAGGACATCGTGGTAGATCCGAATATTCCGGTCATTGTTGAAAAGACAAATCAACGATTGACCGTTCAAGCGATTGACCAGTTCGGCAACATCGCAACCCATTTGCCGAGCATCAACTGGTCGACTATTTCTAGCCCAACGGGGGGAGCAGCGAGAGCGAACGACACTTCAGGAACGCCGACCATTACATTCACAAGGGCCGGCACTTACACTCTTAGGGCAAGAGCAGGCAGTGTATTCCAACTCATAACTTTCAATGTCGCAAGCGTGATGTCGAGCATCGTCGCGTACACGGAAAATAACCGTCCAATAAGTACGGGGTCCTCCGTGCCGGTCTCAGGTCAGAATGCCAAGCTGACCGCGCGAGCCTTCGATCAATTCGGACGAGCTTTGGCGACAGAACCGAGTTTTGAATGGTCTCTAGTTTCGGCACCTGCCGGTACATCTGCATCGCTTCAGCAAACTGGTACTCTGGCAACCATCTCTTTCCTACGAGCCGGAAACTATGCGGTTCGCATTTCGGCAGGTACAGTCACTCAAACTGTGACGATCAACGTTCTCCAAACCGTGACCAGCATTTCGATCACGCCCGGGCCGTCGAGTATCAGCACCAATTCAAATCTACAGTTCCGATTCCAGGCCGTTGATCAGTTTGGTCAAAGTCTCAGCAACCCACCAACAGCAGTTTGGACCGCAAACGGAGGAACTATTACGGCAACTGGTCTACTAAGCTCAGGAACAAAGGCGGGCAAGATTACGGTTACTGCCAAATGGGGCAAATTCGTGGCCTCTTCAATCGTTGAGGTAACCGCACCTGCCCCGACTCCCGCGCCAACTCCAACCCCCACACCTTCACCTTCTCCAACACCTTCTGGCCCGCTCCGCAATGCGGCGCTCGCAAGCTTAGTGAACAGCCTTTATTCAGACAATCAACTGACACGAAACGAAGTCATTCAACTTCTAAAGAGCGTCGGTAGCGATGGCTTGGTCGACGCTAACGAGTTAGCGGACTTGCGATTTATCTCGTCAAGCAGTTCCATTTATGCGATGCCAGCTTTCGTGCGAGAGTTGGCAAAAGACGTCGTCAATTCCAATCCAGCCAACGGCACCTTCAAGGGACAAGCTGCCGGAAATCTCACGACTGGCAGTTCGGCAACACTTCTCAACAACCTTGTCGACAAGTGGTTTCTTGGGGCAGATGAACCAGTTCTTACAAGTTCAAACTACAGCTACCAAACGGTTGTGGGCAATCTCTTTAACGGTACACCTTCCAGGAGTGACGCGAGACAAGGACAATTAGGTGACTGTTATTTCATTGCATCACTAGCGTCGATCGCAGACAAGAATCCGGATGCTGTGCGGAACCTGTTCATCGACAATAGCGACGGAACATATACGGTTCGCTTCTATGTAGATGGCAAAACAGATTATGTAACGGTTAATCGACGACTGCCGAGCAGTTCAGGACAATTGAGATATTCGGGATACGGACAGAGTATCACCAGCACAAGCACCACACTTTGGATCGCGTTAGCGGAAAAGGCCTACGCGCAATGGAACGAGACAGGAAACTCAGGTCGGAACGGGACCAACACCTACGCATCCATAGAAGGGGGCTGGATGTCGTATGTCAATGCCCAAGTGCTCGGCTATAGCTCATCCAACTACTCATTCTCGACAACCCCGAAACAAACGTTGCTGACCGCTCTATCTGCAGGTAGATCCGTGACTCTAGGCACCAAGCAAGGATCTGCAGACGGACTGTATGGAAGCCACGCCTACACCGTGACAGGCTACGATGCAGCAACCGATACTTTCACCTTGCACAATCCCTGGGGCAACTCGCATCCGGGTGCTCTTTCTTGGACACAATTGCAAGCAAATTGCACAAGCTTTACCGTAGCTGACCCAAGCGGGTCCGTCGGAAACAACCTCGCTAGTGTTCGATCTTCAATGAGCGAGACCTTTGTTGGAAACTGGACGACTATAATTACGGTACGCGTCACAGCAACTCAGGATATTAGCCTTGCAACTTCGGAACTAGAACAGCCTGACGCGATTGACTCGATACTCCATAGTACACTCAATTCGGAATTGGAAACCCCAAGTCTTGCCAACGATCTCTCCCCCAAACGCGCACTCGAAGATGCCGCACCTATCGACGGTCAACTCGCATCACCGCTCTCAGCAAGCCTTGTTGATTTAGCTATGAGTCACCTCAGCCTTGGACAACGATTGGCGATTTCGCCCGTGTGATTGCGACGGCTAGCGTTCCTTCTCGACTAATCGCGGCCAGGGTCAACTTGTCTCCTGCAAACCCGCGTCCCAAATGCCAAGCTTCCACAGGGTTGGGAGCATCCCCCCTTCTTTGCCTGCACTTGCCCTCGGCTATGATGTATTCGAATTGACTTTCGCATTTTCTAATCCTACCGATGCATTCAAAGGCGATACCATGCGTAACTTTTTTTCGATACTTCTTGTTCTTGTAATCGAGACGCAGCTAGCGGTTTTTGCGTTGGGGCAAAATGTTGACCCAAACAGTCTGATTGCGCTCAGAGCACTTTCTGGAGTTGTCATCCAAGAAAAGGATGGCATACCGATTGGCATCGACTTTCGCAAATGCAAGGAGGGGTGGGCCACCGTTTTTCCGAAATTGCTCGATGTCCCAAGCCTTCAAAGCGTAACCATGACAGGTCCGCTGGCGACGCACGAGAGAATTGTACTGCTTGCTGCTTTGCCAAACCTCAAATCCATTCGATTGGATCAATCGCTTGCAACCGACGAGACCGTGGCAGCTATTGTTCAGTTTCCAATGATTGAGGATATAAACTTAGAAGGCTGTCCCATTTCCGATGCTGCTTTATTAGGTGTTTCGAAGCGAGAAAATGTGAAACGATTGCGACTTGCCAAAACAAAAATATCCGACATGGGTCTCGCACATATCAAGGGCATGAAGCAACTTGAATTGCTGGATTTGTCAGATTGCGTACTTCTGACTAGCGATGGAATGAAATATCTAAAGGGACTGACCAAACTTCGCAATTTGAGCATTGGTAGTCCGTTGATTACTGATGAGGGTTTGCCACATCTCGCCAACTTAACCAATATGGTTGCCATTTCGTTCAAGGACTGCGCAATCTCCGACTCGCAGTTCGAATCGCTTTCCGCCATGTCGAAACTAAAGGAATTTGATATTTTCAAAACGCGGGGAGGCGATCGAGCGTTGGCGGTTGTCTCGGGCGCAAAGGAGATGACGAAATTGAAACTACGGGATTCTGCGATCACGAGCAATGGACTGGTCGAACACATTTCCAAGTTCGTAAATTTGGTTGCTCTGGATTTGGGAGAAACAGAAACAACGGATCAAGCGTTGGTGGCGATAGCAAAGCTAGGCAAGCTCGAAGATCTCAATTTGTTACGAACGAAAGTCACCGACGAAGGCATTGCCGCTTTGTCTACGATGAAATTAAAGCGATTGAATCTGGACGACATTGCATCTATCGGTGACGGTGTCGTATCTAACGTTGCCAAAATCCAGACACTGGAGTTTTTGCATCTCGGAAAAACGCGTGTAACCGACTCTGGGATCCAGGCCCTATTTCCGCTGACCAATTTAAAGGATTTGATTTTGAACGATACGGCGGTGAGCGGTACTGCAATTGAGCAATTGCAGGCAAGGCTCCCCAAAGTCAAAATCGTGCGATAGGCCGATTGAGGCGGGCACACGCACCGAGGCCTCCTCGATATAACAAATAATGCCGAGAACCCGCACATTCATTACGATCGTTTGAAATCGCCCACGAGATCAAAGCGAGCAGACAATATTCAACCAAGGTTTTCATGAATTTTCGCAGTCGACAAGCACTCCTCAGATAACAATAGAAGTTAGAAACGGGTTGAATCCACGAGTCCAAATCATTGTTAGGTACAAAATGCTCCATGCCTACCTTCAATTCGCTTTTCTATTGTGCTCGCTTGCATTTTTGAGCAACGGGGCCGCGCTCGCGCTGCAAGACGAAAAAGAACAACCATCGCCTAAGACTGTCGGATCGAAATCGACTACAAAATCTAGCAAGCTGGGTGCAGGAAAGGCAAAGCCGTCAAAAGACGATAGCAACCAAGCCACCGAACCAGCCGAAGCAACGTCGGGTATCGAGTTCTTCGCTCCTCGCAAAATGGAAATGCAATTCGGCATGCGATTTATGTCTAACCAAAACTTCTGCACGAATATGCACGCAACGACCCCATTCCCACTCAATTGGCCGGAACAAAAAGTGACGATAACCAACTCACAGATTCCTCAGGGAGTGGTTTGGGCATTCCGAGACTTGCCGATCGGAGCAAAACAAAATGCGCTGGCAAGGCAGCTCGTAATGGACATAGCAGGTCTGGGACCTAACAATCAATTGGACTTGCTGGTCAATGTCGAAATTGAGAAATCGTTTATCAATCCGCCTGCGGATCCAACCGTCTTCGTCATCCCGAATTCGAAAAAGATCGGCAAAGAGTTGAGGTTTTTCGTAGGCGCTGGTAGCCCTTATATCGATCACGAACTTGGAGAAGTAAAGCGAGTCGCCAAACAAATTGCGGCCGAAGCTCCTGAAAACGCTTGGACACATGTTGAACGAATCTATGACTGGGTCCGCGACAATATCGAGTATCGCAATGGGCCCATTCGCCATATGCGAGAGACGCTCAAGGACAAGAAAGGGGATTGCGAAGAAATGACTGGGCTGTTTGTCGCATTGTGCAGGGCGAGCAATATCCCGGCCCGGTGTGTTTGGGTCCCCGAGCACTGTTACCCAGAATTCTATTTGGAAGACCCACAAGGGGAGGGACATTGGTTCCCATGTCAAGTTGCTGGGGATCGTCAATTTGGGCAAATGCACGACTACCGTCCAATCCTTCAAAAAGGGGACCGTTTCAAGGTGCCTGAGGAGACGGCTCCGCTAAGATATGTATCACAGTATTTCACATGCAAACAAAAGCCCTCAGGGCCTGGACTGGATCCAACGGTCGAGCCTGTTTTAGACTTAGGGCCACTGAAAGCAGAGATGGAAGCACAACAAAGAAATGCGGGCCAAGCCCCGCAACAAGACGCACCCCCAAAAAAGTAACTTTCTCATCGACAAGTATTTTCTCAATGGCACCCAGTCCGAATGAAAACGACAAACCTCGTGCTGACGCAACGCGAGTTCTGTCGTTGAATGATCGAGTCCAGGGGCCATTCGGTAAAGTCCCAAATGCGGAACAGGACTTTGAAATCTCTGGTTGCGATCTAACCAATGACAAGCCGGTTTCGCTGCCAATTCTTGGCGAATACCAAATCGAAGAGCTGATCGGTGCCGGCGGTATGGGCCAAGTTTTCCGCGCAAAGCACCGAACGATGGACCGCCAAGTGGCAATCAAGATCCTGCCCCGCTCGGTATCCGATGACGAACATGCCGTCGAGCGATTTTATACGGAGGTGAGAGCCACCGCACGCTTGATGCACCCAAACATCGTTACCGCATTCGATGCGGGCTGCCACCGCGCTGGAGAAAAGCCAGTCCATTACTTAGTGATGGAGTTGATTCATGGCGAACTCCTGTCGCAGCGAATCAGTCAGAACGGCCCGATGAACACCTTGGAAGTCATCGAAATCCTTAAACAATCCGCATCCGCACTTGAATATGCTCATGCGCAAGGGATCGTTCACCGCGATATCAAGCCCAGCAATCTGATGATTACTCCCGGAGGCATTCTCAAGATACTAGATTTCGGTCTAGCGGTACTTCGAGGCCATTTAGATATCCGAGCAGTCGAAAAAAAGCTGGTTGGTACGGTTGAATTCATGTCCCCTGAACAAATCAATGCGCCCGACACCGTGGATCACCGAAGCGACTTGTATTCGCTTGGTGCAACCATTTTTTACTTGCTAACCGGTCGCCCCATGTTTCAAGGGGAAATAGTGCAAACGGCGATGGCTCAAGTGAACACCAAGCCCCAAGCCTTGTACGAAGTCCGCAGCGATGTTGATATTCGACTCGATGCTATCTTTCAATCGCTCGTTGCAAAAGCTCCAGCCGAACGTTGCCAATCCGCAAGTATCCTGATGGAAAAGCTTGTCTCGATGAACCTGATTGAGCGTCCAGCTGTGCAGACGCGCATTCGCGGTGCTGAGAATCGACTCCCAAAACTAAGTTTAGATCATCCAACAAGCGTTGGACTCGGCAATTCGACTTCGAATCGAGCATTTGCTCCGTTTGGAATCGAACTTGGCATGATCCACTCCCGAGTTAGTTATATCGACTCCGAACACAAAGTCGAAGAAGTCTTTGTTGATGGCGAATCCACAGAACTTCGAAACATGCTCTACAGCGATGGCGAAAATGTTGCAATCGGGGCCAGCGCGGTGGAACAGCGAGCGAACAACCCTAACCAAATCTTTTACGGTATGCAACGATGGTATGGATTGCCACTGCTCGAACGACCGTTCGGTGGTCGGCGCGTGCCGCCAGAAGTACTGGTAGGTTGCATCGTACGCCAATTGACCAACTCGATTCGTAACAAGCTACCCAACGCGTCGCATGCCGTTGTAACGGTGCCGGCTTGTTACGATCAATTGCACCGTCTCAGTACCAAGACGGCTTTCGCGGTCGCTGGGGTCGAAGTCTTGCAGTTATTGGACAAACCCCTGGCTGCAACTCTCGCGCATGTAGAGATAGAGACACGTTTAGCCCAAGCTGCTGGCACGGCAAATGAATATCGCAAAACTTTTTTGGTTGCCATGTTGGATGGAACGGCTTGTGAGGTGTCGGTCGTTGCGGTCGAGGGACTTGCGGTACGGTTGTTGAGTTCCGTAGGGGATTGGAAGCGAGGGACAACTCGCTGGCATGATCGAGCGACAAAGCGTTTGGCAACGGAAGTGGAGAAACGGCTTGGTAGCAACGCTCGCAACGACATCAACATCGCTTCGCGATTGCAACGCACAATGGAAAAAGCCTTTGACCGCTTGCGATCCAGCGCGACGGTCCCCTTTGTGTTCGAAACACCAGGAGGTAAGGTCGAGGGCAAGTTGGAACGAGATCGCCTGACAGAATGGGTTGGAGACCTTCAGGATGACTGCCAGTCTTTTGCTCGCGAAGCGATTCAGCGATCTAAAATCGATCCAAAAACAATCGAGTCCATTTTGCTTATTGGCGATGTGAAGTGGATGACAGTCATTCAGCAGCAATTAGCAAATTTGGTAAGCCCACTTGCGAAAATGACGTTGCTTCAGTCCGGGGACTTGGCGAGAGGCGCAGCGATCCAAGCAAAAAACGTAATGCCACCTATGGCACAGAATTCCCCTCTTGCTTTTTCGGCAACGAGCTACGACTTAGGAGTAATCTTGCAGGAAAGCGAAAGCCGAATCAGCCAACCTAGAGTACTCATCAGTAAAGATACGCCGACTCCAGCAATCAGCACACGTGCCCTGCGATTTTCGACCGCAGGCAAAGATCAACCGACACTGCAATTCGTAGAGGGTTCCCGATTGGGCGCTACCACCTGGAACCGATTAGGGTTGATGGACCTAAAAACTTGTTTTCCCGGGCGCCCAGAATCCGATCCGTTGCAGTTGAGAGTCGACATCAATCCAAGCGGTATCTGGAGCGGTTCTTTGATATGGCTAGCGGGAAACAAACAATTGCCGATACCGCCGCTTGTGGAACCACTGATGGATATAGTCTCGACGCGGCATTGGCGAGACTGGTTGGAGTCGCTCATGCTTTGCAATTCGTAACAGCCCCCTGTTGGAAACATCATGCAATTCACGGTGAGCCTGCCCGATTGGGTTGTCCAGGAACAGAACAAACTACCGTCCCATCTCCCGTTATTGGAAGATCGGATGAGAATGGTGATTCGTTTTTCGCAATACAACATCGACCAACAAACCGGTGGTCCATTTGCTGCTGGTGTATTTGAATGCGAAACCGGGAAGCTGATCGCGATAGGCGTCAATAGGGTTGTACAGTCGAACGTCTCGTCCGCCCACGCAGAGATCGTGGCGCTCTCTTTGGCTCAACAAAAACTCGGAAGTTGGGACTTGGGAAAACAAAGCCTTCCAGCAATGCAACTCGTCGTCAACTGGAGACCCTGCGCAATGTGTTATGGCGCGGTTATTTGGAGTGGCATTCGATCCTTGGCTGTCGCTGGTAGCGATGACACTTGCGAGCGAATTACGGGCTTTGACGAGGGCCCCATTCACCCAGAGTGGAAATCCGAACTCAACAAACGGGGAATCAAATTGCAGGACGGATTGCTCTATGGCGAGGCCAAGAAGGTATTTGAAACGTTTCGAGATCGCGGCCAACTCGTTTACAATGCGAGCCGATCGCTTACCGACTTCGAAACGTCGAAGTAGTGAGTTATCCAGAAACGAGCCGGTTTCCCTCCCTCGCGTTCACGCATGGTCCGCCAAGTCGCTAGTAAAATCCCACGGCTCCGAGCCTCCGCAGCTCCGAGCGCTCAGTGCAGTGGTGGTACTGGATCTTCTGCTTTAGATCTTGGTGATGGGTCGCTTGGGTGGGGGCGGAGCCAGCATTCTTGCCTTGTCATCCTGCGAAACCGTAGGAGTTGCAGGTCGTGGCGGGCGAGCGTTCGCCTTAGGTGGTGGGTCTAAATCCGTATACGACTCGTTCCACTCCCATCCCAAGGGATGAGACAATTCACGCTCGGCGAGCAACGCCCAGGGTGTTCCTTTATGCTTTTCCGTGACGCTTCGAAGCAACTCTGTAGCTTGATTGCTCTCTTTCTCTAGCTTGCTATCAACGTTAATCTTGCCGATTGGTGTTAAGTTCCAAGTATTGCTTGCCGGCTTTTCAAAGCTCATTCCTCTTTTTGCTTTGGCGAGCATCGCATTATAGGACTCGGCTCGAACTTTTGCCGCCAATGCGGTTCCATAGGATAGGTCAAAGCTGGCAAGCCAACGTGGTGACGTCTCCTTGCTTCGAAATTTGTCCCCCTCGGCAAGAATCGAGCACAAACTGAATAACTCGGGGGCTAATCGCGCGGACTCTTGCTGCGCGACGGTCAGCTCTCTTACAAAAATAGCTTCCTCTTTCTTGACGAAGACCTGCTTAGGCTTGTCCAACGTACCGACGCGCGCAATCTGAGCAGCCTGGATAAGCGTTGACCGAAATGGATTCTTCTTGATTTTGGACATGTATTCCGACTCGCTAAGATAGTCGGGGCGATACATGTCCATGACTTCAGGAGAAAAGAAAAAACTCATTCGAGAGGCAAAAGCTTCGATTTTTCCAGCGTCAATTCTCTTTCCGACTTGTCGATTCGGATGTATCGAAAAGTAGATTCCGCCAGTCTCATAACACATGCGTGCTAACGCATAGGGACCGAACCCCGAATCAATGACCGGCTCTTCGAAATAATTGTCTTGATATCCCAAATGCACTCGTTCGGGCAAAAGCGTTTCCGGTCCCTGGTCAACTTGTCGCCAATCCGGGGTTTGATCGAATTTTGGATCCGGGTCGACGAACTTAATGTAAGTAAATTCGCGTCCGAACGGTGCAGGAACCCCAAGGACGTGAGACTGGATTGCAAATCGTTTACAAAGCGCAATCGCTTCGTCGGCCATTTGCATGTCGTCCCCTCGCTCGTCCGTGATTGTAATCAACACGACATTGCGCTCTGGATCGTTTGGCCCTCGAGACGTACGCATCGATTTGAAACGATCGGCGACCGTCTTGATTGCATGGAAGACCATCTCGACGCCAGACTCATCAATTTCAATTTCATCGATCGCTTCTCGAATCTCTGACAAATTCGACGTTGGCCTCTTTGTCATGAATTGAACATCTCTGCCGAACGAAACGACCGAAGTAATCAATGAATCCGAATCATGGTTACCTCCTCGCTTGCGCTTCTCCTCTTGTACAATGCCAAGCTGTTCGTAGATGCGATCAAATCGGTCGCGGATCTCCTGCCGTCGTTTCACCATCGATATAGAACTGTCGAACAGCCAAACTACCAAGGTTGGCCGCTGCTCAATCGACTGCAGCAATTCAAAGGTGATTCGGTCAACAGCCCCTTCGGTTCCGGTTTCACCAACACCTGTCATACCTCGAACCGCCTTGGTGGATTCCGTCAATCCAACCGCCTCTCTAATATCGAGAGAAATTTGGATATTTGCGTCGGGCAACGAAACATCCAATTCCAGCGATGGCAGTTCCGAAATATCCGCAAGTGTTTCAGCCGAAGATAGCGACATGTCGGTTAAGCCCACTGAATTGGCTCCGATTTCTTCGGTTGGCGTTTCGGAGTACGCAATCTCGTTGATGATGTCCAGAGGAGCGTTTTCCTCGACGATTGGTTGCGACGCGATAAAAAGTGCGAAAATCTCAGGTTGACTGACTACGGAATAGGACGCCAATCCGACTACGACAACGACATGCACCAACATGCTCACAAGAAAAGATTTGGTTTCTGAATCAAACCAGACGGCATCGCCGTCTTCCTCAAGTTCCTCGATCGAATCCTCCTCGATTGCTTCACCATTGTCCTGAGCTACAGAACCATTGTCCTGAGCTACAGAATCGCATTCGGCAACAGTGGGACTATCGACGAGGTCTTGCGGAACCGAATCTCGGACAAGTCCATCGGGACCTACGGTTTCGCTTGGGTTGCCTTCGTCGACTGCTCGCGGTCTTTTCAACATATGCCCAACTCGAGGGGAAAGCATGCACCAGATCCACACCAATCTCCATTGTCTTGTTTCGAAGACAGGTATTCAACTGGAAGAGCGTCCAATTGGATCTACAAATACTCATTTTTCTGCACGAATCGCGTGAATTTCCGATTTCCGCGACTTTCCGGAGCGAGCCCTACTCCGACGAGTCCTAACTCAGCAGACAAAAGTCAAAGTAGCAGACACATTCCATGTGCCGTCCGCCTGAATACCCAGCCAATATACGCAAGCATACGGCACGGCGGAGCGTGCCTGCTACTTTTGTCGGCTGTGTCAGTCCTGTGCAATGCAATCGAGTGTTCCTACCGCATTGACTCGAAACGCATTGACTCGAACGCATTGAAGAGAACCTCATGGCGAGAACTGGTTTGCAACGAGAACTAGTTTGCAACGGGATAGCCTTCAATGGACTCGCTGCGAATCAATGGGGTCACAATCACCGTCCGTGGAATAGTTCAATCCTCTTCTTAAGGTCTTCGATTACTTGCATCCACACTTCTGCCCCCTTTTCGAAATCGACTTCCGCCCATTTCGCTTCGTTTGCACCGCTCAGTCGGGATTGCATTTTTGCCCCAGGCCAAACCGGGAATTGGGCACTATTCCCCATCGTTAACCTCGCTTCGGCTCTCTCGCTAACCAAGTAGTCAGCTAGAAGCGATGCTGCAATAGGATTGGGCGCCTTACGAAGAACACATATTGTGTTTGGGATGAACACCGTTCCGAAACTCGATTTGCCTTGATCAGGAAAAACAATTTCAACTGGATTTCCAGATTCCTTTTCAGCAATCGCGTCATCTGTATCCGTTAGCCCCCACGCAATCTCGCCACTGCTTACTGCTAATGCTACTTGCTTATTTCCCGCCAATACGATGGCGTGTTCGATCCATTCGCGCGACCATTTCGGCCAATCCAATGTTCCCGATTCGGTAGCGTAGGAAGCGGCGTGATCCCCGTCGACCTTAATTGAATCCGTATGCGATGCCAACACGGCCATATGCGTCGCCGTCGTTCCATATACCGGATATGCTAGACCACAGCGATGGTGCCATTTTTCATCCGCCAACTCAAGAACACTTTTGGGCCAGTCCGCAGGATCCGGTAACTTGTCTTTATTGATCAGGAGGACTCGTGCTCGGGCAGCAAATCCGATCCAAGTGCCGTCCTTCGCTTTGAGTGCCTTTGGCCAAGTATCGGGGACTTTCCATCGGCGACTGGCAAGCAGCCCCTGTTTTTGAAGCCGAATAGTATGAAGCAGCTCGTTGTTCCAGAAGACGTCGCAACGAGGCCGTTCCTTTTCCTTCTCAATACGCGTCACTAACCCCAGAGTTTTCGATGCTTCCACGTCAAACTGACGAGCGATTTCCATCCCGGCATTAGCACGTTCAAAGGCGTCCAGAATTGGTGTCGCATACTCGCGATCCGCTGCAGAATAAAGCACGACACTTTTTTCGCGTTGCGGAACACAGCCTGCCGGAACTATCAATAGCATCGCAATCACGATGCCCCAGGTCGAGCTCGACCAGTGGCAAAACCTACCACCCTCCCGTTCGTTACGACCGATACAGACCGTTGATCTGCCTTCGAATTTGATAGACATCGCAGCAATTTCCTCAAGAAAACTTTGCGGATAAATCGCCGTCGACCTAGGCTAGTAAGTGGGTTCAATGCTTGTTTGCAATGCAACCCACAACTCCCTTCCCCCGTGGCGAGGTTGGCTCTCGTTGAGCTAATCTCGCCATTTTCGTTTGCGGACGTCGTTTACGCAACCACATCCACTTATGCGTTGAAACGATACAGGTTTTACCTTGAAACGAGACAGGGCATCCATGCCCAATGTACGAATCTATTTGCTTAATTCTCGCCGATCAGTAAGCAAATACATAGTACACCTTGCATCCTGTACAAGATGTCGCGTGTCAAAAGGTATCGATTGATGCAGAACAAAGCACTATCAAACGCTAAGCAGCGGCTAGCTGTACTTGGCCTGTTTTGGCCACAACGCCTTCGATGAATTCTTCGAATATTCGAATATCGAGCGCGCTCGCAGCGGTCGATTCTGGATGAAATTGACATCCTACGACAAGCCAATCATCGCTATTACCCTCGATCCCTTCGATGACTCCGTCTTGACAGCGTGCTGTCACGCGGAAGCAATCGGCCAAACGATCGATGGCCATGTGATGCCGGCTATTGACTCGAATTTCCCCTTCGCCATAAACACGACCTAAGATGGAATTTGACTCAACGACCAAAGAATGGCGATGATTCGGATCATGCGGGTCCTTGTGCGGAATCGCCGATGGCATGTCGATAGGGAGATGATAGAACAGATTCCCCCCTTGAATCACGTTAATAAGCTGGAGTCCAACACCGATCGCCATCAAACTCAACTGTCGATTAGCGATTTCCTGTGCGAGTCTTCGATCAAACTCTTCTCGCCTAGCTTCCATGGGACGAACTGAGCTGTGCAACATATATCCATCGTTACGAGGATCCAGATCGCCTCCACCCACCAATACAAAACCATCAAGTCGATCCAGCAGTTGTTCTAACTTGGCTGGATCAGACATCGGCGGAACCAATACTGGTATCCCCCCTGCGTTAGCAATCGAGTCAAAGTAGCCTGCGGCTAAATAACAATATGCAGGTGTACCTTGATTCGTTGCGCGAAAATCGCAATTCAAACCAATGAGCGGCCGTTGGTTCATTCGATAGGATCCTCCTAAATGAAAAGTGACGTGTCGCGATGGACCGAAAAGATCCTAACTCATATTCGCGAACCCATCGGTTTGCGATCCTGAGCCTTCGAACAAAAAAAATAGCAAACGAAGCTGACGCGATTCGCATTCGACCGATCCGAAATTTGGCTTAGGAATCCATCCTGAGCTTTTCTAAAGACTGAATCGAATGGAGATTGATCACAATTGATTTGACCCAATCCCCTTTATGAATCCATTGTCTAAACCATCGTTTGGAAATCCAATTTCTCGTTATTCGATTTAGATCCCTCGTGCTCGCCGACCAGCGACTGGTACTGATCAGCGATGATTTAAAAAGGACGATAGTCGCATGGAATCCGAATTGCAAACCACAGACCACATTTAGTAGCTCCAAGAAATGCTAGCACGCAATTGTGTGCTTGCATTCTATCGTCCCACTACACCAACCGGTCTCTTTCTCCAATTCACCAACTGGTTTTCTCTTCAGCTTGCCGAGAAGCGGTCGAATCAGGAACCACGGCGAAACAGTTAAGCCGGCCACGCCCATTTCCGCTTAGTGGATGTACCGGGAAAGGCTCCTGACGAACCAAAGCCAAGCTCAGCCGGAGCCTCGCTCTCCCATTAAGTGCTAAACGGGACACCGCTTTTCCTAACTAGGATCTTCTATTCATCCAGAAATCCTTAATTTCAATCGCGAGGAAGCAAAAGAACCTACTTGCCCTGCAATCACAATTGGTTCAAACTGGGGCGAATTAGTAGTACCCCGTTGCGTTCGCAATCGCTGCTTGAACAAACTCACTTTTGACCTATGACAACCACCACTTTTCCACTCCCGATCCAGCTTCTACCTGCTAAAACGATCGATGGCAAAAAGCCGACTCGAGAACAGGTACCTAAAGGTGCCTCCCTCTGCGAATACTGCACGGCGAAGTGCTGCCGTTATTTCGCATTGCCCATTGATGCCCCGACCGGCGAACAAGATTTGGACTTCATTCGGTGGTATTTGTTGCACGACCGAGCTACAGTTTTTATCGAGGATGGTACTTGGTATTTGTTAGTTCATACCGATTGCAAACACTTGCAGTCAGACCACCGTTGCGGGATCTATCATACTCGACCGCAGATTTGCCGCGATTACTCGACCGCAAACTGCGAATTCGACGAAGACGCAGTGTACGAAATGTACTTCGAAACGTCTGAACAAGTGGCTGAATACATGGAAGCTCGATTTCATTCCTTCGATGCCGAAACGCTGAGAAGCCCTGAGCCGCCGTTGCTCCCGATTCTTTCGTAAGGTCTTGAAGAACTCATTGCCTGCTGCGAATACTACATGCCTAACTCGTTTTGAGGGCTGGCGGGAAGCAACGCAATCAATCTTAGTTTGCTTTCGAAACAGACCATGTGCGGCGTTTTGCCTCTCCTCCTCGACAATGCTGAAACGATGAATCGATGGCCTTAATCGAACCAAGGACACTTAAAGGGTTTCGCGATTTCTTACCCACTGCGATGATTCCTCGCGAAAGGCTAATGGAAGTTGCCCGAAGTGTATATCGCAGGTACGGCTTCGTTCCGATCGACACACCCGCCTTAGAGTTATTGGAGGTCTTAACTGGAAAAGGTTCGGACGAGACGGATCGTCAAATGTACCACTTTGTCGATGCAGGGGGTCGAGCGGTCGGGATGCGTTTCGATCTGACAGTTCCCTTCGCCAGGTTTGCAGCCCAACACATTCACGAATTGGGGACTCCATTCAAACGATATCATATCGGTTCCGTTTGGCGTGGCGAAACTCCTCAAGCGGGACGTTATCGCGAATTCGTCCAATGCGATTTTGACACGATCGGGACCGTCGGTGTGGTTTCCGATATCGAAACTGCTTTGGTTATCCATGAACTGATGCACAACGTCGGAGTGAATCGCTTCAAGATTCGCATCAACAATCGTCAAGTGCTAACAGGCCTACTTGAACAGCTCGATCTTCAGAACGCTAGTACTTCAGTACTCAGAGCGTTGGACAAGATCGAAAAAGTTGGTCCGGGGCAAGTGACCGTCGAGTTGACCGCTGCCGGCCTCAGTCCGTCACAAATAGGCCGTGTATTAGAATTGTCCGCAATCCAAGGCGCCACCGACCAAATTCTTGCCCAGTTGGATTCGCTGCTTCAAGGTTCCGAGATTGGCCAACAAGGCATCGAACGATTGAAAACAATCTGCGGAGCGCTGAAGGCAGCCGGAGTCAAAGACGACTTCTATCAATTAGACGTTTCGATCGCCCGAGGATTGGACTACTACACAGGGGTCGTCTTTGAAACGGTGTTGGGGGATCTGCCTAGCATTGGCAGCGTTTGCAGTGGCGGCCGTTACGACAACTTGGCTGGCCTCTATACCAAGCAGCATTTGCCAGGCATTGGCGCATCGCTTGGATTGGATCGATTGCTGGCTGCATTGGAACAATTGGGGCTCCTTCCCAAATCGGTCTCGACGGCGCAGGTCTTCATTCCCCTTTTTGACGCTGAGCGTATCAACGACTATTTCCAATTAGCATCGATTGTTCGCAACGCAGGCTGGTCCGCTGAGGTCTATCCGGAAGCAAAGAAACTTGGGCTTCAACTCAAGTACGCAGACCAACGTGGTTTTCGCATCGCGCTAGTTGCCGGATCGCAGGAACTGGACGCGGGCCAAGTTCAAATCAAAAACTTGGCAACCAAGGTCAGCACGACGGTCTCTTGGCGAGAAACGCCGGAAGAATTCGTGAATTCCCTGTCCAGAATGATGCAGCTCCCAGATCTATTGGCGTAGCGATCATTGAAGCGGGGCCTTCTGCACTGTCCGCGTTAACAATCGGTGCGTTTTCGACGCTGCAAGTGGCTGCGATCCAGTTTTCGATCCCCTTTCAAAAATACGCTGATGCGCAACGAACCCAAAATGAACGCACTGTCGCAATTGGCCTTACGTTCCTTGCTTCAAGCGTCGCTGCAGGTGGATGTGGGATCGGTGCCGTGCACGCAATTTGACTGCAAGCGATGGAGATCCAATGGGTTCAGCGACTGCGAAATCTATCAGCTAAATTCCTCCATAGGAACCTTTGCGATCCGCAGTTGGCCCAGTCGAGTCGAATCGCCTTCAAAAGTTAACTTCTGGAACAACCTCAACGCAAGCTTTGCGGAAGCGAAAGAAGATTTGAAGGCAATTGGCGCCGCTAACGCAGCTCCATTCCCACTACTACATCACTGGAGCAATCCGGGCGAGAGGCCCGCTCTGCTATTGGCTTTTGAGAATCGACTCTGGACGCTCTCTGCATGGGTTGGCGGAGAGAGCATGACTTCAAGCGTCGTCGATAAGGAGACGGTGCACCATCTAGCCACGGTGCTTGGACGCATGCACGCTAAGACTCTAGTTGCAAGCGACAGTAACCGCGTGCCGCTTGGACGTCATGTTATGGAGTCCAACTCGATTCGAGATCGAATGAAGGCTCTACAGCTACTTGACCATCGATTGTTTACCGCCATCGATCGATCTGCTTTTCTTTCCAACGCCCACTTGTCCGATAAAGTCAAGCACTGCATCGCTACGGTTTTCGAACGGCAGTCAGATTGGGAACGGTTCCTAAATATCTGTGCAGCTCAAGAACGAGAATGCCATTGGATCGTTCGCGATCTATGGCGTGAGAATGTTCTGTTAGATGGCGACAATCGATTTGCCTCGATCGTCGACCTAGGTGCCTCCCGAATGGACTGGCCTGGATTGGATTTCATTCGGCTCTTCGGGAGTTTGGCCTATGTTCAAGAAAGCCACCAACTACGGAACCAACAAAGGGGAGCAGACCTTTGGAAAGATGCGTACGCAGCTTATACGCAAGAAAACTGCGAACATTCGATCCACTCACTTGACGAATGCAAGATGTTGCATCTCGTTTCGAGTGGTCTTTCCATACTACAATGGGCAGTATGGATCACCGACGGAACCCTAAGCGATGCGACTCAAGAAAAAGCAAAACGCATTGCAAACCGGATTGCTGAGTTATCCGATCGATTCCTGATTGAATCGATGCAAACCACGTGATGCAATTCACATGAATATGCGCTTCCCCCCTTTTGACTCATCGGGAGGAGCTATTCGGCGATCTTCAATTGCATTTTCGCAGCTTCAATCGCTTCGGTAATTTGCGCATTTCCGGGCAATTTTTCAAGCAAGAATTCGAGGCACTTTATCGCTTCAGCAGGTTGTTTATTCTTGTGATGCAGACTCGCACGATCGGACCACGCGACAAGTACGTCAGGCGTTGCAAAATTTATCGTTTGCAGCCATCGAATCGCTTGATCGGTGGGCAAGGCATCCGCAATCGCCATATGCAAAACGAGCCGACTTGCAGCGACTCCATACGCTGGACTCAACTTGGTCGCGGACGTCAAAGCAGCTAGTGTCGTTTCTGTTAACGCGCCGTTCCCCAGTCCGACCACTGCATTGAAGAATGGCCTCACACCATTCTCAGGCGAAACGGGCTGCTTTCGATTTTCGATGCCGGCGGTCACGTCCATCGCAAACTGATTCTTAATCCACGAAATGATCTGGTCGTTATTCGTTGGTTTGGAAATGGCGGTAAGCAAGGCAATAAGTTCTGGCGACTCAGGAGCCAATTGGATCGCCAATGAGAGCATGACTTCCGCGTTGCTGGGCGCAATTGCCCCTTTTGCTTTACTTGGACTTTTCAAGACGCCGTCGGCCACTGCCACCTCTCGGATGGCGATGGAGATAACATGCCTTAGAGCGGCTGCAGCGGTAGCGGCTCGAAACTTGTTTTGGTCCATCGCAGTGAGTTGTTGCAATTGCTCGGACAGAAACACTTGACCTTCTTTCATGCTATCGATGATTAAGAGGCACCGAAATGCCGCTGCGAGAGACTCGACCGACTGTGTCTGGGCTTCGCGTGTCGACCAAAATTCCTGCAGGGCTTTGTTGGCAATCTCTCGACCTTTTTCCGCGTCGACAAGAACAATTGCTTCTGCTTGCAGACTCAACGATACCGAGTCCGTGTTCGCAACCGATCGAAGAAGCTGGTCTGTTTCTGTTAACAGCTCGAGGCGCTGCTTCAGGTCCAACTCACTTGATTGACGAAGTGCCCTTTCCACTAGAATTTGAGCAAGAATTGTTTTAGCAGACGATGCAATCGACTCCTGCTCCATGAGTGGACGAACCGTTTTTTCTAAAAGTAGCAGGTCATCGGTTGGCATCGAGAGGCTCTCGTCAATCTTTCTTTTTACCAACCAAAGACTGGCTCTATTCGCAAACGTCTTGTTCAGTTTGCGAACTCGCTCCATCGCACCCATTGCATTCTGTTGCTCCGTCTTGGCAATACCCAGGTATTGAGAAACAGCCTCATGGCCACTCCGAATAGCCTCCTGAAGGTAGCCTGTCGCAATTGCCTGGCTCACGATCCCGTAACGATAATGCACGGAATCGTCAGCAGAATTCCAGCCTATGAGTCTGCGAATGGAGAGTTGTGTTTCTTTTAGAATTTCGATTCGTTTTTCGGGCGACAGTTCGGAATCGGAGCTCTCGACTTTCGAATTGGATTTCAATCCATCCACTCCATCCATCCCGAGTTGTTTTAGATTTCTCTCTATAATTTTAGAGTAGCGTTGGTGCAGTCCAGGCTTTACGAGCATCCAATAGTAGCCAGATACGAATGCGGCCAAGAGCAGCAAGATCAGCGTCGGAATCCCTTTCCTCCAGTGCTCTTCGAGCGTGCCGGTAACGTCTTGCTCAATGAATGAATCCCTCGTTCCATCCCCTCCGTCCGAGCGAGGTAGAGGGTCGCCGAAGTCGGAGTGAGGGGTTGCTGGGGGGCTATTGGACATTCGTCACCTTGGCATCTGGATGGGCGCTACTGCCCTCCTTGAGCGATAGAAAACTGCGACGCAGTTGATTGACAACGGTCACGAGATTGCGGTGCGCGATGTCGCGTTGAAGTTGGTCGATGGACTCGCCGGATTCCATCATGATTTGGATTTGAAATGAGACGGGTTCTAGAATGGTTTGCTCAAATCGTTCCAAGCCTCGAACCCCTTTGGCAGCGCTTTGAATGGGGGTCCCGTCCAATCGAAAAATGGCGTAGACGACGTATGCGAATTTTCCTTCGTCGTTGGTCATATCCAAGACATGTGGGTAAAACGTTTCCGAAGGGGTTCCGTCTGCCCCACCCAGGGACTGCTCAATCTGACGGGACGCGGTGTTGAGACGCCACCCAGCACCTTGGTAACAGATGTCGAGCAAGTGAAAGCCGCGAAACGGAAAATCCGTAGAGACCAAGACGGGTCCAACACTGCTACGATAAGTCCATACGTTGGAGAACTGGCCTTGGCTGCTTTCGCGACTGCGTTCCAAGTTTTGATACCCTTCAACTTGCCAGTCTTCGAGTCGCCTCGGCAGGTTCTGCACTTCCTTGACTTTCGCGAGTGATGCTTTGTCAAAAGTTGGATAACTATGAAGTGTATTGCGAGAGAGAATCTGAATGGAAAATGCACCGATCGTTAAGAACAGCAAGATGAAAACAGCGTTCGCGATAACAGGCAACGGTAGCCTGCCCCATCGCTCAGCAATTGAGCCTGAGGCGCTAGCCGAAATGGAAGGCCGATCGAATACAGGGGTCTTTCTCCTGAAGACCGCGCCTGCGAACTGAATGAACGCAAAGTCGCAACTAAACGCGCCTGCGAAGACGAGTAAACCGAGGATGGTATGTTGGGTACCATGCGACAAATCGATACCGAGCCATTCGATGCCCAATACGATAGAAACCAATCGCACAATATTGCCACAGGAAGCCCAAACGGGAACCAACGAGAGCGAGATGACGGCGACAAAGAGTCGCTGCCGAAACCAAAGAACCAGACACAGGCAAATTGCCATCAAAGCATAAAGACTATCGACGCCACTACATGCCTCGTCAACAAACAACCGTTTCTGAGAAAGTTCGAGTACGTTGCCTTCGGGCAAGTGCAGTATGCCAATGCAATCGAGAATTACGCTAGTAAAGTAACTGGACTGCCTCTGCAAGTACTGAATCAATTTATCGTCGTAGCCCGCCGGAAACGGCAGCGTCATCCAAAGCACACTCGACAATCCGACCGCTGCAGGCCAACGAAGGTTGTTTCCGCGAAGAAGGAGCCAAGCGACGACCAGTCCCACTCCGGCAGCATAAGCGAGCCACGGAGAAGAGATCAAGATAGACTCGGCTGATGCAGCAACGCAGAATAGCGAAACCAAAACACCAGCGGCGAGTCGAATCGGAGACCGACATGAGGCAAGACCACCCAATCGATGATATGCAAAGTACACAAAGCTGAGCCAAGCCATGGGAAAGAACTGAAAATGTGGCCTTATCCAAAGGCTCATGCACTGAATCCACAAAATCGGCGCAAGACAGACCAATGCAAATACAAAGGCCCAATCGGTTAGGCTAAGCCGAAGTTTATAAGTTTCAGTCAAATCGTTCTGCATATATTGGTCTTCGAGCAAAGGGCTTGTGCCTTTTGGTTTGGGTCGCTTGCGTCAACTTGTGCTCTGTCCAGATTAGGAATTGTGGTTGGCCCGAGTGGAAAGCACTAGCTTCGATATGATGAGCGGACTTGTCGAAATTCTCGACGAGTATCGCTACCCAAAAATCTAATCTGGACAGAGAACTAAGATTGGCGTGGACGGAAACTTTTTGCGGGAACTCCTTTGACTGACTCATGGTTTGGGACGTCGCGCACGACAGTCGCGCCAGCAGCGACTAAACAAGAATTACCGATTCGAATACCTTGAATCACATTGCATCCAGTTCCCAAGTGGCTCCCGTTCCCCACAAAGACGTTGCCCGATAAGGTTGATCCTGGACCGATATGACAAAAACTCTCAATGTGACAGTCATGATCTACAGACGAACCTGTATTGAGTATGGAGAAATCCCCTATGGTCGCGCCAGGCTGCACGATGGCTCCCGCATGTATTTGAGCGGTTGGTGAAACATTTGCGTCGTCGGCAACCCATGATGTTGGATGTTTTAGCCCGAAGAACTGATACCCACGATTCTGAAACAGTTTCACAGTTTGACGCGTTAGACAGTGTTCATTGTTTGGCTTGACGGATCCTATGCCGAGAACAAGTAGGATTTCGTCAGGGCCAAATCGATCAAGTAGTTCTTCATCCGTGATTACCAGGGAATCTTTCGGCGAATGAACTACCAGACTCGGATTCAATCCAGTCACCGCAACGATACTTTTCCTCGACGCAATGAGTGCGGCAGCAACAACTCGTCCATGCCCGCCAAATCCAATAATCGCAAACGGCAGTGTCACGGGCGTTGTACTTGCCAACATTGAATAAGCCTCACCCATTCGAATCTAGTTTCTAACAATCCGTTTCATCGGTCCATTCGCACGCACAGACATTATTATCCCCGCCTGAAGGTCGCGGCTAACATACGTCAACGCATCCACTTGGCAATCGTTTCCGATCCGAACCCCCGCATTGACAAACGCATTGCTTCCAATCAGTACCCGATCCCCAATCTTTACCGCTCCACTGATTCTTGCTCCTGGAAGAACCACACAATAATTACCAACGGAAGTGTCATGCCCAATTGAGGCATGAAGTTGAATGATGCAGTGGTCGCCAACGACTGCATTGGTAGACACAACCGCCAGCGGCCCAACAAAAACCCCATCTCCCAGTCGTGCCGATGGAGAAATAACAGCAGAAGGATGGACCACCGTAAACGGCTTCCATCCCAACTGCCGGCATCGCTCGTGGATTTGAAGCTTTACGGGCACATCGGCGACACCAATATTGAAGTAAATTTCAGAGTTGCTTTGAAGGTGCTTCGGCAAGTGAACGTCCGTGAAGGTCGGCTCTTCGAAATACAACCGCTCAATGCTGCAAAACGAACTCGGATTGGCAAGCTTGGCCGATTCCACAACTTCGCTTGCTGTTTTGTCTCCAAATACGATTAAGGTTGGAAGCATTTTAGGTTACTGGTGGTCAAGCCCTGAGGGCGATACATCAAACGGCCCCGGGGGCAACACATGAGCAGTCCTCTGCCCAGCACTACATTGGATCATACTCAACTTAGAGAATGTGTCGCCCACTGGGCATTCTGTGGTTTTGCGGAATCGAAATCGGTTTGCCAAAACCAGCACTTTAGACCGTTCCCGAGTCGACAA
The DNA here is from genome assembly GCA_031374515.1 of Pirellula sp. Lineage (GTDB taxonomy): Bacteria > Planctomycetota > Planctomycetia > Pirellulales > Pirellulaceae > JBKCUI01. Next base: position 26,044 of record JANMGH010000048.1, on the reverse strand, counting down.
TGAATTCTTGCCCTGTGACGGAACTACTCGCCTGGCTCAGAAGAAATCCAACTGTCGACGCAACGGACTCAATCGAAGTGGCTGACCTCAAAGATGTCCGGCTAAATATCTTATCGCGATCGGATTGGGATAGCGAGGAGGACATGAATGTCTCCATGAAACCAGGAACGACACAATTGGAACGAATGCCCTTTGTCCCCCATTCTCGGGCGACGTTTTTCGAAAACGCTTCCAAAGCCCCCTTCGTGGCCGCGTACATGGCTAAACCCTTATAGCCCTTGTGACTACATATCGATGAAACATAGACTATGGAGCCTGCGGTTCGGTGCAGCAACATGTTTCGAATGACCAGTTTCGTAAGCAACATTGGCGAAAACACATTGACTTGAAACATGGTCGATACTAATACAGGATCTAAGTTGCTTACCAAGTCGTCGTACGCCACAGCAGCATTATTGACCAGACCATGGATCGGAACCTCGTTTCCAATTTGTCGACCAAAAACGGTCTCTTTTACCGTATCTGTTTTTGCAAGGTCGCATTCCACAAACACCGCACGCTGCTTGTGCTGTTTTAAGAGCTCGCTAAGTTCCGGCGAAACCGAGCGGTTGACGACAAAGACCGAATGCCCAAGTTCAAGCTGCTGCTGTGCAATGGCGAGTCCCAGCCCTCGCGAGCCACCGGTAAGCAAAATGTTCATTTGTCAGTCTAAAACAGTTGTCCCAATTGCTTATCAGTCATCCTTAAATCTCCCATCTCAAACGAATGATCTAGCCGCCAAATAAGTTGACGACAACGGTTCTGCTTTGGCTATCCGTTGCGACACTCATTCCGACCGACTCTTTTTCCCAGTAGGCGTCTTGTCGATCGCATCCACAAACTCGATGACTCGTGGAATCATGTAGGAAGCAACCAACTTCTCAAGAGCAATTCGAATATCCGCATGCTTTATCGCAGCTCCAGCCGAGCGCACTATTTCGCAACAAACGATATTGCCTGTTACTGAGTTCGTGCGGCCAAATACCCTCGCATCGGCAATCCCAACCATAGAAACGAGCAGTCGCTCTATCTCATACGGATTGACTTTATTCCCACCCACATTGATCCAGTCGTTCCTTCGGGCCGCAAACCGGATCGTGAGTGGTTCCTTCGAGAGGACTTCGACACAATCGCCCGTTACGTAAAATTCACTCGCATCGTGACCTCGAATTGACTCGGCCAACAGCGAGCGATGTATTGCAAGAATACCGTTCTCGACTCGTACTTTGTCGGTCAGATTTAACGGAACTCGAAATAAATCGCCATCGGACAACAGGACAGACCCTGACTCGGTCGATGCGTAAATGTTTCTAAATGTCGCATTCGGAAATCGAGCGTGGGCTTGATCGATCAGCGCTCGATCAGCGATTTCTCCCCCCGTCGTTATGTGGCTAACGCTTGCATGAGAGATTCCATCGCTGCAAAAGAGTCGTAGCCAAGTTGGAGTAGCACTGATGTGCGTAATCCCCAAAGTGCGAATTTCATCATGCATTGCGGAGGATTCAAGTGAAGCAAGCCGAACGATGGTGTTGGAATTGCAAAGTGCCTGAAGTACTACCTGCAATCCAGCAAAACTTGCCAAATCATAAGTCAATCCCCATACGTCACCTTGGTGGTGAAGCGAGCAGCGAATTGTCCGGGTTAACGTTTCCATTCGGTGTTGAATGAACTTCGCTCGTCCGGTTGTACCTGATGTGGACATCCCAACCTTGCTCTTCGAAGTCGAAATCGTATCCCATAATGCAGACTGCTTCAGATTCGGTTTCAGGGATTGCATCGCACGATCATTCTTTGATCCTTTGCTCGCCCCTTGATGCAACGCGATATCTTGATCACAACATAGAGCGGCAACCAGGCTGGTAAGGAGCACATATTGGTCCTCCGCCGAATACACGCTCCCGACAAACTGAACTGCATTTACATCCTGAACGAATTCCGCATAGGTTTTTTGAATCCCACTACTGCGGTCAACGAAAAAAGGTTTATCGTTCATCGATCCGGCACATAAGCTCGCCAACCGTCGAGACGATCCCTCTAGCAAATACGTCAACACCGGTTTTCGCTTCAAGCTTCACAGTCAATACAGCAAGGTCGAGAGAATCAAAATCTAGATCCGCTCGCAATCGAGTCGCGGTCGTAATATCGCATGTTCGCTTGCGCCCCGATTCGTCCAAGACTTCATCGATTGCTTCGCTGACAACGCGCAATTCCATAGTCTCTGACATTTTAGGCGATTTTCGAATGGACTCGAATTTGGGATTTGACGCGCACTGTGTTTCCGTTCAGTTCGCGGGCTCCTTTTTTAGCACCGCGAAAAAGACTATCTTGAGGTGCGATAAGTTTAAAGCATTTACAATTCTCTCGTATGCAATGCCGACGACGTAGAAGGGAGCAAAAATCCTTAAGTATTCCGGTCTCCCCTCAACCAACTTAATATCGACAACTGAGAACCCAGCTGTTTTGGCGTTTTCGCTCAATGATTTTTTTGAGTTCACTCTATAACGAGTGGGAAAGACGTCATCTGCTGAAACACCCCTCAGCTTATTGTAAAAAACATGGAACCAGTCGGGCGTTATTCTAGCAAGCAAAACCATATAGTGATATTTGTTTGGTGTCTTTACTATGTAAATCCCACCTGGCTTGAGTACCCTTTGCACTTCTTTCAGAAAAGAACTGGGGTGCTCCACATGTTCCAGAACATTGTTCGACACCGCAACATCAATTGAATTGGACTCTAGGAATGGCATGTGGTCACAAAAACCGACGTGCGACTCGTCCAAGTACTTATTGTTTGCAACTTCAGTCGACGGATCCACTCCAATGACCTTTGCTACTTGCCCTTTGAAGTTCATATGCGGCAAACAACCGCTCCCCGCTCCAGCGTCCAGCAAAACGGTCCGCTCGTTAACATGCTCCAAGACCATCTTTCGGAAAATATCATTGTCCCAATGGTCCTGATGCTTAGGATAAAAAGTTCGATCAATCCACCTTGTAATTGCACTCATATTGCTTCTTAAGATAGTGAGTTTGAATCGTTGAGCGTCAGTACATCAACTAACTTGCGACTCGGAACGCGATGCTCTAAAGTGCTATTCTGCACGATCACTTCGCGTGTCCGAGGTGTTCGCAGATTAATGCCGACGTCGGTTGCGGCAAACCAGGGAACCAAGCTCGATACCCTTTCCAATTTGGTACGGCAACGGAAATCGCAGTTGCAGTAAGAATTTTCAAGTCGGTCCAAAGACTGAAGTTATCTATATACCAGCATTCCAATGCCCCTTTGAAGGCCATAATGTGATCTCGATAACACTCTCGAATGTCAAGCCCGTTGCGCTCCGCAAGAGCGATTACGCCTTCTTCATCGCGAAAAACAAGCGAACCAATTCCAGTCAATCCCGGTTTGACTTGGACTATCTTGGCTTGCACGGCAAGAGGGTAGTCTTCAAAGCCCCTCTTCATCAAGGGTCTCCAACCGACCAATGCCAGTTTGCCAACAAAAACATCCCAGAACTGCGGGACTTCGTTTAGTTTCGTCTTTCGAAGCACACGCCCTATTGGCAATACTCTCGAATCGTTTTTGAGCGTTATGTCCCCGGAACCAATGCTGGCACTATTCTTTACCATCGTAACAAACTTGGTTATCAAAAACACTTTCCCTTGGAACCCAATCCGCTCTTGTAGGTAAAACGCTTCTTTTTCTCCAGTCAACTTAAGGATTATGGTTACGAGGAGAAGAAGGGGCGACAAAACCAGCAACACAATTCCCGAAACTAGAATGTCGAAGAGTCTTTTCATTAGAAATCTCAAGTTACTGCGTTGGAAGAGTAACAGGCTTTGATGGTATCCACGACCGACTGCATTTCTGCATCCGTAATATAAGTTGAACTAGGAATGCTCAGACAAGTTGAATAGACATTCCGAGACGAATTCCGATCAGAAACATAGGGATCGTTTTTAAACATCTCTAATTGATTCATCGGAACCCAGAACGGTCGCGATTGCATCCCGTTATCATTTAAGGCTTTAAGGACTTCCTTTTGCTTCTGTGTTTGAAAGGTAAAGAGCCAGCAATTCGGATTTACATCGGTCGAGATTTTTTGAAATCGGATATCCCCCAACCCTTGAAGTTCCCGTCGATAAAACGCATCCATTTGCTTTTTTCTCTCGAGGAATTTTGGCAGTTGCTCCATTTGGGCGACGCCCATTGCTGCGAGAACATTGACCATTCGATAGTTATATCCGACTTCATCGTGAATGTATTCGAACGAATCGGATTTGGCAGTTGTCGTAATGTGCTTGGCGCGTTTAGCGAGCTTCTCATCGTCGGTGACGATGACGCCTCCACCGCCTGTCGTAATTATTTTATTGCCATTAAATGAAAACGTTCCGAATCGACCAAACGTCCCTGCATGCTTTCCTTTGAAAGATGAGCCTAGAGCCTCTGTCGAGTCCTCAACCGCGACCAGCCGATATCGATTGGCAATATCCATTAGCCTTTCCATGTCGCACATGTTCCCCAATACGTGCACGGGCATGATTGCAGAGATTCGCCGATCGTCTTTGATCAGGTAGCACTGGCCATCTCGTATATAGGTCTCCGCAGCCAATACACTTTCCAATAGATCGAGGTCCATTTGCCAAGTATCTGGATCGATGTCGACCAGCAATGGCCTCGCTCCCGTATAACAGATGGAATTAACACTGGCAACAAAGGTCACATTCGGAACGATAACGTAATCATCGCGTCGAACCCCGCTCAGCAACAAGGATATATGCAGAGCCGCAGTCCCACACGAAGCCGCAATGCCATACTTGGCCCCGGCGAAGTCCGCAACCATTTGTTCAAATTGGTTGACGTAGGAACCAACCGACGACACCCACCCAGTGTCCAAGCAGTCCTTGACATATTTCCATTCGTTTCCCGATACGTTGGGACCAGACAGTAGGATCATAAACTAGACGTTTCTGAATTTAGGTGAATGAGGGTCTGCGATGAGGCCGTTTTGTATTAGTTTGTAAATCTCGCGGATTCCATCGGGCACTGTCTTCGTTATCGTGAATCCAAGTCGGTTCTTGATTTTGTCGCAATTCACGCGGTAATCGCGTGGGTCCTCTGCGGAATCAACATAGTGCGCTTGGGTGTTGGGTATGATCTTTGCAATCTCTTCCATTAGGTCGCGTTTCGTGTAGTTCTCGGCAGTGTCCCCAACATTGAAAACCTGAGCCTTCACCTTTTCTACATCAGACTCGAGTACAAGTACGACGGCACGTGCCAAGTCGTCAACGTGGCAATAGGGTCGGTTAAACTCCGGTCCCCAGATCTCCTGTTGACCTGTTAACGCCACGTTTCTCGTGAACTCATTGACGGTTAAATCAAATCGAATACGAGGCGAAAAACCGTAGACCGTGCTAAATCGCAACGCGGTCGCACACATCTTTGCGTCCTTGCGATCCTTCATCAAAAAGGATTCAAATGCGACCTTGAGCTCGGCGTATAACGACACCGGATTCAGATCCGATTCCTCTACCACAAAAGCATTGGGGTCAGCCATTTTTCCATAGTTGGAACAGGTGGAGGCAAAAACAAATCTTTCGATTCCTGCTTCTTCGCTAGCCTTGAAAAGCTCCACCGAACCGGAACCATTGACCTCGTTCGCTTCCTCTGCGAATTTTTTGCAGGCAGGATCACCGACGATGGCTGCCAAGTGTGCTACGCCGTGAATGCCATTCAGGGCCTTAGCCACAATCGCACGATCGCGAATATCGCCCTTGATGAATTCAAAGCGGTCATTTTGTGCAACATCGTATAGCGCGTCTCCACCAAACTTCAGTGAGTCTAGTACACGAACTGTGTAGCCTTTTGCAAGAAGCTGACGAACCAAAACACTTCCAATGTATCCTGCACCACCTGTCACCAGGATATTCTTACTCATTCATGCTTCTCCAGCTTGTTGAATCGATCAATTAAAATTTGCGACGACGTAAATCGATGATATTGCCAGTTGGGATACCACGAATTGGATTAGGCAATATTTGCTGACTTCGCGGACTAGGTCAAGCGAAACCCTTTGGTTTACAATGGAATACTCAGCGGCTGCCGTTCCAGGTCGAATAACTGCACCGTCAAGAACCGAGGTGCGGCGATGGATGCACCCTCGCTGCAATTGTTTGATCGACTGCACATCCAGTGGTCTAGAAAACACTTCGTTGACGTTTTAGCGCCGGGACCTGCTGCCCATGAGCGGTCGCGGTGGTGACCCGCCGAACAAATGTGGTGGACCACTAATTGGAAACATAGTTATCACAAATGTGACGCGCAAAAGGAAAGCTACATGTCCATGCCGGTGAGATTGCATTGAGTACATGCGTTGAATGCTCCGCTTTCTCTACTAGGAAGTCATTCACAAGCCGTTTTGTTTGAAGGTCTAGAAGTTGCGGGCGAATGCCTGACTTGTCGCACTTCTGCAAATGTTCGATTTTCAGTCGCGGTAATATAAATTTCGCAGCTTGATAAAACCACGGTTTGAAATAGCGTCGCCCTTCTTGCCAAGCAAGTCTGCGAAAACCATCGTGCCCATGGTAGAACTGAGTTGCTATGAGCCCCAGCATTCTTGGAAGGTCAGCGAAGTCGATCCCAGAAAAGCCTCGATAATTTTCCCTTCCAAAAGCTGGCACAGCGGTTGGTCCAAGATAGGTCACCCCATCCGTAGATGTCGTCGTATGAACGCCAAGAAAGGGTACGCGGAGATCCGGGACAGGATAAATGAGGTGATTAATCTTAAGCCCCGAGTTTGGGTCAAGCTTCCAATAAAGTCCCTTGAACGGCAGCATCGTATAACGTTTGCCAACGCCGAACATTTTCCCAATGCGATCCGCGTGCAGACCCGCAGTATTGACCATATGCCCAAACAATATTTTTTCGCCATTACGCAGCGAGATGGAGCGTCCGTCCGGTGATGCCGACACAACCTCGGAAGCGATGCAAAGATCCACCCCCAATTCGCGCACTTCCTTCGTAAGTGTCTCCATCATTGCTTTTGGGCTACCAACGGCGGTTGCTGCAACATAAAGCGCATTGCCCGTCGATGATTTCGCTTCCGGCTCTGCTTCCCTAAGCGCATGTTCGTCAAGCTTTTCGGCAACGACCCCATTCGCTTGTGCACGCTTCCAAAGCAAATCGAGTTGCGGAGCATCAAATTCATTGGTTGCGACAAGGATTTTGCCACAGCGTTTCAACGGCAACCCATGTGCATCATGATAGTCGGCCATCTCGATCGCACCTTGGCGACAAACCTTTGCCTTAAGTGTCTCCGGTGGGTAATAAATTCCACTATGGAGCACGCCACTATTCCTGCTACTGGAATGGGCTCCGGTTTTCTTTTCCTTCTCCATCACCTTGACAGTGCTTTGGGGAAAGCGCATTTTCAACTCGCGTGCGATGGTGAGTCCAACGATTCCTCCACCCACGATCAAAAAATCTGACTTACTTATCAACTTTTCCGCCACAACCCATTATGAGTTCATTCGAGTAATGGCCTACGGCCAGACACTTTAGATTTGACTGTAGGACTAACAGTGTATTAACCACGCCCGGAGGAATAAGCGGTCTCGAAAACAGCTTCCAATTGGGCTACACCCTGACTCATCGAAAGCGATTCTTGGTAGTACCGCTTACCCGATCCACCCATCGTCAAAAGTTCCTGAGCAGACATTGCGCAAAGTGCTTTGACTGCCGACACCAGCGAATCTACATTTTCTGGCTCAAAATTTATTCCAGATTGCGATTCCGTGATCAAGTTGCTCGCATCGCCACGGACACCGCATAGGATCGGCTTTCCAGCGTGAAGGTAAGCCTGAATCTTCGATGGGACTGTGATTCGAAAAATGGGATCATCCTTTAGATGAACAAGCAATGCATCCGCGACAGAAAATACGTTTCCAATTTCTTTCTGTGGCAGCGCCGGCAAAAACTGGACGTTTCCAAGATCAGCGGACAGGGATTGCAATCGGTCTATCTCAATTCCACCACCAATAAAGGTGAAGAGAACATTTGGATTCGAATGCAGTAGTTTCCTCGCGGCTTCGAGGACGCAATCGAGCGATTGCATCACACCCATGGTTCCAGCAAAAACAATATTAAATCGCCCTGTAAAGCCAAACCGTTGAGCCATTTCGGCGGTAGGCAACGGAACCGTTATGGACGACTCATCACACCAGTTGTATACAACGTCAACTTTGTTTTCCGGTACTCCGCGATCGACCAGATTGCGTTTGAATCCGGGCGAAAGAACCACTAAACGATCAGCCTGCATGTACTGTCGGCGACAAATCCATTGCAGCAGTTTCAAACAAAGTCTAGATTTCATCATTCCAGACGATGCAACCGATTCTGGCCACAAATCTTGAACATCGATCACAATCCGCGATCGATACAAGAGTCGAAGTAACCTCGCAGTAGGAATGAGCGTAATCAAATTGTAAATATAAATTACGTCAGGTCTTTTTACTAGGAATGGGGTTCCAAGCAATGCGGACAAACCAAAGGAGGCATAACTCAGAATTCGCATGAGACCACTTCGACTGTGGTTGGGAATCAATGGAACTCTGTTTACCTTGTTTTCATTAATCCATTCGCGCTGAAATAATTTTTGTCGATATCCCGGATAGATTTTGCCGCCCGGATAGTTTGGGAACGTTGTTAAAACCTCGACTTCGTGACCGCGTGCGCGAAAGGCATCCACCAAAGGGAGCCCCTTGAACATAGGCTCGGGGTGAAAATTTTGGTTTAAGAAAAGGATTCGCAATTGTGCTTTGGCGGCGAAGAGAACTATGACTGATCTGGCAAACTACATTTTAGAATATGCAAATAATCGGCCACACCCTCCGAGCCAGCGACCGGAGCCCACGGTGCAACGTCGACGCTATCAATCGGGCTATATGGACCTACCTTTACTTCCATAAACAGCGATTCCGAATCCAAGGCAACTGCTGTATGCCACAAACCAGGAGGGATATCACAGACTTGGGCCTTTTGACCCGGACCCAGTAGCTCGCTTCGAGCAACGTCTCCGTCGTCGTTGAAAATAAGGATCCCAACTGTGCCTCGCAACACGATGAATGTCTCCGATTTCGCTGGAGACGTATGTCGATGTGGAACCACATAGGAACTTGGTTGCATCGCGACAAACAGTCGTTGGCAAGGATCTGAATAATCTGTGTGGATATTCAGGTGTTGCCGCAAACGCTCGTTTTGGAGCGATTGTTCGCGCAGCTGTGCGAAATCTTCTTCGCCGTAAAGTCGTTCCGTTAGAACCGTCATTTATTAACTAGACGCTGAGCCGTAAAAGCAGAACAGTTGTCGTCAACCGTTTTGGAGTTGATAGAAACACAGAAACAGTTGAGGACAACTGTTCTACAATGGTTTTGACCAGACTACGCGGTTCACGTAATCGGTATAGCTCAAGACAATTCGAATTACCTTTTCCGATACGTTTGGCATCGAGTAGTCCGCAACCGGACGCAAAGTACGTTGGCTGCCGACTGGCTGGCTCGTAATGATCTCAATGGCTTGAAAGATTCGATCCGGACTGACTCCAGCCATGATTACCGATGCCTCTTCCATCGCCTCGGGTCGTTCGTGAGCTTGTCGAATGTTCACAGCGCGAAAATTCAATATGGATGACTCCTCCGAAATCGTACCGCTGTCCGATAGCACGACGAACGCATTTTTTTGCAACTTGACGAAGTCCGAAAAACCCACGGGCTTCATCAACTCGACCAGCGGATCAAATTGGACCTCGTTTGCCTCAAGCTTCTTTCTCGTACGTGGATGCGCTGAGAAAATGATCCGCTTCTTGTAGGTTGTCGCAATTCGATTGAGCGATTCGATCAAATTCGCAAAGTTAGTGGGATTATCGACGTTCTCCTCACGGTGCGCACTGACGGCAAAGTAGTCTCCTGCCGTTAACCCAAGTCGCTCGAGCACATCTGATTTCTCGATCTTGGGCAGGTAGTGATGGAGCACTTCGTACATCGGGCTCCCAGTCTTAATCACCCGATCAGGCGGCAGCCCTTCTCGCAACAAATACTCGCGCGAGATGTCGCTGTAAGTTAGGTTGACGTCGCTAATGTGGTCTACGATCTTCCGATTGATTTCCTCAGGTACTCGCTGGTCGAAACAGCGATTCCCTGCCTCCATGTGAAAGACCGGAATCTTTCGGCGTTTGGCCGAGAGCGCGGACAAGCAACTATTCGTATCCCCCAGAACCAACATGGCATCGAAATGCTTGGTTTCGAGAAACTGATCGAACTTGGCAATCGTGTTCCCAATGGTTTCCGCCGCCGTTTTCCCGGCTGCGTTCAAGAAGACGTCCGGAGTTCGAATCTCCATGTCCTTAAAGAATATCTCGTTCAGTTCATAGTCGTAGTTTTGACCGGTGTGAACCAGTGTCATATCAAAGTACGTATCCGCTGCGGCGATCACGCGCGACAAGCGAATGATCTCAGGCCGAGTGCCAACGACTATGGCTAAAGATAGTTTTTTCAACGCAGAACTTTCTCAAAATGGGTATCTGGGACCAATGGATCAAAGATCTCATTTGCCCAAAACAATACGAGCATGTCCGATTCGCCCACGTTTTCGATCGAATGGGTATAGCCAGGAATGATGTCAACCAATTTGATATCGGAATCGTCAACTGGGTACTCGATCACTTCCTCTGCGCCTGTCTTGCGAAAGCGAATAAGCCCTTTGCCTTGCACAAGGCAGAAACGCTCAATTTTGGAATCGTGATAATGATTTCCTCGCGTCACGCCAGGCTTCGTGGTGGAAACAAACACTTGTCCGAAAGTAGGTGACTTGGTCAGTTCGAATAGCCAGCCTCGGTCGTCGGTTCGCAGTTGTACCGAGCGTGCGAGATCGGCTATGGGTAGAAACGACGTATAGGTCGCATGCAATGCCAGATTGAGTCGATCGCTCAGATCGGGAACATGCAATGTATCTCGCATTTCATGGATCGCGTAGATTCGTTTTGCAAGGTCGGCTAGGGAACATCGGAGAACTGGCTGCACTTCAAAATAGACCTCGGTGGACGAAGTTTCGCGGAGATGCTCGATCCAGGTTCGCACAACATCATCAATGTATACCAACTCCATCTGACGCTCTGGCGCGGTTACGGTGATCGGCAGTCCCCTCGCGATGTTGTGGCAGAATGTAGCGACAGCAGAGTTGTATTCTGGACGAGACCATTTGCCAAAGACGTTTGGCAGTCGGTAGATTCGGGCTTCTTTATTCTCTAGTCCTGCCAGTGATTCAATCAACTCCTCTGCTTGCCGTTTGCTAACTCCATACGGACTATCCGCACTGGCCAGGATGGATGAGGAATAGACCAATCGTTGTTTTTTGATCGGATTTTCCTTGATCGCGTCGACGATCGACTTAGTGACATCGACGTTGATGCGTTGAAAATCAGACTGGTCTTTAGGTCGATTTGCGCCAGCCAAGTGAAAAATCACATCCGCATTCCGGACCTTGCTGTTCAATGTGTCGGGTGAATCGGAGGAGAGCGCATGCTGAAGATCGAAATCAGCTAGCCGTCGCAATGCGAGATCAAGATTCCGGCCAATGAAGCCGTTCGCGCCTGTGATAAGAATGTTCTTCATGATTTTCGTAGCGAGCGCACCGCGTCTAATGAAGGTTGGACAGCTAGACCGCCGCTAGGCGACCACGCTCGTCGAGACGCCCCCGAACATAGTCCAACGCCAACAACTTTTCTTTGATTTCCTTAACAGACAATCGCTGCGTGTTGTGCGAGTTGTAGTCTTCCGAAACAGATACGTTCTTCTCGCCTTCAATAAAGTACTTGTTGTAGTTGAGATCTCGGTTGTCTGCAGGGATCCGGAAGTATCCGGGCAAGTCGATAGCTTTTGCCATTTCTTCGCGAGTAAGCAACGTTTCGTATAATTTTTCTCCGTGGCGAGTGCCGATCGTCCGCACTTCGTTTTCCGATCCAAACAATTCTGAGAGCGCGGTCGCTAGGTCTGCGATGGTTGAGGCCGGTGCCTTTTGTACAAACGTGTCCCCTTGCTGACCGTGTTCGAATGCAAACAAAACTAGATCGACTGCATCGTCGAGAGACATTAGGAATCGTGTCATATTGGGGTCGGTGACCGTCAATGGTTTACCTTCCAAAATTTGATCGATGAATAACGGAATTACGGAGCCGCGTGAAGCCATTACGTTTCCGTACCGAGTGCAGCAGAGTCGAGTTTCGGAGGCGTCCACAAGTCGCGATTTGGCGATAACAATTTTCTCCATCATCGCCTTGCTGATCCCCATGGCATTGATGGGGTAAACGGCTTTGTCCGTGCTCAACGCGATCAAGCTCTCAACGCGATTCTCGATAGCTGCATTCAAGACGTTTTCGGTGCCGAGCACATTCGTACGAACGGCTTCTAAAGGGTAGAACTCGCACGATGGAACCTGTTTGAGAGCAGCCGCCTGAAAGACGTAATCAACCCCTTTCATAGCATCTGCCACGCTACGGTACTCTCGCACGTCGCCGATGTAGAATCGGACCTTCGGATTGCTAAGGGCGATTCGCATATCCTCTTGCTTTTTCTCATCGCGACTGAAGACGCGGATCTCTTGAATATCCGTATGCAAGAATCGCCGCAAAACGGCATTCCCAAACGAGCCGGTTCCACCAGTAATTAAGAGGGTCTTATTGTCAAACATAGATACTCACTGATTGCGACATGGATACAGATTTGGTGACGCCTAAGAACCCGCATGGAGCAGAGGATCCGCGGGCTGCATATGTTTTAGAAGCAATTCTCGCTTTTGGATCGGCGTTGGATAGTTTATCAAAACGGCCCGATACGTTCCCTTAAAGACGAATAAACTCCCAGCCGCAGCTCCAATGATCCCATAGCGATGAATCAATTCGCCGATGTGGTCCAGCGAGCCTGCACCGCCGAGTACTGTCATCGGAAGATCCGTACTTGCACGACACAACTCGATCAAATTCAAGTCGTAACCTTTCATCATTCCATCGTTGTCGATCGAATTGATCACGATTTCGCCCGCACCCAAGGCTGAGAATTTCTTAATTAACTCGACAGGCTTTACTTTTGCAGAGTGGCGACCATTCTTGGTGAATACCTCGTATCCACCCAGCAACTTTTTCTTGACGTCCAACACCGCAACGACGCTTTGGCTGCCTACTTGATCCGCGAGTTCCGAGACGAGTTCTGGCTTCTCAACGATGGCCGAACTAAAAGCAATTTTTTCAACTCCCAGCGAAAATATTCTCTGCGCTTGAATCGCCGACTTAACACCACCTCCATAGCAAAGCGGCATTCGGCATTCCGCTGCAAGGTTCTCAATCATCTGGTAGTCGGGCTCTCTGTCCTCGACGGTGGCATCGATGTCGAGAACCATTAACTCATCAACTTGCTTTTCATTGAAAATCCGAACCGCATTGATGGGATCGCCAACGTATTTATGGGATTTGAAATTGACGGTTTTTACGAGCCCTCTTTTGTGAACCAGAAGACAGGGGATTATTCGGGGTCGGAGCATACTAGATTTCTGCGAAATTCCGGAGGATAGCTATACCAGAATGATGGCTTTTCTCGGGATGGCACTGGATGCCATAAATATTACCCTTTGAGATTATCGCTGCAAAGTCATTGCCATAACTCGCCGTCGCAACCACGTTCTCGGGACTGTCGCTGTGAAAACAAAACGAATGAAGGAAATAAAACTCACTCGTTGTTTCAAATGACTTGAGGATAGGTGATTCTCGTCGCCGCACCACGTCGTTCCATCCCATGTGAGGAAGTCTAGTGGCGCTGCCAAGTCGGCTCGTGTCTATTTTGCGAACGTTTCCATCAATCCAGCCCAATCCCGGCAATTTTCCTTCTTCGCTGTCGCGAGCCAACATTTGCATTCCAACACAAATTCCAATCAGCGGTGCATTCCCACCTAACACTAACTCTTCGACTGCTTCTCGCATTCCTGAATTGGAGAATTGAGTCATCGCGTGGTCAAAAGCACCTACACCAGGAAGAATGACTTTTGTTATCCCCTCTAGATCTTTTTTGGCGCTGACGACCGAAAGTCCTACATCCAACTTCTTGTAGATGTTGACGAATGCCTTAATGTTGCCGAGTCCATAGTCAATGATCCCAATCACCGAAATAATCTCCGCTCCAACCCGAGTTTTGCCATCGCACGTGCACCGATTCCGATCAGGTATCGTTTGTTTTTGTAGTCATGGTACGTCTTGTTCTTCCCTTCAAAAATAGCTTGAAGTTCATCGACGGAAAAATTCAATTTCGTTGCAACGTACTCGAACTCTTGTTTTAGAAACTGCTCGTCCATTTCCGGCTTGGAAATTCGAACGAGTGCTTCATCGCGTGTCATTTGGCCGGTGAGTATCAGGCTCGAAAAATGCGCTCGTCGTTTTTCATAACCAAACTTTCGGGGCATCCAGTAGTCCTCGTAGAATCGGGTGAATCGCGACTCATGATGCTTATGCTTGAACGGTTCCCAACCGAACTTATCCTTGAGCAACGTTTCTGCGTCGGTTTTGATATAGGGAAGGAAATTAAGTGGCCTAAAAATTCGCATACCGTAAATGTAACGGTATACCAGCTTGTATTGCAGGATATCGACCAGCGGCATGGTCTTGAGCGGGATCGATCCGAATTGCTTGTGAATGTCCATAAAGAGGGTAAGGTCCAGGCCTGGATAAGCCCCCCAAGCTTCGGGCTCCCGGCAGCATTCAGTCGAATAATTCGCACCGGTTAGAACGTACCGAATTTTGTTCTTTCGAGCGAACTTATAGAGGCCTGAAAAGAAGACGGCATCCTGGGGCAAGTCCTGATCAGCGATTTGCGACTTGAGGAAAGCGCGATGGACGTCTTTCATTTCTTCCCAGTTCACAACTTCGGTGAACAGATCCAATCCAAGACCGTTCACGATTTTCTCCACGTTGCCGACGGCTTGCTGGGTGTTCCAACCCGCATCGACGTGAAATATGAGTGGCCGCAGGCCCATGATTTCTTTTGCAACATAGGCAGCAAACGAACTGTCGAGACCGCCGCTGAGACCCATGATGCAGTCGAAGTCGCGTTTCTTGCCATCGGCCCGAATCAATTCCGCTTGGCGTTGCAGTTCCTGACTACCGCGGTCGTCGGTATGCCAATTGGGCAGGATGCTCTGCTGAAAATTGTGGTAATAGTCAGAAATTCCATCCTTATCGAAAACGATCTCTGGATCCGAAGTATCCATAATCGTCTTGGCGCACATCCGATAGCGAGGATCGCCATGAAAAAATGGACCCTTTGATTTCACTAGTTGTATGTTTCCCGACATATGATTTGTAATTTCTAAGTCACGACGTTTGTAAATGATGGTTGGACGAAAAACTTGTAAAAACACCCATAATAGAACTCAAAGCTGAACGATTACAAGATAGTGAATAAGGACTACCAACCACTAAGAAGACCATACATGGATGCTCTAACGCCGTAGAGTAAACGATTTCCTGCCGACATCATTCGAAGCTTATGCGTTAATGGGGCGCCGCTCAACATTATCCCAATTACCGAATGAGCCCGACGTGCCTTTTCACATTCCACCAGAGCTCTAACTCGCCGTCCATTGGCCTCCGAAAGAATTCTGGAGTTCGTCTTTTCAAAAAGTGAATATGCCTCGAGTCGAACAGTAAGTTTCTTGCAAAAGTCATTGAACGGCAGCATGTGATTAATGCTGTTCCCTGCATGGTGCCGCCAATTGCACCCAATAATATCTGTATGCACGGTTTGAATCTGTTCAAAGTAGGTGATGCACAATTCCATCCAGGTATCTTCGTTTGGAAGACTCTCAGGTACCGGAAATATAAGTTGAGCTGCCTTTCGGTTCATAAATGGCGAAGCTCCACTTAAAGATGAAACACCTTTCCTCCTTGGAATTACCATCCCGTCGACTTTTTTGTCATCTGACATGATGCGCAGTTTCGAAAGTCCTACTGCGGGTGATTCGATGCCAAGTCCTTGAATCGATTCAAGCCTGCTTGAAAGACTTTTGGGTGGCATGATATCATCTCCGGCGAAAATGCAAACGTAGTCACCCTTAGCTGCGCTGACACCGAGATTAAATGCCGAACATTTTCCTGCCTTGTCGTTTCGAAGGAGTCTTAGGTTTGAATGACTACATGCGATTGATTCTACGATTGAGACGGTAGCATCTGTGGAATTGTCGTCGACAAAAATAAGTTCCAATTCACAATCGCTTTGGTTCAATATGCTTTCTATCGCTTTTTGAGCGAACTCGGCCTCATCTTTGGCTGCGATGACAACGGATACAAGTGGGACTGGTTGCATTTACAATTCTCTTGGTTTCGGAATTGACAATTGTTGACTTTTCAGTTGGGAATAGCCGTTTGCTGGACATAGACCGTTCCAAACGCCGACTCTAAGCGACGGCAAATGATTCTAAGCCCAACAACCGCGACAAGTCCTACGTTCAGCAAATGCTCAAAGGGCGAACCCGCAATCCAAGATCCAACAAATATATAACAGTAGACGTAAACCATCGTCCGAAATACAGTTTTGGGACCTGTATAGAAACGTTGTTGAATTGCGCCAAAAAGTGTACAAGTAACCAAAGGAATCACTACCACGCCAAACCACGAAAAATTGTGGTAGATTGAGCCCCAATTAGACGGTGGAATCGTTCCCGAGCCACCTCTCCAAACTATCCTCGCGACGTCAGAAGATAAGCTACTACCTCCGTGCCAAGGAGAAATCCCTAGGATCGACTCCCACCATTCAGCACCCCACTGTATAGGAAGATCACATATTAGCATCCGGAACCCAAGCACTGCTCCCCATTGATTGTCCGAAGCAAGTCGCTGCCATATCGCAAACAAAACGCTCGACAAGTCGAATTCCTTACTTTCAGCTCTCCCGTTGATTTGAGTACTAATTGCAAATAGGGGAAGTGCAATGCCGACAGAAAGAAAGAAGAGTACGAATTTCCTACTGCTTGGAAGCACAACAGTTAGAAAACTGCCTCCCATAACCATTGCCAACACAAACGCTCCACGTTGTCCTGTGCCCAAAATCGCGATCAGACTCGCAACTGTAAGCCCTAGCAAGAGGGAGAATGTAAAGAGCCTTCCAGCTCGATTTGGCTCCGAAAAATAGAGTGTCCAAAGGTAGAAAAGCGTTAAAGGAAAAATGGTATCCTTAAATTGATTCACATACCCAGGGAAGTGATATTGACCAGATCCACTGGTATCATACGACGCGAGCCTCAATTCACTCACATTGGTAAGCGAAGTACCATTCTCCAACAGATTAGAAAGACCAAGTAGAAAAACATTGTATCCAATGGAAGCAAAATATGCTACACAAACGAGTGCACTAAACAACGCCATTAGGGTTAGAAATGTCTTATACGCAGTGCCAGATTCAATGAGGAATGGTCTCTGCTTCCAGGTGGCTATCAATTCTTTAGGCAATGGAAACGATAGGTTAGCCAGTGCAAAGCCAATTGCAGAAAAAACAATGCCACATGCACAGATGTAATAGTAAAGCACGTCATACGGTTCGTTGAAGTCGATAGCTGCCGTCGTTCCGACAAATCCAATTAGTTGGAAAAGTGCGTAGTATGCCATCGGATTAAGTAACAGCGAACCACGTGACGAAAACGAGGCCAACGCAATTAAAAGGAGGGAGATAACTATCGTCGCGAATGCGTAGTAAAGCATGATCCTAAAATGTCTGATCGTCTAAATGAGAGTCGTAAGAAATGACGAACTGCTAGTGACTTCGAACATCCAACTTCCATGGTAGAAATTCCTGACACCTACATCCAGCGCGGGAAATTACGGTAAGCAAATACAGGAAATAAAAAACAAAGCCTGAAATGGCATATACCTCGGAGATAATCAAAGCGTTGTACATGTAGGCAAGCAAGACCGCAGACACTCGAATCAACAACCCCAAGAACTGAAGGATCAGCGCATCCTTCTGGTGCCCGGTTACATGCAACACCATGGAGGTAGGTGAGGCAAGGAACTGCATTAGAAACCATGGCGTCATCCAAAGAATTAGCCAACCCGCTCGACTCCACTCCGCTCCAAATATGGTTCCAATAACTGTTGGCGATAGAATTCCAATAGCTAGTAGTGGTACTGTACCAACCACGGCAAGTGACCTAATTGTCGTAGCGGTAAAGCTGCCTAAGGTACCGGCATGGTAATGTTCTGCGGATCTCGACAGAAAAACCTGCCCGATGGCTGTGCCTAAAATTGCCAACGGCGCCTGCATTAACATCATCGCGAGTAGTAGATAGCCTGCCTCGGGACCAACGGCAAGCCTCCCAATTATGACGAGAGGCAATTGTATTGACGCGACATTTGCGAGCGACTCCCATGTCGAGTATAGCGGGAACTTGTAAAATTGGCGTGCGGTTCCCCAGAGCTCGCTTTTACTGTACAGATGCTCCCGGTCCGCACCGTTCATGCCACGCATGACTTGCCGCCCTAACATGACTAGCCCAACGGGATACTGCATCAAGTTTCCGAAGATTAGCCCTGATGGGGCCAAAGACGCAATACCTGAACCAACCTGTGTCGCGACTAGGGACAAAGTCTGCGCGATTTTACTATATGAAAGGGCGCTGAAAGACTTCTCTCGAATGTGCCAGTTTTGAATCGTGCTCAGCGTTCCGGTTAGAAGTATTCCAATTGGTAAGAGCCAGAAATAGTTTATTACTGTTGCATCGCCAATTAGAAGCAGCAGGCTTTTGGGTGATATTAATAGCAAAGCAGTTGTGAGCATCGCTACTATTCCACAGGAAAGAAGCGAAAGGACAACCAACTGTAACGCGACCAAACTGCTCTTGGCAAGCGGGATCGCCATGTCGAATCGAAAACAGGACGCGACCGAGAGGATGAATAACAAAGACTGAAAAATGGCGGCTGCTTGGAAATTAGCAGGTGAGTATAATCGCGTTAAGATCGGGAGTGAACCGGCTTGAATGGCATGCGCGATCGCCGTTCCACTGGACAAAACCATGACAGAACGAACAAAACTATTCTTGGAGAGTCTCAAAGTCCTTCGGGCGATCGCATTATGATTCACGGAAACATTCATTGCATGATAAACCCAACGCTGGACTCAACCATGGCATTGAGACTCAACTGGAGACTTCGTTATCGATCGAGAGCGATTTTCCACAAAGTGTATATTTCTGGGCCGTCGCTTTGCAAATGGCAACTCCATCTCCTACTAGCGGCAAATCTAGTTTATCGCCGTGTTGACTCATCCAGCCTACCTGTTTTGCTGGAACGCCCGTCATCAGTGCATATGCAGGTACATCCTTGGTGACCACCGCGCCGGCACCGATGAATGCATATTCTCCAATCTTGTTTCCACAAACAATTGTCGCATTTGCCCCAATCGTCACGCCTCGCGAAACACGGGTCGACTTGTATTCGGATTTGCGGACCACAGCGCTTCGTGGGTTGATAACGTTTGTGAATACCATGGACGGACCACAGAAAACGTCATCCTCTAAAATGACTCCGTCATAGACGGAAACGTTATTCTGTATCTTGACGCGATTGCCTATCTTTGAGGTCGCCGAGACTACTACATTTTGTCCAATCGAACAATTCTCACCAATTTCAGCTCCAGCAAGTACGTGGCTAAAATGCCATATTTTGGTCCCCTTGCCAATTTTACATGGCAAGTCAACAAATGAACTTGAATGGGCAAAGTAGCTCTTCTCAGTCTCATGTATTGGTGCAGCACCGGCAGTAGACGATTGTTCGTCGCGCTTCACCGGACCGAGTTCCAGCGACTTTTGGCAATCGTCGAGCACTTTGAGAACACGAAGTCCTTCTTTTCCATCCGACGGCGGCGCAACGCGTGTCTCTATCGATCGCAGGAACTGGGAACACTCTTCCTTTAGCGGTTCCAGGCGTTCCAATTCCACCGTAACGGCGTCTTCTTTAACCGCCTTAGGTATTCGGTTTTCCCAATCCACTCGATGCGGATACAGTTGCAATTTGTTCTCGGCAGTGTCATCGAAAACGGCCATCGCTTGCGAACCAACCACCACAAACTTCTGCTCCTTAAAAGGGTGCAACCAACTAACAAAAATATGACCCGTTACGCCGCTTCGAAACGTTAGTCGACTCATCGTAACGTCCAACACGCCTGGGGTCAGATACCCGCTCCCCTCGGCCGTTGAGGAAATCGGTTCTTCTCCGAGCAAATGAAGCATGACAGAAATATCATGCGGCGCGAAACTCCACAGGATGTTCTCTTCGGTTCGGATCAACCCCATGTTGAGCCGATTGGAATAGCAGTAATGGATCTTCCCAAGCGTTCCGTCCACGATCAGAGATTTCAGTTTGCGAACGGCTGGATGGTATAGCAAGATATGCCCCACCATCAGAATTCGATTGTGCTTGGCCGCCAACGCAACTAGGGCCTCACCCTCGCTGGCATTCAGCGCCAACGGTTTCTCCACAAACACATCCTTACCGCTCTCGATACAACGTTTCACGATGGCGTAATGCGTGACCGCCGGCGTTGCAATGGCTACGCCTCGAATGGATGGATTGTCGAGCACGTCCTCCAGCTTGCCAACGAAAACCGGCGGTGTACCGGAGATTTTGAGCGTCGCGAATCGGGAGGAATCAGCGTCGCAGACTGTGTGCAAGGCGCCCAGTTCGGAGAATACACGAACGAGGTTCTTGCCCCAGTAGCCACTGCCAATCACTGCAATAGAAGGTTGGTTCATATGTCTTTTAGGTACAAATTTGACGAGGCGAAGTACTAGATTGATGCGATCACTGCGGCGACAACAGTATCTTGATCTTTCTCAGTTAAGAACGGGTGCATGGGTAGCGAAAGAACTTCTTTCGATGCCTTTTCCGATTCAGGAAAGTCCCCATACTTGTACCCTAAGCATTCGTAGACGGGCTGTTCGTGCAAACACTTCGGGTAGTATACGGCCGTTGGTATGCCGAGCTTCTTGAGGTTTTCGATGCATTTATCGCGATCGGAAACTCGAATCGTGTATTGGGCATAAACGTGGGTATTGCCTGGCGCGACTTCGGGCACAACGCATTTGCCGCGAAGCAAGTCCGAGTAGCGTGCGCCGATGCGAATTCTTGCGTCTACTTCACTTTGGAAATAGGGGAGTTTGGCCAAAATGATAGCCGCTTGCAGTGTATCAAACCTACCGTTTGTACCGACAAGCGTATGGTGGTGGCGTTGTGTGCCGCCGTGTGTTCGAATCGCTTGCATCGCTTTTGCCAGCGGTTCATCATTGGTAAATAACGCGCCGCCGTCACCAAAACATCCAAGAGGTTTCGCCGGAAAAAAACTTGTACTTCCGATTTTGGATAAATTGCAACTTGAAACTCCGTTTTGGGTCGCTCCAAAACTCTGTGCAGCGTCTTCGATGACCGTCAAGCCATATTTGTCTGCGATGGAATTGATTCGTGCAAAGTCTGGCACTTGTCCAAAAAGACATACGGGCATAATCGCCTTTGTTCGTGGAGTGATTGCTGACTCAATCATGTCCACATTGATATTGTATGTATCCGCATCGATATCGACAAAAACTGGTTTTGCTCCCACGAGCGAAATCACTTCGGAGCTGCTGATCCATGTAAACGGAACCGTAATGACTTCGTCCCCAAATCCCACCCCTAGAGCACGCAGGGCGATTTCCAAGCTCATGGTTCCACTTGCGACGGTGATGCAATACTTGGAACCGCAAAACGCGGCTAGCTTCGATTCGGACTCGGCGATTTCTGGCCCCATGATGAATCGTCCGTGGTCCAGGACGGCATGGATCCTAGCATCAATTTCTTGCTTGTAGGATTCGTATTGGGTTTTTAGATCAATGAATTCCATAGATCGATAATCAGCTTGAGATGAAGAGACTCGTAAAACCAGAATTAAGCTTTAACAACGATCGAATTGGTTTCGATTCCATGGAGCGCGTTGCGGGTGTCAACAATCACCTTGGACCAATCCGCTAACTGTTTGAAATCGATGCAGGCATGCGCTGTGCTTATTAAAACTAAGTCGTATCCAGAAACCGTGGTCGCATTCCAATCGATGGAACGCTTTCCAGTCCATTGAGCGTGTTCTCTGGTTGGCGAAATGACTGGAACATAAGGGTCGTAGTAGTCGACGCTCGAACCCGCATTTTTCAAAAGGTCCATCAAGATGAAAGTGGGGGACTCTCGCATGTCGTCGACATTCGCCTTGTACGCCAACCCTATCAGTAACACTCGACTGCCATTGAGCGGCTTGCGAACTCCATTCAATGCCTCAGCCACTTTGCGAACAACGTGTTCCGGCATCGACGTATTAATCTCGCCTGCCAACTCGATAAACCGAGTCGCTTGGCCGTATTCTCTCGCTTTCCAAGTGAGGTAGAACGGGTCGATCGGTATGCAGTGTCCGCCGAGTCCTGGGCCTGGATAAAATGGCATGTAACCAAACGGTTTCGTTTTCGCCGCGTCGATCACTTCCCAAATATCGATGCCCATCGCGCCGTATACAATCTTGAGCTCGTTTACCAAGGCGATGTTGACGCTGCGAAAAATGTTCTCGAGCAACTTGGTGGCTTCGGCTGCGCGACAACTCGACACGGGTACAACGCGTTCTACCGCTTTCGAATACAGTTCCACTGCCTTATCCAAGCACGCGGGAGTGAGGCCACCGACTACCTTGGGGATCTTTGCTACTTTGCTGTCGGGATTACCTGGGTCCTCACGTTCCGGCGAAAACGCTAAATGAAAGTCTTTGCCCGCCTTTAATCCTGAGCCTTTTTCTAATACAGACAATAGATCTTCGTCCGTCGTCCCAGGATACGTTGTGGACTCTAGGACGACCAACATCCCGTTCCTCAAAAAGGGAGCGATCGCTTCGCCCGTCTTGATGATGTACGAAATATCCGGTTCGCGGTTTTTATTGAGCGGTGTGGGGACGCAAATAACCACCGCACCGCATTCCGAAACTCTCGAAAAATCTACGTCTGCCGAAAATAGTTTCTTTCCAACTTGCTCGGCAATAGACTCGTCGCTGATGTGATGAATGTAAGATTTGGAGCCATTGATTGCATCTACTTTCGCTTGATCAATGTCTAAGCCAAGTACTGTGGCACCTTTTCTCGCAAACTGAAGCGAGAGCGGAAGTCCAACATATCCGAGGCCGATTACTGCGAGGTCAATCATTTTTTAGGGATAAGGCTTAAGGATTAGGATGAAAGGCAATGGATGAACTGCGATTGAGCTTAGAAACTAACGATCCGCAGGGTCAGCCTCGGGGTTATTATTATGAATCGCAAATCGCACGACTCAAGCGCGGTCCGCCGCTACACAGCTCTTAACTTCTCAACCGACCATACGTTCGTAAATTCCGATACTATCGGTTGCCATCTTGGTATCGGAAAAGTGGTCAATTGCTTTTTGCTCGGGAACCAGAGAGCTTTCGCCACAAAATAGGCTCCAATCAGTTCCTCATCCGAAACTCTGCCGGCCGCTTACGAACTGCTGGCTATCCGATTTGATGACCGAAGCGGAATCGTAAACTTGGAAGATACTTTCTCGCTCATGTCAATTGCGGGAATCTTCGACCCTTTATTTGGCGAATTAGCGCGGACTTCGTTCCCCTGGGTGACATCCGATTTTTCGGTTGCTACTCTGCGCGCCCTGTCGCCATCAATTTCATTTATAAAAAGTCGATGGGAGTCCCATCCCCGGCCCAACTCTGATGCACCACAATACATCTGGGTGCCATGTTTGCAATCGTAATTCTGGTTTCCATGCCCTCAAACTCTGCGTCATCGGTGCATTTTGACGGATGAAACAGGGACGCAAACCTTTTGTGAATTACTCATGTGCAATCGCAGTCCGCCTAGACAAAATAACCGGCATGCTAAGAGCAATCCGGATTGCAGGTATTGGCCGCACGGGGTGTTCGACTCCAATGCGTTAGTTCTGGTTTAGACACAGCCAACAAAAGTCAGCCCAAGGCGCTAACCAAGATCGTTCGAACGACAAAAATCGACTAGTGCTTCTTCAATCCATTAACCTTGGGTAGCGAAACTCGTCAAAAGTTTTGGCGCACACTGCAAAACGCCGAAAGTCTTGACGACTTTCGCTACAGGCCAACTCATTCCAAACACGTTTTTAGCGTGAAGAGGCACTAGGAGTGGTCCCACTTTCAGACCCTGAATTTTCGAAGGTAGCGAAACTCGTCAAGAGTTTTGGCGCACACTGCAAAACGCCGAAAGTCTTGACGACTTTCGCTACAGGCCAACCCATTCCAAACCACGTTTTTAGCGTTGAAGACGCACTAGGAGTGGTCCCACTTTCAGACCCTCAATTTTCGAAGGTAGCGAAACTCGTCAAGAGTTTTGGCACACACTGCAAAACGCCGAAAGTCTTGACGACTTTCGCTACAGGCCAACTCATTCCAAATACGTTTTTAGCGTGAAGACTATTTTAAGCCGAAATAGACTTTGTCTTTTGTGTCGCTTTAGGCAATGCGAATGGGCAGGTGCAACGTTGAGATATGAAACAGGACCGAACGGAACTGCGCCCGATGATATTTTCCCCGGCTCGCATTGACAGCTCGCAACGGGGTACCCCATTTCCTACCTGGTCTTCCAGGCTTGGACGATTTGCCCGATTGTGCTTTCTAGCGAATGCTTGATATCCCAGGTCGGGTAATGTTCACGCATTTTTCGCAGATCACTGTAATAGCAAATGTGATCTCCAATTCGATTTTCATCTACATAAGTATATTTCTGAGCTTTGCCCGTAAACGACTCGGCTATTTTGAACGCTTCTAGAATCGAACAACTATTTGCCTTGCCACCGCCCAGGTTATACACTTCGGCGCATCTCGGAGTTTCGATGAACGCCGACATGAATTTGGCCACATCCTCTGAATGGATGTTGTCTCGCACCTGTTTTCCCTTGTAACCGAAAACGCGATACTCGCGTTCCTCTAGATTGCACTTCACCAAATAACTCAAAAACCCATGGAGTTCAACACCGGAATGATTCGGGCCAGTCAAACATCCACCACGAAGACAACAGGTTGGCATGTTGAAGTAGCGACCATATTCCTGAACCACAATGTCAGCCGCAACCTTGGACGCTCCAAACAGTGAATGTTTCGACTGGTCGATGGAAAAACCCTCGGCAATACCATGCTCGTAATCGGCGTCGTCGTAGTCCCACCTTGTTTCCAACTCCTTGAGCGCGATCGTATTGGGACGGTCGCCGTACACTTTATTGGTTGACATGTGTACAAATGGCGATTCAGGACAAGCTTGCCGGACCGCTTCTAGCAAATTAAAAGTACCGACTGCATTGGTATCAAAATCGTCGAACGGAATCGCTGCCGCTCGGTCATGACTAGGCTGTGCGGCCGTGTGGACGACCGCGTCCGGGCGGATGGTTCGAACGAGTTGGAGAATCCCCTCTCGGTTGCGGATATCGATTTCATGATGCTCAAAACCTGCAATCTGCGTCTGAAGTCGCGATTGATTCCATCGCGTGTCCCCTTGCGGGCCAAAGAATACCGCCCGCTGATTGTTGTCCAGCCCGTGGATCTTCCAGCCCTTGTCTGCAAAATGCGAACAAACTTCTGAACCAATTAATCCGGATGCACCGGTGACAAGTAGTTTCATATTGAAATAAGGCTAAAGGATAGTGGCTAGTGGCTAGTGGCTAGTGGCTAGTGGCTAGAGGATAGAGGATAGAGGATAGAGGATAGAGGCTAGAGGCTAGAGGCTAGAGGCTAGAGGATAGAGGATAGAGGATAGAGGATAGAGGATAGAGGATAGAGGATAGAGGATAGAGGATAGAGGATAGAGGATAGAGGATAGAGGATAGAGGATAGAGGATAGAGGATAGAGGATAGAGGATAGAGGAGAGAGGGG
>JANMGH010000012.1:0-7795 GCA_031374515.1 Pirellula sp. | reverse complement strand
ACGAATTCCGGTGGGTTGTGGAGAAGGTGAGATTAAGGAGCGCATTCGCGGCGTTAGTTGGCGAAATGCTTGGGAATCAACGATTGTGGAAGGAGTAAGGCTCATAACCTGGATGGGACAACGCTGTGGATACGGTCTAATTTTCGAGCTTCAAAGACGACGCTCGAGGATTTTTCAACGACAACATGGGGATTCCCTACCCGATTTCGGCCTGGTGCGATTGTTAAGCCTCTGCTCCCTTCTTGACTAGTTCTACAAGATCGTCGCTAGTCAAAACTCGACTTCTGCCGTCAACAAATGCATTTTCGACATCAACCATAGTTACCCCAAGATCAGACCGCCTTAGCGCGATGTAAGCGTCGATTAAGAGCCATGGCGGATTGCCACGCAGTCGCATAGCAACAATATGGAAAATCGACACTGGTGCTCCGTGTAAAAACGCTCGCAACCACGGACGTAGGACTAGAACGAAAACAAAAGCCACTACCAGAGCAAAGAATGCCATCATCGCCAAGAAGACGATCAGGAAAGTCTTTTGCGTGGCATCCATGTTCTAGTCTTTCTTAGCTGCCGATCTTGCTACTATCCCGTTTGGGGACTGTTATTTCTGGAGCTTGGGGGGTTATCCCTTATTTGTCAACTCGTCTGTCACTGATTCGGGTCAGTCATGTTCACAGCTGTTGTGGAAAACGTGTGCAGCCGGTACCGGTTCAACGCTCGGGTATAGGGTGGACTGTGCGAGTTGGCGGCCTTATTTCCCGGCTGATTTGATACCAAGGCCGAACTCAGTTGGATTGGGTACAGGTGTGATTCTAGATGCAGGAAGAATGCAGCAAGGGGATGGCGTTCCTGCACTTAATCTAAGAAGACGAAACCAGCCGCACTGTTTTCGTGAAATTTCTTTTTCAGCGCGCCAGTTCCAAGAGATGCGTCGCATGGATGGGTGTAGGAACAATACTCAGCCCTTCTAACGCGGAACTAACGATGAATGCTACCAACGAAAACAAATGCGTGTCCTGGTCCAGTCGTGGCGGATTCGCAACTCGGCAACGACGAATTTTGGTTGCGATAACCTTAAGTGGCTTGGCCTTTCTTGGAATCTGGCTGGCAACGGGCCAGGCAGTGCCGTTGGGTGCGAAGGCTGAGGTACTCGTATCTGTCAGTGCGAGACCTCAATCTACTTTGACAACAGATCCCAACCACCAAGAAATCCTATTAACGGACTCACAACTGCAGGCTTCGATTCCGACTGCATCCCCTGAAGGCGATTTCGAGGTCATTCGCGATTTTGCTCTCGATGGCCTTGAATTCGCATTGGCCGCGGCTGAAGTATCCAACCAATTTGGACCATACAGACAGATCGGTGACACGATTTCTTGGATTTCACAAGAGCTTTCTCAATCGGAAGGCGGTGGACTCGCTGTAAGCAAGCAACCAAACGACGCCAGTCTGGCAGCCTATCCTCTACCGTCCCCCACCGAGAAAGAAATGGTCACTTGGTTGCTGCAAAACTCTCCGTGGACCCGCTAAGATGTTACTCACGCAATCGATGTTCCGTGACAATTCACGGCACGATTTGTCCATCCAGAGTAATCGCATGTCGGAATTGACTCAAATCCTTGAAAGAGTTGAATCGGGCGATCGCTTAGCCTTGGACGAGTTGTTGCCATGTGTTTATAGCGAGCTAAGGCAGTTGGCGGCCGCACAACTTCGCCATGAAAAGCCGGGAAACTCGCTGCAGGCCACTGCTCTTGTTCATGAAGCGTATTTGCGATTGGTGGATGGTTCGAATTCGCAGAACCTTACCAATCGTCGCTACTTTTTTGGAGCCGCCGCCCAAGCGATGCGAAGGATTCTGGTCGAGCAGGCCCGTCGCAAAGCTCGCGTCAAGCATGGCGGCGAGTTGGAACGGGTAGACCTACCGGAAATTAGTGCGGCTCCCAGCGACCGGGAGCTGATTCTATTGGATGACGCTTTATCCCGTTTGCAGGCGGAAGATTCCATCGCAGCAGAAATCGTCCAACTGAAATTCTTTGCCGGCGTTGGGCGTGATTCTATTGCCGAAATGCTCGGACTGAGCGTCCACTAGGTACGTAATAAATGGGCTTATGCTCAGGCCTGGTTGAAGGTGGCGTTAGAGGAGTAACGAGTTATGGATGGCGCGTTGCCTACATTTTCCGGAAACATTTCCACCAGCGAACAGCGTCACGGCGCATGACTATATAGCCAACTTGTTCGACCTAATCGAGACAAAACATGACTACGGAACCGCAAGCGATCCAAGCCTTATTCGCCCGTGCCATCGATATAGCAGATCCATCCGAACGCGAAAAATTCGTCATCGATCAGTGTGGCGGCGATGCCAAGCTCCATGAACGCGTCGCCAAACTTTTGATCGCATTTGATGGCAGCAAAGGTTTTCTCGACCAGCCGACACAGGCACACGCAGCGCCGCACTTGGACGTAGCAAGTCGATATCAGCCGGGGAATATGATTGCCGGCCGGTACAAGCTGCTGGAGGCCATCGGTGAAGGCGGAATGGGGACGGTCTGGGTTGCCGAACAAACATCGCCCGTCCGCCGTAAAGTAGCCTTGAAACTGGTCAAGCCGGGCATGGATTCCAAACAAGTACTTGCCCGTTTCGACGCAGAACGTCAAGCCTTGGCTCTTATGGATCATCCCAACATTGCCAAAGTGTTTGATGGTGGAGTCACCGACCAGGGGCGACCTTTTTTCGCTATGGAACTTGTCAAAGGGATGCCACTGACTGAATATTGCGATTCCATGCGACTGTCGGTGGAAGAGCGATTGAAACTGCTTGTGCCGATTTGCCAAGCCGTTCAACATGCGCATCAGAAAGGTATCATCCATCGCGACCTCAAGCCATCGAACGTCTTGATTTGTCTTTACGATGGCAAACCGGTCCCTAAAGTGATCGACTTTGGCCTGGCCAAAGCCATGCACCAACCGTTGACCGAGCAAACCGTGCATACCGGCTTTGGGTTGATGATTGGGACTCCGCTTTACATGAGCCCGGAACAAGCGGAACACAACAATCTAGATGTCGATACACGCACCGACGTGTACTCCCTGGGAGTTATGCTCTACGAACTGCTCACTGGATCAACGCCACTGGAGAAGGCCCAGCTTAAGGAAGCCGCTCTCACGGAAATTCTACGGTTGATCAAAGAAGTTGACCCACCTAAGCCGAGCACTCGAGTCAGCAGCAGCGCCGCCTTGCCCAGTATTGCAGCCCAACGCCAACTCGATCCCAGGCATTTGAGCCGCACCATTTGCGGTGACCTGGATTGGATCGTGATGAAAGCTCTTGATAAGGATCGCAACCGTCGCTACGAAACAGCCAACGCTTTGGCGCGAGACATCCAGCGCTTCCTGGCCTGCGAACCGGTTGAAGCCTGTCCCCCCAGCACAGCCTATCGACTAAATAAATACTATGCCAAGAATCGTACCGCAATTCTGACTGCTAGCAGCTTCGCCATTTTACTTTTGGCGAGCGCGGTTTTAAGCGGTTGGCAAGCCATTCGAGCCACGCGTTCTGAACAAGCCGCCATTGATGCCCAACATGCAGAGCAACAACAGCGAACACAGGCCGAAAAACAACGCGACGAGGCGAAACAGCTGAAAGACGAAGCTCTCGTCCGCAGCACGGAACTGCAAAAGCTGACTGAAACACAACGTCAATCGCTTTACGCCTCGGATATGAACCTGGTGCGACTCGAGGCTGACCGAGGCAATCTGGTACGGATGCGTGAACTCC
Organism: Pirellula sp.; assembly: GCA_031374515.1. Lineage (GTDB taxonomy): Bacteria > Planctomycetota > Planctomycetia > Pirellulales > Pirellulaceae > JBKCUI01. The sequence continues at coordinate 4,017 of JANMGH010000012.1, read as the reverse complement.
TCACCAACCAACTTCCCATTCATGGCGGTCAGGATCTGCGAGGTGTCGAATGGTCGTATTGGTACAACTATCTGAATCAAGGCAAGACAGAGCGATTGATCACGAACTATCCCAATGTCAGTTCCATGCCGCAATCTGATACGAGCTTGTTAAGCAATCCTGCAAGCGCTGTCACCTTAACGGGAGCCATGTTACCGGGCGGTGAATTCGCTGCGTTCAGTCTGGAAAATGAAACTCGTATCATGCGGGTGGCAACGGGGGAAGAGGTTCAACGCATACCGGTCGCTATGACCAGCCTGGTCAATCGTACCAGCTTCGGTACCAATGCTCGATCTCTCTTTGCTCAAGCTGCCTCGATGTCCGCTTTTGATTCAGCGCCCAAGAAAGTGTCCAGCGGCATCACGATTTATCGTCCTGGTGATGAGCCAATCCAAATTGCCTATCCCGAGGAGACGTATTCACACATCAGCCAGGTCACCCTGAGTCGGGACGGCAAGTTCGTTGCGGTCATTGGGAATGCAATCGATCACCGACCAACCGCACCCTCGGTGCGCATCATGATTTGGGATATCGATTCTCGGCAAGTCGTCTTCAACCAAACCGAGAAACGTGAGTTCAATCGCATCGAATTGAACCGCGATGCTTCGGGAGTCATCTTCTACGTAGCCCATGGAAGCGCAAAAAGAGCTGATCGGTTGCGGGTCGTAGCCTCAGTGTGGAATGTACGCCGGGCCAAAGAGGTTCAGTCGATTCAATACGACGACGACATCGATTCGGCCACTTGGCATCCAACTCAACCTGTTATCTTTCTCACCACCCTGGGTTTTAGCGGGAGCAACACCAAGCAGCTTTTGCGATGGTCATTAGTAAACAATAAATTGGAACGTTTCTCCAGCGAAGTCATGCCGAACTTTGTGAGAATCGAGGCGAGCCCTGACGGGCAGGAGCTGGCGATCACCAGTCATGGCAGCGAAGCCATTCGCTTGATCGATGCGAAAACGGGTGAGGTGAATCGAACATTGTTTCATCCAGAATCACAGGTTGAATCTATTAGCTACACGACCGATGGACGTGAACTGGGAGCGGTGACAAACCAAGGACACTTGCTTCGCTGGAATTTGGATCTAGGGCCTGATCTGTTTGGACTTCGTCAGGCTGCCATCCTTCCAGGCGAATCCATCAGAGAGTGGAGTTTCGATCGAACCTTCAGCCAAGGAGCGTTTTGCACGACTGACGGGCGAGTCCTTATCCGCCAGCGTAGTGGACGCGAATTCTCGGCTGATGTCGGCCTTATGGAAGGCGCTGTAAACAGATCATCCATGCAATTCTCTGCGGACGGCCGGTACCTGGCAGTTTGGCTGTTCGGATTCAACAATCGCAATCCACTGATCTTGATCGATTGTCAGTCAGGAATGACTCTTTGGCGGCACGAGCTGTCATCGACTCAGTCTGTTTTTCAAAACTCCCTCGCGTTTTCGCCCGACCAAACCGAGTTGGTCGTCTGCAACCAGCGCAAGCTGTATGCCTTTGAGCTCAAAGCTGGGACACAACGTCCGCTGGAGGACAACAGACGATTTTATGGCGAATTAGTCTGCGATGAGTCCGGTAAACGTCTATTGGTCGGCGCATTTACAAATACGGTACCAAAAGTATTGGAGATTCGTGATGCAATGCAGGGAACCACTCTGGTCGAGATGCCGTTGCCCGACGGTAAAGAAATAGAGATGAATGCTTCACGAATGGTGCCTGTATCGGGAGGCAAGCACCTGGTCATCGTTTCGTCAAGTCAACTTACGATTTGGAACCTCGAATCGCAGCAGGCGATTTATCAAACGGACGGCATGTTTTTACCACATAATGGTCCTCAGACTCCACAGGTTCAGTTCTCAGCCGATGGCAATCTGGCTGTTGTACCTGTGGGTGAACTGGCAGTTCGCAGGGTTACATCCACTAGTGCTTTTCTCCGAATTAAAAGGGTCGACGTGATCGATCTTGCATCTTCAACCCCCTTGTCGACGATCTCTTTGGCGGGTGACTATGCTGATGATATCAAGCTGAGTCCGGACGGCAAGCGTCTGCTTTCACTGCATGGCAAAAATCCAGCGGGTGGCTTGGAGGTGGCGGCTAAAGCCAAACTCTGGGATCTGCAATCAACTCGCGAATTGCTCACATTACCGCTTCCGCGATGTAACAAAACGACGTGGGATATGTTCTATGAACCAGAACATTCTGCCATGGTTGCCCTTAGTTTTAATGTCCCCTTTGGTACACGACCCACCGGAGAACCAATCGTCTTTGATACCCGCCCTTTGTCCATCGCTGCCGACAACACGCTTATAGCTGAGCACTTGCTGGAGCAATTGAAGAAGGACAATCGCGTACCGGAGGATGTGCAACAGGCGATTGCGGACCACCAATATGTCAGTGACGAAATTAAGACTCTGGCCTCTGAATTCGCCAGTCAAATAACCATTAATTCAGATACCCTTGCCAAAGAATGCATCGTTGAATTGGAGTTGGGCTTAACTGGGATTAGTCGTGCGCGGATCGAACAGGTGATGCGTAAGGCGCAAGCTTTGTACCGGCGTGAGCCCAATGCCTTGCGATCGGTTGCGATTCTATCGGCCGTGCAGTATCTCCTCGGAGATGTCGATAGCGCACTGAGGCTGGCAACTTCGACGCACTCGGAAGCGAAGGCTGATGTGAGCTATGAACTACTTCGGCGTGTGGTGGAAGCGCTCTGCCTCGAAAAGTCATCTGATCCATTAACCCATCATAAGCGGATCATTGCGATCGCGGATTTAGCCGATCGTTGTCGTGCGGAATTGAATGGTCGCTTTCCCGCAACGGTGCTTCTCATTCAGTTATTCAACAATCAGAGGGGGCTTGCGAAAGAACTTATGGCAACCAAGCCTACGCTTCGTATTGCCAATGCTACAAAACCTGCGGCAACTCGACCAGTAATTTCGAAAGACTTATGGCAATCTCCTAAGCTTGCCCTGGCCAAACTAGACAAGAACGCCGATGGCCAAGTCACCGTAGAGGAATTACCCAAGCGAGCATCGATCGACTGGTTTGAGTTTGACACCGATCAAAACAAATCCTTGGATCTCATCGAGTTTGCCACAGCCCAACGAGTTATTACCGTGAGGGGCAAGGTTACAGTTGATCCCAAGGTCATTGAAAACTTTCAAAAGCAAGATGTCGATAAAGACGGGCGATTGACGCTTACAGAATTTACCTCATCACCTGCGGCGCTTCGTATGATGGATGCAGACAAGGACGGCAGTGTTTCATTGACGGAGCACCAAAGCCTATTTCGTCAAAATGCGGTGGTATCGCGTTTCTTTGAGGGAATCAATAGTCTGCCACCTGAGGTCCAACTAAGGTCCATGGAATATTTTCTACAGGACTATCCGACAATTTGAAAGCCTGTGGATTTGAAGGTACACCAGAGAGTTTTCGGTCAATGCTACTTGAGTCGTTGCGCTCGGATTTTCCGACTTCCACAATTGATGCAGTACTTCGCGCGCCAGCGGTTGCGACACGTTTTTGTGAATTCGTTCGCGAGCAATTTCCGACCGCAAACCTCCATGATGCGATCATTTTGGGAACACTAATGAATATTCGCAGACGAAAAGAGTGTCCTCAAAAACTAATTGGTCAGCCATCCAAAGTTAAACTTTCGACGCTTTTAGCTGATGGCGGTTGTTCACTGGGAGTTGCGGAATTCCGTCAACTTGCTGCAGCTTGTCTCGAATCGATGTGTAAAGGACAGCCGATTCAGGAAGTGCTGCGGCATCCAAGGGAAGCGTTAGCATTGTGCGAGTACATCAGAGTGAAATGCAAGGCCGCACCCTTGCCGCATTCCTTGATTCTTCAGGTACTGTTAACTTACCGAAAAAAGTAGCACTGCCCAGCCTGACGTTTAGCGTCCCAACAACAGTAGAACACCAGCAGCGATTGCTAAAGCAGCCAGGATAAGCTGGGTTTGAGCAAAGTTGATGTGGACGAAGG
>JANMGH010000009.1:0-4166 GCA_031374515.1 Pirellula sp. | reverse complement strand
AACTCGACCTAGGCTGCGCAGTTTCGCGAAGTACTCCAACCAGACACCTTTTTGAAAGATGTGCGAAAATCCAATCACGAAGTAGTTCACTGCAACGAAGATCTGAATTGCCTTTTCCACTTAGGCCCCAACTCGCGAAGGTTGAACTGCTTCGATAAGTACATAACGAACATCCGTTCGACGTGCCACACACCGAATATCGGCCAGACCACTTTTTACCGTCGTCGGTTCCAATAATAGCCGCCACCCCCGCCGAACAGAAGTACCAAGACGATGATCAAAACGATTAATTCATTGGTGCCCATTTTGCGGCCAATGGCTGATTCGAGCGATGACCGCTTGGGGATGGGAGGCTGGCGGTTAGGGAAGGCGCTGGTTGAGGTTATGTAACCATAACAAAGAACGGAATGAACGAGGTCCGCAGTGGACTGAGTAAAAAACTTGGAATTATCGAGTTCTCGAAATAACGATTATGGGGGAGGTGCAATCGACAACTAATATAAACTCGATAAAAAGGCCATGACTTCTACGCCTTTCTTTAAGGTGGATCCATATTTCGATATTGAGACTAGCTTGACATTAAAGTTTAAAGCAGAACCAAGGTAATCCGATGCAATTCTCACGAGGAATTCTTTTGCTTTTTCTGATCGCGAATAGTGCTGGCTGTCACGTCTTCCGTGGTATCGAACAATGGAAATGCAATAACTTTGGGATATGCCATTTCGGGACAACACCCTCGATTAACGATGGCATGCCGCCGCGATCTACATTCCAGCCGGTGAATGTTTTTCCTCCACAAAATCTTGTTACGTTACCGAAGAATCCCAATTGTTCTCAATGTCAAAAGTAGCGAGCAATCAACAGTATCGAGGCTTCGACTGCGTCCACAGGTAGGTTGGAAGTCTGCTGCGAACGGTCACTTTTCTTTGACCAGTTCAATATGATGGATCGCTGTCAGCGGGACAAACACATGAATCAAGTTTGGGAAACTGGCTTTTCTGAAATCAGATTCTCTACCGCCTTGACTTGAACGACAATGCGTTAAGTCCCTCGCACAAAATCGCCCGTAGGCAGCCAGCGCCGTAGCCGAAGTAGTTTCAAACCTAGACGCTTGCCTCTGTCCCTATGTGCTTCTTCAGCAATTCGCCAAGATTCTTTTCTGCGTCATCCTTGAGCGCCCGCCGGGGGATGACCGATACGTCCCGTTTTCCGTGATACAAGATATAGAATTCTTCGTCACGAATCCACGCGTGGTACATCGTCCATTTCAGCTGAGCATCGATTTCATCGGTCTGAAATCCAATACCTTCATCCTGGAATCTCAATCGCTATTCTGATTTGAGTTTTGGTTGGGAACGATAGATCATGTGGGGCAAGACGAACATGGCGTACGAGAGAAGAGTCAACATGACGCAACTTGCGAGCACCATCAACCAGGCGAGAGTTGGCAAAAATGTCGACGTTAGCAAGCAGTAGATTCCTGCACCCAAGCCAACAAGGCTCGCCAGGAGATCTCGCTTCCACTGGAGTTTCGTTTTGTAGTATCGCCGCATCGCACGAACGTATTCATCGCGAGTTGTGGTGAAAGATACTTCGACGGGTTCTGACAAATTGGTTCACCGCTATCGACGAGAACACAAGCACTCTACTCGTAGCAGTCTACCCGACGCATCGATCCTATAGCAAGCAGCCTGCGCCAACGCCCACAGTGATTATCATCCGTCTCTTGGAAGATGCTGGATCCCAGCTGCGGCTAGGAACGCTTGTGGATGGGAAGCTGGGGGAACCGAAGGCTGAGTATGCACGCGACTTTACCTACGTCGCCTCTTGCACGCCTCGATGATAAAGCCGTTGCACTTCTTGCATGCAGCAGCGCCCGTCCGCAGTTAGCGTGGTACAGTTCGCTTCAATAGATTTCGACTTTGCGAGCAGTTCGCGAATTAACTCAGGCGATCGATGGCGAATGCACGTGTCTAGATCGTCAATAGTGAACTCGAAACATGGACAGATCGCTGCGTCCACACTTTTTGGGTAAGCTGGATGCCGCAGTACATTGACGAGAACAAATCGTTCTAAAAAGTCAAAGTAGGCGATTTCGCATCCAGGTGAAGGGCAAAACCAAACGTCCGCTCCTAGGTTCGAGCGCGAATCCGCGTGCATATAGTGGTCCAAAGTCTTTGGGCCGACAGCGACGCCGACTGCTCCGCATTTAGGACAAAATGCACGCGCGTCATGCTCTGGTTCGCGAACAAAGGCTTTGTTTATGGTGACGAATCCTTGAAAGCAAATCTGCGGGACAGATTATGGTATTGCCGGTTCATAGCACCAGCGACTTTACTATCCCATATATCAGCCCTACAGCAAGCAGCCTGCGCAAACGTCTACAGTGATGGTCTACGTTGTGGAAAAGCGGCCGATGGCTGGAGCAACCTATGGCCACATGTGGATGCTAAGCTTGGGGCTTTCCGGCCAGCAATGACGCCGTCATTAATGCGAGTCTTGCAACCAGTGGAGAAGCAAATATCGAAATTGGCCAAGCATGTGCTTGTTTGCGTATTAGACGATGTATCGCGACCGTGATCCCAGTCAATACGAACGGTGTGATCACAAAACGAGTTGGCGTGTCACCGAATCCAGGGTTAAACGGAAGCGTGACGATTAGCCAAATCCAAATCGGTGTTGCTGCTCCAACCAGTAAAAGTGATAGTAGACCGAATTGGCGATTTGAATCAACCATGAGTCAAATTAGTGTTCCTTGCCAGGACGACAGACCAAAACACCCAGGTTATTGCCGAGCTATCTGCCTAAGTCTATCCGACGCTTCACTCCTCCAGCAAGCAGCCAGCGCCGACGTCCACAGTGGGAATGATCCAACCCTGCTGAAAGCGGGCGATAGTTAAATCGAGCTAGGTCCCAATGTGGATAGGAAGCTAAAGGCAGGAACGATCCAAAGCGCCTGTTCCGAGCCTGCAGGCGTACGCCATTTGATAGGGTGAAAACGTCGTCATAACACAAAGCATTCGCCACAATCATACAGCGTAGGCAAAAGGATATCCTTCGATAACATTGATCTGTCAGGAAAATCTGCGGATTTGCTTTTGTGCAAGTAACGATCAATGTGTCGCTTTCCCTCGAAAAAATGGTCGCAATTCAGCCATCCCGAGGAATAGTACCCCCACTTGCAATCAACGGCACATGATGTGCTTACTGGAAAAAAGTATTAACGTCCGAATCGTATGCAAATCGGTTTGAGACTGCGATGTTCAATAGCTACGCACGGTTTGTTGTTTTCAAAATCCTAAATTTTTGATTGCGGAGTCTGTACTCCGACGTCGCTATTTGCCATGGAGAGGTTACATGATCCAGTTCACGCAAAAATACTTTCGAGCATATAGACTCGAAGTGCAATCGATCGAAAATAGGCCAGATCCATCCGAACCGACCGAGCACTGGTGCGGTAGTAAGGCCAAGATCGAAATCATGCGCGAAAGACGTGCTCGGGGCGAAAGTATTTTCCACCCTCTAGATGCTAAAGAAATCATCAACCATCACGATAACGATGTCGAACCTTCGATGGAGCAATGCTTCGACCGCTTTGACAAACATCTGCGCCAACCCATATGATCACAAGCCGTTTCTAAGAGTAATGGAAGAATATTGACGGTAGGAATTGGAATATTCACATGACCACATATGCGTGGGAAGCGGCTGGCTGATCGCGAATGGTTGACTAGATTGCTTTCTTCGACCAACCGCTTTTGGCGTCGCAACGCAAACCTGAAAGTCATTACCTCCATCGAATTCTGCAGTACCGACGGTAACGTGTAACCATCCGAAATCATCCAAGGGATCCAGAGATTTGTACGCTTCGAAGGCGTCCCAATCGAGATAGTTGTTTGATTCCAAGTGGTGGACAAGATGGCGGGATCCGATCAGTCGATAATTCGTCTCAGCTCATCATTTCTTGACCTGAACATGGAATCCAGCCTTCAAAAGCGAATCAACAACCTCGGTTGCCACAAAATCGATCGACCACGTTGTCGGTCGGTACCTCAACGGAATCGCCATGGATCGAGTAAATCCAACCGTCCTTTCCAAGCGACAAATCATTCCGACCGTGCCCAACACCTCCAGGGAATTCTCGCAGGAGTTGAACTTCGTCGAGG
>JANMGH010000195.1:0-68752 GCA_031374515.1 Pirellula sp. | reverse complement strand
TTCTCTCCCGGTGACCATATCCGAAAGGCCCACCTGTTCCCATCCCGAACACAGTAGTTAAGCTTTCGGAGCCGATGATAGTGCCCACCAGTGCGAAAGTAGGTATTGCCGGATTTTTTAACAACAACAAAGCCCGTTTGCAGAAATGCAACCGGGCTTTTTTTTTGCTAGCCACACCACGTGGCAGCGTCTCTCCGAGAGGCTGGTATTCGATTTTTGCAGTCTATCGATGTCCGGATTGGGTTATCAGATAAAGGGATTTCGCCTATCTCGACAGCGTCCGAGGGGTTTGAACGTTACTCCATGGCAAGATCCGGAAATCTCCTCGAACAACGCCTACAATTGAATTTGCACATCAACGATGTCCTCTGTTCGGACTAATGTGTCCGAAAATAGTGACCATCGTCCTTCGGGCGGGGGGCAGATGGGTTGCGAGTGGATCCGATTGCCGGTAGGTCGATTATGACTGGTTCGTTTTCGCGCGTCGTGAGATCGATTCCTGGCGTCGATTCTCGCGGCGAGTCTTCTTGCGGTCCGCTGCATAACGCGACTCTTCTTCTCGATACTGACGCACTTGCTCGGGATGACTTTTCGCCCAGTTCTCCGCTTGCATGGATTCGAAGTCTCGATCGCCTGCCAACAGTCGGTCGGCAACTCCCTTCACATACGCAAACACATCCAGATTGTGGCGATGAGCGGTTGAGCATATCGTTGTCAGGATGACAGTTCGATATCCCGCTTAGATGCTTCCTAAAAATAGCCAATTCTTGCGACCTGTTGCAGTGTGTTTCATGAGTTGTTCAGCAAGGTTGTTATCAATAGGGCAGTTTGCATCGTTGAGATACGTGGTAAGCGTATCCCATTTGTTTTCGATGTGTCCGATGGCCACGCCAAGTTTGCTTTTCGATAGAGCGACACATTTCTTGCGCATTTGTGTTATCGCCTCTTTCAACCGTGCGAACAGTGGAATAGATAGTTCTTGTCGCTTGGCCAAGATCGTATCAGGCTTCATCTCTTTGGTCAGTAACTCCACGTCGTAAAGTTCACGATAGATTGCAAGCGGCAGCGAGCATTCCTTAGGGTGGTTCTTCATTGCGTAATGTAACTTGCGACGCGCATGGGAATTGCATGACGCGAGTCTAAAGGCGTTTCCTTTCGCTACGCGCAGGCTTTCGTAGCCTGCGTAGAAATCACCGAGCAATGTGCCACCTTGAAATCCTTCTGAGAATCGCTCCGGGCCATCGCGATGCCGCGAGATCGTAAAAGTAAATTACATTCCACGGGCATGGACCAACACTCCGATATGCCCACATCCTCGCGTGGATACTTGACTTGTCTTTCTTAAATGCGTCAGACAGGACTTCATGTACTCGTTTGCTCCACTTGTCGTCCGGTTTAGGCGGCGGGATGTATTCCGGCAAGATCAGTTTCACCACCGTATCGTCCGTCGCAATTAAGGCCCCATTCGCAATCATCTTTTGGCGATAGTGGTTATAGAGCCCTTCGTAGAGATAAGCCATCGAACAGAGCAGATTCAGGAGTGTTCCGCGAGCCACTTTCCAGCCGCTTGATGCGAAGAATCTTCTGTCCGATACCAAAGGCCATGGAACATATGCTCTTGGACAACGATTTGTGCAGCAATACTCGTATCGATCTTGTTCCCTTTGACAAGCTCGTCAGGGTCTGCCTGTTGCTTGATGCCGCATTCGGGATGGCCAGCGCATTTGTACTTGGGAACTTTGGTTTGTTCGACATAGAACTTGGCTGGAATCATCACGGCTTTTTCGCGTACCTCGTAGTCCATGATCTCGCGAGGTCCATGCTCTTCGCATTGGCTAACAGTTGGATCGGTTTCTTTGTAAGGCACTTCGACGCGTGGCCAGTGCGACGGTGCGTAGGTGTACGACCAAACTACCAACTACCTAGCCTCGCATTGACGACCATGACCAATGTCTTCAATCGGTCCTTGCCCAAAGTCTCTAGTAGCTTTGCCGCTTCATCCCTCTCGTTTCGCGTCGGGAATCTAGCATCCGTTGCAAGATAAGCATGTTCCACGAGCATTTGCCATGGCATGGAACTTTTCGCCAAACGATCAGAAAGTGCATGGATTTGGCTATAAGGTTGTTCGATTGAGATCAAATATCGAACCTGCGCTTCGCTATAGTCCAACTTAAGCGAGTTGTCGCCTCGATTTGAACTTGCTGCATTGGTACCTTGCGCCAAAGTTGCATCCGACTTTTGGAAGGAGCGTTTCTGTACGATCCACGATGCAACTTTACCCACCGGAAGTCTACCTGACTCAACTTGAACAGACTCCAAACGTGGATAGCCGGCAAAAATCCGCATCTGCTTTTGCGAGGCCGCCATCTGCGACAAGGTCGACTTGAGGTACCAAGGCGCATCGGTTTTGAACCCCTCCAACCGAAGCGGTTTGGACAAAACAACCCAACGGACTAGTGTACCTAGGTCTGCCTTTCGCAACTGCATTTGGCTCGCAAGCAAGTCGCGTAGATCGACTCTCTCACTCAAACCTTCTTCTTCCGAAAGCCCAACTCCGGGAACCAAAGGTTGCTGAAATACTTCGTTCCAAACCATATCAACTAGCGCCCGGCGTGGTTCGCTCGATGCCACAAACCAGGTAGCCAAGGATTGCTTATCATTAGACGCCTTCATAAGCGACGCCTTCGTAAGAGATGGAGGTCCAACGCGAGCTAACTTCATCCTCCCCTCGGCATCTTCGTAGAAGAAATCTCTCAATGTATCGGATTGTAGGGTACGCTCTGAATCTTGGATCACCAGGCTTAAACCAGATAGGCTAGCCGGAACGCTCCAGAAGGAGCTAGAACCACCCGAACTTTTCACTTTGGACATTGCGAGATAACCCCGCAAATCGGAGCTACCCGTTTCATCCGTATGGCATTGCGAGCAAATCATCGAGGGATTACCGCTCAACCTCATAAGCTGTCGCGAAACACCGATCAAGGATTCGTCACGAGGTTCTCGCTTTTTGAGAAGCGAACCTGAGTCGACCAACTCGTGTTGAACGGAAGCTGAGCGTTCCATCGTCTCTGCGAGCCAAAAGGCTGCAGCATCCTTGCGAATTACGGCTCCACCCTCGCCTTCATTGGGCCCTGCGATCAATTGGCTTTCCAAGTCACCTATAAAGGCCTTCTTCGAGACGGATTCCTCAAGCCAATCCACGAATGCCCGTTCCCATGCCGCAAGATCGCGAGTCGCTCGAAGGCGTTTGCCTAAGTAATGCTGGGCCAACCGATTTGACCAGTTGCGTGCAAACTCTTCGCTAGCCACCAGACTATCAACGTAGTTGAAAATCTTGCTTTCGCTCTTATTCGAACGGAACGCTTCCTTCTCTGCAGAAGTGGCCGGGCGGCCGAGAACTGCGACTGAAGTCCGATCGAGCCACCTGTCCATTTGTATTTCGCCAACAGGCGACATCCCAACACGCTGCCATAGATAGCTCAATTGATCATCTATAACACGAACGACTTCGTGATCTTTCATCGCATTGGCAGCGACGATGGTCTGCGGCGGAGGTAGATCAGGACTCGACGGAAACAGGCTATTGCGTTTATCCAAATCCGTCGGCGCCGATTCCGTCGGCACAACTTGAGGCAATGCGCTACGCACAACCCGTTCATCGACGACGTTCAGAGTCTTATCCGTTGCCACGACTGGAGCATTTTCGTCAGGTATTGATTTGGTTGGCTCATTGGCGACCTCTAGGCGGCTGGAATCCACATTCCATACCTTCATTGCATCAGGAAGAAGTATCACGCCAACAGCCGCGGCAGCCAGTGCTGCGGCCACGATCACACCTCTTCGTACCCAATGTGAAAGCTCACGTCCATTGGAGCGCACGATGGACACAGGGGGGGGGATAACAACTCCATATCCGTTTGACATGTCTTTCGACGCAGATTGCACAGCGTAATCGAAATCCACCTGATTCTTCGATCCGTTTTCGGTTCCAATGCTACCCAACTTGGCGATCACTTTGGATTTCAAGTCGGGCGGCGATAGATCGCACAGGAAATCCTTTAACAACGCCGAAAGCATCTGATCGCTCGGCCCAACTGGGATTTCGGATTCATTATTCTCTGGATTATTCACGATTCGATTTCTCATCCAAACATTGCTTTAATTGTATCTTGGCTCGTTGCATAAGGTTCTTTGCTCCATGCTCGGTGATACCAAGCTTTTTGGCGATAAACTCTCTCGAAGCATCGTCCGAAAACCTTAGCTTCAACGACATCTGCGCCCGCTCGGTCAATCGGCTGAAGCAGTCTGCTAGTCGATCTACAAGCTCATTTCCATTGGAGTCCGCCCCAGCCCATCTCAGCCATTGTGTGTCCAATTGCTCGAGCTCACTTGTGACGGTCATTTTCTTTTGTCTTCGTCGATGGGAGACCAACAGGTGGTAGGCAACTCGCCGCAAATAACTGGTTGTAGCGCTGGTGCTCACTTGGACAAAGGGCCGTCGCAAAACGGCGCAAAACGTTTCTTGAGTCAAATCGTCGGCAAGGGTTTGGTCACAGCCAATTGCGCGCAGATACCTCCAAACCCCTGCTTGATGAGCTGTTATCAAAGCAGCTGCATCCAGGGCCGAATCGAGATTTGGCGAATTCAGAGGCTCAGTGCTCAATACGTTTATCCAAAAAGTCCCTTGATAACTTTTCCGCTATTTGCAATCTTCATCGGTCGCCCGCTCTTGCTCGTAAAGGTCGTTTCTAAAGAAATCCCCAAAGCATGGCAAACCGAGGCCATTAAATCCTCAGAGGAATAGGGTTCGCTGACGACCTCCATTCCATCGTCGCTGGTGGCGCCGACAACTTTCCCACCCTGGAAACCGCCGCCTCCCACAACGACACTCCAAGCCTTAGCCCAATGATCCCGTCCCGCTTCCGCATTGATACGAGGGGTCCTAGCAAATTCACCCATCCAGACGATGCAGGTATCCTCCAATAGGCCGCGTTGCGAAAGGTCCTCGATCAGTGCACTCATGGCCTTGTCCAAGACCGGCAAGCGATCATTTTCGAGGGTCCGGAAAATGCCTTGGTGATTGTCCCATCCTTCCAAGTAGACTTCAGCGAATGGTAGACCGGCTTCGACTAACCTACGTGCGAGAAGACAACCTTGACCAAAACTGTTCTTTCCATAACGCTCTTTCGCTGCCTCCGGTTCCTTATCAACTTCAAATGCCTTCATTTGCGAGCTAGTCATCAATTCAAAGGACTTTCCCTGAACTTTGCGATGATCCTCAAGCACTGCACCTCGGTTCTGTGCGATAAAGGAATTCTCGAACACATCGAGGGCGGTCCTGCGTTGCATCAACCTATCGTTTTCAAGTTTCATTTCCAAGTCTCGAATCCGGCCTGAGCTCGAAACAGGAAGCGGAGCCCAGGACATTCCAAGGAAACCTGGGCCTTCGCTCGGCCCGCCAATCGTTACGAATGGAGGAATGCTTAGCGATGGTCGTTGTGATGAAAGCTCATGTGCGATGACGGATCCATAACTCGGGTATTCGACATTCGCATCTGGAACGTAGCCTGTATGCATGTAATACCGACCACGGTCGTGATCCGCTTCACGCGTGCTCATCGAGCGGACAATACTCATGTGTTGCATTTGTTTTGCCATCATCGGCATATGCTCGCAAATCTGCATCTCACCCGTCGTGGATATTGGCTTGAATGGGCCGCCATTGTCCGAGCCAGGTTTCAAGTCCCATATATCCATGCTGGATGGTCCTCCCCCCATCCACAACAAAATACATGATTTATGGTTTTTCTTTAGCGTTTCAGCATGCACTCGAAGCGAATGCCCTAGCGAAAGCGAGGAACCCAGCAAGGCCGAGGCGCCCGCCATATGGCTCAAAAAATGCCTTCGGTCCATTCCCACTGGAGGTGCAAATCGAGACCACATATTTATTACCCTTTTAAATTACTGTAGAAACCCTAGGACGACTTGTTCATTTTCAGCAAAATCGAGTATCAGTGATTAAAAATAAATTCATTGCTATTCAAGATCGCCCACCACATATCTTGTAACATTCCGCCCAAATCATTTTTCCTTGCAACTAGCAATTGCTGTCCGACACTAACCTCTTCTTGTCGCGCTTTCCGGCCGAGTCCTGCGATACATAGGTATTGAATCTTCTCGGCTACACTGCCCTTGTTTTGGACCATTGCATGCAGCCAACTACCTGCTTCCAGTGAGATTGCTTCACGAATCAGATCGCCGTTGAACAACATCAAGCTTTGAGGAATCGAACCATTGAATGAAGTTGTTTCGTCCCCCTCATCGGTACCAAAGGCGACTACGAACTGTCGCATCCAATCGTCTCGCTTTTTCTGTTGGTCCTCCAAGTTCCCTTTTCGATTCGCCTGAGTAGCAACGGCCAAAGACTGAAACAGCTGTTCGGCGTTCATTTGACGCGTATAAAAATGTGAAAACTTCGGTGCCTCGCCGAGCGAAGGTTCATCGGTGGCATTGTCCTTCGTGATCCTGGATGACAATTGGTAAGGCTGAGACATCGTGATCCAAACGATCAATTGTTTGAGGTCATAACTACTGGCGCGAAAATCTGCTGCGAGCTCTTCGAATAATTCTGCTTGTGTTGTTGGGTTATGAGGTCCTAAATCGTCGATCGGCTTGGTGAATCCATATCCGAGAAAGTGAGCCCACATGCGATTGACAATCGATTTGTCAAGAAAGGGGCTTTCCATCATTAATTTGCCCAACTCGTCACGCCTATTTACTTGACTAACATAACCGCTCTTTCCAATTTCGGTTCCATCGACAAAAGCCGGATATGCGACTCGAGTCAAACCGTTTCGTAATTGGTAATAGATCTCCGCTTGTTCGGGCCTTCGTCCTTCACCTGCGAAATCCTCGTTGATGACCTCGACAAAATCCACTTCGCGATTGGTGGATCCAGAAACGTATCGACGCAGCGCCCTCGATTGCCGGAAAAACGCGTTGAACTCCCAAAACTTTTGTTGTTTCCATTGATTGAACGGATGGTTATGGCACTGCGTGCACTGCACTTGAAGCCCTAGAAAAATTCGCGAGACGGCAGCCGTTGCCTGAGTGCCGTTCTCTTCGTTTACTTTCATCGCAAGGAAATTCGTTGCGCCGTTAAAACCATCCGTGCCAGGCTTGGTTGTTCCAGTCGCTGTCACCAGTTCCATCACCATTTCGTTGTACGGTTTATTAGCAGCAAAGCAATCTCGCAGATACTTCTGCATACCCGGCCGATTGGTCAGACTGCGATTCTCCATGCCACCATTGCGACCGATCAGAATATTTGTCCACACCGTGGACCAATTATTGGCGTACTCCTCTGTGTACCGATCGTCGTTGATCAATTTTGTTACCAACGCAAACTTCTTGTCGGGGGACTTATTCTTGGCAAACTCTGCAAACTCTTCGTAGCTTGGAATGCGGCCAATAATGTCGAGGAACACACGTCGACACCATTTGAGCTCATCCTCCAGAGGCGATGGCTTGATCTGATTGCCCGCCCAAGACGCAGACATGGCCAAATCGATTTTGGTAACTTGCGGCGGGAGTGTTGCACGCCTGGCATCCTTGCGGACAAGTACTTTTTTTGCTCCCTCATCTGGCAGGCCGGTCTGAATTCCCATAGCGTTCAACTGCAGGCAAACCACCAACACCGACGAAAAAACCTTGGCCGTCGAAAAAGGCTCAAAAAACGCAAAAAAACTATTTTTTTGATAGATCCGCAACATTTTCAGGTACTCGGTGTGTGGCTTTCGGGGACGTTGCCCCTACTCATTAGGGAAGCGTGAGCACGCTCCTCATTGTACTCAATCCCTTTATCGTTTAACCCTCGAAGCTGAGCCAATCTGGCCCCGCAACAGATTGAGACGCTACAAACGAACTCCTTTGCACTCAAAGAACCAGTTCCGGGCCTGGAGCTTGAAACAACCGAACTTCGGGTTGGGAATAGCCCAAAACTGCCGTCCTTCAAAAAACGACAGCACTTGTTTTTCCTACCTGTTTGACAATGCTATTGGGATCATGACCGAACAAGAATTCCTCGCCCATCACCAACTCACGCGAAACCCCTTCGCGGATGAAGACGCCCAAACGGACTCCGTTTTCCGCGAATTCTGTATTTCAGGCACTTTTCACCCTTCGTGGAGCAAGGTAGTTGGGGATGCTAAACAGCCGGCAACGGCTGTCGTCTTCGGTCCAAAAGGCTCCGGAAAAACGGCAATGCGATTGCAGCTGATCCGGCACATCACCGATCACAATCAGAATTCTCCTGAAAATCGTGTTTTCCTAATCGAATTTGACGATTTCAACAGCTTCCTCGGTCCTTTACAGGAACACTTAACGGGGCGACAGAATTCGTCGCCCGATCGCGCGCTGCAAGCGCTACGACTTTGGGACCACATGGACGCCATCCTCAGTCTTGGTGTGACGCAATTGGTGGACCGTGTCTTGCAGACGGTAGCGACCAACAACGTTCCCTCAGTACAGATTCGTCAAGATGCAATCGATCGATTGGATCGCGGGCAACGACGAGATCTATTGCTCCTGACTGCTTCTTATGATCGATCCAAAACAGGCACTTTGCACAATCGTTTCACATCCCTAAGAAAGCGATTGAGGTTCTATTCTCCGTCCACATGGATTCCGCTTGCAATCGGCCTCACCTTTAGCGTAGTCGTCCTTTGGTTAAGCTACTTTCTCTTCAGTACGGAGACAGTTTCGACAAAGACTTTGTTGTGGCTTTTCCCCGCAAGCCTCGTAGCAGCCTGGGGCTTGTACGGCTATCGGTGGTTGCGACATCAGTGGATTGCGCTGCGAGTATGCAAGAACTTGCGTGTCCTGCAGCGAGACCCAGGGCAATTGCGAAAGCTTTTGCTGCAATTCTCCGACAAGGAATTGGATGAGCAGCCGCTACCGCATTCGCAACGCTCGGATGACCGTTATGCATTGCTCGAGAAGTTGCAGTTGCTACTGCGTTCGCTTGGGTTCCCCGGAATGATAGTCATCGTAGACCGTGTCGATGAACCTGACCTCGTCAACGGGCATGCGGAACGAATGAAACAACTCGTTTGGCCGCTTCTTGACAACAAACTGCTCAAGCACGAGAACTTCGGCATCAAGTTGCTGTTGCCGGCTGAGCTTCAATACTTTGTCGATCGCGAGTCACGAGAATTCCATGAGCGGGCACGGCTGGATAAGCAAAACGTAATTCAGTCATTCGACTGGACCGGCGAAGCGCTTTATGACCTGCTCGCAACTCGCATGCGAGCGTGTGCCACCGTCGGTGCTCGCCCTAATCCAAAAGATCTATTTGACTCCCAACTCTCCGAATCCCGACTGATCACTGCAATTCAATCCTTGAATACTCCTCGTAATCTGTTTCGATTTCTATATCGACTCATTTCGGAGCATTGCAAACGCTTTCGATCCGAGACCCCTCAATTCAAAATTTCATCAGAGCTTTTTGAATCGACCCTAGCAGTTACGCATGCCGAAGATCGTCGACAGTAGCACTCCTCATGACAATCCCCCCTCCATTGCCCCGCAATTCCGTCACGGTTCCACTTGTACTTATTTTCTTAAATGTGATGTGCTGTAGCTGCACTCGCAGCACTTCGCTCACCGAGGGTCCTTCGGTTGTACTCGACAAAGCGCTCGATACTTCGGTTTCCAACACCACCGGATCGTTAAGCGAAACGATTCTTGCGACACTTCGAAACAACCTCGAAAAACGCTTGCTTTCCTCTGAAAGGAATGGTGCTTGGCAAATTATCCATGGAGCCATCGCGTACGGCGATTTGCTCCCCTTGGAAGTCGATGGAAAATCGGTTCCGGCCATCGAATACCTACTTTCTGGCGGCACCATGAATGGCTGGGAACTCTCGGTCGGACCACCGATTCCAAGCACCCAACGAAATGGTATCGTGGCACGAGTTGAAGCGGGTAGCTACATCGGTCAAGGGCATGCGGACCAATGGCTTGGCTACTTCTCCCAAATTCCACTGGCAATGGACAGAAAAGTAGTCGTCGATGATCGATCGCTTACCATCTCAGATTGGGCTCGCCAGGCGCAATGGGATGTTCCGAAGAACCCGTTCAAGGAGTACTCATGGACGCTCATCGCACTGACGAACTTCTTTCCCGACGAGCAGCAATGGCAGGCGAGCGATGGGAACGCATGGACCCTGGAACCTCTGGTGCGTTTCGAGGCTGAACAAGACCTATCGGAAAGTGCGTGCGGCGGAATGCATCGTTTGATGGGGCTTGCACACGCTGTCCAATATCGGAATCGCAACAAAGGTCTCTTCGATGAAGGGTGGGCATTAGCAAAGAGAGTCGTGGACGATGCCGTGGAAAAAGCTCGACGTTTCCAGAACTCCGACGGCTCGTTCTCCACCAACTACACCTCCCGTCCAGGAAACAGCAATGACTTGAGTACGTGCATTAGCGCGACGGGACATACGCTTGAGTTTCTTTCATTTAAGCTGAACGCCAATGAACTCAGCGAGCCATGGATGGAACGAGCGGCCATTCGATTGTGCGATATGCTGAAAGCAAGCGAGGGCATCGACCTAGAATGCGGTGGGGTCTATCACGCGCTCGCCGCCCTGAAACTCTACCACCAAAAACGCTTCGCGAGGTAGGCGTTTCCCTACATGCGCAGCGGCGGCTTCGGTTTTTGGCGAGCGGCAGGATGAAAACTACCTGAATGGTCAGTTCGATTTGACGAGCATTTGTACTCGTACTCAATCGCTTGCGATGGTACTCGTACTCGTACTCGATGACAAGCGATCGAGTACGAGTACCGCTTCGCTGAGTACGAGTACGAACAGAGATGTGTGCCGGATCTTTCGCGAGGCAACTTTCCTGCGGACTTCACGTTGGCGCTGCTTTCATCGAGAATCAAGGAATATTGCTCTTTGTGAAAAAGCCAGCCGCGGTCAAGGCTTTATGGCTTCGATCGATTACGTATCGATGCCATTTCGCCATCTTATTTCGCAACGAACTGACTCAAATACCGATAGCTTTGCGATAAAGATTCCTTGCGATTCTCAAGCGTCGCTTCGTACGCTCGATCCTCTACCTCAACGCAAACGGGCCCTTGATAACCGGCGTCGCCGAGTACGGAAAAAAACTGTCCCCAGTTGATTTCGCCCAGGCCTGGCAGCTTAGGAGAGTGGTACAAGTTTGGGTGCGCAAAGATTCCGACTTCATTCAAAAGATGCCGATCGATTCGCACATCCTTGGCGTGGACGTGGAATATTCGATCGATGAACTCGCGCATCGGCTTGAGATAGTCCATGCATTGCCAGATCATGTGAGAAGGATCATAATTGAGGCCCAAGTTTGGGCTTCCTAGGTCGCCAAAAAGTCGTCGCCAATTGGCCGGCGAATTGGCGATATTCTTGCCACCTGGCCATTCATCTTTCGTGAACAACATCGGACAGTTTTCGATTCCAATGCGAACACCGCAGCTCTCTGCTAGGTCGACAATCGGCTTCCAAGTGGTCATTAGCCTTGGCCAATTGTCGTCGACACTTTTCGTGTAGTCGCGGCCAATGAACGTGTTGACCTGCGTCAGCCCTAATTTCGGTGCTGCCAAGATGACTTGCTTCAAATGCTCTACGCTCATCTGCGCTTCGGCTTCATCGGGTGCAAGGCAATTCGGATAGTAGCCAAGGCCACTGATTTGCACCCCTGTCTTTTGTACAAGCGACTTAATAGAAGCAATCGATGTTTCGTTGAGGCCTGCTACGTCGATATGCGTTATGCCCGCATAGCGACGAACCGCTTTGCTCGGCGGCCAACACATCACCTCCACGTAACGGTATCCGATCGACGCAGCGACATCGAACACTTGTTCAAGCGAAAGGTCCGGTAGAATTGCACTAACAAAACCTAGTTGCATCATGATAGTTGAAATGGGGTTGAGGTTGATAGTCCAGATGGGGTGTGCTGTTTCAGAAGCGGTTGATCGCTTGGCGGAAATCAAAAATCAAAAATACCGCAGGCTTGACCTGCTGGATTATTCTGCTTCCAGGATAAGCGAAGCAAACTCCTCTCTTGTTTTTCAAGCAACAGTCGGTGGGAAGTCCAAGTAGCCGATTTCGTGCAGCCTTGCTCGCATAAATGTTTACGTCAAAAAGGCTGGTCGGACAATCGCTAATCCAATCGCGAAACCGAGTTTTCTCGACGCCCATTCGCTTTTGACTGTGCATGTGAGAAAAGCTTCGATACAATCAGTCATTGCAAGTAAAACAGTTAACGAAGTTGCAAACCCGATGGAATCTCATGGAGCAGTTGCCGTTCGATTATCGACGCGTTTTTTCCGCGATGAACCGGAACGACGTTTCCTTCCTACTGGTCGGCGGCTTAAACTATTTTCTGGCACATAAGCCGGTGACGACGCAGGACATCGATTTGTTCATCGACGATACGCCTATGAATAGAAGAGCGTGCGAAGATGCGTTGCTGGAACTGGGCGCTGAATGGGGTAAACGCGATGATGATTGGGGGGCAGTAAGCGAGAAACTCAAAGGTTGGCTTTGGGGACAAAACGTATTTTGCCTTTTGACAAAGTTCGGTCTTGTCGACATCTTTCTTTCACTACCCGGCGTTTCTAGCTTCGCCGACGCAATGCACCGCTCGATCCTTTTCGAGGTTGATAACGGCTTGCAAATTCGATTGATCTCCGCTCGCGATCTGTTGGATTGTCAATTGGCACTGCCGGGAGTTTATCAAAAACAAGAGCGGATTCATCACTTGCGAGGAATCCTAGAGAATGACGGATAATCATCATATCGATTGCAGTGCTTTCGACTTGGAACATGCCAAGCGAGAGCGTCACCTTACCGAGCAACAGCGACGCAAGTGGGCGGACGACCTACTCGCTTGCCTTTCGGATTCAGTTGCCTATCGGAACGCATGCACGCCTCAAGCGAGACTGAAAGAACAGACGCTGCTCAATCAATTGGTTGCTCAAAGCGATCGTCCTACACCTTAGTGTTTTACGCTACATGAAAAATCCCTGCATCATTTCTACGTCCCAAATGGCTTGGAATGGGACTTCAGTTCGGCTAGCATGCGGATAGTTGGAATGGGGTCCCATGCGACCACTTCATTCGACCGTCCCGCCGAAAGCGATCGTAGCTTGCGTTGCAAGCGATCAAAGAAAGGGCCCTTCGCACATGGGCTAAAAGTAACTAAAGCCATGTCGGACAAACAGAATTGAACAGCCATGCCGGTGTCGCTTTTTGCGGCATGCTTCGCCAGTTCTTTTGTTGCGTCCAACGTTGATGTTGGAATCACAAACACATCGACAGGAACATGCCTCAGATGCAGAAGAAAGATCTCTCGAAAGGCGAACAACAAAGGTGTCCAGCAATCAGGTCCGTTCGCGACAATCCCATAGGATTCGCTCGCACGCAGTCCTTCTAACCCACTAGCCTTCGCTTGCAAGTTTAGCTCGATGCCACATAACAAACCGTCCTTGACGCTTGTAGCGGCGAGTGTAACCGACGCTCGAAGAATGCCATCGGCTGAGCCGAAATAGCTTCGAATCCGACGACGAGCAGTTCGTTTTGTCTCTCTCCTCTTTTCGCTCATATTGAATGCAAACGCTTCGTAGAGCTCTGAGCCATGCGTATTGTACCTATCCAAGAGCTCAGAATGAGTGCTTTCTGGCATGGTCTTCATCTGGATTCCAGGCAGTTCCTCACACGTCAATTCACTTTGCTCATTCCAAGTCCAAGAATGGAAGCCTCCGGCTTTAGCCTGGTTGTGGAGAACTCGATCCTTCGTCAACAAGACCGTATCGTCCGAGAGCAGTTTGTCGAGTATCTCCACATCGGGTATCGACGCGTGGGCGACTCGAAGTTCCAAGACTTCAACATTGGTAAGGTCAACATGCATCTCAAACTGTTTCCAAAGTCCGGATTGCAAGGAAACACATTCATCCACGATCAGTCGCTTGCTTTGGTGTGGAGCAAGATGGACTCTAGAGTGTGCACGCGGTTTGGAGAAATCAATCTGTCTCAATGGACTCCTCCGAACTCAATTCTCTTCGAAAGTCCAATCGTCTACGAACCAATTCTTGGAACCCTTTGCTAAATCCAGACAGGAACTCTTGGCTCATCATGTCGCATTGGACTGTCAAGAGCACCTTTTCAGTCAAATTTGATCGCGAAAACTCATCTAAGCAAGCTCGCAAGTTCTTCTGAATGTCCTCCTGCTTTTTAACCGAATCCCAGAAGCATGCGGTTGGATCTCGCATTGGATCCATCAAGATCGCGACCAAGATTTTGTTCTGTTTTACCAGATATTCGTTGCGAAGCAGTTCTAGATTCTTGGAAAATCGTTTCCAATCGGCTTCTGTTTGATTCTGGGGCATGGTGGCGATTAGGAGTTTGTATGGAATCTTGGGATAGACAGGTATTTTAGGAGTCTCAGCGCACGCGAACAGGCAGGAAGATTATCGGCAGGAAACTTTTCACTCGCATCACTAGCCCGGCAGTCGCTTGATGCGAGCCACGATGTGAAAAGAACCAATCAAAACCCCAAACTATAAGGGAGAGACCGCTATTGAGCAGAATCTATGACGATCTCGCTCCTGTAGAAAGTAGATAACGACCAAGGCTCTATCCCGTTTTCCCAGCTAGAATGGCATTCCAATCGGTTTTACTCTCTCTCTCTCAACCTCCCACAACAGCGATGACTTGTTCTCGTTGTTGCCAAATCAAGACCCATCTTATGAAATGCATCCCGTTCTTTTTCTTGGCAGCGCTTACCTTGAGCAGCATTGCTTCGGCCCAATTCAGCAAGGTGCTCGACTCTTGCACCATGCAAAGCACAATCCTTGGCGGCGAACGCAAGTACGCAGTCTATCTGCCAGCCGGTTTCGACACTTCATCGCGAAGTTATCCCGTCCTCTATCTGTTGCACGGGGGAGGCGACGACCAAACAGGTTGGGTACAATTTGGGGAAGTTCAGACGATCGCAGACAAAGCCATCGCCGAAGGTAAAGCAACCCCCATGGTGATCGTCATGCCGGACGCAAACACGGGCCGCCGCGGATACTTCAACGATGTCAAAGGGGATTGGCGGTATGAGGATTTCTTCTTTCAAGAGTTGATGCCATTTGTCGAGAAGGCCTACCGAATTAAGAGCGAGAAACGCTACCGTGCGGTCGCTGGGCTTTCGATGGGCGGCGGCGGTTCGTTTATGTATGCGCTCCATCATCCCGAGCTGTTCTCGTCCGCTTGCCCGCTCAGTGCGAGCACTGGCCCGCTCAGTTTCGAGGAGGCCAAAGAACGGGCTCTTCGTGCGACCCCAGGGAGTGCTTCCGATTCGGACGCTGTGAAGCCGACGGACGAGCAGATCAAGGCTCACTACCTACAGCACAGCACACTCGAACTCGTCAATCGAATCCCAGATGACCAAAAGAAAGCCGTCCGGTGGTATATCGATTGCGGCGACGACGATTTTCTCTACGAAGGAAACTCGCTAGTGCATATCGCGATGCGCAAACGAGAGATCCCCCATGAGTTTCGAGTTCGCGACGGCGGTCACAAGTGGAGCTACTGGCGCGAAGCCTTGCCGACGTTGCTGTCCTTCGTGTCACAAGCGTTTCATCAGGACTGAAGAGAGTCAACCGTCAAAGCAAGTCGATGATGCTCTCGCTTCGTATAGTCACCCTCCCGTTGGGCCCGCCCAGAGGGTCGAGCGAAGAGATGCGAAGGGGGTAAGTCACTCTCCCGCTGGGAGGGTCGAGCGTAGCGAGAGGAGGGTGAAGTGCCATCGACAATTCCGCAAGTCAACTCACTTTCTCCGCCCCAGGTGCCTAACTCCCCGAGCGAGAATGACTTCAAGCAATGCCCTGCAAAGTAACAACTTCAAAACTTTTGAAAATTCTAACTCCGAGCGGTGACTCTCTAGTAAGGCGAGAGCTGGACTCTGATTTTCCTAGGAGGTTTCAGCCTACTCGTCTAAGAGTGAAAATCGAACCCTTCCAAAACCGTAACCAAAGGGACTAACCCGATTGACGGGCACCAAATTCGACGCGTTTACCAATCGCATGGCGCTGCGCTTGTGCTCTATGCTCGTCAGTGGTGTCTATATCCTGACGACGCACTACAGGACGCGCTCATCGACCTTGCGCTCCAGACGACGGACCCTCGCGATCCGGTCGCTTGGCTGTTCCAAACCGTTCGGTGCAAAGCCCTGAATCAATCCAGGTCAGAACACCGGCGAACGAAGTATCAAAACCTTGCGGCAGAGCAGCGTGAGGCTTGGTTCATTGTCGATCCGGCTTGCAAGTCCGAGTCGAGCGAAGTCCAGGCAGCGCTCGATACGCTCCCCGCATTGGAGCGGGAGATAGTGATCGCTCGTATTTGGGGTGATATGTCGTTTGAACAAATTTCGCAAGTCGTCGATCGTTCGTTGAGTTTCGTCTATCGACGCTATCGACAAGCGATAATCGAACTGGAAAAAAAGATGGATGGCCGCGTAAACAATTTGAGCAAAGAATCATGAACGAACCCTACGATCCTTCCGACAAAATGAATTCGGATGACTTTAGCAACAACAGCATTCCGTCGGAAATGGAACAGCGATTGATGCAATGCCGACCTCGCACCCCGCAATTGGATATCGAGGCGATCTTAACCATGGCCAACAACGAAGGCGCGTCCAAGCGGATCACCGCTAGAGTACTAGAGCGGCCAAGTAGGATCACAACCTCTCAGCTAGTTAGCACCATTGCTGCCTCTTGGGTTTGCGGCGCAGTCGTCGGTGCAGCCAGCATCTTTTTTTCGATGTCCAGCGAAAGAACCCCGTCGCAAAATCCAATTGCATCCAACACGCTTAACCTAGCCAGCGGACTTGAATCGTCCGCAAATACTACGATGCCGACGACGGAAACGAGTCCCAACTCAGAAAACTTATGGCAATTCGATTGGAATGTGGAGCATCTACAGGTTGGGATGTCGCTCCCTTTTCGAAGCAAATTGGTTCTTGCGACAAGTCCGCATGGCGACAGGCTTTCTGATCGGACGTCGAGTTCTTTCTCGGATTCGCTCGACTACTTCCTTCCACCTGTGCCACCGATGACTCAAGGCGAGTTGCTAAAGGAGTTATCCAAGGACACTGGGGTTCGCATCCATTGATGCATGATGCACCAACCTACGATCACATCAAGTACTCTACCCAAAAGGCACCGAACCGTGAAACGATTCTTCGTTCTGACACTTAGCTTTTTTTTAGCGGCGACTGTGAGTCTTTGCTCGCCGCTCGTATATTCCGACGAGCCCACGCGCGATGGAATTTGGCTCATGCAAAGGGACAATGAGCTTGGCATTCATATTCAAACGGCGGAATTGAATTTAACGCCCAAGGCAGAGGCCAAGCCTGCGTTGAAGCATCGGTTCATACCGGACGACTTCGACTTGCAGGATGGCAATGCCGCAATCTTCTACCTTCGAGCGATGGGGTTTTTGGAGCAAGAATCCGCACGCAATCAATTGAGCGATTTTCGAAAGAAAGCTTGGAAAGAGGCGGAATCAAGAGGGGAGGATCCATCCAACGCCGCACCTAATTCTTGGCTCAACATGCCTCCCAAGGATCTTCCGATCGAAGAGGTTAAGCAATACTTGTCTCTCCTGAGCTTTCAGCCGCGGGATCTAGTGGAAGCGAATCGTAGACGCTCGTTTTCTTTAGATCGCAATATTCGCCAAGTCGCTAGTCCCATCAACGTTTTACTCCCGGAAATTCAGTACATGCGTGAACTGGCCAGGAACCAGCGTTTGCGTTGCGCAGTAGCCATTGCCGAAGGGCGAGCTGACGACGCGATAGCCATTCTCGGACAACAGTACGCGATGGCCAATCACTTAGGTAGGGACGAATTTCTAGTTTCCAATCTGGTCGGTGCGGCCGCTGCTGGTATCGGTTTTGAAGACGCACTGTATCTGCTCCAAATGCCGAGCACCCCAAATCTATATTGGGCATTTGCCTCTCTCCCCAATCCATTGATCGATATGCAGTCGTCACTGGCTTTCGAACGCCAGTTACTCTTCGAAGAGATAAAGCAACTGAAAGAAGTAGACGAAACTCCGAGAAATGCAGGGTATTGGAAGGACTTCATCGAACGTGTACTTCCGAAATTTCAAAGTCTCCTCCTGTTGGAATCGCAGTCCACGGTCCAGGACACAGATTCCATTCGAACGCATTTCATTGCAACAATAGGAGCTTCGTATCCAGGTGCCATGCGGTATTTGATCGAGGAGGTTGGGTTGGACCGTGAGCTAGTTGCAAGCTACTCAACAGCGCAAACCTATTTTCTCGCGATGAAACGCTATTGCGAACAGGCGAGAGACGAGCATTTCAAGTGGAGTGCCGTTCCCTTTGCAGACGCGATGGCAAACCGTCAGTTCAAGGGCCTAGAGGAACGTACTGCGGCGGATGGTGCTCGAATCGGATGGGCTACGCTACCGACGACGACTTTCTTGCCCGCATTCGGAGCGGTTAGAAGTGCGCAACAACGTACTCAACAATCAATAGCCATGCTTCAGACGATTGAGGCCATTCGAATGTTCGGGGCAACCAACGGTGGAAAGCTACCAAGCTCTCTCGAAAGTCTATCTGTTCCTGCTCCGATGGACCCCGCAACTGGTAAGCAGTTTATGTATGAGTTGAGTGGCGACAAGGCTGTGCTTACCGGACATCGATTTCCAGGGTTACAGAGACGCATTGTAGTGCGATTTGATAGTCAAACCAAATAGTGAACCGGTGGGCGCCGGCACACGCGTCTGAAGCGGATTACCAGTGGCTAGGCTGGGATTATTCACGGGGTAATTAACGATCAGCCGAAGGGCGCTAGCCCCCGGTTATGGTCGCAACGTCAACCGTGGGCTAGCGCCCTACGGCTAATTAATATCCAGGCTAGAAAGATTTCTTAGGACACATTTTACCAAAACGAGCGATAACATGAATTCTATTCCATTCCAAACGAATCACACGTTCATTCGTTCCATTTTTCCTCTTCTGTTGTTTGCTATCTTCGCGAAGACTCTTGATGCAGATGACGCAACGCTTGCAAGACAGTTTATGAATGCGACCACGATCGTCGTCGCGAAGATCGACTCCAAGCGGATTGCATTGCCGGAATCGCTCACTGCGAAGTTAGCCAACACTGCGCAGCTTCAACGCGGTGCCACATTCGTAACCAAGGCCTTTCAAGAAATCGTCGTCGCGTTGAATGGCGAAAGTGTATTCGTAGCCGTGGATGTTCCATTTTCATCTGCCCAATCGCCCGTTCGACTGTTCGTCAAGAACGGTCCCAAACTCGATTCAAAGAAGCTGTTTGAACACTTGGAACGATTCCAGTTTACGAAGCCTATTGTCCAAGGGGACTATCTCTGCCTATCTATGCTTCATTCGACAGAGTCTTCGAGCAAAGTTGCCATTGCAGACGACTTAATGCCTGCATCGCGAGCTGATTTGAAAACCGCGATGCAGACGGTGCAAGATTATCCGATTCAAGTGTTGGTGTTGCCTCCGGAGTATCTTTGGTCGACCTTTCGGGACCTGATGCCAACACTCCCGAAGCAGTTCGGCGGTGGCCCAAGTTCGCTGTTGACCGATGGGGTTCGCTGGTCGGCGATTGGAATCGATCCAGCCAAGTTGCAAATGCAGGCCGTGACTCAATCCAAGTCGCCTGAAGCAGCAACAGCCTTGGCGGCCTATCTTCCCAAGTTTCTTTCCGCAACGTCAAGTGAACATAAGATTCCCGCATCTATCGCATGGATGGAGAAAATGATTCCAATGGTAAGGCCGACTGCCAATGGGGATCAAATGATCGTCACGATCAATGGTTCGCCACAGCTGGATCAATCGGTTGAAATGTTGGGAATCGCGATGACACAAGTGTTCGGGACGATGATGAACCAAATCAAAATGGATCGGTTTAAGCAATTGGGGTTAGCGATCCACAACTATGAAAGTGCCTACCGGGTTTTGCCTCCCTCCAAAGAAGGCAGAGATGCAAACGGCAAAAACAACCTGAGTTGGCGAGTCCACATACTGCCTTTCATCGGACAATCAGCGTTGCATGATCAATTTCGTTTGAAGGAGGCGTGGAACAGCGAGCACAATTTGAAACTCCTGGGCAAAATGCCGGACGTCTTTAAAGGAGTTGCCTCGGGGCTTGATGGCTTCAGCGAGTTGAAGCCAGGCTACACAACGTTCCTTGCCCCGGTGGGCGAAGGGACCGTCTTTGGTGGAACGAAGCCGGTCCGATTTAGCGATATCACCGATGGAACCAGCAACACCATTTGGTTGGTGGAGGTCAAGGCAGATTTGGCAAAACCATGGACTGCACCGGATGACTACGCATTCGATCCAGCAAATCCAGCGGCTGGACTTGCGGAAATCTCGGCAGACAAGCCATCTTTTTTGAGCACCTTCCTCGACGGATCGGTATCGAAGACACCGTTGAGCTTGCCAGCTAAGTCTCTGCTCCATTTGTTTCAGATGAACGACGGCAATATTGTGGAGCGGTAGTCTTTAGGCGAACGGCGACGTGAAAACCAACAATCATAACCCGACACGTAAGTGCGGGAACTGCGGAATAGTCCCTCGAACACGCCTGGGGGTTAAGACAAGAACGAGCGAATCAGTTGCTATGTTGACGAAACTCAAGCCGCGAGGGAAATCGCTCTGTGCCTTGTAATTACTTTGGATTCGAACGATACGCAATTATAGGCATCGGCCTATGGACTCGAGTGGTCCCAGTTTCTTCGATCCCGAGCAACGATTATGCATTAGCCCAAAGCCACGCAAGTTATATCTCTAAGAACAGCCGAGAAGGGTCTTCGATGACATCCTTGATCGTCTTTAAGAACGACACTGCTTCTCGTCCATCCACGATGCGATGATCGTACGTCAGTGCCAAGTACATCATCGGGCGAATAACCACTTCGCCATTAAGTGCGATCGGGCGTTCCTGGATCGAATGCAAACCGAGGATGCCGCTTTGGGGAGGGTTCACGATTGGAGTTGAAAGCAATGAGCCATAGATGCCGCCATTGCTTATCGTAAACGTCCCACCTTCCAAGTCATCTGGCATTAACTTGTTGGCCAGCGCGCGTGTTGCAAACTCACCGATCGATCGTTCAATTTCCGCGAATCCCATCTTTTCGACGTTGCGAAGAACCGGAACCACTAAGCCTTTGCCTCCCCCGATTGCAATCCCAATGTCGCAGTAGTTTCGATAAACGATATTGTTTCCCCGTACCTCCGCATTGACAGATGGAAACCGTTTCAATGCTTCGCATGCAGCTTTTGCGAAGAATGACATGAACCCTAACTTGACTCCATGTTTTTCATTAAACGCATCTTTGTACTTGGTTCGCAGCTGCATGACCGGCTGCATGTCGACTTCGTTGAATGTTGTAAGCAATGCGGCGTTGTGCTGTGCTTGGACCAATCTGGTTGCGATCGTGCGTCGGATCATGCTCATCGGCTTGACTTCTTCGCTTCGATTCGGCGAGCCTGACTGCATCAACGACTGAGCCGAAGCCGTGGGCGGGTGTGATACCGTTGGCGCGTTAGTTACGCTCGCAACTGCTTTTCCTACGACAGAAGCCGCAGAAACAGCTGCGACACCAGCGCCCACCGCAATCGAACTCGCTGTCGTTGCTGCCTGCGTCACAAACCTCGCAACATCCTCCTTTAGCAATCTGCCGCCAGGGCCGGTCGCCGGAATTTGTCCAGCTGTGAGCTGATTGTCGTCGAGCATACGTTGAGCAGCAGGCATCACCCGCGCTGGTACGTCGGCAGCGGTCGCGACAGGTGTGGCCGAGGCCACAGGCGGGGCAGGCGCAACTGGAGCCGGCGTTGAAGGTGGGGCTGACGCAGAGGCTCCCTTGGGAGCTGGCTGAAAGGAAGCAATCACGTCACCGACGGCTGCAAATTCCTCGCTCATCTTCAAAATCTTGACCAGAATCCCGTCCTCGGGCGCTGAGATTTGCACGGACGCTTTTTCCGTCTCCAAGTCGACAAGATCCGTACCGGCGGCTACCCAGTCACCCTCTTTCTTGAGCCACTTTCCAATTTGGACTTCTGAAATGCTTTCGCCAACGGACGGAACAATGATTTCGGTCATGGGAAGTTGAATATCTTTTGGGGAATTTGGAGTCTCAGACTCAATTACTGCTAACAAAAGCATATAGCAATAGTCCGTTTGTGTCATCCGCTCTGGAATGAGTACAATCGTGGAATGTCAGGTTTCCGAACGATTCTCTTCCATTCGACCCATTGATTCATGCCGAACCAGATAGACTCTGATCACTTGACACGACTCGGTGCGTCCGACCTATTCGTCAGTCGCGTTGGACTGGGTTGCTGGCCTATGTCAGGAATTAGCTCGTTAGACGTCACCGACGAGTTTTCCATTGCCACCATTCGTGCCGCATTCGAGCATGGAGTCAATTTTTTCGATACGGCCTATGCCTATGGTTACGACGGTCGCAGCGATCGAGTACTTGGCCAAGCCTTGCGGAATGATCGCGATCAAGTCGTCATTGCGCACAAAGTAGGTACCCATTGGGACGCCAATAAGCAACGCATCGTGGACGGTAGGCCGGCAACCCTGGTCGCTCACGCAGAAGAATGTCTGACACGATTGGGGATGGACTATGTGGACATCATGTACCTGCATTGCCCTGACCCCATCGTTCCAATTGAAGAATCAGCGAGGGCAATCTCCGACATCTGCAAGCGAGGTTTAGCCCGCTACGCTGCGGTTTCCAACGTCACCCCAGAACAAGCATCGAGATTCGCTGCGGTTTGCCCCATCGTTGCCTTACAACCCTACTACAATCTGTTTCAGCAGGATGCAGTCAGCGAACTTCTCCAGTTCGCATCCTCTAACAACATTTCCATGGTCTGCTATTGGGTCCTTATGAAGGGATTGCTTTCGGGTCGACTCAAGCGAGACCACGTTTTTGATCCTGCGGATCGCAGACTGAGCTACCCCATTTTTCAAGGCCACGCATGGGAGAACGCGCAAAATGTACTCGATCAGATTCGCCAAATGGCGGATGACCTCGATTGCACGGTCACGCAATTGGTTGTCGCGTGGACATTGACTCAACCTGGCGTGAACGTCGCGCTTTTGGGCGCCAAACGCCCCGAGCAGATCTTGGACTCGGTTCAAGCCATGCATCTAAACTTGAGCACCGACACTATCGAGCGAATCAACTCGCTGGCGTTGACAAACATAGACGTCTAGAAGGGTCGCGCAGAGATTGGATCCACACAAGTGTGCATGTGCGGAGCGCCATGGAATAAATCCTACAAAACACTCGAATCCCGCAAGCTCATTCTAATGGGTATACCTCCTTGTAGTCGATTCCATCGAATTCCGAATCCTGTGAAAAAAGCTACTCGGCAGAAGTGACTCGTTCCAGAAAACGAACGTCTTTCGAAACAATCCATGGCGTTACTGCGGCGGTAAAATTGGCAAAGTGCTTCGTCTGCCGATGCCGATCAAAAGCGGCACGATCATCATACACTTCGTACAAGAAGCAATCGCTTGGGCAATCAGGATCGAAACACACATCGAACACACGGCATGCGTCTTCGAGCAACAACGAGTTCTTTGCTTGAAGCAATACTTCTTCCCGAAACGCATCAACATGTGCGTCCTCGATCACAAATTCGACGGCAACGACAAACATAGAATCGATCCAAACTAAAAGGATAATGCGCGTAGGCACGTGGCCCGTTCCGGAACGATGAATTCTAAGGATCTATGCATCACACCGACTAGTTCAAATCGAAGAGTTCTTTGTGACCCAATAGGCAAATCCTCGAACCGCAAAACCAAATGCAAACACGATCATAATGTGAATCAGACCAACGCGCAGTCCACGAATCGAAAGCTCACGAAGTTGCTTTAGTTCTTTGCTCCCTCGCACAATCACGTAAGCTGCACAGACGGAGAGGATCGCAAAAGAAATCGCGGACTTGGTTGCACCGGGCCAACGAAAGCCGTAGAACAATCCAGATATGATCAAGAAAACTGAAAGGAGGATGGTAATCATCCCGACCATGACGGAAAAAACAAAATCCACCGGCAAAAATCTGTTATTCGCGTCCAACGTCAAATTGCTGTTGGACTCGTACGGGTTCATATCGCGCATGTTTGAGCTCGATTTCCAGAGAAAAGACGGCACCTGTTGACTTAGGATTGAAACCCACGAACCCGAGCCACAGAATTGCTTCTAGCAATGCAAAAATCGCTAGGTGTCCCTGTAAACCGAGCTATCGCTTCATCATCTTTACTTGCGAAGCAATTTGCTCCGCGGTGATCTTGAAGTGCTTGTACAGTTGATCAAAGGGAGCAGACGCACCGAACGTGCACATGCCGACAAACTGGCCATCCGCACCGATGTACTTGTCCCATCCTTGGCGAATTCCTGCTTCGCATGCAACGCGCGCGATCACGTCCGATGGCAAGACGGATGCTCGATAATCTGGAGTCTGATCGTCAAACAATTCAAAGCACGGCATGCTCACGACTCGAGTCATGATGCCTTCTGCGGCTAAAAGCTCTTGAGCTTTCATGCATATTGGAATTTCCGTCCCCGTACCCATGATGATCGCTTGAGGCTTGCCAGCGCAGTCGCTCAATATGTAACCACCCTTTTCCGCACCGGCTGCATCCCCAACCTTGGCAGGATCCATGGTTGGAACATTTTGCCGAGACAACACCATCGCCGATGGATGATTTCTCAATTGCATCGCTGCCCGATAGCAGTGCAATACTTCGTTGGCATCACCAGGACGGAACACATACAAACCTGGAATTGCTCGACAGGCAGCGAGGTGTTCAACCGGTTGGTGGGTTGGACCGTCCTCTCCCAATCCAATCGAGTCGTGCGTTAGTACATAGAGTACGGGCAGATGCATGATGCTGCTCAACCGCATCGAGGGTCGCATGTAATCAGTAAATACAAAGAAAGTCGCTCCATATGCTCTCAAACCGGACAAACACATGCCATTGAGAGCTGCGGCCATACCATGTTCTCGAATACCGAAGTGCATGTTGCGACCGCCATAGTTGTTCGGCCCAAAATCACCTTGTCCGTCGAGCAGGGTCATCGTCGAGGGGGCCAAGTCAGCGGAGCCGCCCATTAAATTCGGGAAATTCGGCGCCAACATATTGAGAACTTTGCCGCTACTAACACGCGTTGCAAGCCCTTTCACATCTGCTGCAAACGGCTTAAGACCACTGTCCCAACCAGCAGGCAACTGACGATGGATGATACAAGTGACTTCAGCAGCTTCTTTGGGAAACTTGGTCTCATACTCCGCAAAAAGTTTATTCCAAGCCGCGCTTGCTTTGCTTCCTCGTTCTCCCATGGAGTCTGCAAAGTACTTGCGCACCGTATCGGGGACAACGAACTTTTCATTTTCTGGCCAGCCATACGCTTTCTTAGTCAGTCTGATTTCTTCATCACCTAACGGAGCGCCGTGCGCGCCGTGCGTATTGGCTTTGTTCGGCGATCCGAAGCCGATAATGGATTTTACGATGATCAGCGTAGGCTTGTCCGTGGTCGCTTTGAATGCATCAAAGGCCTTTTGAAGAGCCACTAAGTCGTTTGCGTCTTCCACGGAAACCGTATTCCACCCAAGACCTTGAAACTTTTGTCCCATATTCTCTGTGAATGCAAGATCTGTATGCCCTTCGATCGTGATCCCGTTATCGTCGTAGATCCAGCATAGATTCGACAGTTTCAAGTGCCCTGCCAGCGAAGCGGATTCGGAGGATATCCCCTCCATCAAATCGCCATCACTGCAAAGAGCGTAGACGTTATAGTCAAATAGCTCATAGCCTGGCTTGTTGTACTTGGCCCCTAGGTGCTTGCTAGCTATTGCCATTCCGACCGAGTTAGCGATGCCTTGGCCAAGAGGACCGGTTGTCGTTTCGATGCCAGCGGCATAACCCAGTTCTGGGTGTCCAGCGCACGGACTATGGAGTTGTCGGAAATTCCTAATATTCTCAATAGTGATCGATTCATCGCTCGTCACTTTGCCATGTGCATCTACACCCCGAATGCCGGCCAAGTGGATCATCGAATAAAGCAACATCGACGCATGACCACAAGACAAAATGAATCGGTCTCGATTGGCCCAATTCGGATCCTTGGGGTCGTACCGCATCGCCTCAGTCCACAATTGGAAGGTTACCGGCGCCAAAGCCATCGGTGTTCCTGGGTGGCCACTGTTGGCTGCCTGCACACCATCCATACTAAGGGTTCGGATAGTGTCCACGGCCAGTTGGCGAAGCGTGTGAGTGGGTGCGTTCATCGGTTCGACTTTGAAAATTGAGTGGAAATCAGCCTTAATTGGACCATTCGCAATAGCTTTGCAGGCTGCGAAGATAACGATTTTCGTGGCATTTCGCAATCCTGGGTAATTACCTAGGGCACGGCATAAAGGCATGTAGGCAACAACTTCCTCCTCGCACAGACTATAAATAAAGTTCATTGACCGAAGCGAATCTACTTACAGCTCCACTCGGAACAACACATGACAAACACCATTGCTCCCAATTCGTTTCGATTTGTTTGCATGAGTTTTTTAATTCTCATCCCATGTTTGGTGCGAGCCCAACCAAACCAGGAGCAAGCTGTTCCAGGTTTGCAAATCGGTTTCGGTCGAGTAGACATTACTCCTGCTTTCCCAACCCCAATGGCTGGCTATTACGGAAAAAGACTTTCCACCGAAACGCACGATCCGCTTTGGGCAAAAGCCACGGTTGTCGATGACGGCAAGACTTCCGTTGCCATGCTGACTATCGACCTGATTGGCACCCTCACCTGGTTTGTCGACGAAACCCGTAGTCTGATCGCAAAACAATCCAATATTCGCCCCGAATGCATCATGATCAATGCGACTCATTCCCATACGGGCCCTGTTCTATTTGATCCGAATTCGTCGCGGTACAGCCGATTTGGAAACGAAGCGGATGAATCAAAACAATTCATGCTCGAATTACCCAAGAAACTTTCGGAATGCGTGCTCAAAGCAAATTCGAACAAGCAACCGATGACGGTTCGACATGCAGTCGGAGAAGAACACCAGCTGGCATTCAATCGCCGCTTCTTTATGACCGACGGAACCGTGGGTTGGAATCCTGGCAAACGAAATCCTCGCATCGTTCGAGAAGCGGGTCCAACAGATGACCGATTGCCCATGGTAGCTTTCATGAACAAAGGAGGTGATCTCGAAGGACTGCTAAGCAACTACTCTATACACCTGGATACCGTTGGCGGTACGCAATGGAGCGCCGACATGCCCTATACGTTGGAACAATCTTTAGCTCGCGTATTTGGTTCAAAATGCCACCTGCAATACTCGACCGGCTGCTGCGGTGATGTCAATCATATCGACGTCCACCATGGATTCTCGCAAAAGGGACACGCCGAGGCGGCCCGCATCGGGACCCGCCTCGCCGGTGCTGTGCTTCGAAGTTGGCAGTCGCTTGAGCCCGTAAATGGCAATCGTTTGCATGTCACGACCGAAATCCTAAAACTCCCTCTTGCGAAACACTCAGCCGACCGGGTTCAATGGGCTAACTCGATTTCGGAACGCGCGAACAATGACAAACCACCCGCGTTCATGGAAATGGTTGAAGCGTTTCGTATCCTCGATGTGGAAGCAAAACTGGGAGCGCCCATCCTCGCAGAGGTTCAAGTCGTCTCGCTGGGTAGAAACATTGCATGGATTGCGATGCCGGGCGAAATTTTTGTCCAATTGGGAATCGCTATCAAAGACGGCTCGCCGTTCCCTACTACCGTAATTAATGAGCTCGCTAATGGATCAATAGGATATGTGCCTACACGACAAGCGTACTCACAAGGCAATTACGAAGTCATCTCAGCACGTTGCGCTGAAGGAAGTGGCGAAATGCTTGTCGACTCTGCGCTACACCAGCTACGCAAACACATTGAATTCCAAAACCAACAGTAACCGAATCATGTCAGTCCTCGGAAAAACAGTTCCCCCGTCCATGCGATTAGAAGATATCGATCCAGAGATCGCATGGCAACCGTGGAGTCCTTCTGAGGACGAACGGTGGAACCGTCAACGTGCATCGCTTCTCTTCCGTCGTGCAGGCTTTGGTGCAACTCAAGAAGAACTCAAGAACGCTGTTGCAATAAGCCCCTCCGAAGCAATCGACAAATTGCTTCGAAAAGATTCTTCGGAGGAATCTCGCCTCGACTCGTTCGAACGCGAATCGACTGGACTCGCCCAATCCGTCCTTGCGACGTCCGACACAAAGCAATTGGCTACTTGGTGGATCCACCGCATGCTAAACACACCGTCGCCACTTGTCGAAAAGATGACACTCTTTTGGCATGGACACTTCGCAACCGGTGCTGAGAAAGTTCAGGATGCGGAACTCATGTACATTCAGAATTGCCTGCTCCGAAAAAACTCTTTAGGTAGCTTTCAGAAACTGGCTCAGGGCATTGCAAAGGACCCTGCCATGCTCATCTACCTGGACAGTTCATCAAATCGAAAAGCACACGCCAATGAGAATTTTGCTCGTGAATTAATGGAGCTGTTTTGTTTAGGCGAAGGCAAATATACCGAATCGGATGTCCAGCAACTTGCTCGATGCTTTACGGGTTGGGAGATCCGAAGGAAGCAATTTCGATTCAACCCATTTCAGCACGACACATCGTTAAAATCCTTGCTCGGTTTGTCCGGAATCGAGTCGGGTGAGTCTGCTATCGATTGCGTTTTGGCGAGCCCACACATGCCGCAATTCATCGCTCACAAATTGTTTCGCTTCTTCGTTTCGGACGAGAGCCATCCATCGTCAGAATTGCTCTCGCCATTGGTAGAGCGATTCAAATCAGCAGACTATACGATCGAAAGTATCGTCGAGATGATCCTCAAAAGCAGATTGTTCCTAAGCGGCTGGAGCATCGGACGAAAGGTCCGTTCGCCGATTGAGTTAGTCATCGGTTGGATGCGGACAATGAAATGTTCTTCAAACCTCGGTTTCGTTTCCGATCGA
Source organism: Pirellula sp. (assembly GCA_031374515.1). Classification (GTDB taxonomy): domain Bacteria; phylum Planctomycetota; class Planctomycetia; order Pirellulales; family Pirellulaceae; genus JBKCUI01. Next base: position 39,621 of record JANMGH010000195.1, on the reverse strand, counting down.
TTGCGAACCCTAGGTCAAGCAGTTTTTTTCCCACCCAATGTCAAGGGCTGGGAAGGGGGCCGCAATTGGATTAACTCGTCAACGCTCGTCGGACGCGCAAACCTCATCTATGACCTGATCCATCACGAAAATACGCGTTTTGATGGCGCACCTCTAACCGTGTTCACGGACCGAATTGCAGCAAGTGACCAAAGCCAATTAGCAACGTGGTTCGCCATGCACTTCTTGGTGTCAGAATTGAGCGCCCCCGAATACGAGCAACTCGCCAACTCGATAGACATGTATAAGCCCGGTCGCTGGCAAAGCCAAACATTGGTCTATTTGGCTAGCTTACCTCGAATACATTTATCGTAACCAGAATCACCATGCAACATGGGGACATTATTCCGCACAAAAAGACACTCGTGACGATGGTTCCAACCTAGAGTATTTCCCCTCCTACCGCTTCCTACCGAAAACCGCAAACCAAATCCAATTACCATGATTCGATTTTTCCAAACTGCCATTCCAATTGGCTGCATGTTGGTCGCGTCCAATCTCTGTCAATCCATTTCATCAGCTCAAGAATTGCTCAAGAATAACTTTGCGTCAGAGCTGCCGCGAACGCCGGCGAAAGAACCGAAAGAAGCCCTCGCAGCAATCCAAGTCAAGGATGGTTTTTCACTCGAAATCGCAGCCGCAGAACCGCTAGTGCGAGACCCTGTTGCCATTTCTTTTGACGAAAACGGACGTATGTTCGTCGTCGAGATGTGCGACTATTCAGAGCAAGACGATGAGTTCCTAGGTAATGTTCGAATGCTCGAGGATGCCGATAACGACGGTAGCTACGAAAAGAGCACCCTCTTTGCGCATCATCTTTCCTGGCCGACCGGTGTAATCTGTTACGATGGCGGGGCGTTCATTGCAGCCGCGCCGGATATCTGGTATTGCAAAGATACCGATGGAGACGGCCGAGCAGATATCCAGAACCGAATCTTCACGGGATTTGGACGGCAGAACGTTCAAGGGCTATTAAACAGTTTTTGCTGGGGACTAGACAACCGAATTTACTGCCAAACAAGCAGCTCCGGAGCGAAAGTACTTACGCCATCGATGCCGGAGCGAGGAGAACTTGTTCTAAGCGGACGGGATTTTTCTTTTGACCCCATGACGCTCCAGTTGCGTCCAGAAAGCGGCGGAGGCCAACATGGCATGTCCTTTGATGATTGGGGCCGTCGTTTTGCATGCCACAACAGCGATCACTTGCAACTCCATGTCTATGCGGATCGGTACACCGCCTACAACAATACGGCTCCAATCCCACCCTCCCGTCAAAGCATTGCAGCGGATGGGCCACAAGCTTCCGTTTACCGGATCAGCCCCGTCGAACCATGGCGCACTGTTCGAACCCGATTGCGAGTTACCAATCAAGTGCCAGGACCCGTCGAGGGTGGCGGTAGATCATCTGGGTACTTTACCAGCGCAACGGGCATAACCATCTATCGAGGAAACGCTTTCCCAAAAAACATGCATGGAGTTGCGTTTGTCGGTGATGTAGGCAGCAATATCGTTCACCGCAAAAAGCTCACAGATGCTGGAGTCTCTATGTCCGGTGAACGCTTCGACATAGAATCCGAGTTCATTGCTTCATCCGATATTTGGTTTCGCCCTGTTCAGTTTGCAAATGCTCCCGATGGCACGCTTTATATTGCCGACCTCTATCGCGAAGTGATCGAACACCCCAAGTCGCTTCCCGAAGAGATCAAGCAACACTTGGACTTAACGAACGGTCGAGATCGTGGCCGAATCTACCGAGTTGTGCCAGCACAATTCAATCGACCGCCCACCCCCCAACTCGCCAACGCATCCCTTCCCGAACTAGTCACTTGCTTGGAACACACCAACGGTTGGCACCGCGACACAGCGTCGCGAATGCTTTACGAGAGACTTATTGTCCATGGCGATAACAAAACCAAAGTCGACGCATCAAGACTGCTATCTCGCACGGTCGAAACCTCGCCGTCTCCGTTGGCAAGACTCCATGCTTTAGGTGTCCTAATGAGCATCGGAGCAGGGCAGGGGGGGGCCTTGCGGTCTCTCGAGGACACCCATCCGCGTGTACGTGAATGGGCGATTCGATGGAGCGAGGAAAACGAGAGGATCACCCCGGAAACAACCAAGAAACTGCTCGCATTGGGGGACGATCCCGATCCCTTTGTGCGCTTTCAACTGGGCCTGTCCCTAAATCAGTTTCATTTAGCCGCAAAGGATCAAGTCGCGATCGCAATTCGACTTCTTTCCGGTTCGCAAAACGACAAATGGCTCAATGCATCTGGCCTCAACGCGATCGGTTCCAACGCGATTCTCGCCCTCGAAACACTCGGAGCAGGGCAGGGGGGGCAGGGCGAAAACCTCAACCAAGACAGGGCAGGGCAGGGGGGCCCGCACCGCACCATGTGGAGAGCGATTGCAAGACTTGCAGGCTCACAAGCAACTTTGGATCAGTTGGTGGCCCTGGACAAACAGATAGAAAACTTCCCAAAGGATGAGTTCCGGCGGCAACTTAGCATCGGTTTGTTAAATGCGTTGCAGACGCGATTCATCGACCCTATTGTTCGCAACAACACGCTGGCCAAGCTGCCGACGCTGCAGTCGGATCGAGCGAGTTTGGTGCACGATGCAAGAGCCCAATGCAAAAACGAGCAAACGTCTCTCGATCGAAAGATTGAATCGATCGAGCTGCTGCGATGGGAATTGCTGGATGATGACGTTGAAATGCTTTCCGGACTATTGGACCAGCGTGTGCCCCAACTCGTGCAGGAGGCAGCGACTCGAGCTTTGATGCAGTACCAGTCGGCCGAGGTAGCAAATCGCATCTTATCTGCTTGGCCGAGCTTGAGCCCTCGATTGCGATTAACTGCTTCGGATGTGATACTCTCGCGAACCTCGTGGATAGAGATGATGCTGAACAGGGCAGGGCAGGGGGGCTTCGCTTTGACGGACCTCGACCCATCTCGCTTAGCCAATCTTCGAAACCACAAAGACCCAAAGATCAAAGCATTGGTCGCATCGGCATGGAAAGCATCCGATTTCGGCAACAGGCAAGAAATACTTAATCGCTACCAAGCGTCTCTCTCCATGAGCGGCGACCAGTTGCGAGGCAAGCAGGTCTTTACGAAGTCATGTTCCGCTTGCCATCGATTGGAGAGCGTTGGATATGAGCTGGCTCCCAATATCGCTTCGTACAAATTCCGCGGCGCTGAAGCGTTATTGCAAAACGTCATTGAGCCGAACCGGGAAGTGAATCCTCAATACGTAAACTACACGGTCATGACCAAGGACGATCGCATCGTAACAGGCATGGTAGCTAACGAGTCGGAAACGAGTGTAACATTGCTTCGAGGCGAAAACCTTTCTGAGGTCCTTTCAAGAACGGATATTGCGGAAATGAAATCGTCGAAACTGTCGCTGATGCCGGAAGGACTTGAGGGTCAGATTGATTTGCAAAGCATGGCTGATCTAATTGCTTACATCGCTGCGTTGCCATAGTGTCGTTGCAATCATGATGGACGTGGAATCGATAGAAAAAATACTCGTACAATGTGCGAAGAGCGGATGCGATATCAGTTACTCCGAAGCGTTGCAGGCTCTGGGCATGCAGTTCACTCGCCCGAGAATGCGTCAATTGTGTCGCATGCTTTGCGAAGTCGAAGCGAGGGCTAAAGCAAATGGTGAGCCTGAACTTGCGGTGCTGTTGGTGCGAGGCAGCGATCGATTGCCGGGCGATGGCTGGTGGGCAGGGCGAACCAAATTCCCAGGGGAATGGACAGGTGAAGAAGCGGAAAAGTATGTGAGGCGTCTACAACGAAAGGCCTTCAAATATTGGCGCAGTCATACCCAGCAGGGCACTCTTGCCCAAAATGACATTGGTGCGGTCCGCGTTCGAGACCACAAGCCTCGAGCGCGGACAACAGAGAGAGTGTTTGATATCGCCGGTCGCAACGCAACTGCGGCAAGCAATCCAGAGGGTAGGGTAGGGTAGGGTAGGGCAGGTCCAAATCCCAGCATTCCCACGTTCAGACCTATCCGCTCGGGTGGGTAAACATCACCCCTAAATATTTGCCTCCGCAAACCGGCGGACCAGCCCAAAGCTCAACACCGATCACTGTTCAACCGCACCCTGCCCTTCCAAATGTTAAACCTTTCGGATCGCACCGATTTTGCTTATAGTAAGGCCTGAATTGGCAATCCTGACCTTCGGAATTGCTCGACGAAGTCGGGCAATTCTCGAGGTTGAAGGCTGCAAAAATGCAAACCAGCTGTGCCGGTGCAGGGCAGGGCAGGGGGGTGCCAAACCGTTTCCTACCCATCGTTCCAGTATGAAATCACCTCATGGCAAAAGTTCGAGACTTCCTCGGTCCATACCGTCTCACCCGAATGATTCGACTCGGAAGCACGTGCCAAGTTTGGGAAGCAATCCGCGACGACGGTCAAAAGCGTTATGCGCTTAAAGTCCTAAGGCCCGAACAGCGAGGAAACAAAGTTGAGATCGGGTTTCTTAAGCACGAATACGAGATCGCGAGAACGCTTAACCATAAGAATATCATTAAGCTGGTCGAGTACCGAACCGACGCAGAGACCCCGTTTATTGTCCTTGAGCTTTTCAGCGAAATCAATTTAAAGCAAGCACTTCGCCGTGGACCAGATCCGATCGCGTTTAAGCTTGCCAGCATCATCGAACAATCCTGCGAAGCTCTGTACTACTTGCACTCAAAGGGGTACGTTCACTGCGATATCAAGCCCGACAATTTATTGCTTAGCCGAGACTACGAAGTCAAACTGATCGACTTCACAATCTCCAAAAAAATCAAGACGGGACTTGGAAAGCTCTTCGGATCGAAGAACAAAGTGGAAGGGACTCGTTCTTATATGTCGCCGGAACAAATTCGCGGTCACAACATGGACCAACGAAGCGATATGTATTCCATGGGCTGCATGATTTACGAGTTGCTCGTGGGCAAAGCTCCCTACACTGGAAACACGCCAAACGATTTGTTGAGCAAGCACTTGTCCGCTTCGATTCCTTCGGTCTTGGTAATCAATGACAACATCACGCCGGAGTTCAACAATCTAGTCAAGAAAATGCTCGCAAAAAAGCCTGCCGATAGATTCGAAGACATGTGGAACGTTCTGAAAGAACTGCGAGCAACACCGATTTTCAAAAGGCCGCCCCGAATTCCGGACACCCCCATTTTCGACGACTTCCCCACCGGCGGTCGAATGGAAAATCCAACGTGAGATGGTTTAAACGGTAAGCGATTAGGTTTAAGCAGCCCGTCGCTAACGGCACCATCACCATCACCTTACACCATCACCTTACAACTTACTCCTTACAACTTACAACTTGCTATATGGAAACGACAGCGCCAGGATTTGAGTTTGAGCAGCCAATTTTGGACATTGAAATCCAACTGCGAACACTTGAGAAGAACGATAGCCATACCGACGGCGAACAAGAGCAGATAAGGCAGCTGAGACGGAAATGGACGGAGACGACACGGGCGATTTATGCCAAGCTGACACCATGGCAGATCGTGCAAGTTTCGCGGCACAAAGACCGTCCGTATACCAAAGACTACTTGAATTTTGCCTTCGACGAGTTCATTGAGTTGCATGGAGACAAGTTCTTTGGTGACGACCGAGCGATGCTGACGGGATTTGCCAAATTAGGCCGGCATAAAGTGTTGGTTGTTGGTCATCAAAAAGGGCGAACGTACAAGGAACGAGCGGCATGTCATTTTGGATGTGCCCATCCTGAGGGATATCGGAAATCGATGTCCAAGATGAGATTGGCTGAGAAGTACAACTTGCCGATCATTTGTTTCATCGACACACCGGGCGCATATCCAGGTATTGGCGCTGAGGAACGAGGCCAAGCGCAAGTGATTGCGGAGAGCATGTTCCTGATGAGTCAATTAAAGACACCGATCCTATGCGTCGTGATTGGAGAAGGTGGTTCTGGAGGCGCATTGGGGATCGGTGTGGGCAACAAGATCGCCATGCTTCAGTACGCCTATTATTCGGTGATCAGCCCCGAGGGATGTGCCGGCATACTTTGGAAAAGTCATCAGTTTGCGAACAAAGCAGCCGACGCGTTAAGGTTTACCTCATCGCACTTAGCCAAGTTAGGCGTCATAGACGACGTAATCGAGGAACCTTTAGGGGGCGCTCACCGCGACCCGCGTCAAATGGCGTCCCGCCTCAAGGCTTATCTCATCAAATCTCTCGACCAACTCATCAAAGTCAGCCGTGACGATTTAGCCAACGACCGCTACGAGAAGTTTCGCAGGATGGGGACTTACTTAGAGCGAATGGAAGATGGTGAGTTGGCTGTCCGAGGCGCCGTGATCACCGGCTAATGCGGCAATACGGAGCCAGCTCAGTGGATGTGGAGGGGCACACGCGATTCAGGAAACCGCAGAAAACAAGGAAACCGCGAAAAACCAGTCAAATCTAGACATCAAACCGAACATAAGAAACATTATCGGACGTTGCGGAGCGGTGTTTTTGGAGGCAGTCTGGGGGAATTCCGTCTCGCAGAAGCCCTGCTGTCCAGCAATCGCCTGGTCGTCAACGACGGTTTTTTGACGACGGATTTCCGCCTGAAACCTGCAGGTTCTCTTCCGACACTTCAACCCCCATTCACGTCGCTCGCCCCGCATAGCGAGTGGGCGATCACGCACGACGCAATCGAAATAGCTTCTCCAGACGTCGAGGCGAGCACAGACCTCCAACATCTGCCAATCGCAAGAATCCCTTTCGTCGCCAATTGTTCGCGAGATCGGAGTCTCACCCAAATTGACCGTTCCCCATAATCAAACCATTCGACCGCAACATAGAAAGGCCCTAAGCTTTACCCGAATAGGTCAAGTTGCCCAATGCGAGTTCGCCCCCCAAGCCCCCCAAACCCATCGCTCCCCATGATGCAGACTTTTAAAATACGACTCCCCTACCCTCCCCTCCGGCTGGCATGGAGCTTTGCAGTCGCTTCGCTCTTCGCAATTTCCGTTCTAGCCCAAGACCCAATAGGAACCATCCCCCAACTCGGCCTTAAACTGAGCAACGAACAAGCCGCTCAACTCGCCCAACTTGCGATCGGAGGCCTGCAACGCGAGTTCCCCAACAAACCTGGCAATGTCGTAACAAGCCCAGAAACCGTCTTTAGCCCAAGGCAAATGCACCCGGCTTTCTACGGCTGCTTCGATTGGCATAGCAGTGTTCATGGACACTGGATGCTAGTCCGATTGCTCAAACTCAGTCCCTCGCACCCGCTCGCCCAACGGTCCCGAGATAGCTTGGCTATCAACCTGACCAAAGACAACCTCCTGATCGAAGCCAAGTACTTTGACGAAAAAGAAAACAAGTCCTTCGAACGGATGTACGGCTGGGCCTGGCTGCTACGGCTCGTTGCCGAATTGCACGAATGGGACGATCCGATGGGTCAAGATTGGAGAATCGCATTGAAGCCGCTGGAATCCAAAATCGTTGAGCTTACTTTGAACTACCTGCCCAAACTCAATCAACCGATTCGGACCGGCGTCCATCCCGACACAGCTTTTGCACTCGGACAAATCCTGGACTACGCGAGACTCGTACGAAACAAAGACCTCGAAGATTTGGTCGTCACTCGCGTTCGCGACTACTTCACGAAGGACGAAAACTACAATTCCGAGTACGAACCATCCGGCGAAGATTTCTTCTCTCCATGCCTAAACGAGGCTGACTTGATACGACGGATTCTGCCTCGAGACGAATTCTCAAGATGGCTAACCCTGTTTTTGCCGAGCGTCGAAGCGAGTTCGCAAAGCAAATTGCTTCGGCCAGCCATTGTGAGCGACTTAACGGACGGAAAGCTGGTGCACCTCGCAGGCCTCGATTTATCAAGAGCTTGGTGCATGCAAGGCATCGCGAAAGGACTTCCCGAGAACGATCCGCGCGTCCCGCTGCTGAATCGATCGGCCAGCGAACACGCCCGGGTCGGATTCAGCTACATCTTCAGCGGTCACTACGAAGGTGAACACTGGCTAGGTACGTTCGCCGTTTACACGCTAACGATGAACTAAGCTAATCTCAAACGTTCAGGTCCCGACTTCCCCCCCCCTGCCCTGCCCTCCCCTGGCGTGCGAACGGCCCACTGCAGAGTGTCGCACTTCTTACCGTTCACCTGCGCTGCCTGATATGCAACCGCACGGTATTTTCGCTTGCAATCCGATCGCGCGCTGACTTATTAGATTTGACACACCCGCCGCGGAACGGGCAAAACATGGAGCAGGCTCTTGCAAGACGCGAAGTGTGCGGTGTATCGTGAGAAAACTATGCTCAACCCCTATGCTCCACCGAGTGACCCGACACCGATACTTCGCAATGAGGAGGTTGTCGATCATCGTTCGATCTGGTTCCCTGTCTCCATTTCAGTCGCTGGATCAGCACTTGCCGCCGTAGCTTTGGTTGCTATTCATTATTTTTCTCTTAACATGGCCAACCCCATTGCGGCGTTCGCAATGACGGGATTTGTAATTGCAATTCAAGTCTTTGCCTCTGCGCAGATCTCACGACGATTGCAAACGAAATCGGTCCTGGCGTCACAATGCGTAAACGGTATGTCATGGATGGCAGTCGTTGGTGTACTCGCAGCAGCCCATTACATCCTGCCGTCAGTGCCGGAACTTCGCTGGCCCGATATGGTCGTGTTTGGAGGACTTGCACTTGTATCGGCATTGCTGAGCGTACTGGCATGTTATGTTGTCAAGCTTCGGAGCTGACGCCAGCTGTTGGCAGCGTCAGCCACGTCGTCGATTACACCAAATCGCGATCTCGAACTCCCAGCAAATAAAGCACAGCATCGAGTCCCATCGTCGACACTTGGTGCTCCGCCGCTTGCCGAACTACCGGCTTGGCATGAAACGCGATCCCCAAGCCGGCACGTGCCAACATGGGTAAGTCGTTGGCGCCATCGCCAATCGCAATGCACTGCTTGCGGTCGACCCCTTCTTCGCTGGCGAGGAGATCCAGCAATGCCGCTTTGCGCTGCGCATTGACAATGGGCCCGATGACTCGGCCTGTCAGCCTGCCATCGAGGATCTCAAGCTCATTCGCATACACATGGTCGATGGCTAATCGCTTTTGCAGGTAGTTGCCAAAATAAGTAAACCCGCCCGAGAGGATGGCGGTTCGATACCCGAATCGACGAAGAGTCGTCAGCAATCGCTCGGCTCCTTCGGTCAGGATCAATCGATCTGCGATCTTTGGAAGTACGCTCTCTGGCAATCCAGCAAGCGATTGCACACGTTTGCGAAGCGATTCGTCGAAGTCCAACTCACCCCGCATGGTCGCCTCGGTAATCGCGCTGACTTCTTCGCCAACACCTGCCTCCTTGGCAAGCTCGTCGATGACTTCTGCTTGCAGTAAGGTCGAGTCCATGTCCAATGCAACCACGCGACGACTGCGGCGGAAGGCATCGTCGCGTTGCCACGCTAAATCCAGATTGAGACTGCTGGAAAGATCCAACAAACTTGCCTTCAATTGCGAGGAGTCGCGAGGCTCACCCCGCAGAGAAAACTCGACGCACGCGCGCGTCAAAGCATCAGTCGCAATGCGAGGCGGTCGTCCGGACAAGCGTGTGATGACATCAATATTAAGCCCTTGTCCTGCTAACATCCGACTGACTGCATGAAATTGCACGGCCTTTATGGAGCGAGCTAAGAGCGTTAAAATAAATCGCGATTTGCCCTGACGATTGACCCATGCATCATAGTCCTGATCCGCGATCCGTTTGGGATTGCATTTCAGTCCCAACGAGATGCCGCAATCCTGCATTTCATGGATGATGCGTTCCGAGTCTTCGCTGGAAGGGATTTGAACTAAAATCCCCAGTAGCAACGATTGATGAATGACGGCTTGATTGACGTCGATGATGGAGCAATCGAACTTGGCCAAAAGCTCCGAAAGAGCAGCCGTCAAGCCAGGACGATCTTCGCCCGTGAAACGAAATAGAATCAATGATGCGGAACAAGTTGTGACTGAAATCATGCGAATAGCTTAGCCGAAAATCGATCTTTGTCCGAGAGTAGAGTATCGCCTTCCAAAGTGACCGTGGCGGGACTTAGATGGGCAATGCGGGAAACAACTGTCCTACTTCTAAAGTTCAATCGCACTCTCAACGAGGCAAAACCGAGTTGTTGTCAAATCCGGTGCGGAAGCCGTTTGGGACAGTGTTGTACTGCTGAGGCTGCTGAGGCTGCTGGTACGGCTGTTGTTGCGTGACGGGCCAACCGACGGGTTGTTGCTGCATATTGTTTTGATTGCCCCATTGGTTTGCCGGCATCCCGTTTTGCCCCCCCTGCCCTGCCCCGAAAAATCCGCCGCTCCCTTGATTTTGTGGCAACCCACCCTGCCCTGGCAAGATATTGGTTGGTATCTGACCATTGCTAACCTGGTTTCCAAATTCGTTCACGCGATGCTGAACCATTTGACCGATACCATCCAGTAGTCCATCGCCCGGTTGTGCAGCCAATCCATTCTGATTCTGTTGCAATTTTCGTTCGACGTTATCGATGTACGGTCCAACTATTTGTTTGATTTCATTGGGCAAAACCCCACCGGCATTGGCTAGAATTTTACTGATATAGAGTCCGCTTCTCGAATTTGCGATTCGCTGTTGTTGTGCCGATCCAAGCAAGGTCATTGCAAACATGGTAATGAGTAAGCACAAGGCAACTCCCTTGAGCAATCCAAACCCAGCGCCTAACTGCCGATCAAAGTCCTTGAGTTTGACTTTGTCGATCGACGTGCTGACTAGACGGAACAACATCCAAATGATCAAACTCGATCCAAAGTACAGGAGCAGCATGGCAAGAAACAAATTCCACGGAGGCTGTGCATTGATCATCTTGGCTACGTCATTGCGAAACAAGTAAGCGACGAAATAGCTAGCAACTATGGATGCCAGGGAAGCGAGCTGCCACGCAAATCCTTTGATCGCACCGAAAATAGTTGTCGCTGCTAAAACGATCAACATGATCAAATCATATGCCTGCATTGCTAGCTATCCTTGCCTGGGTTACCAATACGCAAGCCTGCTTGCCGGCAGACTTTTACGTGTGTATCGACTATAGCGATTCAGAACCTGAAGAGCGAAGAGCAAAATCCCCCCCCTGCCCTGCACCGTGCAGAGCTAATAAAGTTGATTTTGATGAATTTCTACAGGAAGGCACCTTCTGCTGGAGTGGTCTTCCGGTTTGCTTGGTAGTGTTTTTCATCAAAATTCACGCACCCTTTGGGAGAGATCGGCCTTCGGCCGGATAGGGTGAGCTGAATTGGATACAGCCGACAAAAGTCAAAGTAGCAGGCACATTCTATGTGCCGTCCGCCTGAAAACCCAGCCAATATACGCAAGCATACGGCACGGCGGAACGTGCCTGCTACTTTTGTCGGCTGTGTCTCGCTTCGCTCAAACCTCCCACGGGAGGTCTACAAAACAGTTCTAACTTTGCAAGGGGAACTGGTTGCTAAAACGGACGATGTGCCCTGGACTTCTGCAAAATCCAAATGCTAAAAGAACACTCAATTATGCCCCCTGCACTGCCCTTTTCTTGTTGATCAAATCATGGCTGATTTCAAAACCCACATATGCGTGAGTTCCGTCGCTGGTGCGTTTTACGGAATGGCCGGCTTTCAAGCTGGTTTGCCATGGGAAAGCTGTGTCATTGGCGGTGCATTATGCAGCGTGAGCGGGATGCTTCCGGACCTTGATAGCGACTCTGGCATACCGCTGCGAGAAGCAGTCGCATTTGCTTCGGCGTTTGTACCGATGCTTATGGTGGATCGATTACAGCGAATCGGATGCAATCATGAAACGATGCTGCTGGTCACTATCGCAGTCTATTTCTTTCTGCGATTTGCATTGGCTGAAGTATTTAGACGGTATACCGTCCATCGTGGTATGTGGCACAGCGTTCCTGCAGGGCTGTCTGCAGCGCTGTTTGCCTTTGTGGTCAGCTCCTGCGAAGACATGAATCTTCGATTGTTTAAGACGGTTGCAATCTTCGTTGGATTCATGTCGCATATCTTGCTCGACGAGATTTGGTCGGTTGAGTATCGACGGGGACGCTACACTTTCAAACACAGTTTTGGTACCGCGCTCAAATTCTGGAGCGGAAACCGAATCGCAAATATCTTCAGCTATGCTCTCTTAGCAGCGCTTTGTTTCTTAGCGTACAAAGACGAGGGGCTTATGAGCAGATTTGATTTTCGAGCCAAAGATGTGCCTCATACGGCAGCCCAATGGGTGCAAAACGTACGCTCCATGTGGTGAACCACCAACCAACCTTCGCCTGTCTATACTTGCGCTTGTGTGCGAATTGGGATTAAACTAGGCGGGACTTCTTTTGTTCCCAAACTACAGTTTGCGAAATCAACATTCATGATCGACCTAGGAAAAAAAAACTTACTTGGAGTAAATATTGACGCGGTGGACTACGAAGCGGCCGTGGAACGATTCGTAGTGTCTGCCAAGAAATCCGAGCGATTGACGGTTACGGCGTTGGCCGTTCACGGTGTAATGACCGGTGCCCTGGATTCAGAGCATCGGCATCGGCTAAACAGTCTTGACTTAGTTGTGCCGGATGGAATGCCTGTCAAATGGTGCGTGAACTTACTCCACAAGACCAGATTGCCGGACCGTGTCTACGGTCCGAACTTAATGCTCAAGGTATGTGAAGCGGCCGCGATGGAGGGCTTACCCCTCTATTTCTTTGGAACTCAACGCGAGACTCTAGAGAAGCTAATTGGGAACTTAAAGGGGATGTTCCCTGCTATTAAGATTGCGGGCTGCGAACCTTCCAAGTTCCGAACGCTCGACGAAACGGAATCGATTGAGCTAGTCCAACGAATAAAAGCGAGCGGTGCGAGGATTACTTTTGTTGGGTTGGGTTGTCCGCGTCAAGAGATCTGGGCCTACGAATTAGGGGATGAGTTGAGCATGCCTGTCTTTGCCGTGGGCGCGGCGTTTCCATTCCACGCAGGTACTCTGCCGCAAGCTCCATTATGGATGCAAAACAACGGCCTAGAATGGTTGTTTCGATTTATTTCCGAACCGCGGCGATTATGGAAGCGTTATGTCTATTTGAACCCAGCCTATTTGGGGCTGGTCGGTTTGCAATTACTTAAGATTCGTACCGCTGACCCAACGTCGACGAAACCCCCGACACAACAACAACGATTCGGTTAGCGGCGATTCAGGTTCCCCTTCATCGCGCCCCCATCCATCGCTTGGGGTTGCATCACGAAGTTTACTGACACTGCCCCCCTGCCCCGCTATTCATAGCACACCCAAACACGAACAAAGTGCTTTCGAGCATACCCCCCTGCCCTGCCCTGCCCTGGTATCTCGCATGCACGCCAAGAATCGGTAGAGCGATTACAACGTTTTTGCAAAAACCATTCCGTGCTCCACGGAATGAAAACCTAATCTCTGCAAAAGTGTTATTGATCTTTGTTGGTTTGCCGACGCAAAAGTGCGTACTGCCCTTCTTCGTTCTTGCTGCAATTGCCTGAGCGATTCTGCCATAAGGTAAACGAATCGCTCTTTTGCTTCATCTGCTTCAGGTACACTAGGCAACCAGAGGCGGACGACGCTCGAATCCACACCAAGGATGGTGGGGTCAGGAAACCAAAACATAATCTCATTCTCGACCTTCGGCGGCGTTCGAAGGACCAAATTGAATCGAATTTGCTCGCAATGGCCTAGTACGGAACTGAGCCACCATTCATGCGTGTCTTCATCGAGCAATCGACCGACCGTACATGTTCGTCGGATTGAAATCTGAGTGCGGTCCATAGGTGGTCTGAAAGCAGACAACTCCAACTCCCAACACTCCGTTGGTCGAGATAGAGTAAAGCCCGCTTGCGCTAACCAACGCTGGGACCGCACATCTTTAGCAAACACGCCCATGAGATTGTCACCTTCTCCTACTCCCAGGTAGAAGGCGTTTGACTCCGTCGAACCATACGCCGAAAGTTCCTTTGCTTCTTGACTTCGCAGCGATTTCAACGCATGCTCAATTAAACACTTCGCAATCGCGTCTTCTTGTTCGTTGGGTGCAATACAGATTCTGTGAAGGATGGCAGAGGAATCGCTTTCTCCACTGCCATCGCTGTTGCTGGCAAACCCAAAATGGATAAAGCCTACCGGTGCCCTATCCTTGTTGATTGCGAGAACTAGACTATCGATCTTGAAAAACGGCTTGCTTAAGATGCACTGATCCCACACGCTGATTGAACATTCGCTTTTAGACTGGAATGCAGAGTGATGATCATGCCAAAGCTTTGCCAAAACGGGGGTATCAGTGTTCAGAAATGACCTGATTGTCCACACTTCGCTCACCCGAGGACCGCAGGGACTCGAAAAAACTCCGAATCGGAGGAGGGAGCGTTTCGAAGAACTTCGTGACGAGAAAGAGACGGCGAACAGACGTCTTGAGCAAGTACATTTTGAAGCTCGAAGGCATGTACCATAGGTTCAACGTTTTCCGTGTTGACCTCAGCGAGTTGCTCCATCAATCCGACAATTTTACCAAGCTTGTCCGTAAGCTCCAGAATTTCGGCAGGAGTAAGGAAAAGCCTAGCAAGGTTGCCAATACGAATCACATCTTCGGCAGCTAGAGCCATCGACGGACCTCAGTTGAATTACTTTGGCAAAGCAAAAGGTTTGGCACGGACGGCTTTGCGGATTCGCCCGCTTCGGATGCATTGCGTACAAACTCGAATGGTTCGTACTTCACCGTTCGGAAGGGAAACCTTGCAATTTTGCAAGTTTGGGGTGAACCGACGCTTGGTGATACCGGTAACCTTGGTACCAACACCGCCCAAGTACTTTGCTTTCCCGCGGATCTCAACTTGATTTCCAACGGATGCAACTTTTTGACAAACTTCGCAAGACTTGGACATGATCTGCCTTAAACCACCAACGAATCGAACCTAGACGAATGGACCTTTGTCCCTCAAAGGGGAACGAAGTATAGCCGTACTACCGAGAGTCGCAACATCAAAACAGATCTTCGGAGCCCCGATTGATGAAAAATCACAGGGAAATTACACTCAGTACCGACTCATTTGTATTCTCGATCGTTCAAATACGCCTCTTTCTTCGCGGAACTCCTGCAAGATGACTGTTCAGAAGTTCACGCGAGAATTAGCAAGTGTAATTGAATCTGCCGGCAAACTTGCTTGCTCGGTTAAGGCAGACGCGATTTTGGTTCTTCTCGATAGCGCCACCGATTGGGAACGACTCCGCGAGTTGGTACCCGCTGAGATCAAGCGAATCCTGGTTGCCGCCGATAGGATCGAGGATTTGGCGGAAGCAGACAAACATGGTCTTATCCCCTTGGTACTGAACAAAGAGGATTCCCCTCTTCTTGAGCGACTGCAACACGCGCTGTTGGAAGCCGTGGCCGATGAATTGTTGGCCAATCACTGCGACGTTATCGCCGTCTATTGCGGATTTGAAATCAATCGAATCGACTCGATTTCCATCATTCGGCTCGATGAACGCATGCGACGGTTTACCAGTCGCGATCTGCAACGACTCGAAAGCTCTGTACCGCTCAACAATCTCAAGATCGTAATCGACTTAGCCGTCCAGATCGGTCGTGAAGGGCGCGAGGGAAAGAAGGTCGGTACGATGTTTGTCGTGGGTGATACACGGAAAGTTCTTCAACATTGCAAGGATAGCGGTTTTGATCCACTGAAAGGTTACAGTCGAAAGAACCGGAACCTACATGACGCCCGCGTGCGCGAAGACATTAAAGAAATCGCGCAGATGGACGGCGCGTTTGTGGTGTCGCCCGATGCAGTAGCCGAACGATCCCGCCAGATTATTGAAATGCTTCATGAAAACTTGCAACTTTCAAAAGGGCTCGGCTCGAGACACTGGGCTGCCGCTGCGATCACGCAACGTACCAAAGCAATAGCCATCGTCGTTAGCCAATCTAGCAGCACAGTCCGCGTGTTTCAAAACGGTGCACTCGTCCTTCGCATCGAACCGATGGAGCAAGCGGTCAAGTGGCAAGAGTTTAACTATGAGCCTCCACCTAACGAAGCGGCAGATTGATTGCGATGGCGAAACCATTTGTCGCAGTAGTCACGGGTGCGTCGAGCGGCATTGGCCAAGAGACCGCGATAGAGTTTGCTCGTCGAGGCGCCCACGTTATTTTGCATTGCCGCCAAAATTTGGTCGGCATGGAATCCACGGTTTCGCAAATCCTCGACTTGCCCAGACCCCCGATGGATTTGCTCAGCCTCGTATCGAACATAGATGATCCGGCTTCAAACAGTGCGATTGCAAATGCCGCTTTCGAGCGGCATGGCCATATCGATGTTTGGGTGCACGCAGCGGGAGCCGATGTCTTGACAGGTGACGCAAGTAAACTTTCGTTCGATGAGAAGCTCTCGAAACTTTGGGCCACAGACGTACATGGAACATTTATGCTCAGCCGACTGGTTGCCCAAAGAATGCTCGCACAACCAAAGCTTGATGACCGATTGCCGTCGATCGTTCATCTGGGATGGGATCAAGCGGAGGCCGGCATGGAGGGGGACAGTGGACAATTTTTCTCTGCGACAAAGGCTGCCATTGCCGCCTTTTCCAAAAGTTTAGCCAAAAGCATTGCACCGTTTGTTCGTGTCAATTGCATAGCCCCAGGATGGATCCAAACAGACTGGGGAAAGCACGCTTCAGCATCTTGGCAACGCAGAGCAATCGGCGAATCGATGTTGGGACGATGGGGAAACCCGCTCGACATTGCCCGCGCCATTGCAGCGCTCAGCTTCGAAGATGGCGCGTTTATTAACGGCCAAACGATCGCAGTCAACGGCGGCTGGCAAGGAATCCGAAGCAGTTAACTTTACTAAAATGCAAAGCGGCGGAGTCAAACTCAATTGTACCCGCCGCTGCTCGCAATTAGCAAATTGCGATGCGCGAAGGGTCGCTCTCGGCAACAGGACCTACTGCATTAACAACCTACTGAGAATGCTTGAGGCTCAATAAATAGGCGGTCAAGTCGGCTATCTGCTCGTTACCGAACAAGGCATAGCCGTCGGGCATAGCCGAGACCTTTAGCTTTTGACGTTCCACAATTGAACTTAGGGATATTGTTTGTTGCTTGCGATCCGACATAAAGAGGGTCAACTCTGCGGCTGATTCTCTTAAGACCACGCCCGAAATGGTTTGACCATCGTCCGTGAGGAATTGCTGTTGCGTGTAACCCTCCGTGATCGCAACGCTCGGACTAAGGATGGATTCGATAATGGTCTCGACTTTGCTGCGAAGCCCGATGCTTGATAAATCAGGTGCAAAATCATTTCCTTGCCCAGCGACTCGGTGGCAAGCGGCACAGCCAATTCCATTGGCCACATCGTAGAACAGTCTTCGACCTCGTTCGACGTCTGCGCTTGCCATTCGCGCTAAGACGCCATCTCGGTTGGCAGCTTCCAACTTAGGAATATCAATGTCCATCCCCAAGCGCTTGGTCAAGCTGACCAGTGCCACGTAGAGGCGTGGGTCGGGTTTAATGCAGAGTTTCCGAATGGCGTTTTGCACGCGTGGTTGCTTAACAACTTGTACCGGATCCAACTTGCCAACAAACGTCAAAATCTGGGAGCAAACCAACGCATCATCATGCGACGCAAGAATGTTTGCAAGCGTTGCGTCCGCGCTCGATGGCGGAGCCCATCCGGCAGGCAAATTCGAAGCAACAAGCGCATCGACTGCACTTTCGACTCGCCTGTCCGCAGCGCTGACCTGCGAAAGTTTTTCGAGCAACCAAGTTGCCAACATTCCTGCGTTGGCTTCGGTGTTCGTAATAGAAGCGGTTTCCTTTCCTGTGAAGCCTAGTTCCTTGCGGCGTTGTTCGGAGGCAGGAGATGTCGGGGCAGACAGATTTAACATGCGCAGCCAGCATTCCACGGCTGCTCGCTGTAAAGATTCTTCGCCAGCAAATGCATCCCACACATACTGCTTGGCATCGACGGAAGTCGTTAATGGGACCATCACCAGTTTGCGTTCCTCATCGACCTTCAAAGTTTCGTAAAAGTCGCTGATCAATTTCCAATCGTTACCACGAAAGGACGCTCTCGAAATAAGGTTCAAGAATAGGCGGCGCATGGCAGGACGATCCGCAGCCTTTTCCGCCCGCTCAATCAAATCCTTGGCCGGCACGGATTGCTCGAGTTCAACGCGCGCAGCAGTATTGGGCATCTTGGACGGAGGCAGTGGATTCATGGCAAACGCCATCGCCCAGCTTTGTACCTCGGTATCGGTTTCGTTCTCCGCTAAACTTATCGCCTCGTCGAGAGTGACTTGATAATCCTCCAAAAGACTCAATAGCGCTGCCAATCGAACACGTGGGCGCGCATCGTTGAGCAGTTGCTTGCGATCTTGAATTGGGGCCAATTGCCGTAAAGCCCCCCACGCCGCATAGAAGACGATCCGATCCGCCTCCGTTGCGAGCAGCGTAGTCAGTGACTTCACAAACTCGCGTGCCTCGGCTCGACGTATCGCTTGGACAGCTTCAAACCTCACTCGAGGATCAGCGTCCGCAAAAGCAAGCATCATGACCTTCGATGGAAACACCTGTAGGTTGCCATGAACACGTTCCCCTAGAATACGAATCCCCTGTAGACGAACGTTTAACGAATGTCTGGGCTCAGGACTAGCGCATCGAATTAAGAACTTATCGATTTCGGAGTCATGAGGCATCATCCGCCCAAGTGTCCACAGCGACCAAGTCTGCTGCGACATGTTCAGTTGATCCGAATCGATCATACGAATCAAAGCACTCCGCACGGACTCACCCCGGCGCAATAATTCATCCTGTGCAGCAACGCGCCAAACAGATAACACGCTAGGCCCAAGATCTTCGACCAATTGATCGATGCTCCAGGTCTTAATTGGGTGCGATCGCTTGGGTTCACGCTGTCTCGGCGGAGACTTTCTGCCATCGGAGTAGGTCACTCGAAAAAGCCAGCTCCCCTCTTGGTTCCGTTCGTAGTGGTAGTTGCCGCCCCAACCGCATACATAGATGGAGCCGTCCGGCCCGACCTCCAAATCGGTTGGGCGATACAACACTTCGCCGGTTCCACGCCTAATAAATGGTTTCAACACACCCCCTTCTGGCTTCATGAGCGCACCTTCCCAAGTCGGACGGTATATTCCAGTTCCGTCCAACCAGTCGTTGACTATAAATACCTGACGATAAGCGGATGGAAAATGCTCGTGGTCATAGTAAATGATCCCCGCACCGGACCCAGGAAACATCGGGCCACTCACCGGAACCGTCGGCAAGTTTTTGTCGCCAGACCAATGACTGCTGTAAGGATGGCCCCAGCCGAAATGTGCACCAAAAAAAGGCATTACAAACCGGTCCCCTTGGGACTGATCGTTGTCTGTACCGAGCCAATTGAATCCTGGATCGGCCGCGATGTCCCAAGGATTGCGTAGCCCACGCGAAACCACCTCGAGGTTATCTCCCGAGGGATCGCATCGCAACACGCCCCCTTGGCGTCCCCAGTCGTCATCCCAATGGTGATAAGACTTGCGATAGTTGTCCTTCGTAAAAAGCTTCGTTGGATACGAATCAGGAGCCCCGCTCGGTTGTTCAACATCCCACAATTCTCGAAACGGTCTTGGGGCAATCGCACCGGTTTTTTCAGGCTGGTTATGGCCTTTGGAATTCCCCTTGGACATGTAAAGTTTCCCGTCCGGAGCCCAATTCAGGCCATGCAAAGCATGCTCACGATTTCCAAGATCCGTAAAAACGACAACATATTCGTCCGCCACGTCGTCCCCATCCGTGTCGCGTACGATAGTTAGCTCGGGGGAGTTAGCAACGTAAAGATCGTTACCTCGCCATGCGAGACCTTGAACGCTATTAAAGCCCTTTGCGAATTCTTTGGCTTGGTCTGCCACTCCATCTTGATCGGAATCGATGAATACAAAGACGCTATCCGTTGGGGAACTAGGATAGTTCTCTGGATACTGCGGCCCCTGCCCCAAAAACAATCGGCCCTTGGCGTCGAAGCAGAGCGATGTTGGCTTGTAAACCATAGGCTCCTGCGCAAAAATCGAAACAGTAAACCCGTCTGGGACCTTTGGTAGATCCGCTTGCGTTACTTTGGTAACTGCCGGTTGCCTATCGAGAGTTGGCAAGAGATTCAAAAAACTAGCATATGCCTGCCGAGGATCAAACCCTTCTGCGGTCGGTTCTAAGTGAACGAGGACCCCATATCGAAGTCGAAAGGACTCTCCGGCTTTAACGAGCACGTTTTGTTTCTTCTTGCCACCGCCATTCAATTCGCTTTCACCGAGTGGATTTGCAACAAGTAGACCGGTTTCCACGGCGTGCCACCACGGTTTGCGAAAATTCTTCGGATCGTTCATCAACATAAGTCCACCGTATTGTCCGCTTATCGGACCGCTGTAGTCACACCAGTCTGCCTGCTTGGTTCGGATCTGCTTCAAATCTGTACTGCGCTCGCTATTGAGGATGCGACCACCGCTGCTAGACACCATAGCCAACGATGAGGCGACACGTATCGCTAACCCCATCTCCTCCTGATCGCCCAGCCAGAACTCCCCTTGCTCACGGCGAAGCGTGCATTCGCAAACCAATAGTATGCCAGCCTGCCGGCGAAGAATTGTATAACGACAAATCTGCTCACAGAACACTTCATCGCCACCATTGACCAACAACTTGTCGCGGACCGTGAAGCTTCCGGAGTCCTTGCCGCCGACTGGCTCCTCAACAAAATTACCACCGACAATCTTGGCTTTCAATCGCCAATAGTCATTGCCCCCAACGTCGCCAAATCCCCACCAAATTCCTGGGTGATAGGTCGCATGGTCCTGTATATCCTCCGGAGCCGGTGGATGATTTCGAGTGATCTGCACTTCACCGCCGGCCGCCATCACTTGCTTGAAGTAAGGTCTAGTCGTCGTCGGATCATTCCACACGTAGACAGCGAATGGCTTGCCGTCCACGCTGATCTTGAGACTACCATCCTGCTTCTCAAATGCCACGTCAGCCATCATGGGCATTATGGGCACCACTAAAAGCAACCCAAATATCTGAGAAATCAACATTGTGGACTTGGGCCAGGTCGTGGTAAACATATCGATAGTCTTTGAGGCAATAGGTTTTCGCGAGGGAGCGGAAGGATCGGCGAAGTGTATTCTATCTCTCCGATAACGAAATACCGTGCTGCGGAACAAGCTATTTTTAGCGATCCAAAAAGGATGATTCAGAATGGGTAGAACGGCGCTATTCCTTGGACTGGCCAACATTGCCAGCCTGCTTTCCTTGGGTTGGGCCTGCATTTCATTCTTTAGACCAGGACAGATCTACCTCGCCCCAGCTGTCAACGCGACCGTCCCGCAAAGCACTTCTCAACCGCCTGTCACGTTCGCCGTTCCACGAGGCATAAAACCGGTCTATCACACGAAGACCAAGGTCGTCAACTACACAGTCAATGTTCCTGTACGAAAGACGCACGAAAAAATCATCAACTACACCGTGAATGTTCCTCTACGTGAAACGCACGAAAAAGTCGTTGAGTACACCGTGAACGTCCCCGTTTTCGAAACGCATGAGAAAACGGTTCCATACACGGTGACGAGTTATGCTCTTGAACCGGTGTTACAGAAAGGCGGCGCTGAGGAAAATGCTACTATTCCGTTGGTCGCTAGGGCCATCACCGAGCAGAAGACAAAAACCGTTTCCTACAAGACTTGCAAAATGGTGCAGGAACAGCGAGCGAAGGTCGTCACTTATACGACTTGCAAAATGGTGCAGGAGCAGCGATCGAAAGTGGTAACCTATACGACTTGTCAATTAG
Organism: Pirellula sp.; assembly: GCA_031374515.1. Classification (GTDB taxonomy): domain Bacteria; phylum Planctomycetota; class Planctomycetia; order Pirellulales; family Pirellulaceae; genus JBKCUI01. The sequence continues at coordinate 17,694 of JANMGH010000195.1, read as the reverse complement.
TTCCTGAACAACGACAAAAGACGGTCGAATATCAAACCGTCGAATTTGAGCCGATCATCGATTCTTAAATAACGTGACGCGTTGCTCTGTGCCGTGATGTTTGACCGCTAGCCACAGTCACAACGCAAACTTGCCCAGCCGCCGCTACGCAAGTTGAGCATCAGCCAAAAATGGGATCGACTTCTTCTTCCGTAGGCTCGTTGCTTTGATTTGCCCGGCGTCCATCTCGTTCTTCCTTGACACGCTCTGGTGCCTCAATGCGAAGCAGAACGACGTCTTTTGCAGTCAAGAGAACGTTGACCAAGACGACCGGAATCGTGGCCAAAATCAAACCAACGAGGGCCTGTATCTCTTCGGTTGTCCCCCAACCTCCACTGCGCTCAGGAAACAATTCCCCCAACGTCCAAAAAAGGTTGGGAAAGCAATACCAATCGAAACTGAGCATCTGATAGTCGTTGGCTGCCAAGTTGATGGAGCATGTAAAAACCACCGCCATCACGACAAGTACGATCGTCATCGTGAATGCTAAAACCAATCTACCAACTAGCAGATTTCGAAGAAATATCATGCAAAACAATCGCACGATCCCGAGGTAAAGCGCTAAGTAACAGGTCATCGCAACGAGGAAAATGGCCAACGAAATCTGGGAACTTAATGAGCTCGAAGGAAGCAAAACCGTTGGAGCTATCATCAATGCGAAAGCAGACCCTGAGAAACTAAGCAACACAAAGAGATAACCTGGTCCTGCACCGGGATTGAGCCACGTCAAGAAGACTCGACCTATCAATGAACTCGGCAACGAACGTCTCGCTCGTGCCGGAATCGTTCCTCGCTCACCCATGATCATGCTTCCAGCAACTCCCCAGTGAATAAACAACAAGATCACCGCTGCGCCGATCATCTCCGAAAACAAATCGACCGAACCATACGATGCGATCATAAACCCTTCCAACATACACATGACTAGGCCAATGGCCAGAAGCGGGATACGAATTGGCGTCGAACGGTTATCACTACTGACACCGATTGCACATGCTCCACAGCGCAATAGCAACCAACCGTACATAACGACCCCCATTATGAAAACCCCGAAGACAATCCAGCCTTCCACACCAAAACCGCCGACATTCACGAGCCAAGTCAGTATGCTGCCGGACCAAATGGAACAAATAACTTGACCAACCAGAAGGATGATCGAGAAGAAAATCTGCTGCATACGGGTACGAGAAAACGAAGCGACAGATATTGCGATTGTGGAAAGGGCCAAACTGCAGGACGAAATGATCAAAATTGTCATCATGATGACTTCCAGCGTCACGCCTCTGAGCAAGTAGGTCAAAGAAATGCAGGGGGCGATGACAGACAAGTAGACGACCAATTGGAGCACTGCCACGCTTAGTTTTCCAACCAGGATCTGTCTAGGCGATAGGGTTGATAAGGAAAGTGTCTCAAACGTGCCATCCTCAAGTTCAGATGCCATCGAACGAAAGGTTGATTGCGGTATGACAATCAATGCCGGCACGATCAATATCACGACATAACCGATTAACATCCCAGCCCCATTCGAGTTGTAATAGATGCTCGGTATCATTCCAACAATTGCCAAAACGGACCAAGCAAGAACCACGATCGTTAGGAGCAACAAGGTCCATGAAAATTGTCGGCTCTTGAGCGCTTGTCGCGTCTCTTTGACCAAAATCGGATTGATCCAATCGCTGCAAGCGATGAGCCGTTTGTCCCAAAGCGATTCTCCCTCAACCAATTGCTCAATAGCAGCCCTGTGCTCGGTTTGGTCCGGTGAAAAAACCGGTGCGAGCAGCGTCGATACCTCGGAATTTTCTGTTGAAACCGCTGTCACTGAATAGCTCCTGTCGTCACCTTCATAAACACATCCTCCAAGGTTTCGCGGTGCGCAGCAAACTCCAAAATGGAGAAGTTAGCGTTGATCATCGCCTTGAGCAGAGCGGCTTGATCGGTAACCCCTCCACTAAGCTCGAGCGTCAAAGCATTTCCATTGCGATGGATGTTGGAAACACCGATCTGGTCAGCTAGCCAGTGATGCAGCTGCTCCCCTTTTTCAGTGGCAGTTACTTCCACTCGCAATGCACCTTGAAGTTTTCGTCGGATCTCGGCCACGCTACCGACAGCCAACAACCTCCCACGCTCGATGATTCCGACTTGATCGCACATTTCCGCCAACTCCGTTAAGATGTGCGATGAGACCAAAATAGTGGTTCCCTCGACCGCCAATTGTTGGATCATTTGCCGCAATTCGATTCTCGCGCGAGGATCCAGGCCGTTGGCTGGTTCGTCGAGGATGAGCACTGCCGGCGAATGGATCATCGATCGCCCCAAGCAAAGCCGTTGCCGCATTCCTTTCGAAAGACCCGTGATTGGCTTGGATGCAATTTTATCGAGTCCCGTAAAACTGAGTGTACGTCGAAGGGCTGCGATCCGGTCCTTGCCCAACAGTCCGTAAGACCTTGCGAAAAAATCCAAGTACTCGACGCAGTTCATATTCTGGTACATCGAAAATCCGTCCGGCATGAAGCCGAGCCGTCTACGCACCAAGTCCGGATCGTTGATGACCGAGAAGCCATCGACGAATGCATCGCCATAGCTAGGCAATTCCAGGGTCGACAGGATTCGCATGCTGGTCGTTTTGCCAGCACCATTCGGTCCAATGAAGCCAAACACCTGCCCTCGATACACGTCAAACGAGATGTCGTTTACCGCTTTGGTCCTACCAAAAAATCGATGTATCCGACGCAGCTCAATCATCGGCTGAGTTTCGGAATGGACGTTACTAACTACCATCAAAAAATCTCTTGTTAGTTTGCGCGTTCGGGATCGACAACATCCATCTGTTTGTCTGGTAGCCGGTCTTCGGCAAATGGACTAGTCCCCGGTGCGACAGATTCTCGCGTCATCGCCGCGATAATTCCAAACGGGAGCAGCAGGACAAAAGCTAAGCCAAAAAAGGCAAAAGTTATGACCGGTATTAGTACCATCGTCGCAATTCCTGCCCAAACATTCTGACCCTGGCTGATCACTGCGAGTCGAACTACCAATAGCAAAACGGCGGTCAACGCGGTTACGAAAAACAGACTTCGCAGCGTTATCTTATCACCCACCGTCATAACCCTTTCGTAAAAAACCACCGACACATGCCACAAGGTCAAACCGATATTAACGTCACCTGCAGATCATAGCGTATACGGTGCAAACAAGCACGTTCGGACAAAGGGTTATGTGCGTGGGCTCCAATGGGATGTTCAAACGCAAGTTTCTAGTCGGGCGGTTGCTCTGGTAAACACGCAAAAACCAAGGCAGGGGTGAGCGTCCAATATCCGACGCGAACTCCCGCTTTCCCCAACCCATCCCCGGCCCAAACGTTGCAAGTTCGGAAAAGATGGTAGTGACCAGTCCCTTCGTAGAACGCATCTGTGTCCCTATAGTGGCGTTTCGGAATTGGGGTTAACGCTCCGTCCGAATCGGTTTTGAAAGAAGCCATTAAGTATTCCGAAAGCCTACGAAATTGGGCAGGCGAAAGTCGGATCCTGCGAGAATCTTCCCGAAACCAAGAGAGATCGCCAACAAGATCGACATGGACCACCGTCTCCCCCATCCCCGCTAAAGCGTAAATCACATTGGCTATTTTGAGATCGTTCCATGTTTCGGTTTCCATGTAGAATTGACGATTCCCCCATCCAACGATCGCATACCGATATCGCTCGTCAAATGCTCGAAAGTCCGATTTTTTGAATCGATCGAGCCATCTAAACTTTGGCTCATCTATAGGGATGACCAAATCGACATGCACACCGTTGTCGATCACGAGGATGTCGATTCCCACATCAGCATCAGCATGTTGAAACAATGTATTTGTGGGCGTGTTTCCGAGAATCCACGCAGCAACTGCAAACAAAAGTATCGCAACTATTTTTAGGCCGAGGATGCGTGCACACCAGCGCATCGCAAATTTCCACCAACTTTTTCGCTTGACCGGCTTGATACTTGGCCGGCTCGCTTCTCTCGTGTTCGTCATCGTATCCCATCAACGATCGGTGTCAAAAAGCGGAAGCAGAGGAAGCAGTCGTCGCATGCGTTGCGGAGGCACAAAAGCCATATTGGCGACGATCATCATTAAACCAAAAGTAAACATCCCAAGAAACAAAGCGATCCCACCGTGCACGATCAAAGCAACGAAAAGAGTCCAAGCGCGTACCCATTTCGGCCAGATCATTGCGATGTAGCTAACCTCCCAAAACAGTGTCAAATGGGTAGCCATCGAGGATAAAATCGCAAAGTGCCCCGTCCAAGTCATATCCATCGATTGGTAGTCATAGGACGCAACTGTGTACCACATCGCGCTTCCATCCCACCACATCTCGCCTCTCAGTTTGCCTAGCCCGCCAAACAAATAGATCACACACAAATGCAATTGGATCAATCGCGTCGCAAGAGTATTAGACCAACAATCTGGAATTTCAGGCGTGCATTCATTTCTCGATTGCGAGGCACTTCGCAGACCTGCCATTGCATCAAACCACGACCAACTTCGACACGCTGACGAAAATCTATGTTGCATCCAACGGTCGAAACTCCAAACATTCCCTGACCTGGAAATGCAAAGATACATGGCAAGCAACAGAACGATTTGATCCAATCCGAATAGCAGTCCCGTCATGCGGTGAGCAGTCATCAAGGTTGTAAACCAGGCGACTATTGCAAACGTCCTTGTGTATACCCCAAAGCACAACAGGATACCTGACAGACAAGCCAAAATTTCATGTGCCCTGAGAAGTGACATCGACTCGGTCTGAGCAAGATACGTCCACTTGTAGTCAGCGATGTGACCTCGATGCAGTGCTTTCCAACTCGCGTTGTTGATCAGTGCATGTGGGCCCATGAACGACTCCAAATCCATCATCCATACAAGGTGGATGTATGCGATCATACCGCCGCACGCAATGCGAATGACGGCAAGCGTATGTGGCGAACTTGGTTTAAAAAAAAACCCTCGAAGACTATCCAAAAAAGGCTCCTCAGCCACTTCGTTGCTAGCCCTACCTCGCGCAGGAAACGTGGAATTCATGGTTGAATTCCTGAAGTCGGTTTGCTCGGCAACTCGGCGACTGGCGGCAACATATTGGTTTCCACCATGGATTCTGGCAACACCGTAACGAGTCGAGGATCATTTAAAGTCCAACCATCCTTCAAAACTTGTTGCGAGTCCGGCAAAACTCTTTCGAGTCGTCTCAGTTCGACCCGCTCTGCATTTCTTGAGCGATTCAAACTGCTCGCAATCGATGCTCGAAGCTGGTCGTAGAGTTCCTTGTCATACGCCCACCGCTGCATGAATTCAATGTCCTTTTTTGCGTCATCGGTCACCGTATCTGGCGCGTACCGACTGTTGTAAAACTCCGCCAACATGAAATAGCGATGGTAGAGTAGACGAGGCCAAAGCTCCTTGCGATCTGGAACCAACAATTCCTGAATGGGTTCGATTCGGGGCGACTCAGGAATTTTCGCAAAGGAAAAAGTGCATCGAATCAGGTGACCTGGACCGGGGTTGGGCGCGAAAAAAAAGTATCCGTGGTTCATGTAAAGCCACTGGGAATACGGCCTATACAACTCCCCTAGCATGGCGAATTCAGGACCCGTTCGGACATCGCTTCGGGAAAAAAAGCGGAGCGGCTCAGATAAAACACCCAAAAAATGGAATAAGAAGAGTGCTAGCAAGACATTTTGCACTCCTTTTGGGCATCGAATTTGAAATCGATTGTGAATCTGAGGGGTTTCGGTCGGTATCATTGAGTTTTCGGATCGGATTTGCAAACGGAACCTTTTTTGCTTGTACGGGTTAGAGGGGGTGCTAGAAAACAGCCCAAGGCCATGCAATTCGTTACAAAACCAAGTTTGACTTGATTAGGCGGAACAATTGTCGTGACATGGAGAGTTCCAGTCTAGCCATCTGTTGTCCATCAATTAGAGTCAATTCCACGGCAATTTGACCACGAAATTCGCTAAAAGCGATCCAACCCAAGCATTCCCATGCAAACAAGAATCCTTCTCCGAACAGTTTTGCTTTCACTTTCTGCATTCCTTGCTTCCGGCTTGGGCATCGTGAACGCCTCCGGAAACCCAGATGTCGTGGGTATTTTGGCGTCGATTACCGAACCATCGAATGCAGCCGAACTCGGTCTGACTCAGGACCAACTTGATAAACTGGAGGCCTTGATCAAAACGCACGAGAGTCAGGCATTGACTTTTGCAAGCGAAGTGAGACGTTTGCCCTCTGCAGAACGACGAACCAAAATCGCAGAGAACATTCGGATGGTTGAACGCCAAGGCTATGATTTATTGAATGAAGAGCAACAAACCAAAGCGGAGCTTTGGCGTCGACAAAAGCTCGGGCCGGCAACTTTGATTGAACCCGAAGTAGCAAAGTTGATGGCTGTAACTGATGAACAAATGGCAAAAATGAAGAACGTGCTCGAAGGAAGATCGACACTTTTACGCGAGATGGGGCGTCAAAAAGGCGAGTCAGAGATCAATAGCAGATTAATCGCTGTACTCGACGATTCGCAGAAAACGATTTGGCAGACCATGGTTGGCAAGCCACAGCAAATCGAAGTCGGTACAGAGTCCGCTTCGCCGGCAAAAGATCCCACCCCCTCCGCATCCGATGTCGTCGTTCGACAGGCTCCAGTCGTAATGACAGGACCGGCAGATGGACTTGTCATCAATTTCAATGCGGCACCCTGGAAGGATGTTCTGAAGTGGCTTGCAAAGGAAGCCGAGCTGAGCATGCAAGATAACAATTTCCCACAAGGTACGTTCACATACCAAGACAAATACCGTCGATATTCGGTTGCGGAAGCAATGGATGTCATGAACGGTGTGCTTCTTGGAAAAGGTTATACGCTGGTCAAAAAACAGAGGGTACTGATTAGCGTGGATCTCGGTAGCGGCGAGAACGTGGACTTGATCAAAAAGTACATCCAGGACCTAGCGGAATTGGTTACAACCGACGAATTGAAAAACCGAGGTACCTTTGAGATTCTGAAGTGCGTTTTTAAACCTGAACGCTCCACTGTTGAAGAGATCGAGAAGGAAGTCAAGGCCCTTCTTGGGCCGACGGGCTCGGTCGTATCCTTTCCTACCATAGGGCAAGTGATGGTATGCGAAACGGGGGGCAAATTGCGAATTATCCGTGATTTGATTTCCGGCGGTTCCTCCAAAAAAATCGAGAGAATCTCTCTGAATCATGTCAGTGCTGATGAAGTCTTAGCAATCGCTCGACCACTTTTGGGCCTTAAAGATGCGATCAATACGTCTGACGATTTGAGCATTTCGACAGACACGTTTGGCAACACCATCTTCGCAACCGGATCGAATGATAAAGTCCAAAAGCTCAAGCAAATTGCTGCTGAAATCGATATCAAGCCGTCCGACGACGGGACAAAAACCTTGACGATCGAGCCTTCCTTTCTAAAAAGCCATCGGCTGCTTGGTTCGGATCCCGACACCACTTGGGACATACTGCAGTCTACGTTTGCTGGCCAAACCAATATGAAACTTTCGCGGGATCCGAAGACCAATAACATCCTCGCCGAAGCGATCAAGACGGACCACGAAAAGATCGACAATATTATCAAGGAACTTGCAGGCCAGAACAGCGATTTCGAAGTGATTCAGCTGACAAGGCTCGACACGCAAGCAGCCATTTTGACCCTCGAAAAGTTCTATGGAAAACAAAAAGCGGCAACGGATACCGCCAGTATTAAGGGTCCCATATTCTATGGTGATGCCGCTTCGAAACGAATCATGGTCAAGGGGACGAAGGAAGAAGTCGATCAAATCAAGAAACTCCTGACCACTGTCGAGGCGTCCAGTCCAGAAGTGGAGAGTCTATTGGATGGTGTCTTGTTGCTACCCTATCGAGGCAAAGCTGCGGAGCGCATGCTTGATTCAATCGATATGTTGATGGACGCCAAGAAAAGCAAATCGCGATTTCGGTTGATCTATCCTGAGTCCAAGAAGAAAGAAGAAGCGAAAAAAATTGATGTGCCCGCTCCGCAAATACAAAAGGACGGACCGAGCGCTCAGTATCCTGGGCAAATAAACCCGTTTGCAAAATTCGTTGCCCAAGAGGAGTCAACCCCTATAGTCAAGCCAGTAACGACCCCTTTCGAGCCACAATCGAAAAACGATGTCGTTATTCGACAAGGCCCCAATGGACTGATCGTGACCAGTGAGAATCGAGACGCTCTTAGAGAATTCAATCAAATCTACAAAATCGCTGAGGAACAAAGCAAAAATAGCCCTGCAGAACCTGCCATTCGTTACCTGACCTACATCAGGGCTGCAGCCGCAGACGAACTGATTAAGAGCATTATTGCTGGCGAGGCGGCAACAAGCGGAGGGGGTGGAGGTGGAGGTGGCCTCCTTGGTGAAGTCGCGTCGAGCGTACTGGGCGGCGGCGGGCTCTTTAGTGGTCTGTTCGGTGGTGGAGGCAGCTCTAGTACGAGCGCGGCAGTAACCGGTGCGGCTGCGACCGGCGGTGTTTTCATTACGCCTGATCCTCGATTGAACGCGCTTTGGATACAAGCGAACGGGGCTGACATGCAGATGGTAGAAGATCTTATCACCCTGATCGACATTGCGGACAGCGGCGTTGAGAATCTGACGCGTGGTACGCCCGAGACCATTTTTATTAATAATGTTGCTGTTGAAGAAATCGAAGCCATTGTAAAACAAGTATTCGCGGATCGAATCGCTCAGCCCGCTGCCGCGGGTGGAGCACAACGTCAGCCATCGCCTCAAGAGTTTTTGGCGTTAATCGGGGGCGGGGGTGGCCGCCGTGGTGGTGGCGGGGGTGGCGGCGCTCAACAAAAAGAACTCAAAGAACAAACGATGACGATCAGCGCCGACAAGAAAAACAACGCGCTCATCGTTGTGGCTCCGCCGATGCTATTCCAAGATGTCAAAAAACTGGTGACTCAAATGGACCAAGCGTCGGAAGACGATGAGAACGATATTAAAGTCATGCCGATGCCGGCTGGAGTAAATCCGACCACAATGCAAAACGGACTCAAGTCCGCTTTTGGCGCCAGCGTGAAAACGAGTACTCCCGGCTCGACAACTCCGACTTCGGGGGCAGCTGGGAATACAGGAAACCCTGCTGACATGTTGCAACAATTTCGAAATCGTGGCGGTGGAGCAACCGGGGTGCCAGGCGGTTTTGGTCAAGGTGGTGGCGGTTTTGGTCAAGGCGGTTTTGGCCAAGGCGGGTTTGGCCAAGGCGGCGGTCAAAGAGGTGGCGGCGCTCAAGGTGGTGGACAACGCGGCGGCACACAAGGTGGATTTGGCGGAGGTGGAGGTACCCAACGTGGTGGCGGAGCTCAAGGTGGAGCAGGCCGAGGTGGCCGCTAGCGACTAGATACGTGCGATCCATTCGCTCGTTCTGTTCACGTTTTTCAATCAACAAACTTGAGTTCCCTTGCCCATGATTACTGAAGCTGGCGAAATCCTACTCCGTCGTGGTTTGATTAACCGCGAACAACTCCAACAATCGCGTGCTACCGCAAACGGGGGCGGCATCCTTGAAAGCGTTATCAAGGCAGGATTCGCCAAGGAAGAAGATGCTTTGAAGGTTGTCGCAGAAGAGTTTGGACTCGACTTTATCGATCTTCGAGAGGCGAATGTTGACCTCACTTTGCTGCAGATTTTTCCGCTCAAGCTCATCTATCGACACGCGTTGTTTCCCGTTAAGCGCGAAGGCGGACAACTCTTTGTTGCGACCAGCAACCCACTGGATTTGTATGCGCTCGATGAAGCCGCTGCAGCGACCGGAATGGCTGTTGTGCCATTGGTCGCAGAAAAGGACGAGATCGCGAAGCTGGTCAAAAAGCACCTGGGGGTTGGAAGCGAAACGGTCGAAGGACTCCTGGCTTCCAAATCGGACGAAGAGACCGAAATCGAATTGCTCGAGAAAATCGAGGCAGACGGCAGCGAGCTTGGCGAACAAGCGCAAGAGGCATCCGTCGTTAGGCTCGTCAACGAACTCCTCGTCGAAGCAATCGACACTCGCGCGAGTGACGTCCACATCGAATCGCAGGCATCCGGCATAGTCGTTCGCTATCGTATCGATGGTATTTTGCACACGCAAGCAATTCCACCCGAGATTAATCGCTTTCAAGCGGCCATCATCTCGCGTCTCAAGATTATGGCACACTTGAACATCGCGGAAAAGCGACTGCCACAGGACGGGCGTATCAAACTACGAGTTCATGGCCGAGAAATCGATATCCGGCTCTCCGTAATACCCATGATTCACGGCGAAAGCTTAGTAATGCGTATCCTCGACAAAGGATCCATGAAGTTCGATCTGCGAAATTTGGGGATGGGGGAAGCGACCTACAAACTCTTTAGCGAATTGATTCGACTACCGCACGGTATTATCTTGGTCACGGGTCCAACGGGTTCCGGCAAAACAACGACACTGTATAGTTCGCTCCTTGAGATCAAATCGCCCGAAAACAAGATCATTACGACTGAAGACCCCGTCGAATACCAGCTCGATGGCATCAATCAAATTCAGGTCCATCCCAAGATCGGACTTACTTTTGCTGTCTCTCTTAGAAGTATCTTGCGTCATGACCCTGATATCGTTCTGGTCGGGGAAATCCGCGACGCCGAAACGGCTGAAAATGCAATCCAGGCATCATTAACAGGTCACACGGTTTTCAGTACATTGCACACCAACGATGCCGCGGGTGCTTTCACTCGAATCGTCGACATGGGAATCGAACCGTTCCTTGTCGCGAGCACGGTTGAAGGAATCATGGCTCAACGACTGGTGCGTCGATTGTGCGTCGAGTGCAAGCAACCTTATCATCCGACGCCGGATGAAGTTCCACGGGATTTCCCATGGGAAAAACTGGACGGGAATGCGCTGTTTCGACCAACCGGCTGTCGAGCTTGTCGCAATCTTGGCTATGCAGGTCGATTCGGGATTTACGAATTGCTCGCAACCTCCGAAGAAGTTCGTCAATTGGCGCATGACCGAGCTAGCAGCTTTGAAATCAAGAAGGCTGCGTTGAGGCATGGTATGCTTACCCTGCGAGACGATGCATTTCGCAAAGCCATCGAGGGAACAACCAGCATGGAAGAAGTGCTTCGTGCAACCAAAGGGGACTCGCTAGGCTAAAAACGTGCGATAGGCTTCCACCTGCCGATCTTTCAAACAAAAGATAGGTCCAACTCTGACGGTCAGGAAGTCTGCCCTACCCTTTTTCCTAATCCATTATCATGCCTGATTTCGCATACGTAGCACGAGACATGACTGGCAAATCCGCCAGCGGGACCATTGCCGCAGCCAACGCTCGCGATGCAGCCACACAGTTGGGTGCAAAGTCATTGTTCCCTATCTCGATCACAGTCAACAAGACCTCACAGGTCAAGATGACACGACGAGTGCCCGGCGCTCAAATGGGTAGCTTCTACTCCCAGTGCGCTTCGCTTCTTCGGGCAGGAGTACCCATGTTGCGTGCATTAACGCTGCTATCGAATCAGACCGGTGGAAATCGAACGCTTCAAAATGCAGTCAGCGAAATACGTGGCCGTGTCGAAGATGGTGAATCGCTCGGCGAAGCGATGGCCCGCTACCCTCGTATTTTCAACGACATGGCTGTCAACATGGTACGTGCCGGAAGTGAGGGCGGATTCCTCGAAGATGCGCTCGAACGCGTTGGGAGCTTCGTTGAGAAACAAGAAGAGATCAAAGGGAAGACGATGGGGGCGATCGCTTACCCTGTTTTCGTAATGTTTGTCGGAGTCGTCGTTGTCTCTATCTTGCTGATCTTCTTTGTACCCCAATTCAACGATATTTTTGCTCAAATGAGAGCCAAAGGTCAACTGCCGCAAGCGACCGAGCTATTGCTAGGAATCAGCAAATTCATGTCCAACTACTGGTGGGTCATGCTTGGTGTAATAGCGCTCATCGCACTTGCCATCAACCAATACTTGAAAACCTCCCGAGGAAAATACAACGCGGACCTTTTGAAGATCAAAACACCATTGTTGGGGTCTGTGTTTTTAAACTTAGCAGTCGCTCGTTTCTGTCAGGTTTTGGGTACCCTCCTACAAAATGGCGTGCCGATTCTGCGTTCTCTTGAGATTAGTCGGCATGCCGCGGGTAACTTAATCTTGTCGGACTCGATTGTGGCTGCAAGCGAGGAAATCACGGCCGGCGAACGATTGGCCAAGCAATTGGAGAAAAGCGGACACTTCCCGCAAACAGTTGTTGAAATGATTTCTGTCGCGGAGGAGTCCAATAGCTTAGATTCGGTGTTAGTAACAATATCGGACAATTTGGAGCGAACCACATTCCGTCGATTGGAAACCGTTGTTCGCCTTTTGGAACCAATGATGCTGCTGCTTTTGGCAGCGATGGTTATGTTTGTAGTCTTGGCGCTGATGATACCTATCCTGAACAGCTCAAGCACCCTTTAAAACTTTAGATGAGGAGCATTACTTTGAAACGCCGCACCCCTTCCCAAACGAAACGAAGCGGCTTTACGCTGCTCGAATTACTTTTGGTTCTCGTAATTTTGGTTGTCATTGCTGGCTTCGGTATACAAGCTTTCACCGGTGTTCGAGACAAAGCAAAAATTCAGCAAGCAAAAGTGGAGCTCGGAATGCTCTCGCAGTCCCTGAAACGATACGAAATGCTAATGAATGCATTGCCTTCGGCCTTGGAAGCCTTGAGTGTCAAACCAAGTGATGCCGATGCCGAGTGGGTAAAGATGCTTGACAAACCCATTGCCAAGGATCCTTGGGGCAGTCCATACGAATACAAGGTCAACGGCAGCGAATTTGATCTAAAAAGCATCGGACCTGATCGCCAGACCGGTACGGCTGACGACATTGCCCCCTAGTCCACCATGTTCGAATCGGTAACGTGTTCAAAACGGAATGCATTTCATGCCCCAATTACCAGCTAGCAGGCGATCAGCAGTAACTCTGTTTGAGCTATTGCTCGTGCTAGCGATCTTGGTTGCAATGGCTGGTGTTGCGATCCCGACGTTTGCTTCCCTGGTCGGTAGCAGGCGTTTAGGGGAATCGATCGACAAATTGCGGAACGAAATCATGGCCGGTCGAGTTACCGCCATGCGAACAGGACAGGCGCAAGTCATGCGAATGAGTTTGCAAGGCAAGGACTATTCTATTGCCCCTTGGTTAGGTGGCTCAGAAGCCCAAGACGCTTCAGCCGGCGCTGCGATTATGCAATCGGGTCAAGTGATCCAAACGCAAGCAACTGCTGGAGGTGGAGCGACTTCATCATCTAATCAAGCGGGAGGAACCAAGCAGTTGCTCGAGGGGGTCTCTTTTTCCGCAGTTGAGACGCTGGTCGACTCACGCAATGCGCTCGCAATTCAACAGTCAGGCGGCGTTGCCCCGGCTAGTAGTTCTTCTCAAGGGGATGGATCTGGTCTTTCATCACCCCTTTTGCTTTACCCAGACGGTTCTTGTACGACTGCGCAGATCATCTTGATCGATGAAAAGGGCCGACGCATGGCGATTCAAATTCGCGGTGTGACCGGTCAACTCAAGTCGATGCGTTTGGCCGCTGTGGCCTCCCCGTGAACCGAGCTAGGAGAGCCTAACAACTATGAAATCCATCAACAGAAAGTTTCATCGATCTCGATCCGGCTTGTCGCTACTTGAGGTTGTTCTTGCCCTATCGATTCTAGCCGTTTCTGCCGCGCTGTTGACCCAAATCACCAAGCAAGCGACCGACAATGGCCTGATGGCAAAGAGACTTTCAACCGCCCAAATGCTCTGCGAATCGAAAATGTCTGAGCTACTTGCTGGAGCAATTCCATTGACTCCGGCAGGCTGGACCCCAATAACCGATTCGGGCAGGACAGGCAATTGGCATTACCAAGTACAGACCGAATCCGCCGCAAGGCCCAATATGATTGGTGTCCGCTTGAGCGTGACCGATCAGCCCGACTCAACGACCTCCAATCCAGAATTGTTTTTCATAGTTCGCTGGATGATTGATCCCAATATGGGACTCGATGTGCTCCCCGATCCGACTACCTCGACAACCGGTTCCGGTTCCTCAGGAGGCGTACAATGAGCCAGAGTGGATCCATCCTTACCCGAACACGATCAGGTTTTACTCTTTTGGAGTTGATTCTGTCGCTCGCATTGACTGCAGTGATAGCAGGACTGATTGGCGGATTAGTTCAACTCTACTTGGTAAATCAAGAAACGGGACGAGATAGCGTTCGGCAAGCTCAATTGGCCAGAGCGATACTGAACATGATTTCCGAAGACATTCGGACGACAATACGTTACCAAGCCTTTGACACCAGTGGTCTCCAGCAGTTACTTTCCAGCGGATCAGGTGGCGGTGGAGGTGGCGGTGGAGGTGGAGGTGGAAGTGGTAGTAGTGATGGTGGCGGCAGCCCCTCGGTCGGCGGAGCGCAATCTGGCGGTGCCGGTGCGCCATCTGGCGGTGCCGGTGCGCCAACGGGTGGAGCAGCTAGCGGCGGGTCTTCAGGTGGCGGGCCTTCTCCTTCGGATGCTAGCGCTGCAAGCGGTCCAGCGGTATTGCCACCTGGGATTTACGGATCAAGCACTTCGATTGAAATCGACGTGAGCCGATTGCCTCGCCCAGACGAGTACTTTCCAACCCTAGGCAACGCGTCGATGGGAACCCTTGGTGATATGCCGAGCGATGTCAAAACAGTTGGCTATTACGTTCAAGCTCCTCGAAACGACGGTGTCCAAGATTCGCTTGGGCAATTGCAACAGGAGTCCCTTCAAAAATCGGGGACAACAGCCGTTGTCAATGGCGGCTTAGTGCGACGTTCCTTGGATCGCGCAGTTACTCAATATGCATACGAGATAGCGCAAAGCGATCAACTGCTCAGGACAGGTGAGTTGATTGCGCCGGAGATACTTGCGATTGAATTTCAGTACTTTGACGGAGCAACTTGGCAAACCCAATGGGATGGAAGCACGCAAGGCTTACCTCAAGTGGTCAAAATCACGATTGCCCTGCAACGCGATAGCTTTTCGAAAACGAAACCGCTTGATCCAGGAATTGCAATCTCCTCGATCTCAACGTCCATGATGCAGGAATATGGAATCGAACTATACACGACCAACACAATTATCCCTGGCGCACAATTGCTCGTAGCACCCCAAGGGACGACGGCTAACGGTTCAACGGATACCGGCATGAGCTCGGTGGGTTTATAGGGATGAAAACACGCATGACCAAATCAAAAAAACGATCCTTACAGGCAGGAAAAAAGAATCGTCACGCCTTTATTTTATTGGCGGTGATGCTAGTGCTCGCTGCGATCGCATTGAGTGCATTGGCCTACTCCCAATCGATGCTAATCGGCCACGAGGAATCTCGGCTATCCGGTGAGACAATTCAAGCCAGGTATGCTGCCGATTCCGCAATCGACCATGCCCGTCTCTTTTTGGCTTCGCCCCGTCAAACTCGCGACGACGCTGGAGGAACCTATAGCAATCCGAGTACGTTCCAAGCCATCTCGGTTTTGGTAGGACGCGGAAAAAACAACCTTTGCAACTACTCAATGCTTGCACCCGATTTGAATGAAGAAGGCAGATACGCAGGCTATCGGTTTGGACTCCACAATGAGTCGGCACGCCTTAATGTCAATGTATTGCCGATCATTGACAGCATGATGTCGATCGGACAGATCGCTCAGCAGTTAGGTGGCATGGATTTGTCAAGCCTCGGTTTGCCTGCCGGCGGAGGAGCAGGTTCGAGTGTTGGAGCTTTAAGCTCAAGTACGTCAAGCGGTGGCGGCGCGCCTAGTCCATCAGGAGCTGGGGCTGGGAGAACACTTCTTATGGCTTTGCCTGCTATGACCGAAGACGTTGCCGATGCGATTCTGGACTTTATCGATGCAGACGATGAAACGCGAGAATATGGTGCCGAAAGGGACTACTATACCCAATTGCAGGTACCTTACGCGCCCGTGAACGGTCCGCTGCAATCTATTGAACAATTGCTGCTGGTTCGAGGTGTAACACCTAGCCTTCTGTTCGGATTAGACCAAAACCGAAACGGCGTGTTGGAACCTTCGGAATCATCGACCGCGACGCAGACCGGATCGAGTTCCGGGTCTGCAACGTCGACTGAACTACCGGAGCTTGGCTGGGCTATCTACTTAACTTTGTACTCCAAGGAAAAGAATGTCGCAGGAGATGGAACTCCTCGCATCAACATCAACGGATCGGACATAGCTACACTGCAGCCTGACTTAACGACCGCAGTGGGCGAAGACCTTGCCACTTTTATCATCGCATACAGAGCTAACGGTGCAGGCGCTGGAGGTAATGGCAGCGCCGGTGGGAATGCTCCAAACGGCGGTGGGGGTAACGCTGGCGGCGGAGGGCCTGGCAGTGGCGGTGGTCAGGGCGGTGGCGGAGCGGGCGGTGGACCAGGTGGCGCTGGCGGCGGAAGAGGAGGACCAGGTGGTGGTGGATAAAAGGACATTTCCGTAACGCTCGATTATCCGGATTTCGCCCGGCATCGGTACTCCCCTCAAATAAGCAAGGACGGTCAAAAGTGGAGATCGCTTGAGAGCGACCGCATCGAGGAGATCGGCAACGACCCAAATGACAAAAGTCCTACAGCGCGTCCGAAAAGCATAAAGATGCGGATATCCACCGGAAAAAAACCGCTTTGGCTCTCGGCTCAGGAACTGCAGAATTCCGGCCAGGTCTATGCTTGGATGAGCAAACTCGCCCGGAAAAAGAAACTTAAGATCGATGATATCGGTAAGAGCTCAGAGGGCCGGCCGATAAAGATGCTAACGGTTGGCAATCCAAATGCAAAGAAGATGATCCTCGTCATTTCGCGCCAGCATCCGCCGGAGGTCACGGGCTATTTCGCAATGCAAGCGTTTGTCGAACGGATCGCGTACAAGTCGAAACCATCGAAAGAATTTCGTAAGGATTGGGTAATGTACGTCGTGCCGCTGATGAATCCGGACGGAGTCGACAACGGCCACTGGCGCCACAATATGGGCGGGATCGACCTCAACCGTGACTGGTCCGCTTTCAATCAGCCTGAAACAAGAGCCATTCGCGATTTTCTCGCGCGTCGGGAAACCGAATCAGGGGGCAAATTTTATTTTGGAATAGATTTTCATTCGACCTGGGACGACATCTATTATCCGATGAATAAGGATCTCACGGACACCAACTCGCCCGGCCTCACCTGGAATTGGCTCGACGCGATAAAGAAGTCTATCCCGAAATATGAGCCGAATATTCGCCCAAACGACAAGCTCGAACCGACCATCGTCTCACGCAACTATTTTATGAAAGCTCACAAGATGGAGGCGATCGTATTCGAGATCGGCGACAACACGCCGCGTGATTTTATCAAGGAAAAAGGGCGCGTAGGAGCCGAAGAGCTCATGAAATTATTGCTCGCGAGCCAAAAATGAACCAGAGTTCGCTGAACCGAACTATCACAGTCGTTCGTAAGCACGGACCGGTTTGTTGGCCGCGTCCCAAACCGGACGGAACAATCCGCTAGGTTGCTCCGTAGTAGGTTGTTAGTAATGTCTAAAAGTGTGACCCAACCAACGCCTCCAAGCGAGCGCATTCAGGTGCTTGATG
>JANMGH010000127.1:0-5360 GCA_031374515.1 Pirellula sp. | reverse complement strand
GACGTGTTACGCGGCGGGACTGAGACTGGCCGAAGCGACTCATTTGAAAGTCGCGGACATCGACGGCCAGCGTGGTCAGATCCGCGTGCGTTGCGGAAAAGGGAGCAAAGAAAGGCGCGTGCCCGTCTCGCCAAGGCTGCTCGCCGAACTGCGAGCGTACTGGAAGGTCCACCGCCCAAGCAACTTTCTATTCCCTGGCAAGACGCCGGATGTTCCTCTCTCTTCGGCAACGATCCAGCGGACTTGCAAGATGTCGGCGGCGATCGCAGCGATCGGCAAACCGGTCTCGCCCCACACTTTGCGACACTCGTACGCGACGAGCATGCTCGAAGCGGGAGTGGACCTACTGACGATCAGCAAGCTGCTTGGCCATTCGAGTTTCATCACGACGATGATTTACTTGCACGTTCGTCGCCAGCACTTCGAGCGATCGCCCAGCCCGATCGACTGGCTGCCGGTCCGTCAATGCCCGCAATGGGCAGAACGAAATCCATTGGAGATAAAAGCAGTCGAACAAGATTTGATTCCGCCATCGACTTCGCAAGATACCAAGCAGCAATCGACTTCGCCCGCAACACCCTCGACTCCGCCCTCGACTTGCGAAGAAGTACCGAACTCGAACTTGGAGGAAACACCGCCCTCGGAACCGAAGGCCCAGCGTCGCAGTTCGGGCCGCAAGCCAACCAGCCGACGTCGCAAGCGCCGCGAGTAATCGACTTGTTGCGTAAGTACACTTCCTCGTACTTGAACTTGCCCGGCCAAGTTGCTTGGCAAGTTCAGAGCGTCCTGGCCAAGATTGCTCTGTGCCGCACTCCGAAACTTCTCGGAAGGCTTTATGAGTGTCCCGGCTGCAATCAACGATACGGTGTCTACAACTCGTGCGGCGAACGCCATTGTCCGCAATGTTCCGGTGCGCGTCGCGCGGACTGGACGGATCGCAGCGAGCAGTTGCTCCTGCCGGGCGTGAATTATTTTCAAGTTGTCTTTACGATCCCCGACAGACTTTCGCGAATGGTGCTGGGCAATCGAAGCGAGTTGTATCGACTACTCTTTCGCAGCGCGTGGTCGGCGATCAAGTACGAGATGAACAAACAGAACATCGACCCAGCCGCGCTGCTCGTGCTGCACACTTGGAATCAGGAATTGGGACATCACCCGCACATCCACGCGCTAGTTCCCGGCGGAGGACCGGCAGCTAACACCGACAGTGATCCTCGTTGGGTGACGGCCAGCGATGTGACTCGGCCGTGGCGCACTGAAAAGCCTTCGCTGGTCGATAACGTCGCGCTGGGTCAACGCTTTCGAGACACATTCGTGCGCGGGCTTGGTTGGCTGGTCCGCAATGGGAAACTGAAGCTTACCGACGAGTTTGAACAACTGACCAAATCGAAAGTTTTGCGAGGTTGGCTGGAGTCGCTGAGAGGGTCGGACTGGAACGTCTTCATCGAAGGACCACCGAATGGCAAGAGCGACCCAAAGGACGTGCTCAAATATCTCACTCGCTACATGACCGGCGGCCCGATCGGCGACAATCGCATCGAAAGCGACGAAGAAGGGATGGTAACGTTTACCGCTCGCAGCAACTCAAAGCAGAAGGGCAAGAAGAACCCACCGCGGAAAATTAAAATCTCTGGAGCCGAGTTCGTGCGTCGCTGGTCGCTGCATGTGTTGCCCAAAAGTTTTACACGCAGTCGCTGCTACGGCGGCTATCACGGCAGTCGTCGCAAGGCGTATCTAGAAGCTTGCCGCAAACTGTTGCCTGTTGCTTCAGTCGAGGCCTCAGCGAAGTCTGACCCGAGCGACGACTTGCCCAAGCCCGCTCCCAAGTGCCCGCTTTGCCAGATCGAAATGAAGTGCATTGCCGAACGCCCCCGCCCCAGTTGGAGAGAGCTTCTCCAGTGTACAAGCGATGGAACCGATGCTCCCCAAGTCGCATTAGCGGGGACGATCACCTGGAGCACCATCGACCAGAATCCATCTCGAAGTCATCACCGCGAAAGTCTCCGCCCAGAAAATCTTCCACTTCCGGAAGTTTAAGTCCCATGCCGCGATCCAATCGAACGTGCCCCCAGGCACCGACAACTTCATCCGCCCGAACGGCCCTCAGAAAACGCTACGAAAGCCGCGTCCCTCAACGCTGCGCCACGCCGGAAACTCAGCCCGTACAAGCGTTTCCAAAGTCAAAACCCGCGCCCACCCAAAGTCTCGAATTAGCAAAAACTTGCCAACTCGCAGCCGGATTGATAAACTAACTCTCCGTCGAGCCCACGCAGCACATTCGCCGTTCGCAAGCCACTTGTAACGATCGTCCGCTCCGTCGGCTCAGTTCAACGCCCAATCTATACGTCGGGGATCAAACGTATTCCGAAGGGGCCAACAACTCCCCTCCCCGACGAATAGATTGCAATACGTTACGGGGCTAATATCTGTGAGTGCCAATGGCAGTTCCTGATGATTGGAAAAACGCAAAGTGTGTCTCCTTTGGCGACATCCGACGTTCGCTGGATCGAGTCAGCCTTCGTGAACGAAGTGTGGTTCTCAGTTTCATCCGGGAGAACTTCGACCGAATTCGCCCGACCGTTGATGACGATTGGCTATATGACGCAATGTCTTCTTACTTCCTGGAATGCATGGCGATTCAATCGACTTCGCATGCTGCAGACGAAGATGGCTTGATTCATTCCCCTTTCGAAGCGGCAAGGGAACTTGTCAGATGGTTCGACTGGTATGTGAAACGGGTTAACATACCCTCAGAGATTGAACGAGTCGTAGATCGAATCGCTGTCGTGTTTAAGAATGGGGATCGATATGTTCGCACCTGCATAGAAACTGGGTTTCTCGAACATGTACTTGAAATACCGGGGCATCGGCAGCATTTTTCGCATTGGGAGCGTGACACGATTTTGGCCGATAGTTACACTGGAGCTTTACGATGGGGCTTGGCACACACGCGAAGCGATGCCCCGTAACTTTGCGTTCCACCCAAGCGACGGTGGCTAACCGTTTTTCAATAATAGGCGTTGCCCCGTCGCTGGGTGAACGCAAGTGTTCTGCCTTGAATTTGCGCGACTCGACGAATTGCAAATGGACATCGAACCTCTTGAAGTATACGCCCGTGATTCCAACTATGCGGTGATCAAGCCGCCGGGCCGCAACTATCCCGGCTGCGTGATCCAGGGCGATTCACTCGCGAACCTATGCCGCATGGCCAAGAACATCGCGACGTTTACCGTCAATAGAAACATCGACGATGAAGACTTTCTCGACAACGTTCAGGAACTTACAAATTCTCTCGTGGGCCGCTTGCTTCATTACCAAGATGTCTTAGCCAAACATGGCATTGATTTTCCGCACGTTCGTCCCTTCGACAAGGATGATTTGGTTGAACTGATTTCGGACGCCGAGTGACACTTAGATGGCTATCGAATACAAGATCGCATTCCCTCGCACTGCCACCGATGCCGTCGATGATATCTTGCGCTCTGCTACCCATTTCACGCAGACGATCCAGTTCGATAATCAACTCATTTACGAATACCGGTTGCCCAGTAACTCCGGCAAGATGCCAAACGGTCACGCTTCCGTCGAATCCTATGGCATTTACTTCTGTGATTTCGGCGGTGCTCGCGATACAATGGCCGATGTTGTCAAACAAATCACGGATCGAATCTGTACTCCCAACGTTGCCGAGCTCGAATGATGACGGCGATAGAAAAGGCAGAACAAAGCGTTGGACGCGGAGCCGCCGGTCGCGTCGTTCCTGAAATCAATGTTGATTGGCGGCGGCCCGGTCAACGCCGGCGTTCGCCATTGAAGCGCGTATGTTGACATTCGATGATCCACTTTGGGAGCAGTTGAATTGCCGTTGGGGCAATGCTTTGGGAACGTCGGTTCTCATTCGATCATGGGCTTTGGAGTCCGATCGTTGCACAAATCTCTGGCAGTATCTATATGAGGACTATGTTGATCAAAGACGGCTTTGGTCGGCGGGAATAGCCGTTCTGCCGCATTTGACGTCGATTGCATCGAAATCGATTGGAACACCTAAGTCTTTCAATCTAATGTTCGCTTCTGCGATGCTCCTTCATTACCTGATTTCCGATAGCGGAAAGGTCAAAAAGCTTGACGAAGTGCTCCCTATTGGAGACACTGCATTGAAACGGCTTTCCGTTAGGCTCATGAAGTCCTGGGTCAAAGAAGCTTTGTCGGAAGGAAAACCGCTTTTGCCTTCTTTGGTCTCGCTTCCAAGAATGAGTCGAGAAAAGACGGAGGATCTGCTTTTTATAATAAGTGTGTTTGACGGTTATCCTTCGGTCATGATGCTCGAATTTCCAGAACCGGAAGACTAGGCAGGAGGCAACGTTGTTAAAAGTCAAAAAAGAATTGGCGAACAAACCATTGCAGCGAAGTGGCGGATCGACCGTTCGGACTTTTGGAAACTTTACTTGCCGCCACTCGCTGAATGGCGTCGTTCGTCCTTAATGGCACGTGTGTATTGCCATCCAAATGAACCAATTCAAAATTCTGGCGCATGGTGAGAACTTTGATGTCGACCTATACTTGTCCACCACTACCCTAAGACCTTCGAGCGTTTGGCACAAAGGCCAAAGTTCGCCCGGTCACCGGCAACCGCTGACGAGCGGCTTCGACGTTATTCTTGGTGACGGCAAGGCACTGGATGTATTTGCGCAGCAGCGAATTGCAATCGATTACATTCAGAACAATCTCGATGTACTAAAGAGTCTCGGGGAGTGTCCTGGAATGGAACACTATATTGTCTTCATTCAGCAGCGAATGGACATTACCTTGGCTGTCGTCGGTTTCTTCACTACCCTATCACGAGAATTGCTTACACTCACAACTGCCCTCAAAATGGACGCGATGACGTATGTTGACCTAAATAGGCTTGACCGGCAGGAATGTGGATGGCCACCCGAACACGATACCTAGATTAGGGCGGACGAACAAAGTCGTGCACCAAAGTTCGCGATCAGGTGCTTTCGAAATGGAGACGTCACTTGCGCGAACTTGGTGACGACTAGCGTTGAACTTGCCAAAACTGGAGAAGGTGCTTTTGAGACCTATTACCCACCATGGCATTAACGGTTCAGAACGTCTTTGCTAAATACCTTGATGGTTACCTTGAATCCTTCGCTTGCTCGATGGAGATGCGTAGTGCAGCGCTTAGGATTCGAGCTTGCCGAACGGCAGAGCTGGGGTGGCACTCGAACACTTGCCCGTTTGGTCACTACCAAGACATCGCTTACAACTCGTGTCACCACCGCTGCTGCCCGCAGTGCAACACCTTCCCTCGGGAGATGTGGCTCGGTGCGTGGAAGCAACGCTTGCTGCCTTGTCCG
>JANMGH010000073.1:0-15942 GCA_031374515.1 Pirellula sp. | reverse complement strand
AGAACGTTGTTAGCGACGATAGGAGTCGTATAAATTGCGGAGCCAAGATTACACTCGTTTATCAATTCGCCGTCCCAAACCCACTCGCGTTTTTTTAGGCCCAGCCTATGGTCATTTGAAGGGGCAGACTTCATCGCAAATCGAGGATCGGCAGAATGACGAAAAATGGCAACATCGCCGTCTTCGTCAGCGATGTACACTTTGCCATCCACCAGGAGTGCCGTGCTCCAGCATGCTGAGGCGAGATCATAGGTCCAATAGACCTTGCCTGTCTTAGCGTTGAGGCAATGAAATTGGCCGCTAAAGTCGGCAATGTAGAGAACGTCGTCTTTGATGACTGGCGTGCTTAATGAGCGATGAAACGTCTCCTCAAATTCAATCTTGCCGTTGTTGTCTTGATCATAGCCGGAGTAGTGCCAAACGACTGCCGAATCTGGATTGGGAATCGCGCGTTCGCCCTGCGTAACATCCACTGCCTGCAATCGACGGGGTGCGAGTGAGTTTCCAGCCTGATCTACGGCCAACTCGGGGCTGACATCCGCACCGTCGATCCGCTTGGTCGGATCGATGCACCACAAATGTCCTGGCCCCTCGCCATGTTCGGGATCTTCGCCCACCGCAATGAACACTAATCCGTCGTAGATCGCAGGAAAGGCGATGAAGTGATTCCGAGTGGATCCGTTCAGCCTGTATCGCGACGTCTTAGGATTAGCATCAAATTTCCAAAGCAATTTTGATCCGCCATGCCCATTTCCCCTGGGATCAAAGCTATAGAGCCAACCGTCTCCTCCCGGGAAGATAACTTGCGGTTGACCATTAAAGACTCCATAACTTGGCGAGGCCCATTGTGCGTGCAGGATATTTTTCCCAGGTGAATTATCCGTCCAAACGACCTTGCCGGTTTCACGGTCCAAGGCCACGAAGCTTGGAGCGTCGGGGGCCGGAAGACTAGTATGCGCATCGTCTACACCATTGGAGGTGCAGACAAAGAGTACACTGTCGACCGAGAGCATTGAACAAGTGGCCATGTTGTGCTGCTGCACACCAAGCTCGGTCATCATATCGAATTTCCAAACAACATCCGCTTCACCCTTCTCGGCGGCTTTGATTCGTTTCTCAACGTACAGCAAAGAATTTCGCCATAGCCGCATGCGAAAATCCGTTCTTTGGCCTGCGCTCTCGATCGAAAACGACCAAAGCTTGCCGGGCTGAACTGTGTGGATGTCGACTCGCTCAGGTAACTGAATATTCAACTTGGAAAAATGTTCGCGCAGATCTTTGGCGACTTCGTTGGTTCCAAAGGCGGGCAACATTAGGTCTTCGACCGTAAACAACTCTTTTTCAGATTGACCCTTCTCTGGTACGTCGAAGACTCGGAGCAGAGCCCCATCGCGACGTATACAAAAGCGATCCACTAAAGTCGATTCCCCACCTTCCTTGCGCCATTCTCCGACGATCCATTCTCGATTCACTTCTGCAATCGATACGTTGCGCGAAATTTCAAGATTGTGGTCTCTAAATATTTCGGTCCAGAATTGAGACAGGTAGCCTAGATTGGGAAGGAAATGCGCATAAACAGGCACATTAAACAACGAACTCCAAACGCCATCCTGATAGCCATCGTCTTTGTCGTCGTAGAATCCCTGGGTGTCAAGACAAACTACCTCCCCACGATTCGATACGTACCACAATCGGTCTCCGTCCACGACGGGCGTCGAACAAACACCTTGATTTGGCCAGTCATTCACGCGGCCAGTTGGCAGTTTCTCGTTCGAATGTTGCCAAAGGAAATTGCCTGTCGTTTCCTCGAAGCAAAGCAAAACCCCTAAATCGATCGTGGACGGATAGCGTTGCAAATATCCCGCACCATTATTCGTGCCCACAAAGACCTTGCCATTGGCAACGACCGGATTGCCATAGGTTTCGGAGCCCAACGAAACAGCCCACTTAACATTCTTTGAGGCCATCGGTTTTTGTCCAAGCGTTCGATTCGCGATGGGAAAACGATCACCGGTGTCCCAGCTCAAGGGAATATTCGTACCTGCAGGCGTGTTGATTCTCGATCTGGAACCTCCCCACTGTGGCCAATCGAATCGGCCAACCTTTAGGTCGTGTACGTCACTTAGAATTGCCTCGGTTGGGTCCGGTGGAAGTCGAATATCCAAGAGTTTGATAGTGTTAGATTCGGCAGTCAGCAGGTTGTGGCCATCCTGGCTAAAGGCGAGCAGTGAGATATCTTTGGTATACCAAGGAATCGTATGCTCTCGTTCGCGCGTGACCGTGTTCCATGTGACTGCTCTAAACGAAGCAGGTCGATCCGCTTCTTTTGTTCTTTTCCCAAAGATTGCGAAGTGCTTACCATCCGGACTATAAGACATTTTTGAAGGATAAATTTCGGAGCTGAGTCGCCTCATCAACTGTCCCTTTTCGATGTCCCAAAACTCGACTCCCGGGGAATTGCAATTTGAAACAGCAAGTTCATTTTTCGTCGGATGAAAACATGGACAGCTTGTCGGCACATTACCTAATGCTGAATTGCCAATTGCAAGTGGTGTTTTGCCCGAGTCGGAGATATTCCAAACCAGGATTCTTCCTTCAAATTTTCTCTCGGTGGCTAACCACTCTCCGCTTCCCTGGGCGGCAATCCATCGTCCGTCATGACTAAAGACGGCATGTTTTCTACCTTGAAGCGAAAGTGTCTTCTGGAAAGTACGCATATCCCAAATGAATACTTCGCCCGTCGCAGGAATTACTTTTCTTTCTGCAGGTTTTATACTCATTGCACGAAAACTCGCCGTTGCCAAGTGTACACGGTCGGGACTAAAAGTGATCCAGGTTAGAGGAAACTCATGCCCCTCCAGTATGCCAAGTTTGGTATTCGACTTCACATCCCAAACAACGATTTGACTCCCGTTGCATATGCGAGTTTCGAGCCATCAAAGTTCAAAGCGACGGGACCGACGCAATTCCTTTCCAACGAAATAACATGCGTCTTACGATTTTCAACGACGTTCCATAACTGGATGGAGTTCTCCGAAAATGCTGCCGCCATGATGCCATCGGAGCTAAACGCTGCGCATTGCTTGATATCCAACGAGAAAACTTCTGGATAGCATTTTCGTTTTAGTTCATTCCATTCGAAATCGCGCCAACTTGGTGGACAGTTATTGAGGTATTGGTCAGCTAATTCAACCTTGTCTGCTCGCCATGCACTCCGCGCGAGCTGCATGTAGGTGTCAAAGAGTTTTTCTTCTCCGGCGCGGAGCTTCGTTTCTCCCCCTTGCAGCTTTTCCTCTGCTTCCTTGATCAATTCATTCAATTGCCGACTACGTTGCTCCTGCTCCTCTACGCTAAGTCTTAGACTTTTGCTCTGTTCTTGCTCTGCCTTAAGATTGTTGAATTGTTGGGCCTCCATCATGGCAAAGTACGTTGATACCGCAGTGCCTCCTGTCAGGCTGATAGCCACCATTGCCAACAACCCTGCCACTGCTGGATTTCTAAGGCACCATCGCCAAGTTCGAGTCGGACGGCTGACAGGACGAGCCGCAATTGGCTCGCCTTTAAGAAAGCGTCCCAGATCATCGGCCAGAAGTTGAGCTGTGCCATAGCGACGATGAGGTTCTTTCTCTAAGCACTTCAAACAAATCGTTTCCAAGTCGCGTGGAATGGCGGCGTTTAGCGTGCGCGGTGATGCGGCTTCGGCATGGATGACCTGCTCGATCGTCTTCAGCACCGAGTCAGCTCGGAACGGCGCGCGCCCAGTGAGGCATTCATAAAGAACTGCACCTAATGAATACACGTCGCTGCCTGGTCCGATCAAGCTGCGTTTGCTTTGCGCTTGTTCGGGTGGCATGTAGCTGGGTGTTCCCACAATTTGGCCGGTACGGGTCAGGTCGCTGCCACCTTCGACGCGCATTGCCAAGCCAAAGTCGGTGATGCGAACCTGATCGTGACTGTCGATTAAGATATTGGATGGCTTTAGATCGCGATGCAGTATCCCTTGCTGGTGCGCATATTGGATCGCTTCTGCCATCTGACGAACGTAGGTCGCGGCCAGCTTCGCCGACAATACGTTCTCTCGAAGAATTTTCGACAGGTCGCGGCCCTCGACGTAATCCATCGAGAAATAATGCCAACCCTCGTGCTGGCCCACCTCGTGAATGGAGACAATGTTCGGGTGTTGAAGTCCTGCGGCTGCTTGTGCCTCGACCTGGAACCGCTGTACATCTTGTTCGCTGGCCATTCGGCCTGAGACAATCATCTTCACGGCCACAATGCGCCCCAGCGTGGTTTGCCGAGCCTTGTACACCACTCCCATCCCGCCGCGAGCGATTTCTTCCAGCAGTTCATAGTTGCCAACGTAACTGAGCTGTTGTCCCGGTCCCACTGCCTGAGCCAGCGAGTCGCCAAAACCTCGGATCGGCGCTGCGATGTGATTCATACGGTCATGCTGACCAAAGAACTGTCGGAGTTCATCCGCTAGCTCCGGATGTCGCATAAGAATCTCGCCGCGATTGGGTGCAGTGCCGGTCTCACAGGTGCGGATGTAATCGGCGATAATTGCTTCTAACTGCTGGTCACGATCAGCGTTATTATCAGGTTGTGGTGCATCGTTATCGGACATGGATGACGCTTAATCTCCTAACAGGTTATGTAGTGTTCTTAGACCTCGGAACAATAGGCCGGCCACGGCCGCCTCGCTTCGATTTATTTCCGCTGCCACCGCGGCCAATTTCTGTCCTTGCAAATGATGAAGCACGATGACTTCACGCTGGGCATCCGGCAATTCGGTGAGGGCTTGAGACAGCCGAAGCAGATCTTCCTGCTTCACCGCTCTCTGACTAGGCGACGACTGCAGTGAGACTAGCCAACCTTCGGTGCGAGAAAACGATGCGTCGATCCCTTCGTCAAATATGCACTCGCGTCGAACATCGCGTTTGTCACGTTGCTGGTCGCGTAATGCGTCGGCCAGCTTGTGTTTCAGAATCTCTCGAAGCCACGCTGCCAGCTCGGCCTCGGTGCTACCTCGAAACTCATCTCGATTTAGAAACGCATTTAGAAGCGTTTGTTGAACAATGTCCGAAGTATCAAGTCGCGAGGAATGACGTCGATTCAGATGAGAGTGAGCCAACAAAGATAGATAAGGCCGATGTCGCTCTAGCCATTGTTCCTGATCCAATACTGGCTGGTTCATGTTGGGCTC
This sequence comes from Pirellula sp., assembly GCA_031374515.1. GTDB lineage: Bacteria > Planctomycetota > Planctomycetia > Pirellulales > Pirellulaceae > JBKCUI01. Next base: position 10,739 of record JANMGH010000073.1, on the reverse strand, counting down.
GCACTGAGAGAACGGGCTAAACGCAATTTTCATCATAGCAATCTCGGAACAGCCTTGCGCCATATTTGTCCCCTGTTGAACGGGCAGTCGGCCATCGATTACCCGAGTGGCACTAATTGGTTTGCGAATTCGTACGATTGATGTTTTGTTAGTTGGCAACTATTTGGCCGCCAGCTTATGTATAAATTCCAAAACGTGTTGACTGTCGTTGACAGGTGAGACGCCCGTTTGCCGATTGAGGATCCGGCCGTCTTTGCCAATGATCATCGTCCATCTTGCGGCAGTCACACATCGCGGTATGGAGACCGCTTGCCCATCAACGTCAATGATTTCCTTGCCACTGGAGTCTTTCAACATGGCTTTGCCGCCGGAACGCACCGGGACTCCAAATTTTGAAGCAATGCTGCCATCAACGTCTGCCAGCAAAGGAAAGTTCAGTGAATAGGTTTTTTTGAACATCTCATGTGCCAGTACAGTGTCTCCGCTGATACCTATCAATTTCACACCTTGGTCGGCCAGTTCGCGTTGGCAATCGCGATAACGTTGAGCTTGGCTCGAACAACAAAACGCAAAGTCGCTGGGATAGAAATAGATCACAAGCATCTGTTTGCCAACGTATTCCCGGGAGTCCCACATCTTGCCTTGATCATCCAGGCACTGGAACTCAGGGATCGAGTCTCCAACCTGTAATCGTTTAGGGTCATCTCCGAAGGCGGCCGCCATAAAAAGAGAGATGCTCCACAGAGATGCACTCCAAAGTCCGCTCCTCGTGAGAAATCGCGTTAAGTGCCACATAGTACAGTTCCTCGCATGTGAATTGGTGATTACCGGTTGAAAGCAGAAGATGAGCTGACGATCCGAGAAGCCGACGTTCCAGTTCAGCATTGGACTGAATCTCAACTGCAACCAACGCTAGGAAATTCGGACCTCTAAGATAAAAGACGCCGTCGGCGGTCGAGGAGAGCGCGCTTTGCGTCAACAATTTTGAAAGGCGTTGCAGGACAGTCGGAATTTCAGCGAATAGGGCAAGACCCGCTCGGTCTTAAGCCGCGCCATTGGAATTCGCGAGTTCTATTTCCACAACGTTGTCCGATCCAGGTAATGAGCCTTACTCCTTCCACAATCGTTTATTCCCAAGCCTTTCGCCATCTAACGCCGCGAATGCGCACCTTAATCTCGCTTTCCCGAATCCCTCAGGAATTCGTTCGCTACCACTCGTCAAACCTAGCGAGACCAACTCTCTGTTTTGCGCTCGAACGGAGTCTGGCTCCCGCAACTTTGACGAGTGGTAGCGAACAAAATCCTACCCACAAGTAAACGAAAAGGCTGGTGCTGTCATGGCTCCAGCCTTTCTTCGTTTATCCCCAGCTATTTCGCTATTCGTCGACTGTTCCGACGTATCTCTGTCGACTCTCTCCAGCGCTCTCTAGCTCATAACCTGTGCTTCGCTCAAAGCGACCGATTTCGACCGATCCGGCAAAAAGTCTCTCCGATCTCTGTTTTTCCGACCCTGGGGTTATGAGCTTTTCACGGTAGAGACTCGCATATTTGATCGAATTTAACCGATAACGGCTGGAATCCGCTCCGTAGACGAAAAAAGCTCATAACACGGAGGTAGGATGTTCAAATCCGTCTCCAAGTACATGCTCCCCCAAACAAACAGAATTGGAGGTTAGCGGGAGAGAAGATGGTTTTTAAAGCGCGGATTGGCAGCGTTAGTTTGCTGGTTGCTCATGGAAGCAACGATTGTGGAAGGAGCACCGATGTTTACAAGGATTGGACAACGCTGTGGATACGGTCTAATTCCTGATCGTAAACCAAACTGTGGAGGACGCTCGGTTCAATTTCGGATATGTCCACATGTGGATGCGAAGATTGCGGCTAGGCAAGAGGTTGGTTGCTGGCTAGACCGATCCTGCAGGAGTACGACGCTTTCCACAGTTGATGAGCTGGCCGTGCATCCTGCCGAATTCGGGAAGCTAGTAGCTAGGCACTACCTTGTGGAAATGGCAGAAGCCTGTCGGAAGGAAGCGGATGTTGGCACCAGGCTATAGTCGAACGATCCAACTTGTGGATGCAGCAAATAGCTGGTCGGACTTTGCCAAGTTTGCTCAGCTTCGTTGATCCGGCTGGTGCCGAAGCGCATGGCTTGGTGGTGTGCGGAAGGAGCCCGGAAAGGGGCATATTTGATCGATTTCGTCGCCCGTTTTCCGGACTATATGTCATGACTTACGCCAAATCTACGTGCCATTCGTTTGACACGCCGGTGCAGCGAAGCTTGCTTGAATTTTCCCGTTGGGGTAACGGGCGTGGAATCCGAAACAGCCGCATACGAACCGTCCGGCGCCATCGCGATCGCGTCGACCCTTTGCCCGAGCTGTTGGACGTCGGCCGTGGTAAGGTTGACCAGTGTTTCTCCCCCGTCTGCAACGAAAGTTCGCGTATCTCCAATGACTCACAGTGAAGTGTCCGGAGTGACCGAGCGCGGCGATTACCAACACGCCGAATCGTCGGGCGGCCTTTCGCTTGGCAGTGCGGCTCGGCAGTACGCTGTGGACCACGCCGAATGCCGCCGTTGCAGCCGCCACATCAACATGCTTTTACACATCCATTGACTTCTCACGCTATTTCTCTCCGGGTCCGGGCTGCGGGATGACGAGGAGCCAAGATTGAGCCTTAGCCCGATCACGGCCCAGCGGCGACTCATCCATTCTTGCGCTTTAACCCGGCCAGCACACTTTCCACTGCCTTCGGCTCCGGTGGCTTCACGAGATGGTGGTCGAATCCGGCTTCCGACGAGCGGCGGCGGTCTTCCTTCTGTCCCCACCCGGTAAGGGCCGCCAGCAACACGTTCTCCAGGCCGTGCTGCTGCCGCAACCGTCGTGCCACTTCATACCCGTCCATCCCCGGCATCCCGATGTCCAGAAACACCACGTCCGGCGCATAGCCCTTCGTGATCTCCAGCGCAGCCGGGCCGTTGTGCGCCACTCGGACATCGTGGCCTTGGAGCGTCAGTAGCATGGCGAGGCTGTTAGCGGCGTCCTGATTGTCGTCCACGACCAACAGGCGGTGTCCAGATGGCGTCGGTGGCCGTTGCGGCTGCTGCACCGTCACTTGGTCATGAACCTGTTCAACCTCATGCGCCCAAAGCGGCAGCCGAATTACGAACTCGCTCCCTTGACCCAACCCGGCGCTCCGAGCCTCGACCGTCCCGTTGTGCATCTGGACGAGGTTCTTTACCAAGGTCAGACCGATGCCCAGCCCGCCTTGTGCCTTCGTGGAGGCGTGGTCCACTTGCACGAACAACTCGAAGATGCGGGGGAGCATTTGCGTCGTGATCCCAATGCCGTTGTCACGGACCCGCAGCACGGCCTCATCGCCTTCCCGTTCAGCTGTGAGCCGGATGCGCCCGTCCGCTTCCGTGTACTTGGCGGCGTTGGTGAGGAGATTGCCGACGACCTGGGCGAGTCGCACCGGGTCGGCATCGAGGAGCAAGGATTCATTCGGAAGCCGCACGCTCAAATCGTGGCCTTGCGCATCCACGAGCGGCTGCACCGTTTCGACCGCACGGGCGACGACCGTGGCAAGTTCGATGTGCTCTTTGCGGAGTTCGATCTTCCCCCGCATAACACGAGACACATCCAAGAGGTCGTCCACCAGCCGCACGAGATGATGGACCTGTCTTTCCATCATTTCACGTGACCGCTCCACGGTCGCCGCATCGACCCTCGGCATCTTGAGGATTTGCAGTGAGTTGCGAATCGGGGCCAGCGGATTGCGAAGCTCGTGGGCCAGTGTCGCCAGGAATTCGTCCTTGCGTCGGTCGGCGTCCCGCAGCGCCTCGTTCGCCAAGCCCAACTCGGCGGTCCGCTGCTCAACCCGAAGCTCAAGCTCTTGATGGGCCTTGAGCAATTCTTCCTCTGCCCGCTTACGGGCCGTGATATCGTGCATGGAGACGACGGCTCCAAGTTTCACGCCTTCTGCGTCCACGATCGCCTGCCCGCTCACCTGCACCGTGCGTGGCGAAAGTCCTTCGGGCCGAATCACCATCTCGGCATCCTGTACCCGCTCGCCTTGCAGCGCACGGTAGAGCGGCACGTCCGCCTGCGTCATCGGCGTTTGGCCGTCCTGCTGGAAGAGGCGATACCTTTCGGCCCATCGCTCCGGGGACAGTGGTTCTTCGGGAAGGCCGTGCAGAACACGGGTTACGCCGTTGAACAGCGTGAGTACGCCGTCCGCATTGCACGCCACTACCCCGGTCTGGACGTTCTCCAGCAGGGCCTTTAAAAACTCATTGGCCTGGGCGAGTTCGGCGGTGCGCAGCTTGACTCGATCTTCCAAATCCCGTTGGGCATCAAGTAAGGCATCTTCGGCCCGTTTGCGGGCGGTGATGTCATCGTGGACCAGTACGACTTCCTGAATCTGTCCGGCTTCATCCTTTAGCGGATAGATAGTGGCGGACACCCAGCGCCGGGGGTCGCCTTGGCAGGTCCGGTCGGGAATCGTTTCGTTCGGGTCGTACTGAACTGCCGGGACATGGGTGGACTCGCCGGAAAAGCCACGTTGGATGAACGATAACACGCCCTTAGCCGCAAGCTGTTGGTCCTGGCGGACATTGTACTCGGCAATTTGCGGCAACGTCAGGCCCCACAACTCTTCCCAGGCCCGGTTCACTTGGAGGGTGCGCCCGTCCGGGGAAAAGACCTGGATGCTAAACGGGGCCTGCTCCATCAGACCCCGGAACCGGGCTTCGCTCCGGCGCAACGCTTGTTCCGCCTGCCGCTGCTCCGTGATGTCAATCGCCATCCCGCCGACCAGCGCCATGCCCCCGTCCGACTCCGAAAGGGGGAACTTACAGACGAGTGAGTAGTGAACAAGGCCGTCGTCGTGTTCCAACTCCTCGACCACCTGAATGGTCCCGCCCGACAACGCTCTTGCATCGTTGGCTTTGAACCGTTCCGCCGTCTCTGACGAGAACACGTCGTCGTCCGTCTTGCCGTAGAGTTCAGCCTGGGACGTGCCGAACGCTGACGCTGCGGCGTCATTGGCGTAGACGTATCTCCCTTGTTCGTCCTTGATCCACGCCAGACCGGGCAAGTGTTGCATGAAGCGGGCGAACCGCTGCTCGCTCGCTTGCAAGGCGTCCTCGGCCCGCTTGCGCTCCGTCACATCTGTTATGACGGCGACGAATCCCTCCACCCGCCCGGAGGCGTCAAACTCCGGGGCATAGGCGACGTGCATGATGTGCAGCCCGATCCGCTCGTAAGGAATTTCAACCTCGAACTCCACCGGCTGCCCTGCCAAAACCGACTCGACATGGTGGGCAATATTCGCATACGCCTCTTTGCCCAATACGTCTGGAATCCGCTGACCCGCTACGTCTTGTGGGACCAAGCCAAATCTCTCGGCATAGCCCTTGTTCACGAACTTATACCGACCCTCTCGGTCGCAGTGGGCGAGGAACGCCGGGGCGTGATCCGTCACAAGCCTGAGTTCTTGCTCCCGATCCTGTAGCGCCCTGTCCGCTGCCCGCTGCTGGGTCACGTCCCGAAACGTCAGCACCACGCCGACCATATTCCCCGCCCCGTCTTTGATCGGGGCGGCGCTGTCGTCAATGGGCCGCTCGACGCCATTCTTGGCGACCAGGATCGTGTGATTCGCCAAGCCCACAGTCGTTCCGTGCCGTAGCACTTTTTTCACCGGGTTTTCGACCGGCTGGCGGGTCTGTTCGTTGAGGGTCACGAAAACCGTCTGAAATGGCTTTCCCTCGGCCTCCGTCTGAGTCCAGCCGGTCAGTTCCTCGGCCACGCCGTTCAGAAACTTCACCCGCCCGTTGTCGTCGGTGGTTATCACCGCATCGCCGATGCTGGCGAGCGTGACCGACAGCCACTCCCGCTGCTCGTGCAGCAGCCGAGCATTCTCTTCGGCGACACGGCGGGCCGCTGCTTCTTCCACGAATCGGCGGGCGTTCTCTTCCGACTTCTTCCGGTCGGTCAAGTCTTTGATGATCTTCGAGAAGCCCAGGAAAGTCCCGGCCCCGTCGTACAGCGCCGTGATAACGACGTTCGCCCAAAACTGTGTACCGTCCTTGCGGACCCGCCAGCCTTCATCCTTAAAGTGGCCCATGGCCTTGGCGACTTCGAGTTCGTGGATGGGCCAATCCCGGTCGATGGCGTCTTGGGCGTAGAAGCGGGAGAAGTGCTGCCCGATGATCTCGTCTGCCTTGTATCCTTTGATTCGCTCTGCCGCAGGATTCCAGGAGGCTACGTAACCTTGCGGGTCCAAGATGAAGATAGCGTAGTCGGTGACGTTCTCGACCAGCAGGCGAAAAAGCTCGGCGTCAGATTCCTTCCAGTTTTCTCGTCGCCGTTGCGGCATGGTTCGTGGCTTTTGTGAAAAACGTCATTGATCCTACTCCGGGAAGTCCCCGCTTCCTGCGATAAGAGCGAGTATTGTAACGGAACAGGCAGTACGGTAGCAGGGTCGGCATCGCCCAGGCGGTAAAGAAACTGCCGAAAGTCTTCGACAACGTGATCGACAGCGGCCTCTTCCACGTCTTCAGCGATGATGACCGCCGCCGCTACGTCGAGGGAGTGGCGACGGTTCTCAAGCCGAACGGTCGGCTGTTTTTTGAGGGCTAATCATCATCAATTCGGACGTTGTTTGCGCGATCCCTCGTCAACCGGGTTAGTCGCTGATAATCTTCGACAGAAACACGATGAGGTCGTAGCCGACGCCAAGTATGGCCAACGCCAATAAAATGACGTAATAGCCAAAGATCTTGGCAGTTACGTGCAATGCGTCTTCAGTCAGTAAAGTCTGGAACGCGCGACTTGCTCTCAGGCACAAGCCGCCCAGCAATACCAAATTGATTCCGACGAGCAACAGGGTTCCATTCACCGCACTCGTCGTTTGATAACCAGTCACAGCCAGAATTAGAATCATTATCGCCAGGACGAGCTTCCCCATGCCAACCATCCATAGCATGACCGCAAGCCGCTGTGATCTGCTTTTGTCCAAACCAGTCATGGTTTCTCTCCGAATACCGAAATAATCCATGTACGTCCAGGGTCTGGGGCGGGAGCTATCCATCCAAAATTAATCCAGCACCTCAGACCGTTGATTTTGCTTTGCGCTTTTGTAGACGTCTCCTTACCAGCGTGCTTCAATCTATCCGATCCCGCAGCCGCAGTCTAATCGGCCGGAACCATAGTCCATAGCGTCATGAGCTAACCCGTGGAAGTCTCTGGAAGCTGGCTTCGGCTATATCCAAATTGTGGATGGGAAGCTTGCGGCGATGGAAGAGGAGACCTGTCCGCAAAAAGGCCACAAGCGAAATATTGGTACAGGACACGTCTTACCGTCGTCGGTTCCAATAATAGCCCCCACCCCCTCCCAATAGAAGTACCAACACGCCGATCAAAATGATTAGTTCAATGCTCATTTTTTCCCTTTGTTGATTATCCGCTTCAGACTATCTGCACCGAAAATATCTGATGCATCAGTCGACCAGCAAGCAGCCAGCGCCAACGCCCACATAGTTTGTGCTAGATTTGGAAAGCACTGGCGCTTTTGGCTACGGCTACTTCCATATGTGTATGACAAGCTTGCGGCTCGGGCAAGCTGCTAAGTTGCTCGACCGATCCCGCAGGCGTAGTCTAACCGGCAAGATCCCATGTCCAAAGTGGTTGGGCTAGTTTGGAAATATCCGTACGACGGATTTTGCACCAACCATCGGCGCGCATTGTGGTTGGTGGACCCTTATCGTGGCCGAAAAAAGATCAACGCTGGCTCAAAGCAGAAGCCAATGCAGTTCGCATTGCGTGGATATTTGACCAAAAGCATCCAAGTAACTGCATGGAGCACCTGGTTTCATCATTGTCGGCATGCCGATTGCGTGTGGGAGAAATAGAGGAATTGCTGATCGGAGGCAATCTGCTCGGCTAAGCCATACTGACCGTTCCGCATACACTGGATGGCAAATAGTTTTGAACCGACCGCTCCCTTGCTTCTGGAAGGAAGCGCCGTGACGATGGTGAACGAAAAAGTGGAATCAGGTGAGCTTTTGCCTGTCCCAAAAAGCGCAAAAGAATTGCATGAGCAGCGTGTTTGGTTGCTCGATACACTTTCAAGTATTGGCGATGCCGTGATTATCACGGACAGCGAAGGGCGGGTTGCTTTTCTGAACCCCGTTGCAGAATCTCTGACTGGGTGGATCCTCCAAGACGCTGTGGGACAACCCATCGACACAGTGTTTTCTATTATTGATGAAGAAAGCCGCCAGCCGGTTGAAAATCCGGCCGTTCATGCTTTAAAGGAAGGTCGAACATTCAAGCTTGCACGCCCCTGCCTACTCCTCACTAAAAAAGGCAATGAAGTACCTTTTGACGACAGCGCGGCTCCTATTCGGAATGAAAAACAAGAAATCTCGGGCGTCGTCCTGATCTTTCGAGACATATCGCAGCGGCGAAAGACGGAGCGTGCCTTGGTTAAGGCGCTGGCTTTTGGCGAGGACATTGTTTCGACTCTACGAGAACCATTCTTGGTGCTCGACAGCAGCCTCCGAGTGATAACGGCCAACCGTTCCTTTTACGAATCGTTTAATGTCTCCAAAGATGAAACGGTGAACAGCTTCCTTTGCGACTTGGGGAACGGTCAATGGGACATTCCTGGTCTTCGGATTTTGCTCGACAGAGTTCTAGATCGAAGCGAACCGATATACGACTTTGAGGTTGAACACATTTTCCCTGATCTTGGCCTTAAGACCATGTTGCTCAACGCAAGACCCTTCCCACCAGATTCAAAAAATCCAGAGTTAATCTTGCTTGCCGTTTATGACGTTTCTTCGGTACGCGAGCGGGCCAACGAATTGGCGGAGGCGAATCGATATAAAGACGAGTTCTTAGCTATGCTCGCGCATGAGCTTCGCAACCCACTTGCTCCAATCCGCAACGCAGTGCAAATCATTCGACTAAACGGCCGAGATGTGGGCGCTGTCGACGCGGCGTCCATTATGATGGAACGTCAGATTGGCCACTTGGTACGATTGGTGGATGACTTGCTTGACATCAGCCGAATAAGCCGTGGCAAGATCGAACTCAAAAGGCGGCGAATCGAACTGACGTCTTCTATGCACCAAGCCGTCGAAGTCGTCCGCTCTTTGTATAAAGACATGAACCATGAACTGACAATCACTGTACCGCAACAGCCGATCTATTTGAACGCCGACCCGACTCGACTGGTTCAGGTTGTCGGTAACCTATTGAACAACGCCTGCAAATTTACCGATAACGGAGGTCGCATTTCGCTCGTTGTCCAGCGGGAAGGGGAACAAGTCCTTATCCGAGTGAGGGACAACGGTATCGGCATCGACGCTGAACAACTACCCCGTATCTTTGAGATGTTCACTCAGATTGATACTTCATTGGAGCGTTCGATTAGCGGGTTGGGCATCGGCCTGACGCTTGTGAAAAACTTGGTAGAAATGCACGGCGGAACTGTAGAAGCCAAAAGTGCCGGTAAAAATCAAGGCAGTGAGTTCGTGGTGCGTTTGCCCACAATCGTTGAAACCTCGAATCCATTGCCATTGCAGGCGGCCGAAAGTGAAACACCCAGCACAACAGCCTGTCGTATACTGGTGGTAGATGACAACAGAGATGCCGCCAAGACGCTGGCGTTGCTGCTCAAGCTCTCGGGCAACGAAACTCTTACAGCTTACGATGGCGTTCAAGCACTGGAAGCCGCAACGACGTTTCTGCCCGATGTGATTCTCCTTGACATTGGCCTACCGAACTTGAACGGCTACGAAGTGTGTCGCCGCATCCGCGAACAATCGTCGGGTGAAAAGACTGTCATCGTCGCACTGACCGGATGGGGGCAAGAGGAAGACCGAGAAAAATCCGTCAAGGCCGGGTTCAACGGCCACATGGTTAAGCCGGTTGAATTCACTGCCCTCACCAATCTGCTGGCCGAATTATTGCCGACGAAGCTATAAGCTTGGAACAGCTCTAACCGAGCGGCCGTTATGCGGTTCAGTCTATTGGGTGTAGCAGTCGCCCAGCAAACGGGCCTCGCCAACGTCCACCGTTGTCATAAACCATTTGTGGAAAGCGGCCGAAGGCTAGATCGTGGTATAACCACATGTGGATGGGAAGATTCGTTACCTTTTGTCGGCAGATCCCCCTTGAATTCGAAATGCCCCCAGATAAGATCTCTTGCGTTATTCTCGATAAGTTTGCAGACGACTACGCTCGTTTTTGATGATTTCGTTCGAGCAGACAGACTGACGTAGCTGTGGTCGAGAGTCGGGTTAATTTCCATAGACATCTACGAAGGAGACAGCGATGGCAAAGAAGAGTTCTGGAACTGCAAAACGCCAAATTCACGAGTCCGGCGGAGAGGCACTTGAAGCAGCTCAAGCAAAAAAAGCTGGAAATAACTTCGAATGGCACTTTGGTCGGATTACGAGTCTCGGTAGCTATGCAGTTGCCGGTGGAAGAAGTGTATCCATCGCTTGGGAAGGAGGAGGTGCAACCTCTCAACAGGGCGATATCACCGATGATCAATGGGAGATATTCAAGCTCGCGTTTACGACCACCGGGCGAGTAGCGATCCTCAGTGAACTCAGTGGAGATGAAGCTCTTTACGATTACCGATTTCTAGAAGCGGTTCGTTAAATTCTTCCACGCCGAATCTACGTGAGGTAAAAGCACCGCACCGCCATCCCAGCTGTGCGGTGT
>JANMGH010000072.1:0-1336 GCA_031374515.1 Pirellula sp. | reverse complement strand
CCTTGGTATACCAAAGATATCTCACTGCTCGCCTTTAGCCAGGATGGCCACAACCTGCTGACTGCCGAATCTAACACTATCAAACTCTTGGATATTCGACTTCCACCGGACCCAACCGAGGCAATTCTAAGTGACGTACATGACCTAAAGGTTGGCCGATTCGATTGGCCACAGTGGGGAGGTTCCAGATCGAGAATCAACACGCCTGCAGGTACGAATATTCCCTTGAGCTGGGACACCGGTGATCGTTTTCCCATCGCGAATCGAAAGCTTGGACAAAAACCGATGGCTTCAAAGAATGTTAAGTGGGCAGTTCCGTTGGGCTCCGAAGCCTATGGCAATCCGGTCGTTGCCAATGGCAAGGTCTTTGTGGGCACGAATAATGGTGCGGGATATTTGCAACGCTATCCGTCCACGATCGATTTAGGGGTTCTGCTTTGCTTCGAGGAATCGACGGGCAATTTCTTATGGCAGCATTCAAACGAGAAACTGCCAACTGGTCGCGTGAATGATTGGCCAGATCAAGGTGTTTGTTCGACGCCCGTCGTGGATGATGATCGGCTATGGTACGTATCAAATCGCGGAGAAATAGTTTGTCTTGACACGCAGGGATTCTATGACGATGACGACGATGGTCTTGAAAAGCAAATTACACCCGCCGAGAAGGGTGAAGCGGATGTTGTGTGGAAATTCGATATGATGACCAAGCTTGGTGTACAGCAGCATAACATGGCCACTTGTTCAATGCTCTCGGTCGACAGTGTACTCTTTGTCTGCACCTCCAATGGTGTAGATGATGCGCATACTAGTCTTCCGGCCCCCGACGCTCCAAGCTTCATGGCCTTGGACCGTGAAACCGGCAAGGTTGTTTGGACGGATAATTCACCTGGGAAAAATATCCTGCACGCACAATGGGCCTCGCCAAGTTATGGAGTCTTTAATGGTCAGCCGCAAGTTATCTTCCCGGGAGGAGACGGTTGGCTCGATAGCTTTGATCCCAGGGGAAATGGGCATGGAGGATCAAAATTGCTCTGGAAATTTGATGCTAATCCTAAGACTTCGCTATACAGGCTGAACGGATCCACTCGGAATCACTTCATCGCCTTTCCTGCGATCTACGACGGATTAGTGTTCATTGCGGTTGGCGAAGATCCCGAACATGGCGAGGGGCCCGGACATTTGTGGTGCATCGATCCGACCAAGCGGATCGACGGTGCGGATGTCAGCCCCGAGTTGGCCGTAGATCAGGCTGGAAACTCACTCGCAGCCCGTCGATTGCAGGCAGTGGATGTTACACAGGGCGAACGCGCGATTCCCAATCCAGATTCGGCAGTCG
>JANMGH010000100.1:0-1883 GCA_031374515.1 Pirellula sp. | reverse complement strand
GCGAAAGACAGAAATCTGTATCCTCAGTTCATTGCCTTCGTCAAGGAATCGATCCAGGACCTTAACGCACGAGGTCATGAAGTCGAATTGGCCGGTATCTTTTATCATGTCGGTGAAAATGATATGTCCTATGGACCCTATCGCAAAAACGCAAGCCAGTGGTTGCAGTCGATTGTCCAGCAAAGCCGACTGGATTTGGCGATACCCTCCTTGAAATGGTTTGTTAGCCAACAACCGCCTACGGATGACAAAGCTCTCAATGCAATTGACGTCACCGCAAACTTGGCTGCCATTGCATCTGCAGAAGCTGCTATTATTCACCTCAAGGCCTTTGATCTTTCGCCACAAAAAGAAAAACTGGTCATGGCCACGGCGGGTATAGTCCAATTGGGCGAATGGCTTGCCCAAAGATATCTTGAACTTCCATAACGAACGAGTCTTAATCTCGTAGTTGCGTCACTCCGAGACGCAAATAAGTCCCCACCACGGAAAGATAAGAACGTTGTATCTGGGAGAAGCGACAGAAATCCACGTCTCGGAGAAACGTGGATACGACTATTTTTCAACTTGCAAATGAGGCAACTGTTTTTTGAGTGCCTTGATCGCAGTGGTAAACCGAAGAGAGTATCCAGTGCCACCCACGTTGTTATTGATTTCTTATTAGCAACACTTGGTTAGTGGATTCGTTGGCTAGTTTAGTAGGTTATCAACCAAGTGCGTGTTGAGCTTTACTCCGCGTTCGTCGAGACTCGACCGATTTGCTGCATCGCGGTTCCGTAAGCGTCTGCTTCGACTGTGCCAGAAAAGCGAGCCACATTTCCCCACGCTGAAAAATTGACTCTCATCAAAATGTCGGCACCGAGGACGGTAACGAACATCGATTTGCCGGTCGTTTCGAGAAAAAGCTGCACGACATCAATCGGTTGGAGCAAGGAAGTTTTTGGATCTAAACCAAACACGCGAATCCCTTGTAAATCGAGCGTTATTAAAAAGACCAGTAGACAACCGCCTGCGATGGCCGTGATCGCTCCTACCGACGCGCGAAGACTGCCAAAACATTGATAGTCCGCAGGGGAGGCGAGAGGACGGCTCAGTACATCCATTCGAAACGTATAAAGAAGCGGAGCCAACACAAGTAGTACCATCCCAACAAAGAAAAACGGACCGCTTACAATTTGATTGATCGCAACAAAGACGACAAGAAGTACCAACGAATAGAACGGTGCTGCCGCAACAAGGAACCAACCTGGCAGCACCGACTGTGGAAGCAACGTCTTTACGCGAAGGCAACTCCTCTGAACCCCTGGAACCAACGACAGTACGGTTGGGAGTAATGTAAGCAAGTACTCGGCACCATACGCAATTCCATAAGCAACTTCCTCCATCTTTTTCTCCGCAACACTGGCTGAGGGATCATGGGGCTCAGCGTAGCTCCACCCCCACGGGCAAAGCGCAATCAACATCGGGAACAAAAACGAGAACGCGAACGCAATGGCCATTGCGTGATGCGTGAAGCGAAATTTGGTCCAGAAGAAAACGACTAACAATGCCGTTACTGGTAATACATACCATGACAAGACTTGAATCGTTTCGCTTATCATTCCGAAGTATGTCTGAAACTCCTCTTCTGTCGCACTGCTGTCTTCGTCAGTACTTTGGCCATCCTCCGAAGGCGAGGACAGAGTCAAACCGAAACTTGCGTCGAGGTGCGCTTCGATCGTTGACAGAATTTCGGGCTTTTGGTCCACTTCGTTCAGCGATCGAAACGTCGAGAGTCCGGCTGAAAGAGTGGTACACAGAACAACAAAGATCAAAACGCTCCGCCGCCAAGCGAAATAGTTTTGGATCACTGGCGTGCCGATGTTGACATCGTTCAACGCTGC
>JANMGH010000023.1:0-3029 GCA_031374515.1 Pirellula sp. | reverse complement strand
CGAGACGCGAGTGTCTGCCAACCTAGCTTCGTTAAAAGCGAGGGTTTTATCCGAAGTCGTTATCTGGCGTTGGCCTTCTAACAACGCCGCATTGCCACGTGCTAACCCAGCTTCAGCGATGTGCAATCGTTCAGTCGATTTCTCTGCTTCATCTTGGGATATCGAGTTTGATTGAAGCAACTGTTGAGTTCGCTTGAACTCTTTCTGCGCACTGTCGAGAACTGCTTTGGCTTGATCAAGATCTGCCTGCAATCTTGCGAGAGACGCTTGCCACATTGCGGTAGTCGCTTGCGCAATCTCAACTTGTTGCTTGAGCTCGGCATCGTCCAATGTAAACAGTAGCTGGCCGCTCGTTACACTCGAGCCTTGGTCAACCAGGATCTCGTGAATGCGACCAGCGATTTTGGGACTGATGGTTGATTTGACTCTAGCCTCTAAGGTGCCCGTTCCCATTATCTCAGCAACAATTTCACCAGCGGAAATCTTATGTTCGATCACGCTGATCGCAGCGAAGTTCCAATAGGCAACTCCACTGGCAATTGCAAGAACAATCGCTAATTGCAACATTCTCCACTTCCATTGCCGAAATATCTCCCAATCTTTTTTCATCTGCATCGTTTTCCCTGCCCGCACTCAAAAGGCAAATAGTCTACGGTTAGATCTTTTGAAATACGGCCAAGGTAAATTGCTGTGTTTTCCCTGTAGGTGTCACGTGGCCGAGCTCAGTGTTCGACACCAGCTTGAATCCTCTTCCGAGAACGGTCTCGAGACCATCGACGCTATAACGACAAACGGGTAGACCACTACACTTTTCTGGGCCATCGGGCGCAAACGTTGCGACGACGAAGTAGCCGCCGCTGACAACGGATTCGTTCAATCGGTTGAGATACGCTTGGCGATCATAGGGATTGGTAAGAAAATGAAACACGGCTCGGTCATGCCAGACGTCGTATTTCTCCAATTGCGATGTCTCAGTAATATCATCGCAAATCCAATGAACATTACATGCCGTTTCGCCAAGTCGCTTTCGTGCGTGTTCAATTGCTGACGAGGCGATGTCGAGTACCGTAACCTCCCAGCAGGCATTCGCAACGAGCCTATCGACTAGAAACGAAGCGCCTCCGCCGACATCAATGATACGTCCCCCCTGCGGCAAAACGCGATCTATCAGGTTAAGCGAAGTGGTCGGCTCCGCTTCGAACCAACTTACTTCCGTCGTCTGCTTTGTTGAGTAAACATTCTCCCAGTGGGCTACTCGATCGAATTCCGATTCTTCAACGCCCATTTGCGATCCGTTCCTTTTGTGTTTTGCTGCGTCATAAGTTGATGGGCAATTAATAATGTACCGACATTAGGATTTTTGAGCCTGACGCGCTAGCCGATTTCTTGCGGCGTGGCTCGGCTAGCGCCTCAGGCTCAGTGTTGGTAGGCCAAGACCAGCTTACCATAGCCAGTCACTATCGGGCATGATGTGTAGCGATCGTACTTCGCTTCGAGCGGTTGTCCTTGAATCGCCGAAATTAGGTTTTGAACAAGAATGGGAGCTTGCTTACGAACGGCGGCCCCCGTTTTTGCAGTAGGTAGTACGCTACAGTAACCAATCGGAAAGCCTTGCCCTCTTTCAGGACTTAGCTGAGCTTGTGCGACATTCACTATGATCGCAACGGTAACTAAAACCAATGCTGAGAGTTTCATCAATTGGATCCTGAATAAAAGTAAGATAGTCTTACGGATTAATATTGCGCCTGAGGCGCTAGCCGAATCTGATCAGTGGAAATCGGCTAGCGCCTCAGGCTCAAGTGGTTATGTGTATTGGAACGAACGTACAATGACATATGCCGCTACCAGCAAAACCGCTCATTTGCTGTAATGCTTTTCATTATTCTTCAAATCCGTTTAAGTTTGGTTCTATGATTGTGGATATAACTGAGCCTGAGGCGCTAGCCGATATTCGCTTGATAGATTCGGCAAGCGCCTCAGGCTCAAGATATTTCCGAGATTCTGTTTGAACATTATTTTCCCTTGAATTGATTTCTCGCGTTTGTTGTTAGTGTAAAGCCACAACCTAGGAATTGGTTACAACGAAAAATAACGATTCCATAAAAGATAGCGCAACTGATCCCTTTGCGCACTAGGTGAGACAATTGAGTACGCGCAACAGCACACATGTGCCAACCGAGTACCTATTGAGCCTTAGGCGCTAGCCGATCGAGTTTAAGACTCGGCTAGCGTCTCAGGCTCAAGATGACGACAGCGAAAGACTTGAAGCGTGAGTGGGAAGATCGGCTAGCGTGTCAGGCTCACGGGAGACTACTGTGCTTCCAATGTATAACGAATGGCGTCGTGCAATTCATCGTCATCAAAAAGTACTGAACAGTCTCCGCCTTTCGTCCAAGTGCGGGGGCTTACTAATGGTCTTGGCTGACTGCGCAATTGAGCGGTGCAATTGGCTTTGAGTTGGTCTCTAACTCGTTGTGGCTTCTCGTTCGCAGATACGACCACATGGACATGATTGGTTCGCGCATTCACTGCATGAAGTTGCCAGCTTCGATGCTCGCAGTGCTTACGACATGCTTCCTCCACGGTTGCACGATCATGTGTATCAAGTTGTACTGGCGAAAATTTCATTTTCTCGCGGCATTCGGCTTCCAATCCTGGATCGGGCAGTTTGTTCCCACCGACCTTGGCTCGCCATCCACGTGCATCGCCTGGTAGCCACGTTCCATAGGTTGTCCAAGTGATAAATACTCCTACCATTTCTCGCGTATCTGATGACATGGTTGGTCCCTCGTTTGAATCGGCTAGCGCCTCAGGCTCAAATAAAGTGTGCATTAATTATGCCAACGACTAAACGCGGCGAAAATGGGTTGAGCCTGAGGCGCTAGTGCTAGAAACCGGAAGTTCCTTCCGGTTTTTTCATTCGACTTCTATTGAGCCTGAGGCGCTAGCCGAGCCACGCCTCTGGAAATCGGCTAGCGCCTCAGGCTCAGTATGCTTCAAGCAAGTGGAAGGGACTTAAGACTTTTAGC
>JANMGH010000014.1:0-92138 GCA_031374515.1 Pirellula sp. | reverse complement strand
TCTCGATACCCTCCCCATTGCTTCCAGCCTTGGATCGGCGCTCAGGTTGCGTCCCCGCAGAGCCCTATCCTCCGTCCAAGCAAAACTATTTTAAAAAAACTATTTCCCACGTGTTGACATACCGGTACTCATAGAAGGGGCAGGGGGTGAGGGCGTGTCGCACTGCGGTAGCGATAAGGGAAATCGTCTGGGTGCCGATCCACGTAGAGATGGTTACCGCGTCTAGCGGTGACCATCTCGGAACATGAGGTACTCGCCCTCCATTGTTTTGAATCGCGCGCATCGAACGGATTTTTCGTCTCAGACAAAGTCACAAAGACTGAGAGTCGGCGTATCAATTGGTCCACTCAGTTGAAGTGGCAACCAATGTCGTTATGCCAACGCCCTTCGTGGGCGATCGAGGCATCAGTCGCAATCGACGCAGCGCCAGGTAGAGGGAACAAATAGTATCTGGAATTCGCAAGGACCGCTCGTACGAAAAGGCGATTGAAGCAAAAAATAAGTGGCAACCAAATTGCTAGACGTGGTCCGGAACCAATTCCGATTGCTTTATCGTGGGAAGAGGACCGAAGTTGCTTACATTGGCTGGATTCGGCGCTACCTGTTGTTTGCGAAAGACAAGTATGCTTCCGCAGGAAGAACGATCGCTTGGCAATTCGTATTCCCGGCACCGAGACTTAGCCGGGATTCCTATCCTCGACAGTCGATGGAAGAATCGAGCGAGAGCGCACACGTGACCAGAAACGATCTGACGCAGTTACGACGACATCATATTCACGAAAGTTCATTGCAAAAGGTCGTCGCGGAGGCGGTTAAGAGGACGGGCCTTCAAAAGAAGACTACATGCCACACCTTTAGGCACAGTTTTGCAACGCACCTGCTGGAGTCAGGAAAAGACATTCATACGATCCAGGAATTGCTGGGACATGCGGACGTGTCGACGACCATGATTTACACGCATGTTTGTCTGCTCGGACCAAGCGGTGTCAAAAGCCCTCTCGATAATCTATGAGCTCTCAAAACTCTCCAGCGCGACCCCATAAACAGCGGTGGAGAAAAAGGGGACTAAAAAGGGGATGGAGGGACGGAGCGGCACAAGTTGGGTCGGCACGATGGGAACTGAACCAAACCCGGCGCATCAAGTTGTTTAACGCCCCGAAGTTCTGCCAATGCGAATGCTAGCATGGAGGAAAAAAAATTTGCGAAACTGGGTTAAAACCGCTGTTGATTTACCGAAGTTTGCTATACTCCCCGAAATAGTTGGCATGATGCTGAGGAGCGTATTGGTTTGAACAGGAACGTGGTCCTGTTCGGCGTCTCATAGCGAATGACTTGCTGCATAAGGGTGAAATCGAATGACTCGTATTCCCATTAGCCAAGCTGACGAACACGCACGTCGGATGAAGGAACGATTGGAACTAAGCACTGCCGAAATTGGCTTGCAAGTTCGAACAACCAACTGCCTGGAAGAAAAAGGAATCTTTACCGTTCGCGATCTATTGCAAAGTTCTCCAGACACTCTTTTGAGCATTGCAAACTTCGGCGAAAAGACACTCGAAGAAGTGTACTTGGCATTGGAAAAGATCGGATACAATCGCGAGTGGCGTAAGCCCCGCTAGTTCAATCCGTTAGGCTGATTTTACAGAACTCCAAGAGCGATCCTTTTTTGAATTCGACATCGCGAATGGCTAAGGTATACTCGACGCGCGACTGATGGTAACGTAGTCTCGCGTCAAGAAGGCGTCGATGTGTGTCGAGAAGGACATCCAATGCGGGATCTTGGCCAGATTCCCATTTGGCTTGCAAGCTTTGCAATTGCTTTACGATTGCGGCCACTGGGCCCGCAATGCGGTTGAATTCGGTCCCTGTCCCTTGAAGCAACGGCTGACGTATTCCCGTCTCTAGAATCCGGTCAAAGGATGCGCGGCCTGAACTTTCCGTTTGCGTACCTCTCTTTACCGACTAGGTTTCTTTGGAAGTTTTAAGACTCGCAACTGAGAACCCACATTAAAGACGATACGTTCATCCTGCGCATCGACAAGGATGTTTTGCGTGCCGAATGCCTTATCGTAAAGCACCTCCGTGGCAAGGGTGGTTGGATCGAGTTGTGTTATGGTTCCGTCATCGCATCCCACAATGAGTTGCCGTCCATCTTTAGTCCAGTTCATTGCTCGCGGAGTCGTCGGGAAGCGATAAAAGCGGACCATTCGTCCGATCTCGGCCTGCCAAAAACGAACGGTTCGATCCTCACTCGCAGAAGCCAATAGACGTTGTTGAGAATCCTGGTTGGCAGGCTGAAACGCTAACGCATGTATCGAATTGGTATGTTGCTTTAATGCCCTCAGCATACTCCCCGACTGCGCATCCGAAACAACAATGGTTCGATCTGCACCCGCTGTAGCTAGATACCGCCCAGCAAGGTACGTGACAGCGAATAACGGAGCCGAGTGCGCTGCAATCGTAACATGAGGTATTTTTGCCCCCAGTTCGTAGACTCTACATTCGCTTCCCCAACTCGCCGCCCCCCATTCCCGGCAATCGTCGCGCCAAGCAATCTGATAGACGATATCCGGATGGTCTGCCCACATACTCAATAGTTCTAGTTCCGGCCAACTTCGCAGTTGCACGATCCCTCGGATTCCAGGACTTCCGCCTCCAACTAGGACCTGTTTTCCATCCCACGAAAACGCGATGTCATGGATATTGTCCAACCCGCAGTCCAGCGTCGTAACCTGATTCAAATCCGGCCAACGGTGTACAACGAGCCCTCGTTGAGATCCGGCGAGTATCCATTGATGGTCGGACGAAAAAGCCAAAGCGGTTATCGGTGGTTCCGCGATGCAAAGCCCATCACAACATGCCACTAAAGTCAGCAATTCCAACCAGATCCTGTAAGACAGAACGGTTCGAAATGCACAGGGAATTTTCAACTCAATGACCATTTAAGCAATCTCATCGATGAACTTTCCATCCTGGTTGATCCGAATAGGTCTCCCATCTGGTGTAATCAACTCACCATCCGGATCAATTCCCAACAGCGTATAGATTGTGTGGGCTAGGTCCGAAGGACTACAAGGGCGATGCAGCGGGCTCTCACCAATTCTGTCACTTGCCCCGATAACCTGCCCTCCTCTCACTCCTCCCCCAGCAAGCACAACGCTAAATACGCGAGGCCAATGGTCACGACCGCCGCCAGTATTGAGTTTGGGTGTCCTACCAAACTCGCCCATAACAACGACCAAGGTCTCTTCCAACAATCGGCGCTGTTGCAAGTCCTCGATCAGAGCCGAGAAGGCTTGATCAAAAGTCGGTACCAAACCTACGCCAATCTTTGCCCCACTGAAACCATCTCTCAAAGAGAGAACCAGGTTTTGATGTGTGTCCCATCCCGATTGTACTACCGTGACCAATCCGACACCGCGCTCAATGAGTCGCCTCGCGAGCAAACAGCCTTGACCGAATGTCCGACGACCGTAGCGATCCCTGGTCTCGTTGGTCTCTTCATTCAGTTCGAACGCACGCTTGGCATCTGGTGTGGAAATCAAGCGAAACGCTTGTTCAAAGTTCGGATCCATTTGGAGTTTATCCGCGGAGAGCGCTGAGTCCATCGTTTCGAGTTGCTGCAGAAATTGGCGCCGACGATTTAGCCGTTCCCCATCGAGGCCTGGGTAAAAGTCTAAATCCCGGACGCGGAAGTCTGCTTTGGCTGGATCATTGCCAATCGAAAATGGTCCAAATTGGGAACCCAAGAAACCTGGCCCCATGCTGGGGCGGAATTCGGGAACCGTGATGTAGCTGGGCAATGGAGAATGGGATGAACGTTGATGAGCGACCACTGAACCCATACTGGGATATGCGACCGGAGATCCCGGCTGATAGCCAGTCAACAAATATTGATTCGCTATTCCATGTTCACCGAGCGGCGAAGTCATCGACCGCACGATTGCGAGCTTGTCTGCAATGCGCGCGGTCGACGTCAAATGTTCGGAGAGTTCGATGCCAGGAACAATCGTGGGGATTGCTTGAAATGGTCCCCGCACTTCTTCGGGGACGTTCCTCTTTGGGTCGAAGGTCTCAAGATGGCTTGGCCCTCCATCTAGCCAGAGCAAGATACAAGACTTCGCTTTTCCATTTCGCGAAGTTGAGATTGGCTTTGCGGCAATGGTCGATGCACATGGCCAACCAACACCTATCGAGAGAAGACTTCCAACTCGCAAAAAATCTCGCCGCAGCGACGACTTGGATGTGCTGAGAAAGCGATGCATAGTTGCGCCTCAATGATTCATCGAAAAGTCTTGTGAGGAGAGAATGGCCCATACAAAGTCTTCCAACCACCGTCTCTGTTCTTCGCCTGAAATTCCATGCAATTGCACTAGCCAGCTTTGCAATTGAATGGGGTTGGGTTTTTTCGACAAAGCTCTCAAATAGAGATCTTCGATAATCGCCTGAGGTGTCATTCCAGCACGAAGATAGCTTTGAAGTCGCCCCTCTTTGTCGACGATGCGTCGATTGATAAGGTCGCCATTGATCGCGTGCAGCTTCGGAGCTAGTCCCTGCGACTGACCTATCGCCTGGCATGCATCTTGTTTGGAACACCGCCCAAGTATCTCAAGGTCAGCCGAAACATAGGTTGGGTCGAGCCTAGTAATAGCCCTTTGCCGATTCTTCGTCGGCGATCTCTCGGAACTACACAGTATGTCGTCGATGGCATCCAAGTGAACTTCAGCGAGAAGAGGCTTTGGAGTAGCGACTCCATACCAGGGCTCCAAGGCGTTTCTTGACGAGGAATGGCCACAACTGCGAGCGTACGCGTTGCTGTTGGCGATGAGTCGCAACGTGCGCCGTATATCATAACCATTCGACGTAAAATCCAAGGCAAGGTCGTCTAGCAGTTTCGAATGCGATGGTGGGTTTGTCTCACGGAAATCATCGACGCCCGAAACAAGTCCACGCCCCATCATGGCGTCCCATAGTCGATTAACAATCGCTTTCGCAAAATAGGGATTTTCTTTTTCGCAAAGCCAATCGGTGAACTTAACTAGCGCGGGCTCTGTTTCGTCTAAGAATCGAACTCCAGGTAATCGAGGTATCGCCGATTCACCGGTACGTAAGTTGGTGACGGCACCTTGTTTCTTGATGCTAACGACTCTGCTTCGGTCGAATTTCGCAAAGATCGCCGCCAGGCCATGGTAGTCGTCTTGTGTCCAGCTCGCAAACGGATGATTGTGGCAGTTTGCGCAGTGCATGCGGGTCCCCATCAGAACGCTGCTGACCAATTCTGCATGCAATCTCGCATCCGCCGTTGTACGTGTGAAGTTGGCTGCGCCGACCACGTGGCTATCACCAGTCGCGGTTAACAGTTCGCGAACCAGATCGTTGTATGGGCGCCGGTCTTTGAGTGACTTTAGTATCCAGTCGCTATATGCTTGAGCAGCTTGAGGTTCCTCAGATGCTCCCCGAAGCCTGAGCCAGCGAGCCAATCTCAATGCCCAGAATGTCGAAAACTCCTCACTTGCGAGCAATTTATCAATTTCCTGCTCTCGGCGAGATTCGAAAGGAAGTGATGCATGCGCTAAAAGCTCTTCGGGAGTAGGCAAACGGCCTGTTAAATCAAGCTGCAATCGCCGAAGAAAAGCGGGGTCGTCAATGCCAACGATTGGTGACAAGTTCAACTTAACCAGTTGGCTATCGATCGCGCTATCGATCAGACCGCTAGTTGGCGATGCAGGGAGCGTTGATTCAGAAGTGTTGTCGTAGGGTAGCAAGATGGAAACGGGCACGATCCGATTCCAAAAGCGAGCCATGATGACATGTTTTCCAGGTCGATGGCAACGCGCTTGAACCGGTTGATTCAAGAGCTCGACAGAAGTTGCGTCCTCCGAGCGAAACAGGGTCCACTCGGTAACATCGGTTTCCTCAATATCTGTTTTCACTCCATCGGAAAAGCGTGCAAGAGCTCGAAGTGAGACGGCGTCCCCCTGCCGAATCGCGATTGCTTCACTCGGCACAACCCGAAACTGAACGAGTTCTCGTCCGCTACCACGTCTTGCGCCTTTTTGCAGCCAACGCCGCAAAAGTTCGGTAGCCGCTGAACCGTCGTGTAGGACAACGTCACCACCGTGTTCTATCATGCCAAGAGGCTTGGCAAGAACGAGACTCTTGGCAGCGTCAACTAGATTGACGCGCCTTCCTTCGGCGTATTCGACGATTGACTTATAGTCGGCGTTAGGATCACTACCGAATAGAGACAAATGAAATCCGCCTCGACCTGCGGCCGCTCCATGACAGGCGCCGGCATTGCAACCGGCTTTGGTAAGCACCGGCAGCACTTGCGAATCAAAGTCAATGTCCGCGTTCAATTGTAAGGCGAAAACAGCAGCGATCATCAACGTCCCGAGCATCATTATCGGGGAGCCTTTTCCGATTTTTCATTTTCCGCGTCCATGGCACGCTTTTCCTTGGCCCACTTGGTTAGATAGTCCTGCGCCCTTTGTGTCCCATAGTCGGTCAACTTGCCGCCACCGGTAACTGCGGTTGCGATTCGATAAATCTCGCGACGAACGGCTTGATCGCCTTTCATTGCCTGTTCGATCTTCTCCGCCAGTTCATCAACCTGCGCATCTGTTGCACTCTTTTGGATGAGAGGTCTCACCATCCCACTTAAGTCCGGTGCAGCGGTCCCTTTTTTTTCCGCTTGCGCCATTCGCATGGTCTCCTTACCAACGAGCTCTTCCATTGAGGGGACGGGCCCACCAATAAGATCGGTGATGGACTTTACAATTTTAGGAAGATCAACCTGAAGGCTGGGTTGCACCAATGCATAATTCGCCACAACTTTGTCGTCTTTGCTCAGCAGGATCGTCAGCATAACCAATCGATTCAAGCCATAGCGTCCCGGTCCTTCAAGCCCTTCGAGCGAAACTCCGGTTGGAGTTTCGGAGTTCAATGCATGCTTCATTCGCTGAAAGTTCTTTTCCGTATCGTTGGCATCGTTACTCAAGAGAATCACACCTGTCTGTAGGCCGTCTCCTAGTCGCTTGGCCGAATACGTTGTCAAATTACGGACCATCGCAATCGACTGGCGGTTTAGGTCGTGAACAAACACCAACAACAGCGGTTTGCCATTCGCTTTAGAAACATAGTCCACTTGTTTACCGGCATCGTGCGAGGACAGGCTGCGCAGTTCAAAACGTGCAACAGTCTCGCCGGATTGCGGGCCAGAGAAAACAGGTTCTTGAGCGATCATAAAACTTGGACTTAACAGTCCAAAAATCAGAATTCGAACAAGCTCAACAAAGGGCGCATGAATTGTAAGATGTTGCATGGAAATTCCTACCGTAAGGCAAATCTGAAGGACGTCCCTATCTTAGCATGTTTGACCACGTCATGAGCGGAAAGCGATCGCTTTAGCGACCTGTTCCCTGGCTAGCCGAGATCGCCGTTGTGCGACGTCCGCATCCAGTCTAGCAAGGAACCAAACTAATCCGGCAGGTCAAGCCTACGATGTTATCGAATCCCACCGCCGGGGCATCTCACCCCTAAATCAAAATGTCCTTCACAACATGAGCCTCTTCGACCCCTGTCAAACGCGTGTTCAATCCACGAAATTTATATGTGAAACGACTGTGGTCGATGCCCATGCAGTGCAAGATTGTTGCATGCAAGTCTCGAAGATGGACCGGATTTTCCATGATGTTGTAGCAGAAGTCGTCAGTCGCTCCATACTCCATTCCACCGCGTACTCCTCCCCCCGCTAACCAAACGGTAAAGCTGCGACCATGGTGATCACGGCCCATGCCTGGATCACCGATCTTGCCTTGACTAAAAACAGTCCTCCCAAATTCCGTGGCGAAGACGACCAATGTATCGTCCAATAACCCGCACTGCTTCAGGTCCTTTACCAAGGCTGCAGTCGGTTGGTCGATATCGCGGCACTGGTTTGGCAATTGCCTTCCCAACGCGATATGTTGGTCCCAACCGCGGTGAAAAAGCTGTACAAAGCGAACGTCGCGTTGCAATAATCGACGTGCTAAGAGGCAGTTTGCCGCATAACTTCCCGGCCTAAGTACCTCTGGACCGTAGGCTTCCAATGTTGACGCGGACTCTTGACTGATGTCGGTCAGCTCCGGCACCGAAGTCTGCATTCGAAACGCCATCTCATAAGCGTTGATACGAGCAAACGTCTCAGGGTCGCCAAGTTCTGCGGCACGCATTTTATTTAATTGAGCCAAGTCATCGAGCAACTCTCGGCGCTGGGTCGATTCAACTCCCGGCGGGTTGCTCAAATAAAGAACCGGGTTGGCTCCAGGACGAAGCCCAACTCCCTGATGTGAAGAGGGCAAAAATCCACTTCCCCAAAGTCTTGAGAAGATGGGTTGGCCAGGGTTTTTGCCCGTACCTTGCGATACCATTGCAATAAATGCTGGCAGGTTCTCATTCTCTGTCCCAAGTCCATAGTTGACCCAAGCTCCCATGCTGGCATATCCAGGTTGCTGGTTACCAGTGTTCATAAACGTGATCGCAGGATCGTGATTGATGGCCTCGGTGTGTAGGCTCTTTATCAAGCAAATATCGTCCGCGATTCCTTGAATCTTCGGTAGCAGATCACTGATCCACGTCCCACTCGCACCGCATTTCTTGCCAGGTTTTAAAGGCGGGACAACTGGATAAGCGGATTGCCCCGAAGTCATCCCTGTCAGTCTCTGCGTCCCTTTGATGGATGCGGGAATCTCTTTGCCCGCATGTTCGTGCAGCATGGGTTTGTCATCGAATAAATCGACGTGAGATAGACCGCCACTTTGAAAAAGACACACAACGCGTTTGGCTGTGGGCGCAAAGTGCGGCAGGCCAGCAACCCCGCCGCGCGAACTGGCTGGCTGTCGTGCGCCGACCAACTCAGGAAAGAGAAGCGAACCCAGTGCGATGCTCCCCAGGCCTCGCGTTGTATCCCCGAGAAACGTTCGACGCAATTGGTGTTGTTGCTGCAAACTGTGGTTTTCAAAAGCGTTCATGTTGAACAACTCCCTTTAGTTCCGTGTCAGTGATTCGCTCAGGTTGAGCAGAATGGACGCGACCTGCGACCAAGCCGCCAATTCCGCAGTATCGAGCTCGCGATCGATGGGTGACTCCCCAACACTGAGGTACGCCTTAGCAAGGTTCGCGTTCGCGGAGTACCGAACTCGTTCGCGAGCCAGAGCGCGAACGAGTACTTGGGACTCCTCGATGTTTGGCTTTCGTGCGATCGACTCAAGAAAAGCCCATTGCAATCTTTCCTCGTCGCTACGAGCAACGTGCTTCATGATCCGTTGCGCAAAACCTCTTGCCGATTCCACGAACTGAGTATCGTTCAATGTCACCAAAGCTTGCATCGGCGTTGTGGTATTGCCACGTGCAACGGTACACACCTCGCGATTGGGGGCGTCGAAGGCCATCATATTCGGTGGTGGAGCGGTCCGCTTCCAATAGGTATACAGGCTGCGGCGGTAAAGTTTCTCGCCATGATCTTGAACAAACGTCTGCGACGTAGCGGGCGAACTGCCGTAGTGACTGACCTCGCGCCAAAGATCCCCTGGCGAGTAAGGGTTCACACTCGGACCGCCGATTCGTGGAACAAGTAGGCCGCTCATCTTTAGCGCTGCGTCGCGAATCAACTCAGCACTCAATCGGAAGCGCGGTCCGCGTGCAAGCAATCGGTTTTGTGGGTCCTTTGCTAACAATTCTGGCGTGGCAACCGAGGCCTGTCGGTATGTTTTCGAAAGAACAATCGACTTGATGATCGCTTTGGTGTCCCATCCGCTCTCGACAAACTCAACGGCCAACCCATCGAGCAACTCAGGGTGACTTGGCCATTCGCCCTGTGAACCGAAATCCGCTGGCGAACCTACAATGCCTGTTCCGAAGAGCATTTTCCAAAAACGATTCACGGCAACTCGACTCGTTAACGGATGCTCCTTGAGCGTGAGCCAACGCGCCAATCCAAGTCGATCGAGAGCTGAATCGCTTGGGAAAGGTGGCAAAACCGCGGGGGTTCCCGGCTGCACTTTGTCCATCGGCTTCGCGTAGTCTCCACGATGCAGGATAAATGTCTCGCGAGGCTTTGCCGCGACATCCATCACCATAGTAGAGAACGGCTTTGTCAATACGTCGAGCCGCTCCTCAAGATTGATGAGTTCCGTCCGCGTTGCTTTAAGTTCTGCTGCATGATTGGAACAATAGTTCCAAAGCGAGGACAATTGCTCGGGAGTTCGATCGCTTTTGGGAACGGCAAGAAGTTCGATGATCCCCTTTGGTAAATCCGTTCCATCATCGGTACCGACAATCGCATTCAACTCGATCAACTCGGGGATCTGGTTTCTTCCGTTCCCAAAATTTAGTTGCACGGTGAAAAACGGGCTTGCATTCGAATGGATCGGTTCGGCAAACGATGCGGTCAAATGCACGGGACCATCCGTTGCTAAGTCTGGCGACCAACCGGTGGTGTTGAGCGGGTGCAAACAGCCTGCCGGTTCACGACCCGCTGTCCACGAGTTCGAGGTAACCCTTCGGATCGGAAGCAATTTAAAAAGATTGATTTGGTCTCCAGGCACTTTATCAGCAGTCGCCGCGATTGCCGTCAGCATGAAGGTCCCCTTAGGCACTTTCTCGTCAAAAGACTCCGGTGTATCTTTTTGTTTTTTGGACTTATACCCTTCCGGCATCCCTTTGCCCCATCCACCGCCAGGCAGCTCTACAACTGGATGCATAGTGACTCGAATGCCGGAGATTGGGCTTTTCAGTTTGGGCAATTCACCCGATATATCGAACGCCCCCATCCCTCCTGGGTCTTTCAAACGGACGCGGTTCTCCCCTTCGACGTCGAATCCTGCGCCACGATTCGGGGTCGACACCTTAATCGTCTGGATCGGATGGATTTCGAGACCCTCTCCCCGTCGTGTTAGCTGATCGCGTTCGCGTATCTCCCAGGCAGAAAGTATCGCGTCGTCGACCTTCGCCAAAGTCGATTTCAGAGCTGAAATCTGTTGCTCGAGCACACTCCCTTCATTCGTTCTCAGCACGGTTTTCGCTTGGATCGTTGGACCCGGACTAACTCCACCATCCCCGTCATTCGCTTTGTCGCTTAACGAATTAAAGAACGCAAACATCTGATAATACTCACGCTGACTGAGCGGATCGTATTTATGATCGTGGCATTGAGCGCAGCCAAGTGTGAGTCCAAGAATCGATTCGCCAAGCGTCTTCACACGATCCGCGTTATAGTTGGTGAGGTTCTCTTCTGCGATGGTACCCCCCTCATGCGTGACCATGTTATTGCGTTGAAAGCCTGTAGCGATCCTCTGTGCATCGGTCCGATCTGGCAGAAGATCGCCCGCAAGCTGCTCAACCAAAAAGCGATCGTAGGGGAGATTGTCATTGAAAGCTTGGATGACCCAATCTCGCCACAACCAGGCATGTCTACCGCCGTCGATCGAGTATCCATTAGTATCGGCGTAGCGTGCGGAGTCGAGCCATTCGATGGCGAGCCGTTCACCAAAGTGCGGGCTAGCGAGGAGTCTGTCTACCAACTGCGGATAAGCGTCAGCGGACTTTTTATTTACAAACTCTTCCACTTCGTTGGCCGATGGTGGCAAACCGGTCAGATCCAGCGTTACTCGCCTAATCAGCATCGCTTTGTCCGCTTCCGGTGCTGGCGACATTCCTTCCTCAGCTAGTCTAGAAGCAACAGCCCGATCGATTGGGTGAACAGATGATCCCGGAGGCAAGTCCTCTTTCTTCGGCGAGATAAATGCCCAATGCCCAGCGTAGGGCGCTCCCTCTTGGATCCATCGCTTGATCTTGACTCTTTGCAAGTCGGACAATCGGAAATGCGAGGTCGGCGGAGGCATCGTTTCCTCGTCATCCGTGCTCATGATGCGTTTCCAAGCATCGCTCTTTTCTAGGCTGCCGGCGGCAATTGCCGTTTTGCCATCACGATCCGAGTAAGCGGCATCCATCACATCCAAACGCAAGTTCGCTTGACGTGCTTTCTCATCGAAGCCATGACATGGAAAACAATTCTCGCTCAAAATCGGACGAATATCGCGGTTGTAGTCCAGTTTGGTTTCTGCAGAAGAACTTCCTTGAAGGCAAAAAAGACTCCACGCGATCAAGAGCATCGGAAACGAAGTGAATATAGACTTCATGGCAAGAGTACAGTTCTCATCGGGGTATTAGGGACGCTCAATTGTGAACCTGAAACACGGCCGCACGCCGCGATTTCATTCCGTTGTATTCACTATGGCGACTGGCACCCGCTGCTCCAACAATCGCATTCGTGAAGGCCACCGTAGCGAGAGAAATCTTATCCAACAATTTTGTGCACCACATGCCCTTTCACGTCGGTTAGTCGCATGTCGCGTCCTCCAAAACGGAATGTCGAACGGGTGTGGTCCACACCGAGCAAGTGCAACATTGTAGCATGCAAGTCATGAATTTCGGTACGATCTTCGATCGCTTTATAGCCCCACTCGTCCGTCGCGCCGTAAACGGTTCCCGCTTTCACTCCCCCCCCGGCCATCCAAATCGTGAAACCAAATGGATTGTGATCGCGTCCATTTGCTCCTTGAGCGAACGGCGTGCGACCAAACTCACCCGACCACACTACCAGCGTTTGGTCCAAAAGTCCTCGCTGTTTCAGATCTTTGAGCAAGGCTGCGATCGGTTGGTCCACCGCTCGGGCATTGTTCTCATGTCCCTCTTTCAAATTCGCATGTTGATCCCAACGATCGCCGCTCACACTCGGACATGTAAGCTCGATGAATCGAACTCCCCGTTCGACCAATCTGCGAGCCATCAAACACTCGGCAGCAAAGATGCGCGTTGGCTCGTATTTCGCATCCAGTCCATACATGGATTGGGTCGCCTTCGATTCGCCGCTGATGGCTGTCAACTCTGGAATCGCAGTTTGCATCTGTGAAGCCAATTCGTAGTTGCGAATCGCCGACTCGATTCCATCATGGGTACCAAATTGATCGCTCGCAAGCTTGTCGAGTTCATTCACAAAATCCAGCTTGCTCCGTTGTCGTTCCGCTGAACTCTCGAGCGGTTGAACATTTGAGACTGCAGTTCCGTTGGGCTTGAACACGGAGCCTTGATAGCTAGCCGGCAGGAAACCACTGCCAAAGCAATCGAGCCCACCCGGCGGTACCAATCCGCCATTGACGACAACGAACCCGGGCAAGTTTTGATTGACGCTCCCGAGTCCGTATGTTATCCAGGACCCCATACTTGGCCGCCCTTGAAGCCCGCTGCCGGTATGCAAAAAGTAGTTTGCGAACGTATGCTCTGGGAACTCCGACACCATCGAGCGAACAACACACAAATCATCCGCACACATTGCTACGTTTGGGAACAAATCGCTAACGGGCAGTCCACATTGCCCATAATTGTGAAACTTCCAAGGGCTTGCCAACACTTTTCCATTATTGTTGAATTGCGTTGCCTCCACCTTAAAAAACGATCCTGGGTCTTTGCCATGGTATCGATCTAGCATTGGCTTGGGATCGAACGTATCGACTTGCGATGGCCCTCCATCCATGTACAAAAAAATGACCGAAGTCGCTTTGGCTGGATGATGGAACCCATGATTTGCTTGCCCTTGTCGCGAGTCAAGTCGATTTGGTTCGTGCCCTAATGCGTTGCCGAAAGCAGGGTCGTGCATCAGTGCGGTTAGGGCAGTTAACCCAAAGCCGCTACCAAATCTTTGCAGCAGTTCGCGACGGTTGACTGGTGTTGGGCGAAATCGATTGCAGTGGTTCATATGAGTTATCTCTGAAAGATAAACTCCTTCTTATTGATGAGAGCGTGTGCGAAGTCTTCCCAAAGACCTTGATCTTGCATGGTCCACCCATTCGTCGCCGCGTGCCGTTCCAAGAAGCCTTCAGCGGCCTTGATCTCGGATGCCGACGATTCTCGTGAGAAAGCGGTCATCACGAACCACTTCACCCGAGCCGCCGCCGATTCACCTTCGGCAATCGGAACCTCAACGGATGCGCGAGTCGCCCAAGCTCTCGTAAGTTCATTGACGAGTGGATCATTCATAAGAATAAGTGCTTGGGCAGGCACATTGGAAACATTGCGTCGTCCCATCGAACTAAAGGGAGTCGGCGAATCGAATGCGACGAACATGGGAGATAAAAAATTCCTGCGAACTTCAAGGTAGACGGATCTACGATTGGAGCCATCAAGCGGACCGCTCTTGCTGGGCCGCCCACGACCGTCCATAAACGAACTCAAGTGAACCGGAATTGACGGCCCATTCATCGTTGGGTCCAAGCGACCTGAGATGCTAAGCAACGTATCGCGTATGACTTCACCCTCCAATCGCTTTTGAGAATGATGGTGACACCATTGGTTTTTGGGGTCCAATAGCAGTGATGGTGGGTTCGCTCGACTATCCATTTGATAAGTCCGCGATAGGACAATCGTTCGAATCATCTTTTTGATCGATTGACCGTCCGCACGGAATTGCATTGCAAGATGGTCGAGCAATTCTGGGTGCGAAGGGGGCAGACCAAGGACGCCGAAGTCATCCGTCGTTGGGACAATCCCTCGACCCATCAAATGATGCCATAGGCGATTGACAATCACTCGCGATGTGAGCGGATTGTTTGGTGCGTTGATGCGATCCGCCAATTGCAACCGACCACTTCCCGTTTCGATAGGCAATGACTCCGGACCATCGACGGCAGCTAGGAAGCGACGTGGTACGGATTTGCCAGGGTTGGAGGAACTGCCCCGAATGAGAACGTGCTCGTCCTCGCCCGTTCCATCCATCATGGACATCGCCAACCGCGAAGTGGCTCGAATCTGTTGCTGAAGCGACAAGCGTTGGCTCGTCCAACTCTCCAATAATGAATCCATGGCTGTTTTACCCTCAGGCTCGGCTTGCAAAGCGCCTTGAATTGCTTCAGCGTGCAGAGCAACTTGATTTGCAAGAAGTGCATTCGAGTCTTCAAGCTCTTTGAGTTGGGCAGGGGTTGCTCCGTCGAGCACCATTTGCACCTCGAGAGTGGCATCGACTTCAGGCGTGAATTCCAAATGCAGTCGGTGCCCGACATACCGTTTCAAGTTAACCGTGACCCACTGCAATCCCTCCGTTTTTGGGATGGTCACGACCGTTTCTCCATGCAATGGACCGGCGATAAGTCGATGGGAGTCCACGCATGCGATAATGTTCCCCTTGCCCTGGACACGGCATTGTACTTTCCCATCTCGAAGCATAAACGTTGGGGATCGAAGTGTTCGGCCGCTGCGGGGAAGTTTGCCAATACTGCTCATCTGATTGGGTGAGACTAATTCCTGTTTCTTTATCGCGTTCCAAAACGGATCCGAAGCAGCCGCATTCAACCTTACAAATTCGAGTTTGCCTTTGCCTTCAGACACCGACAAAATGATCTCAGCAAGGGTTCTTGGCCGATGTCCGAAAAGTTCTCCATCGGTATAGAATTCGCTTGGAGTCGATGATGCGTAGTCCACAACAATCGGGTCGCTCTTTCCAGCGTCCGCGAATGGGGCTTTTTCGAGGCGACCGAGACGCCTCATCGCCTCCATTGCATCGGGTGCCGCTTTCGAAATCAACTGCGACGCCAGAGTTCGAAAGCGGTTATCTAGTTCGGCAAGCTGTCTTCCGATGTTTCGGTTGTGCTCGATCGAATCGAATGCGACTTCACGATAGTCGCTGCTCTGCAAGAAACCCGCGATCGCATAGTAGTCTTCGGTTGAGATCGCGTCAAACTTGTGATCATGACAGCGCGCGCACGAAACGGTCACACCGAGAAAGGTCTTCGACATCACGTCGATCATGTTGTCGAAGCGATCCGACTCATCTTTGCGAATATCCACCGGGGAATGGACCCATTCACCGAGGTGCCAGAAGCCCGTACCCAAGATCGATTCATTGAATTGCTCGGAAGGATGGAGTCGCGGAGACTTCAACAGGTCGCCAGCGATGTGCTCACGGACCACTTGATCGTACGGGACATCGGCATTCAGTGCTCGGATGAGGTAGTCCCTGTACTGAAAGGCATAGGGCGCATCATTGTCGAATTCGTGGCCTCGCGACTCTGCAAAGCGAACCAGGTCTAGCCAATGTCGGGCCCACCGTTCGCCGAACTGGGGTGAATCAAGCAACCGATCCACGAGTCGATGCGTTGCGTGTTGACCGTTGTCGGCGACATAATTCTGCACTTGCTCGGGCGTCGGCGGTAAGCCGATCAAGTCAAACGATAAACGTCGGATGAGAGTGTATTTATCCGCTTGCACCGTTGGCTTTAGACCAGCTCCTTCAAGGCCCGCGAGAACAAAGTGGTCGATCGAGCTGATTGGCCAACCTTTGTCCGCAACCTCCGGTAAATTTGGACTTTGAATGGGTTTCCAAACCCAATGGTTGGCTTTTCGCTTTTCCCAATCGAAAACATCCCTAGCAGGTCCTGTAGTCTGCGCATTCTCGACAGGCCATGGAGCTCCCATAGCCACCCACTTTGACAAGGCCTCGATGTCCTTCGCAGGCAATTTACCTTTGGGCGGCATTTCAAAGCCATCGTACCGAACAGCTTGGATGAGCAAACTGTCGTCGGTTTTCATTGGGACGATCGATGGCCCACTATCTCCCCCTTTTAACATCCCTTTTCTGGAGTCCAAAAGCAGCCCCGCCTTGATCTTTGCTGCCCCAAGGCTGTGGCACTCGTAGCAGTGCTCCACGAGCAAAGGACGAATTTCCTTCTCGAAGAAGTTTTGCTGTTCGATACTGGACTGCTGCTGATCGGCAAACGCTTCATCTTGGCAGCAAGCTGGCAAGCAACCCAAAAAAAGCCACGTTTGTAGCAAGATCATAAAAAAACAGGAATGTCGAAAAACCATTGTTCGCTAAACCTTGGGTCCTTTAAGAATACTTTGAAAACGGTGACACAAGCCTTCAGCACGCCCAATCTATTGTAATCCATTTGGCTCGAAAAATCCTCTTCGCCTTACGATTGGGCGTCGAACTTGGGACTGGCCAAAAAAGGTATTCGTACCCTTAAAAAGGTGTTTAAGAAGGTTTGCGAAGCGGTCGAAAAGAGTCTGCCCTACCAAACACAGTAGAACAACCGTCGGCGCATCGATTTGCAACCCTTAACTCAAGATTTCCTGAACCACTCGGGCCGGTTCGACGCCGGTTAATTTGGCGTCCAGGCCATTGAATGGATAAGTGAACCGGTCGTGGTTGATCCCAAGCTGGTGCAATATTGTCGCATGCAGGTCACGAACATGGACTCCGTCTTTAACGATGTTATAGCAGTAGTCATCCGTTTCACCGTACGTGATTCCTTGTTTAATCCCACCCCCTGCCAAAAACAGACTGAAGCAACGTGGATGGTGATCTCTTCCGTAGTTTTCGGTCAAAGCCCCTTGCGTATATACCGTTCGGCCGAACTCGCCACCCCAAACAATGAGTGTATCGTCGAGGAGTCCATGCTGTTTGAGATCCTGAATGAGTGCCGCGGTAGGTTGATCCGTGTCTTTGCATTGACCCTTGAGAGCCGTTGGCAAATTCCCGTGATGGTCCCAGCCCATATGAAACAACTGGATGAACCGAACTCCGCGTTCAGCCAATCGTCTCGCAAGCAAGCAATTGGCTGCGTACTTGCCGGGCATGCTGACTTCGGGGCCGTATAGATCTAGGATATGTTGCGGCTCGCTTTTAACATTTGCAAGTTCTGGAACGCTTGTCTGCATCCGGAACGCCATTTCGTATTGAGCGATTCGCGTTGCGATTTCGGGATCACCCGACTGAACCAGTTTTTGTTCGTTTAGATCGCGTACTTCGTCGAGCATCGATCGCCTTAGATCTCGGTCGACGCCGGGCGGATTGGAGAGATATAGGACGGGATCGCCCGCATTGCGGAACTTAACACCTTGGTATTGGGTCGGCAGGAAACCGCTCCCCCAAAGTCGATCGTAGAGTGGCTGATCGTCCGTTCGCCCCGTCCCCTTGCTTGTCAACACAACATAGGCAGGCAAGTCCTGATTTTCACTTCCCAGACCATAAGCCAACCAAGATCCAATGCTTGGACGGCCAGGCAGTTGATTGCCGGTTTGAAAAAAAGTAATCGCTGGATCGTGATTGATGGCTTCGGTGTTCATACTTCGAACGATGGCAAATTGGTCCACCAACTCGCCCGTGTAGGGCATCAACTCGCTCCAATCGGCTCCGCATTTCCCTTTCTTGCTAAACTTGAAGATGGAGGGTGCGACGGGAAAGGTCGCTTGGCCAGAGGACATGCCTGTCAACCGTTGTCCGTTGCGAATGCTATCCGGAAGATTTTCGCCTCGGTACTTTTCCAAGGTCGGCTTGTAATCAAACAACTCCATCTGCGAGGGCGCGCCGGACTGGAACAAGTAGATCACGCGTTTCGCTTTTGCCGCAATGTGCGGCAGCTCAGGCAAACCACCGGCAAGTCTGGTCGCTTGATCTGGTCTTGCTTCACTGGTTGCAATCCCCGCTAGAGCAGCGAGGCCAAGACCTCCAGCAGCATTGGACAAAAAAGAACGGCGATTCACCGCATCCTGAAAGCAAAGCAATTGACGTTGTCGGATCATGCTATTCCTTTGTTACCGTTTCGTCCAAATTCAGAATCACACTCGCGGTGATGGTGTATGCAGCCAACTCCGCAGAATCTAGCCCACTAGCGACCTTTTTCTCACCTACTACTAAGAGCTTTTTTGCAGACTCCGGATCTGCAAGAAAACGAACAAGTCTTCGATCTAATCCTGCCTGCAGAGTGGCGAGTTCGCGATCGGAGGGCATGCGCGCGGTGGCCAACCGGAAAGCGAATCGAATACGTTCAGCAGGAGACTCGCCCCCTTCGTTGAGCATGCGTTCGGCTAGCCCGCGTGAAGCTTCGACATAGGTAATTTCATTTAGCAAAGACAATGCCTGCAATGGCGTGTTGGTACGCGATCGACGCACCACGCACATCTCTCTTCCAGGCATGTCGAAGATCAGCATATTCGGCGGTGCACTCGTCCGCTTCCAAATCGTATACATACTCCGTCGATATAAACCTGTGTCCTTGTCATGCTTGTAGTTTCGAAGATTGCCATAGACGTTGATTTCGTCCCATATGCCCTCCGGTTGGTACGGGCGAACAGGTGGACCACCCAGCTTCTCAACCAATAGTCCACCTATTTCCAGAGCGTTGTCTCGTACCAACTCGGCTTGCAAACGGAATCGAGGCCCGCGAGAAAGCAAACGGTTTTCTGGATCGCGCGCAATCGCCGCGGGCGTGACTACCGACGATTGACGATACGTCGCACTCATCAGGATGGTCTTCAAGATTACCTTGGTATCCCACCCAAGTCGAACGTATTCTGTCGCTAACCAATCGAGCAGCTCGGGGTGACTGGGAAATTGCGATTGCATTCCGAAGTTCTCACTCGACTTGACAATTCCAACGCCAAAGAGCAGCTCCCAGTACCGGTTGACCTGAACTCGAGCGGTAAGCGGATGAGAAGGGTCAACGAGCCATCGAGCAACCCCCAACCGATTATTCGGGGCGCCATTTGGTAGCGGAGGCAATGCAGCAGGCAACGCAGCCGTCACCTTTTCGCCGGGTTTGTCGTATTGCCCTCGCACCAGCACAAAGCAGTCGCGAGGCTGGAGGGTCTCCTGCATAACCATCACGGTTGGAAGGCTTTTTTCGTATTCCACTTTCGCCTTTTTGGCCGTTTCCAGAACCGCTTCCAACTTGGTTACTGGGCTTTCCGGGAGTGTTCGAAAGTAATCGACAATCGCCTTTTTCTGCTCTAGGGAACGATCGCCGCTTGGCTGGGAGATAGCCGCTACAAGAGACTCGGGCAATGGACTAACCAGCGAATTGCTGAGCTCGGTCTCCTCGGTTGTGGACAGTCGAAACAAGGCTAAGTTGTGGTTGGCAAGTGCCTCATGTTTCAATCGAATCGTCAGCCGACTACCGACTTCGAGCACAACGGGTTCATTGAAAACAAATACAGCATGCCGCGTGACTTGTTTTGTTGGATCGAGCCCGTCCAATGCCCATCCGGTCGAAGTGTTGCCATCGATAGCAGAAGCGATGTTCCAACTTGCTTGCGAGTAATCCGCAAAGGCCTTCGCAAACTTGATGGCGACAGCGGTATCGGGAGCCGAGTGTGTGACAAGTTCCGCTTCAAACTCACCCAAGACAATGTTACCATTCCCCTTTCGTCCGAAGCCTTGGGCTGCGTTGGTTGGATGAGGAATGGCTTCGAGCTGGATCGCGGTGATTTTTTTGGGCTGCGACGCTTGATGCGAAAGCGTGTAAACATCCATAGCTGGCGACTTGCCTGCCACTTGGATAATTCCGTCGGCTTTGGCCGTTAGCTTAGAGCCGCCACGTCCCTTCCACTCGCCATCGAGCACACGCCACGCATTGGTCCGATCAAGCACCTTTGGTCCGATGCCAGAAGCCCACACTTCGGCCGCCGGTAGCACTTCGCTTTCGGCTTTTTTGACTGCAAGTTGGGCGGCACTAATCGCCGCTTCGAGCTCCGCGAGTTTCGCTTCCTCGGTTGCTCCGGTCGTTCGAATCAGGGGTGCAGTATTGCCGGATGACGCCACTCCAGATTCAGGCACATTGTTGAAATAGGAAAAGAACTGGTACAATTCTTTTTGCGAGATGGGGTCGTATTTATGGTCATGGCAACGTGCACAACCCATCGTTAACGCCATCCAGACAGCCGACGTAGCTTCGACTCGATCGATGACCCCTTCGATTCGCCATTCCTCTGCGATCAACCCCCCTTCGCTGTTCTGTCGATTGTTTCGGTTAAAGCCGGTTGCGATTTTCTGATCCAACGTTGCGTCAGGGAGCAGGTCTCCTGCGAGTTGTTCAATCGTGAACTGGTCAAAAGGCATGTTCGCTTGGAATGCATTCAGCACCCAGTCTCTCCATCGATGCATAAACCGTTGATCGTCCGATTGGAATCCATTGCTATCCGCGTATCGTGCGCCGTCGAGCCACCACATTGTCATACGTTCAGCATAGCGAGGAGATGCTAGGAGCCGATCGATCACTTTCTCGAACG
Organism: Pirellula sp.; assembly: GCA_031374515.1. GTDB lineage: Bacteria > Planctomycetota > Planctomycetia > Pirellulales > Pirellulaceae > JBKCUI01. Next base: position 71,039 of record JANMGH010000014.1, on the reverse strand, counting down.
CGATGTCTGTTGAGTTTTCGTCACCTACAAACGCATCTACTTCGGCGATTGAGGGGGGCAATCCTGTGAGGTCGAGCGATGCACGTCGAAGGAGCGTTTCGCGAGACGCTTCAAGCGACGGGGAAAGACCCTCGGACTGAAGCTTGGACAACACAAACGCGTCGATCGAGTTCACGCCCCATTGGCTTTTTAAGACTGGCACATTGGGTCGTGCCGGAGGGACAAATGCCCAATGTTTTTTGTAAACGGCACCCTGAGCTATCCAGCGTTCCAACGTACTTTTTTCAGCATCGGACAACTTTTTGTGCGACCGAACTGGGGGCATGTGAAGTTCATCGTCCGTATTTAATTGAATCCTTCGGATTAACTCGCTAGCAGTTGGCTGATTGGGAACGATAGCTTGTTTTCCACTGTCGAGAATTGCGATAGCCGACTCCAATTGATCAAGTCGTAATCCCGCTTCGACGTTTTTGGCATCGGCTCCGTGACACACAAGGCATTTCTCAGCCAGTATTGGGCGCACGTCCCGATTGAAATCGACTTTTTCGACTGGCAATTCGATGGATTGCGCGCAAACGAGTGAACAAAAAGAGGACCAACCAAAGAGCATTGCGAATCGAAAGAACAAAGTCGAGTTCCTCGGCGGTAGGTGGGTACAATAGCGGCAAATTCACCTCACCTACGACCCGAGTTGCCGGTGAGTGTGACGCTTTTGCATTAACAAGTATGATCGTTTGTGACTTCTACAAAGTCAATGCAGCGAATGGTCCCACGCCAATCTTCAATGACTAGAACGATCGGAAGATCGGTGGGAACGACATTGCCAGACTTCTAAGCTAAACAATTTCCAAGTTGTATAGCTTATGGTGACTGCCATGCACTAATTGAGAAGTTTGCAGGCTGCAGGGTGGACCATTGCGCCAAGACGAATTATTGCCCGCGACGTGGAGTTCGCAATGGAGCCATGTCCATTGTTAGAGCAGTCCCCTTGATAGTTTCGAGCTTTTTCACTTGAACTTCTGTCAACAATCCCATCAGCGCCTTGGTTTGCTCTGCAGTCAACTTGGCGATTTCAGTCGTTATTTCGTCCGGACTCTTGCCTTGCAACCCCTGCATCGCTTCACGCCTGGCTGTTTGATTTGCATCATTCGCCGCTTTCAGCTTCCCCGATTGTTCTTCGGTAATCGCAAGTTCCTTTGCAATTGCTGCATCCATGAGAGCCGCCGAGCCATTTACTTGGGCTATCAATCCGTTCATTCTAGTCTTCTGGGCATCGTCCAATTTGGCGACAAATGTAGCGTCAAGTTCGGTTCCCATCTTTGCCATCTCGGCTCGCGCTGCCTGGAATGCGGCCCCACCACCGCCACCGCCACCTCCTCCACCGGGTGCCATGGACGCTTGTTTTTCTCGAAGCTTTGCTAGCTGTTCCGTTGCAAGCTTCTTTTGTTCGTCCGTGAGTTTTAAATCTGCTTGGACTTCGGGCAACGTTGCTAATTCAAAACGGGTTCGTGTTGTTTGGCCACGTCCTCCAGCCCCTCCTCTTCCACCGCCCCCTTGCGCCCGTGACACTTCAGCCGTTGAAACGCAGAAAAGTAGCCCCACCAATGCCATAGAAAATCGTCTTGCATGCAACATGCTAACACCTCGCCTTAATTGGAAACAAACTCAATTTCAGCCCATTGATTCGCCACGATGGCAATCAACTTTGGGCCGTGATTGATTCACAATATCCGCACTTATCCTATCGAAATCCCGAGTCGAGATGTGTTTGCTGCGGTTGCTTTCGGCGTTTTTCGCGATTGATTACCCCCATGCCAAGACTACTTCGGTTCGACTTTGAATCGAATGGTTGCCAATAATGGCAGGTGATCCGATGCGGTCGGCTCATCAAGCACTTGTGCTGATTCGACAGTCCATGGGCAATCCTTTTGCAAAAAAATGTAGTCAATTTTTCGAGTGGGCTTCGATACTGGAATAGTTGGTGACATGCGTTTTGAGTCCGCATCGACCCACTTTTTCAAGATTGGTTCCAACTCCTGCTTGTCGTGCGCTGAATTAAAATCCCCTGCAAGAATCGCTTGGCTTGGTCCGCCACCAAACAGTTTGGCTAACTCCATATTCTGGGCTGCACGATCGTTATCGCCGGAGCTATGGTCGAGATGCGTGCTTACAAAAACAAATCCTGGCCCAGACTTCGGTTTTACAAAAACTTCGAGCGCAATCCGTTGTTCCCGCTTCGACGCCGACGGCAACTTCATCGTTTTGCTGACAGTAACGGGCAGCTTTGAGAGGATTCCCAACCCATACTCGCCGCCACCATAGTCGATTGCCTTACCAAAGTACGATTGCATTCCAGTTCGTTTGCCTAGCTCGGCCAACTGATCGATATGATGGCTTCGCGTAGTGTTGCGATCGACTTCTTGTAACGCGACTAGGTCGCAGTCATGTTTGCTAATGATGGTGGCGATGCGTTCGAGGTCTAGTTTGTCATCGACTCCTTCGCAATGATGAATGTTGTACGTCATGATGCGGATCAATGGCCCCTCTTCTGCAATGGCATGCGATAATGCGATTGCCATTAGGGGAGTGAGTAGCAAAACCAAGCGAATGGACGGTTTAAGGTTATTTCCCATGACGATTCCGACTGAATCCTGCTGATTGTTTCAAATCCGAAAGCATGCAACCCACTTTCAAGATTGCAACACGTTTTAATGATACTCGGTTGCCTATTGCGAATCGCAAACGCTTTGGGAAAAAGTTTGACACTAGGCGTTGCACGCCCATGCTCGCAAACGCTTCGCGACGCCTTTGTCAGATTCCTACAGAACCCTGCTCAAAAACTCGCCGTCGCTCAGTTTCGTCCTTATCTCTTGCCCAGTTTTTACGTGCTCAGCACTCATGATGACCTTTTCGCTTGCAGCATCCATCGAGACCGAATAGCCTCGCGCAAGCGTTTTGAGCGGACTGATCGCATCCAAGACCTGCGAAACGCGTTCCAGTTGTTCGGTACGAGTTTGGATCAGCCCATCGACTAAACCGTCGAGCGACTCGTGCAAGTCATCCAACAGCTGTGTTGGCGTTTCAAGCAATCTTTCCGGCGACTGAAATACAGGTCGGCTGGCGATCGATTTCAGCCTCATTTCCCATTGACTCAGTCGATGCAACAATAGTGAATCCAGGCGGTGTTGAACTTTAGTTAATGAGTCGTAGACATCATCCTTACTCGGAACGATCCTCTCTGCAGCTTCCGATGGAGTCAGAGCACGCACGTCCGCGGCAAGGTCGCAAAGCGTTACATCGATTTCGTGACCGACAGCAGAGACAGTTGGCAAGGGACATGCTGCGACCGCTCGCACCACGACCTCTTCGTTAAAACACCATAGATCCTCCAGCGAGCCACCTCCCCGACCTATCACCAAAACGTCGAGCGTGGGTTTCAAAATCGCAGCGACGCGAATCCCTTCGGCAATCTCGAGAGCCGCACCATCGCCCTGAACTCGCGAGGGGATAATCAGAACGCTTGCTCCGGGCCATCGTCGTTTAAGGACTTGAGTAAAATCATGAATTGCTGCACCGCTTGGGCTTGTAACGAATCCGATACGTGTCGGGAACATTGGCAACGATTTCTTACGGTCCGCGGAGAAAAGCCCCTCTTTTTCAAGCTTGGCGTGCAGCCGTCGAAATGCAGCTTGCAGTGCACCTAGCCCCTGTTGCTCCATACGAGTGATAATCACTTGATAAGTCCCACGCGGGCCGTAGACCTCGATCCTTCCTTGGACCAAGACAGCCATGCCTTCGCGGAGATCCATCCCGATTCGTTCAAAAGTCGACCGCCACAATACCGCCGAGACTTGACTTGAAGCGTCTTTGATCGTGAGGTAGACGTGCCCTGATGCGGATTGATTCAGGTTTCCGATTTCGCCTGCAAGCCAAAAGCTAGGGAGGGTTTGTTCGATCGTATTTTTGATCCAGGCGTTCAGTTGGGCGACGCTTAGCGGTGCATCCGAACTGGTTCCAGGGCGGACTTTGGTAGGTGACTTTGCAACAGGCGACTTGCCCAAAGGGGAATTGTCCGTAGGGGACTTGGATGTTGGGTTTGCTTTGCTGTTGTTGGCACTCTGCTGCTCGCCAAAAAAAGCATCTGCATCATCGCTCCACAAGAAACCAGTCACAGTTCAATTGCTCCCTTTGGAACCGGATAGAACGCTCGTTCGCCGATTCGCATTGATCCCTCAGCAGCCCAATTTTCCGCTTCGCTCGTAACTGCCATCAACATCGCTTCGATGAATTGACGGTAATCTTCAATTTCGTCTTTGCTCAGCTTTCGCGGGACTTCTATTGCCGGCCCCAAAACGATCCTCGCCCGTGAGCTGGGACGAGGAATAGCAAATTTATCCCATGCGCCCTCGTTTCGCCATGGACGGTCGAATCCGCATCCCAGAGGAACGATAGGAATCCCCAGAAGCCCGGCCAAGAAGACGCAGCCACTCGATAACTGGCGACGTGGCCCCTTTGGACCATCAGGAGTAATAACGAGGCTTGTGCCCCGATTGTTACGTCGAATTTGCAGTATCGCTTGAACACCACCTCGCGACGTCGAACCGCGAACTGTCTTAAATCCAAACTGCTTGATAACTTCGGTCAGCCAGTGGGCATCTCGATGTTGACTCAACAACATCGTCACGTCACATCCGCGTCGGTTGCAGGGCGGCAATGCAAGGTATTCATGCCACACAACGTAAATGGCCGGTCCTTGAAATTGGGAGACAGCTGGATCCATTGTCGGATCGTAGCAAGCGATTCGAGAATCGAGGGTTCGCATCCAAGCCCGAATTCCGAACGCCAATAATGTCCCTCCCCACCGCATGCTCATGCGTTGAAAATCGAACTTGGGGAACTGCATTACTCGCTTATCTGCCATCGGCCCGAAAACACTTCAACCGCGGGCCCTGTCATGAATACATGGTTGCTCAGCGCATCCCATCGCAATCGCAATTGCCCACCACGCAGCGAATTGAGTATTTGCCTGTCGGTTTGGCCTGTCAAAACTCCCGCCACGCAAACGGCACTGGCACCAGTCCCACAAGCCCAGGTCTCACCCGACCCGCGCTCCCAAGTTCTTTGTCGTACTTCGCCTGGCGAAAGAACCTCAACGAATTCCACATTGGTTTTTTTGGGGAATCGATCATCTCTCTCAATCAAGGGGCCGATTTCGAGAACGAGTTCGTCGGTAGCTTCCGGAACAAAGAGAACACAATGCGGATTTCCCATCGAGACGCAGGTCGCAAACAGTTTATGGCCGCGAAATTCAATCGGGCAATTGATCACTTGTGACTGTGGACTTGCACCGAGCGTTGTCGGGATTTGCGCCGCTTCCAATTTGGGCTGACCCATATCGACGGTCACTAGTGAGACCAAACCGTTTGAAATGGTTAGGACGAGGGAGAGTACTCCCGCACCGGTCTCGATCGTCAAGGACTCTTTTTTGCATAGGTCGTGATCGTAAACGTATTTTGCAACACATCTGATTCCGTTGCCGCACATTTCTGATTCACTGCCATCGGCATTGAACATGCGCATGCGCGCATCAGCGAGTTGGCTTGGCAGGATTGCAATCAATCCGTCGCCACCAATCCCAAATCGTCGATCGGAAACCTGAACGGCAAGTTGGGGCAAATCATCTGGAAGCGTTTGGTCAAAACCGTTGACATAAACGTAGTCATTGCCCGCACCATGCATCTTGGTGAAGTTCAAAAAGGAAGCCATGGCGTTTATCGAGGAAGGAGATATTGTTAACTGGGCGACTTGAAATCGGGATCCGCGATCCCTCGTATGAGTTCGGAGAGACGGCTGTAAAGCTGCAACATCAATTGCCATGTGGCAAGGTCAACGTTGATCGATGGACGCTTCTCGTTGATTTTGACGACATCTACGATTTCGCCAATCCTCGCATGGAAATACTCTAGGAGCTCTGCAAGCTGAGCCGCTTGACTTGGACTGAGCCGCTCGGGCAATTGGGGTGGCTGATTGAGATCTCGCAGCGCTCGGACTGATTCTGCAAGAGAAGGGTCCAAATCGAAGTCACCGCTATCGGTTTTCTTGATCATTCGAGATTCTTCAACAGCTGTAAGACTCTCTTGAACCCGCGAACTGATTTGGTCATGTGTCCCAAACAGCAGCATGCTTCGGCCAACAGTAATAATGTCGCCGAAGCGGAGAATTCGCAATTGACAATCTTGACCGTTGACTCGCGTACCATTGGTGCTCTCCAAATCGGTTAGCACCAAGTGGTCGTTGTCCTCCTGGATCTTGCAATGAAATCGACTGATTCGCTCGTCGTTTAGCTGGATTGAGTTCCCCTCTTCACGGCCGATGGATATCGGTGTCTTCAGGTCCGCATAGGTGCGGCCTCTATCTGCTCCCTGAACAACGCGAAGCGTCAATCTGGACATTGCACCCTCAAGCTCACCGCTCTACGAATAATAAACACACGTTTCCAACTATGCTTCCAATCCAATGTCTTCCAAGACCAATGGTGAGGTAGACTCGACTATCATATCGGGTCGGCGTGTGAACGTGGGCAATCCGGCGCCTGCCAGCACATGGTCCAAAGAATCTTGACTCTTGGCGACGATCGAATCGCGTGTCATGCCGCTAAAATTACTTGCATGTCCAAACGCAGTGATCGGTCCATCGAATCCGGCTTTGCTCAACACGGAAACGATCCGGACGTTGTCGACGACGCCGCTGGTACCCGCCAATTGACGCATCTTCAGGCTCGCGTCCGCGACGGTTGGGAGTACTTCAGCATCTGCCAATCGCAAAACGGCAATTCGGTTACCTGGAATGGTAGCCAGTTGCTCAAACGTCCCGCCACCTACCACCCAATTGAATGTGTCGATCACCAATCCGACGCTTTGGTTCGTGCAAGCGTTAAAAAAGGCGAGGAAGCCCTCTGCATCTTGAATAAATTTGAATTGGCGATTTTCCCGATTCTCAATAGCGGTCGAAAAATACAGGCCCAGCATGACTTTGTTCGCAGCGAAAATCTCAGCAATGCGATCCACTCGCTTTCGCAAAACATCAAAATACTCGTGGAATGGGAGGCGATCGGTTGCAGCTGGCAACCGAAGAAACCCAGCCCTTGCATTGACTTTTCCAGCGATTTCAATGGTAGCAGACAATTGCGCAAGCGTTTTTTCAAAAGTTGCTTCATCGCTGTCCAAATCGATGGGAGTTTCGAACCCGCTCACCAACATCTTTGCACTCAACAAATATCGAGCAGCCTTTTCGAATTCGCTTCGCTGCGTGCGCTTCACCAAGTCAACGATATCAATGTCCAAACCACGGAATCCGTAGGTCATCGCAAGTTCGATTAGTTCGCTTTGTCGTCCCGAAACACCCAAAACGGTTGCGTTTAAATTCTTGTACATTCAGCCAATCTCCCAATTAAAACTAACGTGCTACGGGTTGGTTAGTCCAACCGACGGTACACGCAAAAATTGTCGTAAGCCGGGATATTTCTCGCGGCTCCGGATTTGGACTCCCTATGAGCTCCAAACGGCAGAAAACACCCCACAATAGGTGGTGTCGCTGCATGAAGAAGAGTATCGCAGAAAAAGATGGTGCTTCCAAGTCGAAACGGCAGAAAGGGCAATTGGCCACCAGCCCACCCATCCGTGAAACGAGATGATTCGCCTCAAAACCGTCTTATTCGTAAAACTAGACGGTTTACCGAACAGAGGAAACGGTTTGTGCCACAAATCGCCTCCATAAGCCCACCCCCCGCGCATTGGCTTCACCGGTCCAAGTCGGGTCAAATACCGGGCCACCTTTGTGAAAGTGCCTCAACAAGAAATCGCCAAGTGAACGGATGCCGGTATCGGGCGACTCGAGCAACGTAATCAGCGCGTTTAATTGTGAAGGATTCGGTCTTCTTCCTTGCCGCGCCATGTGCGCCATGTTTTGCAGAAAAAGCGTTCTTCGTTCGTCGCCAATCGTCTTGCCAATTTCAGACCAAATTGCGAAATAACGCGCATCCCATTCAGGCGTTTGAACCATTCTCTGCAAGATTGCATAACGAACCAGCGGACGTCGCGCTGCCGCCAGCCGAAATTGGTTTTCGCCGGACAACGATGTGCGCCAAGTTGAAATCAGGGCCGCTTTCGTTTCGTCCAACAATTCGGATTCCATTAATTGCGAAAGCGTATTGGCTAAATTGTCCGATGCCGCGATCTGTGACAGAACTCCCTTGGGCAGGGTAAACGTATCGACCGGGCGCGCGACCCAAGTTGGCATTCGTCCCGTTCTCTCCGATGATTCGGTTACAAATCCACGGTCGACAATCACGGACGTGCTCTTTCGTGTTTGATTGTCGAACGATATTTCGCCACCTTCAATCTGCGCTTGCACTCCAAAGGCAGTGACACCAAGCACTAAAGAGGCCTTTGATTCCCAGCGAATTTTTGTCAGCGAAGCTCCGTTCAATCGCAGGTCAAGTGACGTACCTTTGGGGATCTCCACCAACGCAACTTGGCCATACTGAAGATCCAAATGTCCATCTGCCTTACTTGTTGACTGTATCCATTGAACGCCCGTATCTGCCGCGATTACTATCTTGCCTCCCGAGACCAAAGTCGCCTCTGCCCGAGACATCGGAAGAGTCCTCAGTTCGAGCGGCGTGAGTTCTTCAACGGTTTCCCAACCACGATTACTGATCTCAACACTTTTCCAAATCGCTTCGTCGGTCATTGCTGAGAATCGTTGCGCAAGAAGTCCGTTGATCTTCGTCCAACGAAAACCCGAAATCTGATTTGTCTGCTGTGACGACGCACTTGGATTCATCGACTCGATCACTAGATTTGTTCTGTTTGTGTCTCCGGCAATTTTTTCAGGATCCACGACATCCTTGAATTCCTTTGTCTGCAATTCGTCAGAACGCGATTGCAAATCGTGTGCGACATTGGCTATGTCATGCACCGCAGTTTGTTCACCTTCAGCGAGCTTGTCTTGTTTTGGCAACTCGGACTTGACGGTCAAATCGGTGTCCTTTCCGCCATGGGATGGGGCAACGGAAGCCGGTTTTGCTAAGAAATCGCCAAGCCAAAATAAAACAAGAATCGACGCAGCAAGACTCAAGAAAAGAGTGAGACCAAACGGGTATCGACGCTTTTGAACACCAGGACGAATTTTGTTCTTGGAAAAGGAACTCAATATCGCATCGCGAATCGGATCTCCGGAAGTCGGCGATGCCTCCAGCGATAGGACAGGGTGTTCGAAAGCTTGCAAGGCCAACAACCGCGATGTCAACTCGCTCGTTAGTGGGGGCGATGTCTCGAATTCTTGCAATGATCGGACCGCCGCAATTATTTCTGCCAGCACGCTGTTGTCGACCAGGGAGGCCCTACAAACCAAGTTTTCATCGTCCAACGATATGTTTCCATCAACAAAGGCGGCAACCAAGGGCATCGCCAATACGTTAGCCGTTGCATGATCCGATTTGCCTGAACCAAAGGCCGCATTCAATTCAGTCGAGATACCGGGCACCAGTTCACCGATGGGGCGTGAAGCTCCATCCTCCATGAGACTCTCATGGAGATGTCGCTGTACGCAGTTAAGTAAAGTTTCTCGGTTCACGTGAAAACGATCCAGTTAATAATAATCAATGAAGATGAGGATAAGGTCATTCGTTGAATCTCAACCTGGCGGCTCCAATTGCTTTCTTAACGTCGCTTCGGCGCGCTGCAAGGTAACGCCGACCGAACCGATCGGCATTTCCATCGCTGAACTGATAGCTGAATAGGTTTGGCCATCCAAGTAGAAACGTTTTACAACTTCGCGTTGCTTATCGGGCAAGCGAGCTAGAAGTTCACGGACTTTCGATTGTTCTTCTGCCAACAGCATCCGACGCGCCGGGTCGGCAAGGGCATCTGCCAACACCAATTGCGAGACCTCCCTATCCGCGTTGCTACGGGCCTGATGACGCTTGCGAGCGAAATTGCGTGTCGCACACCGCGTGGATATGACCGCAAGATAAGTGGTCAACGACGAGCGTCCAGCAAACGCTCTTAATGCAGCAAAATCGTTGGCACACAAGGCGACGAAAACATCGGAGGTTGCGTCATCAATCGCCAGCGTGTCGGCTACAAAGCCAAAAGACCGCGCCACATCGGCCACTCGCGCGCGCACAATCCTCCCGTAATTGGTCACAAAGTTCTGCCAACTGTTCACATCCCTCAATAGCAATCCTTTAACCAAATGCCGATCTTCGGCAAGGCGTCTTTCGTTAAGCTCCGGTGTCAAAACTTCTTTTCGCTGCAATACATTACCTGCACAATTTTAGCGGTTGGCCAATACCCTCACATGAGCAGAGCCTTGCTCGCTAGCCGCTTTGGTAGTCGCGAAGTTGTGCATCGCAACTACCAATAAAACAGCAAGCCCTCCAGCGCTGCATTGCGGCAAGCACCACAGCGCAAACCTTGAACACAGTCCAAACTCATTGCGATGACTGCCATATCGCCTTTAGCATATTCATTCGACAGAACCCCAGGATCCGACAAAACGGAATCGGACGGCAATTGCCCACAATCGACCGTAAGAACCTGCATAAAAGGAATTCCAGCCCCCCTTTCTAGGTCGGCACACTTTATTCCTACAGCATTCCTACGGCCTTAATACTACGTAGCTGCAAACGCTAGCCAAGAATCACCTTGTCCTTTTCGTCCAGGATAAGTTTGTCGAAAAGATCTGCGATTATAAGATCCTCCTCTCCATCGCGTGCGTGAACTTCATCGATTCCACCACCACCATTGAGGTAGTCGTTACCAGAACCACCACTTAGCCAGTCGTTTCCGTCACCACCATAGAGGGCATCGCGACCTGCATCGCCGGATAGAGCATCATCACCCTTCCCACCCTCAATACGATCATTTCCCTCACCTCCATTTAGGCGATCATTCCCATCGTTTCCCGCAAGGAAATCCATCCCCGCGCCGCCAAACATCAAGTCGTTGCCTGCGCCCCCACTCATGCGGTCGTCGCCCTGCCCTCCATACATAACGTCGTTCGCATCTCCCCCGTCCATGCGATCGTTTCCTTGATGAAGGTCCGCAAACTCAGTTGCATACCTAAGAATGTTCGTAATCGCTTCGGGGTAACTATCTGTTCCATCACCGAAGAGCCAATCCTCACCGCCGCCCCCTTCAAGACCATCGTTCCCGGCGCCGCCGAACATGAAGTCATTCCCTCGTCCGCCTCCAAGATCATCTTCTCCGGCGCCGCCAAAGATCACGTCGGTTCCGGCTCCGCCCCCAATCCGGTCATTACCGTCTTGACCTTCTAGAAAGTCGACACCATTTCCACCATCGAGGGAGTCGTTTCCGTGCCCACCGTAAACGGCGTCATTTCCAATTCCTGCTCGAATAATGTCGTCCCCGTCTTCCCCGAAGATGAGGTCATTGGAGACGGAATTCTCAGAACCAGGCCCGAGTGGCTCAAGTGAGTTTTCGCCACCAACCACCTCTGGATTTTGGCGTCGTACCGCAGCGGTACTTTCCAGTTCATCAGCGAAACTGCTCGACTCCTCAATTGGCGGCACTTCTTCCTCGTTTCTTCCCTCTCCAAAGAGCTCGTCATTTCCTGCACCGCCGCGGACCAAGTCATTACCCAACCCACCTTCAATGTAGTCTCTACCTTCGCCACCGGAGATGCGGTCGTTCCCCGGGCCTCCTTCGATTCGGTCTACGCCTGCGTTTCCAAGCAGTCGATCATTTCCGTCACCACCGAGTATGACGTCGTTTTGTTGGCTTCCATAGATTTTATCATTGCCGCGACCACCCTCGAGACGAGTTGTTTGTCGCACGGTTCCAGCGATTTGGATCGAATCGTTGCCTCCTCGAGCAAAAACCTGAATATGCTTTACTGCCTCATTACGAAAGTTAAAAGTAAGCGAATCGATCTTGACCGACAATTTGTTTGCGCCATTGTCCGCAGAGACAAGGATTTCATTGGCAAACTCATCTCCTTGGACGGTCAGAATTCCATTGTCCAAGGTCGCGCTTCCATCGAAAACTTCTCTCCTTTCCAATTGCTGGAATAAGAGGTTTCGCGAGGCGTTTTTCACTATGTTTCTTTGACGCAGATCAAGTCTAGAGCGGTGCATGACGAGTACCTTTTTGCGGGCAACTATGGGAAGAGAGTCAACACGCGTGAAAGAACGGCATGCTGCCCTGTTCCTACACGTCGTTGGTGTGTGCCTAGTTAGTGACGTGGGAGTCCAGATTTATTACATCAAAAGCCACTTTTCGAGAATTTTGTTGCGGGCTCGCAACAGCTGAAAAAAGGATTTGCGTGGCAAGCCTGAAAACAACTTATTTTGAGAGCAACAAATCGGCCGCCTGCGTGCGAAACAACCGTATTGCAGTTTGCGTTTTGGCCGCTCCGACAAGATCGTTTTGTTGAGCGCATGCGTTACGAGACTTTTCAAGGGACCTTGAAGCGGACAGAATGGTTTCGATCGCATGCCAACGGGCGTCGCTTATCGAGTCAATTTCGACCTCGATATTTGGCGTATGTGGACGTTGCAAAGGTGGGTTGGGAGTCTCTGTACCCTCGAAGTCGTTCGGCTTGACCTCTTTCAGCAACAGCCTTTGAATTTCCTGGAATAATGGGTCATTCTTGTATTCTTCCGAGGATGCTGCAATAGGATTTTCGAGCGGCGACTCAAGCCTGTTTTGCGGCTGTTGCCCAAAACCCGCACGGGCAATCATCAAAAGCGATAAACAAACAGCTAAGAACGCCGATGCAACGACCGTCTTTAGTAGACCATTTTTGTTGAAACTCATTTTGATCGCTCCGTCGATGTCCATTTTCGGATAACCAGGATTGTGTTGACCACCGTTGCGTCGATTGTAACAAATGCAATCTTTTTGAACTGGACTGTAATTCCCGAATATGGGTGGGCAAGCTTCCCATGAGAATGGTGCTTTTTTGGAATTTCGCAATTTATTCGGTCGGCAGTTCGAGGTATAACAAAAGGGCTTGTCTATTTTCTATTAAGCTTGGGCTCGACCATGAACCTCTTTCGGTTTTCTTGCATTAGGTACTGGATATTTGCAATTCTGATTGCGTTCGGCTTATCCACATTGCAGGCACAGGATACAAAACCTCCGACAAAGCGAACCGTAGTTGATGCTTTGCGAGAAGTGGATTCCCAATCGGAAAAAGAAATGGAATGGGTTACCGCTTTTCTCGAAGAGAGGGTCTCAGAAAACGAAAAGGATTCTTTAGCGAACTGCGTACTAGCAATAACGCATTTCCGAAAACGAGACTTCACAACCGCATTGAAATTGTTCGATCGAGCCAACTCGGGAAACAATGCGAGAGACACCCGATCTACTAACGGCAAGTTCCAGCTGCTTTGCGCGATCAACACAGAAGATGGGGCTGAATCGACAAGGCTCTTTCTTGCATTGCTGAATGCATCCCAACGTGAGACTAGCCCGTTGGACGTGCGTAAATCGTATTGCGAATGGATGGGTGAGATCATTGGAACTCTGGATTCCTCGGAGTCCAAGTCACCCATTGATATCGAGTTGTTAGCAAAAGCCAAAAAGTCATTGCTCGGTTTACCGGAGAAGAGCTTGAGCCGTTCCTTCGAAAACCAATACTCGAATTCACATGCACGTGCTCAAGCCATTATTACAGTCCTAACGCAATACGAGGACTTAGGCGATGCCGCAATACACGATATGGAAAAGAAAATGTCGGCAGAACTGGAGAGCCTCGAAAAGATTCGAGTAGCAGCCGTCAAGGAAACAAAGGAAGCCTCAAGTGATAATCTGTCCATATCGAAAAGCATAAAGCAAGACATTGCTTCACTGCGTGAGCAGATTCGCAGGCGAGATGTGGAGCGTGCAAGTGCTGGACCGGGCATGCCAATACCGGTCTTTCCGCCAGGCAATCCGCCCATACTACCCAATCGGGACTCGATTTATGTAAATCCATTTTATATTCGCTTCATCACTGAAACCATCAACAATCAACGTATCACTCGCGAGGTACAAGAGCGGCGCGACTATCGAGATATTGAAGCAGAACGGTCGGCAATCTATCAGGAACAAATGAACCTATACAACGCCCAACGCACAAACTTCACATTGCAAGTTTCCCTTTTTAGCCAATACCAAAAAAACTTGGCAGATTGGAATAGGCGTGAAGAGGACCGGCGCAAGAAGCTACTCGATGAACGCAATGCACTTGAAGACAAAATTGCACAGAGCAAGCTCAAACTGGACGAGATAGATGCGGCCAATAAAGAGAACGCAGGCGGAAATGCTGAGTTGCGCAAATCTATCGACAAACTTAAAAAGGAGCTGTCCATCGTTCGCCTCGTGTTGGATGCTGCGAACCTGGGCAAGCCATATCTCGCAATTCGACCAACCAGAATCGATCCCTGGCTGCTCACTGAAGAAAAGAACAGACTCTTAAAGGTCTTTGCTGAAAAGTAGCCTACGATAGACGACTCGACGAAACTGTCCGGGAATCGGAACAAACCATCGCTTTGATCCGATTCGATTTTTGAGCTTCCAATATCGTGTTCGCTTCCAGCTTGCCTTTTCTCAAGCAGTTTCAATAGTGCTACATCCCAATTCAACTTTTGCGTAGCGAAACGCGTCAAGAGTACTTTCGCTACGGGAAAAACCATGCTAACCCTAAAGCTTAAGAGTGGGGCAACTGTTCTACTCTCTTTAACTTAATGGTGCCCCATCAAATAGTGTCCCAAATGCCAGGGGTGATGCGATGAATGATGATGCGAACTGGTGGAAGGGTCGTTTCCGTATCGACTCGGATAGAAGCTCTGGCTGACATTCACCGCAGCGGGCGGATAACCACCGCCGTAACTCATCGGAGGTTGGGGCAGATACGCAACCTGAGCAGGATAGTTGCTTGGCGGATAGTAATGGGAGCCAAAATTGCCGTTCAGGTTCTGGAAAAATCCCGGTTGTCCGTATCCCGGATTGCCATAGAACGATTGCATGGGTGACTGGTAACCGTATCCATTCGAACAAGTTGGTGCACCGAACGGATACTGTGCTTGGACCGTTGTCGCACAAACCGATCCCAACAAAAGGGCGATTGAAAAACTTCCCGTTTTTAAGATCCGAAAAGACATAACTCAAGTCTCCAAAATGAGGGGGCTGAAACAAACCACCTAAACGCATATGCACTCCCCATGCCAGGTAAGAAGAAAATAAAAAAACTCGCATCCATGAATCCCCCGGCCAAAACCACCAACTCTTCGTAGTCAACTTGGTGACGGCTCTGCGTCCATAAGATCACAATTTTGGGGTGATGTGAATGCAACGCATTGCTAAGCGACTTGGTCATTTAGCCAATGGGCGTACTCTGCGGTTGCATGCAATTGGATGCAGAGGACTTCAGGGAGTTGATCAGGATGATGCGACTTTAGATATGCGATCAACGAAGACTGCCGCGAAGAGTTGGTTTTGCAGCTCAGAGCATATTCCTGGTCTTGGTTGATTACGCCTTGCCAACGATAGAAGCTTTGGATCGGACCAGTTATCTGAACACAAGCGGCCAGCCGAAGCTCAACAAGTGCGGCTGCAAGTTTTTCTGCAGCCGCAAGAGACGGAAGTGTTGTCCTGACTTCCTCGATACAAGAAAACGAATTGGTCAAGCCAATCCTCTTTCTACCAATTGCCGCTCCTGGCTTTCTTCCTCAAGAATCTCGCGATGAAGCCGCTGAAACTGCTCTGCCATATCCGCAATCTCATCCCGTTGTGGGTCATAGTTTTGAACATGATGGATCGTCATGTCAAGTTGATCGATCAACCGGCATTGCCAACATTCGATTTCGCGAAGATCAGGATAGAGTCCAGGCCTTTGGCAAGCTACATTCTCTAAGTAGCCCTCACCGGCAACACGAGTAAAGTGCTGATCTAAGACCCACCGGAAACTGACCAAATGCTCCATCAGTTTGCTCCAAGTCGCACGCTGATGGGGATGCTCAAGCCAGGTTCGAAAGTCCTGTTCCAATTCGGCAAGCCCATCCTCGATGCCAGATTGACTGTGATTTAGGCACAACTTCATGCCATTAAGTTCCGAAACGTTTCGATTCATTGCCAAGAACCTCAAACTGATACGGGATACTGACTTTGAAATACTGGATAACGCTCTATGATGAAGGGGAATCGCAACTTGTGTGTGGTTTCCTCTTGTCGGGATGTACTCCCTAGTGTCGCAAACCTTCTCATACCGCGTCAAGCATTTTCGGAAAAAAGTTGGATCATGGACCTCACCCGCCGAGCCTGCCTAAAACAACTGGCAGGCTGGACTTTTGCAACTAACACGATCCCGATCGCATTTGGAACACCCATTTCACTTGCTTGCCAAAACGGACATCGAGGATTCGAGGCGGAGTTCGTGTCGATGGGCTCAAAGATCAATTTACGATGGTACTCAAGTCAATCATCTCAGGATCGGATTGTTGAGTCTGCGACTCAAATTGCTGCCCATTGGGTCCAAGTGTTGAGCGATTACGATCCCAACAGCCAAGCGATGTTGGCGTGCGAACAGGCCGATGCAGGACATTGGGTACCGCTTTCGACTGAACTTTGGAACGTGGTCACGCAGTGCGACCAATGGCATCGGTGGAGCGACGGGGCATTCGACGCCGCGCTCGGCAGTATCACACGCATTCGCAGGCAACGAAAGCTAGCAACTTCGCTCCAGTGGTCTCAAGCACAGCAATCGAGTGGCTGGAAGTTATTGGAGCTGGATCATGCGAATCAATCGATTCGATTCCTCAAAGCCGGAGTTCGATTTGATTTCGGCGCTATCGGCAAAGGGATTGTAGTCGATCAAATAGCAGAAAAAATGCGAGAAATGGGTATCGACCGGTATGTCGTCAATGCATCCGGGAATATGCGAATAGGGAAATCGCCACCAGAAAAGTCCGGCTGGCCGATATCCATCGATATGCCTTCCTCACGTACCCACGAGATTTCGACCGAGCTATTTCGCTTGCGCCTCGGTCTTGGTGGTGTCGCGACATCCGGTGACCGATGGCAACGCTTTCCAGATGCAGTCAATCCCGTTTCAGTGGAGCGGACGAGCCATATCATTGAACCGACGACTGGAATGGGTCTCTCTGGCCATCAAAGCGTTACCATTTTTGCGGAAAACGCGGCGGATGCAGATGCAGCCGCAACCGCGACTTGCGTGCGAGCACGCAGGGACCTAGCTGGATGGCTGGAAACTCTGGCGACACACAAACCCAATTTACATGGGATCGTTTTGCTAAAGGAAAACGATTCCGCTCCAACGCGATTGATTTCGACTTATGAAATGGATATGGACTGATTTTATTGAGCCCTGCCAATGGTTACGCTTTGCCTTCTCGAGTCGTAATTCTTGCCCAGGCATCTTTGAGTGAAACGACACGGTTAAAGATTGGTACGCCTGGCTTCGAATCGACAATATCAGCACAGAAATAGCCGTTCCGTTCGAACTGGACCGCCGCCCCTGGAGGCTGCTTCGCAACTTCCGGCTCAACACGTGCGTGAACGACTCGAATGCTGTCCGGATTGATGTTGTCCAAAAAAGTTTTGCCCGGTGGCGCATCTTCTGGGTTTTCACTCAGGAACAGTCGATCGTAAAGTCGGACTTCTACCTCAGCCGATTCCGCTGCCGAGACCCAATGGATTGTTCCTTTGACTTTTCGCTCGCTCGCCGTTGGTGAGCCACTCTTCGTGGTCGGATCAAAAGTGCATCGCAACTCTTGAATGTTGCCATCGCCATCCTTGACAACTTCATTGCATTGAATGACGTAGCCGTATCGCAATCGAACTTCCCCGCCTGGTTTAAGTCGGAAAAACTTGGAAGGCGGATTTTCCATGAAGTCATCTCGCTCGATGAACAACTCGCGGGAGAAAGGGATCTGCCTTGTACCGCCACTGGGATCCTCTGGGTTGTTCACTGCGTCCATCCACTCAACTTGCGACTCCGAGTAGTTGGTAATGACCACCTTGATAGGATCGAGTACCGCCATGAATCGTGGGGCGACGGAGTTTAAGTGCTCTCGAACGCTTCCTTCGAGTACAACAACATCAATGGTGCTACTGAATCTTGCGACCCCAATCCTATCACAGAATATGCGAAGGCTTTCCGGTGTGTAGCCTCGTCGCCTCAATCCGCTAATGGTTGGCATGCGAGGATCGTCCCATCCAGAGACATGTTTTTCTTGAACCAATTGCAGCAGTTTGCGTTTACTCATCACCGTAAAGGTGAGGTTCATGCGAGCAAACTCCATCTGCCGAGGATGGTAGATGCGCAATGTCTTGCAAAACCAATCGTACAGGGGGCGATGGTCCTCAAACTCCAATGTACAAATGGAATGAGTGATCCCCTCGATCGAATCGCTTTGACCATGAGCCCAATCATACATCGGATAAATGCACCATGCGTCCCCAGTTCGATGGTGGTGGGCGTGCATAATTCGATAAAGCACAGGGTCTCGGAGATTGAGATTCGGTGACCCCATATCAATCTTTGCCCGCAAAGTCATCGCACCGTCCGGAAACTTACCTTGCTTCATTCTCGCGAATAGATCCAAGTTCTCAGCTACAGATCGGTCTCGAAATGGACTGTTCTTGCCGGGTTGCGTAAGTGTACCTCGATACTCTCGCATTTGATCTGCGTTGAGGTCGCACACAAAAGCATTCCCCTCCCGGATTAGTTGACAGGCCCAATCGTGTAACTGCCCGAAATAATCCGATGCGAAGAAAAGTTTGTCCCACTGGAAACCAAGCCAATTGACATCCGTCTTGATCGAGTTGACATACTCCTCGCTTTCCTTGGTCGGATTCGTATCATCAAAACGTAAGTTGCATTGCCCACCATACGTTTTAGCCAATCCGAAGTTGAGGCAGATACTCTTCGCATGCCCGATGTGCAGGTAGCCGTTGGGCTCAGGCGGGAATCGGGTGTAGACCGTTCTGCCAATCAACTCTGACTTGGACGCGAAGTCCTTCTCAATTTCGATTTCGATAAAGTTTTTGTGGGGCGTCCCACTGCCTTGTTCGCTAACATCGTTCACAGTTTCGATCTTCCTTGGTTCGAGCGGGTTTTAAAGCGGTGACGGCTCACGCGGTGGCGGCGAAATGGGCTTGTTGAATAACCAGCAACAGTATCGTGAATTTGCGGAAAAGCCAATAGGATGCTTATCTCCAGCACGCACTATTGTGCCCCGCAAGTGGGCCTTGCATCTAGTTGCCCGACAGGGAAACTCGCCCGATCTACGAAATCGAAGCGTTTAGCAACGCGGCTGGCTCCAAATCGCTGGCGGCACATAGCGGGCCAACGCCCCATGCCGAACGAAAAGCAACTCGAAAACCAAGTCGGAATTCCAACACCCGAGACGTTGAACACCCTTTCAAAGAGGCCCACGCATTTGTATAATGTTCGGCAAAAGGTTCGACACCAAGAACAACATTCTCTTTTAAATAGTTTTCCATGTCTTTTATTTTCTCAAGAATCGCTTTTTTGTGATGCTGGATTCCGTTGATCGTCACATACTTGTTGCACTCCAAACCAATGCCAGAATCAGCAATGCGGACATTGCTCGCGACTTGAATATGGCCCCTTCGGCCATCCTGGAACGTATACGGAAACTAGAACAACGGGGCATTTTGTTGGGATACGAAGCGAGGATTGCTCCTAAGAAAGTGGGACTTGGATTGACCGCTCTCGTCTTCGTGCGAGCGGAGGAGCGAACCAAAACGCTTAAGACGGGTCCTTTGCTTGCCGCAATCCCGGAAGTTCAAGAAGTCCATAATGTCGCGGGTGAAGATTGCTACGTAGTGAAACTGCGAGTGCGAGACACGGATGAGCTAGCCCGACTGTTGCGCGAAAAGATAAGCGTGATTGCAACGGTACGAAGCACGCGAACCACCATTGTCCTCGAAACCATTAAAGAGACCGCTCAATTGTCGCTTCACAACTTGCATTCCACTGCGGAAGAATAGACAAACGTTCCATGAGCCCTCGATTCCTTTTCCAATTGGTTCTTTTAGGTGCGATATGGGGCGCGTCGTTTCCTTTTATGCTGGTCGCAGTTGTCGATTTTAGTGCACTCGCTTTGATCGAAGTGCGAGTGGTGGTCGGCGCGGTGTTTCTAACGACCCTTTTGGCAATGCGCGGCGAGCTATCAGGCCTGCGTGGCCGAATCAAGCCGTTCTTGGTCCTCGGTGCCATTAACTCAGCCATTCCATTTTCGTTGTTTGCTTTTGCTGCCAAATATCAGACAGCAGGCCTGTCGTCCGTTCTCAATTCGACCGCACCCCTTTTTGGTGCCTTGGTGGCGTTCGTATGGTTGGGAGAAAAGTTGCGCCTCGCACAAACCGTTGGCTTGATCTTGGGTTTTTGCGGAGTGGTGATTCTAGCGACCAGCAAGAACACACTGGATGGCAAGCTCATCGCAATCGCAGCAGGACTTCTTGCCGCGTTGCTGTACGGTATCGCGGCGCATTACAGCAAACGAAGTCTCAAGGGCTGTCCACCGCTTGCAGTCGCCAGTGGCAGTTTAATTGGAGCCAGTCTTATTCTGTTGCCCACCATGCCGTGGTCCTATTCCGACCAGATGCCTTGCATGAAGTCGTGGTTTTGCGCCATCGCGCTCGGCATTTTATGTACGGGCATCGCCTATATGCTGTATTTCCGAATGATCGAGCACTATGGTGCTTCGAAATCTATGACGGTTGCGTACTTAATCCCGATTTTCGGGGTGATCTGGGGATTCGTTTTTCTCAACGAACCACTCACCTTTAGGATGCTTGTCGGTGGAACAGTAGTCCTTGCCGGGACAGTCTTGGTGACCCGTTCTGCGATTCCTAGCAAATCAGTCGATGCGAGAATGAGCACGTCTCGAGAGGCGGTCTAGTATTTCCGATAAACTTGATTCTGCCGACATCGCGACATTCGTTCCAAAGAGGCCATCGATTTGGCTGATCGCACTTGCTCTCGCAACAGTCTATCTCGTTTGGGGCTCGACGTATCTCGCGATCAGGGTGGCCGTAGAGTCGATGCCGCCGTTTCTAATGGCAAGCACAAGGTTTCTTGTCGCGGGCGCGCTGCTCACTGTTCTCCTGATCGGATTGAATAAGTTTCGAATCAGTCGCCATCAGTTGCTCGACAACTTTTGGATTGGGGGTTTGCTTTTGTTGGGGGGAAATGGTTTGGTGTCTTGGGCACAACAAACCATCCCATCAGGAATGACAACTCTGATATTGTCTCTGAATCCGCTGTTGGTCGTGGTCGCCGATTGGGCTGTGCTTGTTTTTCTGCGAGATTCGGCACGAGGCTCGAAACCCACAGGTTTGACATTTCTAGGTTTATCGATGGGTTTAACGGGCATGTCGATTTTGATCGGCCCCTCTTTGTTCGCAACGGATGAAACCCACCTCGATTTCTTTCGAGTGTTGGCATTGGTTGTTGCCTGCATATCTTGGTGTAGCGGATCCTTGTACACGCGGTACGCCCACAAGCCCGCAGATCCATTTTCGGGCGCCGCAGTCCAAATGATTTTCGGCGGGCTTTGGCTATTGATAGTAAGCCTATTTGTAGGAGAACCGTTTCATTTCGCTCCGTCGCAAATATCTTGGAATTCCATATTGGCGTGGTTCTATTTGATGCTCATGGGTTCGCTGGTCACGTTTACTACTTTCATTTGGTTGATGAAACACGCATCGCCCTCGCTTGTCGCAACCTATTCGTACGTCAACCCGATCGTCGCCGTTTTTCTGGGTTGGTTTTTTTTAAGCGAACCGGTTAATCCGCGTATTTTCATCGCCGGCACCATCATTGTTTTTGGTGTTGCAACGATCACCTTTTCTCGAAGCCAGCGGAAGTAGTAGCGGAAGATAGTTACTGTGTCTTGCGCAATCGAACTTCGCGAATACGCGGTCTGCAGCTAGCTCCAGTTCGCTACTTACGAGATCTTGCGATCTTTGAAGGATCTGGTAGACAACTGTTTAAGTGGTTTTTACTTTTCGACTTTGGGAGAGACACAATGGACATGCATACTTTGACCCGTGAATTGCAACTAGCCAACGACAGTAAGATCGTCATGCTTGTTGCCGATGGGTTAGGTGGATTGCCCATGACATTGGGTGGAAAAACGGAGTTGGAAACCGCGAAAACACCTAATTTGAGCGCTCTAGCCAAAATTGGGGTTCAGGGAGCGAGCATTCCGGTAAAGCCTGGTATTGCCCCTGGCAGCGGACCAGGTCACCTCGGTTTGTTCGGATACGACCCACTGCATTACCAAATCGGGCGTGGCGCGCTAGAAGCAACTGGGATCGGTTTCGAACTCCAAGATGGTGATGTTGCTATCCGCTGCAATTTTTGCACACTGGATCAGGCGGGCAATATTTCGGATCGACGGGCTGGGCGAATTAGCAGCCAAGAGAGTG
The DNA here is from genome assembly GCA_031374515.1 of Pirellula sp. Lineage (GTDB taxonomy): Bacteria > Planctomycetota > Planctomycetia > Pirellulales > Pirellulaceae > JBKCUI01. Next base: position 48,549 of record JANMGH010000014.1, on the reverse strand, counting down.
CACCGTTAGCTATTTCGCTTCGTCAAATTCAGATTCCTGGAATCGAGATTTTCGTCGAGCCTGTCAAAGAACATCGCTTCGTCGTCGTTTTTAGGGGATCGGGATTGAACGGAAACGTTGCGGACACGGATCCGCAAATGACGGGAGTTCCACCGCTCGATCCGCGTGCAAACGACACTGCGAGCGAGCGAACTGCTCAAGTTGCGAAGGAGTTTCTAGCAAAAGCCAGGAAAATCCTGGCTTCACACAGCAAGGCGAATTTCCATACCATGCGAGGCTTTGCCAACAAGCCCTCCCTTCCTTCGTACCGCGAAGTTTATGGACTCAAGGCAGCAGCCATTGCTGTTTACCCTATGTATAAAGGCCTTGCTAGGCTCGTAGGAATGGACATCGTAGGCTCTGCACAGACGCTTGCCGAACAAATAGATACACTAGAGGAAGTCTGGGACAAGTACGATTTCTTTTTCATCCACTTCAAATACACCGATAGCACTGGTGAAGACGGCAACTTCGCGGAAAAGGTAAAACGCATTGAGGAGTTGGATGCGATTATGCCCCGTATCGTCAAACTCAATCCAACAGTCACCATCGTCACCGGTGACCATAGCACCCCCAGTTTCCTCAAAGGGCATTCTTGGCATCCCGTCCCAACACTGCTCACGTCCGATTGCTGTCGACCTGACCCGCATGTAACGTTCAACGAGACCACGTGCATCACCGGCGGACTCGGCCATTTCGAAGCCCAGTACTTGATGACTCTGGCAATGGCAAATGCGGGGCGACTTGGCAAGTTCGGAGCTTAGCTACGACGGCCTTTGTCTCTGGAACGATATCGATTCCGTATGGAATGCCTACGCATTTTCCGCAACAAACGAAACGACTTCATCGAGTGAAGTAGCATTGCAAGCAAGCATGACCACGCGATCGAACCCAAGGGCACATCCACATGAGCTGGGCATTCCCGATCGCATCGCGTCGAGCAATCTATTTTGAATGGGAAGCGATTTTTTTCCATCCCGATTTCGTTGTTCGTTGGCTGCTATCGAGCGAGATTCTAGTTGGTCGGCGTCCATCAATTCGTGGTAACCGTTGGCTAGTTCGACCCCGCGATAGAACGCTTCATAGCGTTCTGCTGTGCGTGGGTCGCTTTCGCAAACTCTTGCCAAAGCTGCTTGTGAGACAGGAAAGTGCGTAACTAGGACCGGAGTTTGTAGCCCTAAAGTGCATTGAACTTTTTCCGAAAAAATCAGATTGACCCAATCGTCCCAGTCCGAGGACCAATTCACGTTTTCCACTAAGCGATGTTGCACTGCCCATTGTCCCAAGTCGATTACCGTTGAACCGAATAGGTCTAAATCCGTGGCTTGCAGAAAAGCATCTTCGAACCGAACGCGTTCAGCTATTGTCGTGCCAAGCAGTCGAATCAGCAATCGATCCAACAATTCCAAGCCTTGCTCCATTTGAGCATTTACCTGGTACCATTCCGCCATCGTGAACTCTGGGTTGTGAAGACGACCTCGTTCGCCGCATCGAAACACCGGCCCAACCTGATATATGCTGCCGATTCCAGAACAGAGAAGCCGTTTCATCGATTGCTCAGGGGACGTTTGCAAGTACCAGGTCGCTGGCATTTGACCAGGGAGCCGCATAGTAACTTCGATCGGATCCAGATGTCGATCGATGATGGAGTCGCGAGACAGTACAGGGGTTTGCACTTCTGTGAATTCGAGTTCATCGAAGAATCGCCGGAGCTTACCAAGCAATAAAGCGCGTTGCTTCAGATTCGCAACAGAGGAAGACGTATGCATTGCTGGAAAATATTCGAGTCAACAGGCCACCGCGAGTCAGATCCGGCATGAATCACCCAGTCATCTCGGGTATCTCATGCCGGAATTCTACTTGCTCTGCAAATCAGGTAGGCTTGACATTGCCTTCTTGTGCGACATCTTCTGGTGTTTCGTCGTACTTCGCTTCAGGCAAGACTTGCGACACAGGCGCTACAAGGAATTCGATAGCAGCTTCGTCGGGATCTGCCTTGAGGATTGAATCCCCCTTGATCTCCGTGACGTTGCCTGCTTCGACGATCTGTTTAATGACAATGCGTTCGAGAATTTGGTTTCGCAGAGCATCCATTTGGCCTGTTCTTTCCAATTTGGCGCGCACTTGGCGAACCGACAGGTCACTTTGATCCGCAATGAGTTGAATTTCTTCTTCGTATTCTTTTTCGCTGGGTTCAATCGAGGAATCTTCTGCAATTTTCTCTAAAACGAAGTGTTCACGAAGCGCACCTTGCGTTGATTCCTCGGTATTACGGCGAATATTATTGATTACCGATCGGATTTGATCATCGGTGAAACCATTTCGGCGCAAGTCCAAAACGCGTCTTTGCAATTCGCGCTCAGCTTGTTTGCGAACCAAGGCAGGCGGGAGATCCCAACTCGCACCGGCGGTCAGTTTTTTGGTGATCTGCTCTCGCAGAAGTTGGTTTTGGTAATATTCAGCTTGTCGCTCCAATTCGGAACGGACGAACGTACGAAGCTCTTCAGCCGAATCAAAACCAACCGATTCAAGCACGGTGGAATTGAGTCCTTCAACATTAACGCGACGGATTTCAACGATTTCGAATTCACATTCGACTTCAACCCCCTTAAACGATTCGTTCAAAGAGGTGTCGAGTACTTTCACGGTCGCTTTAAGTTTGTCACCTTCTTTGGCACCAACCACCAGTTCTCCGAAGTTTTCAATAACCGAATCCGCAAGACTCAAGCGTTTTCGGAGGGTGATCAGCTCTTCGTCGAAAGAACTGATTTGGCGTCCCTTAGAAGAGAAGGTTGCGTTAATAATGAGTCGGTCGCCCAGTGCGGCTTCGCCATCGTATGCCTCACCTGGCGTGACACGTTCTAGAGTTCGAGCGAGTTGATGGTCGACCTCTGCGTCTGTTAATTCGTAGACCGTTTTCTCGAGATCGAGGCCTTTCCAGTTCGGTGTATCGAACGCGGGTCGGACTTCAATGTTGAATTCGAAGGTAAAGTCGCCGGCATCCGGGAGCTTAACCGCGCCGAAATCCATATCTGGTTCGGAAATCGCTGAGAACTCCCCTCCCTCTGTGATTTGCTGGAGACTGTCCATCACCAAGCTGCTTTTTACTTGATCCGCAACTGTTTTCCGAAACCGATTTTCCAGAAGTTTGCGAGGAATTTTGCCTGCACGGAAGCCTGGCAAATCTGCTTTGGGCGCAATTTCGTCGTAGGCAGTTCGGAAATATCGTTCCATCTCGGAACGAGGGATAGTAACCACAACATGCCGTTGGCAGGTGCTAGGCTGATCAATCTTGACTACCAATTCCAACTTAGAATCTGGCGCCTTGGTTTCCACGGTCGACATGTCTGATACAACGTCCTAAGAAGGTTAAAAAAAGGGCATAACCAAACAGAAAAGCGGGTGATGGGATTCGAACCCACGACAACAACGTTGGCAACGTTGTGCTCTACCCCTGAGCTACACCCGCAAAAGAGCCTGTTCAATTATGCCCGTTGCTAGTTTTGTTTCCGCCTGAATTTCAGTGCCTTTAGGGCAAAGTACTGATGGATCGACCTACACCGATCCAACTTCCCAAGCGGGAGGCAGATTATAAGACCTAGAGCCTTCTCTGCAAGGCCGTTCTGACATCATTTCAAGATTCCATGGGTGTCATTTTTAAAAACTCCTCTGGACGAAGAGTCTCAAAATACCTTATGCACTTGTTTGTACGTCCACGATTCGGCACAGTAGCAAGGGTATTTAAGAATGCAAAGCCAGTTTTCTCGAATTCTTGGTTCTCTCATTTTCTTTGCAGCGGTCTCAATTCCCAATGTGGGTTACGCAGATGGCTGGATTTGGGGGCCGTTTTCAAAATCTAGTTCTTCGAGAGATGCTAGTCCGCTCTATTCCAATTCGACTGGAGCGACGACTAATTCGTCGTGGATTCCGAGCATGAAATGGCCGAAAATGCCATGGCAAAACAGCACACCCAAAGTAAATTCGTATTCACGTTCCAATACATCCACATGGGGAAAAGTGAGCAAAGCGTCGAAACGATGGTGGACCAAAACAACGGAGTTGCTTGATCCTTATCCCGATCCAAAACCGTCTACCTATTCAAGTAGTTCGGACTCGCAAACGTCCAAGCCCGGTTTTTTTCAAGGTTGGCTCCCGAAAAAAGAACCCGAAGGTCCTAAGACTGCAAACGATTTTTTCCGGCAGCCCACACTTAACTAGAGAGTCAACGAATAAGTTGTTCGGACCATTCCGAGATATGCGTTTACGATCTGTTGTTAATTGTGTTGCGCGTTAAAATCCGTACCAGAAACTGTTTGGTTTAATCTGGCACGGAAACATTATGACAATCTACTTTTCACGCGGTGGGAAGGACTCAGTCCTCGGCATGGAGGACTATCTTGAAGCGATTGCTACGACGCTGTCCAAGCGTCCGGCCGTGAATAAAGTGCTGGCCGTCCCTCCAGACCATACTCGAATGGACTCGCAAGCCGGTCCGATTATGCATGCCGTGTTGAAGTTGCTAGGGGACAAACTGACGGATGTCATGCCGGCACTCGGAACACACTCGGCGATGAACGAGTCGGAATTGACCAAAATGTACGGCGACTTTCCTCGAGATCTGATTCGCGTTCACCGATTTCGAACCGAAGTAGATACGTTAGGCTACGTCGACGCGGACTTTGTTCATGCGGCTACCGACGGACTCTACAACAAACCTTGGCCTGCCCAAGTCAATCAGATGATTTCGCGAGGGGATCACGACCTTATCCTGTCCGTTGGCCAAGTAGTGCCACACGAGGTCATCGGTATGGCCAACTACACCAAAAATATTTTTGTCGGTACCGGTGGATCCGACGGGATTGATGACAGTCACTATTTGAGCGCCATCTACGGAATGGAGCGGGTCATGGGACGTTGCGAAACACCACTTCGCAAAATCTTGAATCGGGGGGCAGAGCTTTTTTTGACCCAGCGACCAGTCGTTTATGTCTTGACGGTAGTGGAATCGACGCCCGACCAAGGTCCTGTGGTTCGCGGGCTCTATGTCGGAGACGACCATTCCGTTTTCTATCGGGCTGGGGAACTGTCAGCGAAAGTCAATTGCTTTCGAATTCCAGAAGCTCCCAAAAAAATCGTGGTTTGGATGGATCCCAACAAATACAAAAAGACCTGGGTCGCGAACAAAGCCATTTATCGCACGCGTATGGCAATCGCCGACGGTGGTACACTCGTTATCATCGCACCGGGTGTTGAAAGATTCGGCGAGCACGATGATGTCGACGCCTTGATTCGTCGTTACGGTTACCGCACTACCCCCGAAGTCATTGAATTGGTTTCCAGGAACGCCGATTTGAGAAGCAATCTCTCGGCAGCTGCGCACTTAATGCACGCGTCAACGGAAAACAGATTTAGCGTCGAGTATTGTCCAGGCAAGTTGTCGAAGGAAGAAATCGAATCGGTTGGCTACGGATATGGTTGCCACGAGATTGCGAGAGCGGAGTACGCGATCGATGCGATTCAAGATGGCTGGAACACTAGCCGAAACGGAGAACCGTTTTACTTCATTCGAAATCCTGGTTTAGGGCTATGGATGCACAACAATCATCCGCACGCATTCCAATAGAAAATGATAGAAGCCAAAAACACCCAACGGGCCATTGTTCGAATCGGTTACGACGGGCGTGTGCATAAACTTTTCCAAGGGCCAAATGCTCTGGAGAGATTCGATAATGAATGCCGCGTGCTGATCTATTTAGAGAATCGCAAATGCAGCTTCGTTCCTCGGCTACTGTCAGCGAATCGAGAGACTCTAGAAATGGTGACGAGCAATTGTGGAGCTCGAGTCGAACGTCTCGGCGATGACAAAATCAAGTCCATTTTTGCGGAACTCGAGGAGTACGGGGTTAGGCACGACGATGCATTTCTCAGGAACATAACCTATCGTGCATCCGACGGACGTTTTTGCGTCATCGACTTTGAATTTTCCACGATTCTCGAAGAACTTCCAGGCATGTCGAATAGCGACGAAACCGGGAGTCACGCGAACAAGCCATCGGAAAGCCAACCGATGGCCGTTCGCTGGTCTGCAATGACGCACTCCGGCTCATTCCGATCGAACAATGAAGATCGATTCCTTGCCATGCTGATCGATCAGCGCGGAGTACGGTATCTCGGTAAAGACGGACAATCCAACACTCGCGATTCGGACATGTTGTTTGCGGTTGCAGATGGGATGGGTGGCGAGCGATCCGGGGAACTGGCCGGCAAAATCGCAATTGATAACATAACCAAAATATTCCCGCGGACGTACCTCATGCCGGACCAGCACTTGTTGGAGGTTGCACCGCTGATATTGAAAGGGCTTTTCGCAGCGATTCACTCCGAATTGGTTTCGCTAGGGAAATGGGATCCTATGTGCACAAACATGGGTGCCACGTTGACCTTGGCTTGGCTGCATCGAAGTACGTTGATGTTTGCACACATAGGCGATACGCGACTCTATCATTTCCGCTCAATCGTTTCCCCATCCGATAACGGGAAGTCAAAAGTGGAAATGGTTCAGCTAACGGAAGATCATACCTACGTTGGCTGGCTCCGTCGGACCGGAAAAATCAACGAGCGAGAAGCTCGTTTTCACCCTCGAAAAAACGTCCTGTCAAAGGCATTGGGTGCAGGGAACCAGTTTGCAGAGCCGCAGTGTGGTGTTCTGGAGCTAAATCAAAATGACAAGCTCGTGCTTTGCACCGACGGCATCACTGATGGTCTTTGGGAGAGAGCGATAAAGGAACTTGTATTAGAGCCGGAATCTTCCGTTTGCAACTTAACCCCAGCGCAGCGCTTGGTCTTGACGGCCGTTTCCGAGTCGGGGAAGGACAATGCGACCGCAATGGTTATCGAATTATAGGATCTCTCGATACTCTGACCCAAGCCCTCTAAAAACGCAGATCCCTACGGACGGCGACTTGGTCCCATTCCATTTCTCATATTCATGAGGTTTTTGCTGAAATCGTCGGGGTCTCCTAAATCTAGCTTTTCCTTATTCTCATTTCCATTGCGAGCGTTTTTTTCCAGATTTTCGTAAGCTTCTAGCAGTAATTGTTCGCGAGGGATTCGGTCGCGGAATAGCCAATAAAAAAGGACTCTCAACTGGTCTTCCTTCTTGCTAATACCGGCTATGATCGACGCGGCAGTTTTGGATAGAGTAGGGATAAGCTCATCGACCAATTCGTCTTGCCTTTCAAAGGAATGCTCCTGAGGCCTCATCAACAATAGTGCGAGTAAAACTCTCGTTTCGTTGAACCGGCTACTAGGTGAAGGATTGTCCTGTATGAGGGCGGGGTTGAGAGTGTTTATGTCCCAATCGCTAAGGGCTTTGGCATCGGCCGGCGTCATGTGCTGCGCATAGTGCATTGCGGCTCGAAAGGAAAGTTCATTGCGCAAATAGGCAATTCGTTGCTCTTGATTCATCACTTCAAGCTCTTCTCTCGCCCTGGTCTTGCTGTCCATCACCATTCCAATGATGTAGATCGCTTCTTGGACTTGCTTACTATCGCTGCGAGCCTCCAGCTTAGACTCCATGGAGGTCCATCGAGCACGCTCTGCTCGGTCCATCTTCCCAAACATTTCACGACCACTTTTTAGTCGAGATGTTTGATTCGGAGTCAGGCTTTCGACCCATTCCATCCGCTCCGAGATGGAACTTGGTGGTGGCGGAACAACTTCCTCGCCAAATCGTCCTTTCAATTCCGCCAATACCTCCGTCTCTTGACTGAGTTTGATCGCGGTTTCCAAATCATTAGCATCATGCAAACCTCGGATCGCAGCAAACAATCCGAGTCGGCTCAATTCACTTCGATGGTTCAGGGAGCTGATTGAGAACGCACTAAGAGATCCGGCGGCAGCAAGCCCGCAAAACAAAAACAAAACTCTTGGCCAAGCCAACCAATCGTTGCGATTCGCAGATCTGATGGGGCCGGAACTTGCTGTCAACTCCGTGTTGGAAAGGTCTTTAATAACCAGTTCCATCGTGCTTTTGGTAAACCGTTGATTGTGCGGTGTTTCGGGGATTTCGTCCAACAAATCGTATGCCTTGCGCAAATCGGCCAACCGAATACGCAGTTTTTCGTCAACGACAAGCCTTTGCTCCAATGCGGTGGCTTCTTGAAGCGTCAACTCACCATCGAGATACGCAGTCAATTGCTCGTCAACCAACTCCAATTCCGACTGATTCATTCGTTGATATTCCCTTTGTCAGCATGCTTATCCGTCGACGCGGTTTCACTGGTCGCTAGAGGCAAGTTTCCAGGAGTCAATCCATTGGCAATGTAAGGTTCCAACAGGTTTTTGAGATTGACGCGCGCTCGGCTCAACAAAGACTTGATCGCCTTCACACCCAACCCCATTGTTTCGGCAATTTCTTGATAACTCATCCCTTCAAATTTGCTCAACATCAGTGCCGTTCGCTGCCTTTCACCCAAACCCTGAAGCGCCAACAAAACGACTTCGGAACGCTCAGAATTGTCGATCCTTCGTGAAGGCTGGAAGCCGCTTGGTGCAATCGCGATGTTTTCGATAATAAGTTGAGTCGAGGAATTATTTTCGCTATTGGACAGTTGATACTCGCGACGGTGTGAAGAATCTCGAACATGATTGGAAGCAATATTATTTGCAATTCGGTAGAGCCAAGTTGTAAACTTGGCGGTCGGCACGTAGGACTTTCTGGCCTTGTAGACCCTCAAGAAAACTTCTTGAGCCAAGTCTTCAGACTGCTGCACGTTGCTGACCCAGCCCTGCATAAATCGTTGTATTTTCCCTTGATGCCTGTCGATTAACATCTCAAACGCCATCGCGTCGTCGTCTCGAACGCGCAGCATTAAGCCAACATCCGGGTCCGATGCCGCATTTTCGATAGGATTCGACGAATTGGACAAAGTAATCTACAAAGCAAAAAGGTACGTAACTGTTCCATTCGAACCCAAAAAGCCGCTAAAGGTTTTGTTGGCGGCGTGAATCTTTTCCTCAATCCCCATATGATAGCGAATTCGCCTACATGACGGCATTGATTCGAAGAATATGACCGTCAGGGTGCATTAGCCTAAACTCCCTGGATCCCCACGGCTGATCCGTGATCGGCAAAACCACGGCCAAGCCATTGTCGACCGCAGTTTGGTGGATTTGCTCCAAATCCGCCGGTGTCGATAGCCAAAGGCTAATCCAGTTGCCTCCGCTTTCTTCTTGATTGGAATCGACATGCATCGGCAATATGCCCCCACGGGAACCCTGCGCATTCAGGCACAGAAAAATTTGAACTTGGCCACTACCAACACCGGCAAAGTCAGCAACGCCATTGTCATCGCTATCTGCCATATCCTCAATCACGCCGGAGCTATTCCAGGTGAACGTTCGACGCCATCCCAGTTTTTCAAACCAAGCGATACTGTTTGGTACGTTGGAGACGTTTAAGATCGGCGTAATGAACTCAATTTGCGGTAGCAAAACGTACTCCTGTGCAAGACATGCTCGATAAACGACTCTACGGATTATCTAGAAGTTGCGAATAAAAGTCCTTCTGTTTAAGTAATTAGTTTCAATTTCTGCGAGTTGACCTTTTTATTTAGATTTGTTCTCGTTTTTTTGCGTTGACTTCGGTCGCGTCTGCGCTAGCATCCCTTGCCCATCGAAGCCGAAACATTGTTCCGGCTCAACTCAGCGTTGTGGGTGGGTCCTAAAACTTCCGCAGGCCCGATACGGAAGACGCAAATCGCAATTCCACACAGATTCGCTCCATTCAGGAAAACTAATCGTGAGAAGACGTTCCTTTTTGAAAACCATTACGGTCTTAACAGCATCTGGAAGTGCAGCAAGTACTTTGTTTGCAGATGAGACACTTTGGCAAAACTGGCGGGGGCCAAATCGGGACGGCCTGTTAAGTGATGCTGTATGGCCAGGGTCAGTCGATGGGAACACCTTGAAGCTTTCCTGGGTTAGGGATTTTGCGGACAGTTACTCAGGACCCGTTGTCACTCCAACAGCCGTCTTCACGACCGAGAGCAGTTCTGGAAAAGAACGGGTCTATAGCGTTGCTCGCGCGGATGGCAAAATCAATTGGAAATACGAATGGGATGGCTCCATGACCGTACCGTTCTTCGCATCTCGCAACGGCAGTTGGATTCGGTCCACCCCCGCAACGGACGGAAAATCACTCTTTGTCGGCGGAATCCGAGACGTGTTGGTAGCCTTGGATTGCGAAAGTGGAGCGGAACGTTGGAGAGTTGATTTTGGCAAAATTGTCGGCAAGGTACCTGACTTTGGGATGGCCTGCTCGCCCCTTGTGGATGGACCACATATCTACATTCAAGCCGGACGAGGAGTGAACAAACTGAATGCTTCGGATGGCACTGTTGTTTGGAGTTCACTCGGTGACAATGGAGACATGCAAAGCAGCGGCGCGTTCTCATCTCCGATCATTCAGAGTCTCAATGGCAAGAGGCAGTTGATCGTGCAAACTCGAACTATGCTTGCCGGACTCGATCTAGAAACCGGCAAAGCCGACTGGACTCACCAAGTGGCTGCGTTCCGAGGAATGAACATCCTGACCCCCACTCTTTGGGACAATGCCGTTTTCACAAGCAGCTATGGCGGAAGATCCATGTTGCTGGACATTAAAAACAACGTGGCGGCGTCGGTACGTTGGGACAACAAGCTTGAAGGATACATGTCCTCACCAATCATTATCGATCACTACCTCTACATGCACCTGAGGAATAAACGCTTTGCTTGCATCGATATGCAAACGGGTAATGAGCTTTGGACGACCAAGCCTTACGGTGAATACTGGAGCATGGTTTCCAACGGCAAGCAAATACTGGCCCTGGACCAAACAGGTCAACTTAGGTTGATTGCACACAACCCAACCGAGTTCCAGCTTGTCGATGAACGAAAAGTAGCCGAAGAAGAAACCTGGGCCCATTTAGCTGTATCAGGTAATCAAATAGCCGTTCGCTCTCAGAAAAAATTGATGCTGTTTAATTGGAATGCATAACGCGTCACTGGAGAGGCAGATCTGGAAAGATAGATAGGGAAAACTCATGGGCCGAAGCAACCGGACAACCAGATTTGCTTCGAGTCCCTTCGAATCCCTTCGCGTAGATTGCGAGCTCAATAGCTCCATATCTGCCTTTCGATGAATGGTTTAGAATAGCGAAGTTCACTAACGTCATTCCATCCATTCAAGGTAACGGTTCAATGTTAAAGAGTTTGCATTCCTACCGATTGACTTTCGGTCTCGTTGTGCCAGCGGTTCTCACGCTGAGCTGGTTGGGTTATCGTTCCGTAGCCCAAGACGTTGCAAAGCCATTGGTTTCGGGCGTCGAACGCGAAAACTTCGACACTTCGGTAGCACCGGAGGAAGACTTTTTTCGTTATGTGAACGGACAATGGCTCGCCAAGACGAAAATTCCGGCCGACCAATCCAACTATGGAGCTTTCACTGCGTTAGACATTGAAACCAAAGAAGCCATAAAGAAGATCATCGAGGAGGCCAGCCTTGACAAAAATCCCTCTGCGATCGCAAAACAGGTCGGAGACTTTTATCGCTCGTACACCGACATCGGTCAACGCAATCAGGCTGGCTTAAAGCCCATCCAAGGAATGCTTAATCAAATCAAAGCAGTCCGATCCAAAACGGAGCTGGTTCAAGTTGCGGGCAAACTCTCTCGAAGGGGCGTGTCCAGTTTTTATGGCTTCTATATCGAACCCGATGCAAAACGTTCGGAACAGTATGCCATTTACATCAATCAAGATGGGACGACCTTGCCAGATCGCGACTACTATCTTGAGGACGCGGAACGATATCAGACGACTCTCGCGGCATATTCCCAATTTATCGAAAAAATGCTTACGCAGCTGGATTGGCCGAAACCTGCGGAAGCAGCGAGCGAGATAATCGCTTTGGAACGGGCGTTCGCTCAATCACAGTGGACACAAGTTGAATTGAGAGATCCGCTTAAGGCATACAACAAGATGCCGTCATCGGCCTTGACGACTGAGTTCCCTGAACTGCGATGGTCCGACTATGCAACTGCAGCGGGGCTTCCAACAGGTCTCGATGTGATTGTTGGCCAACCTAGTTTTATGACCGGTGCTTCCAACATACTCAATGAGAGCGAATTGGATACACTGAAATCTTATCTCGCTTTTCAACTGATCGACACCTACGCTCCGCTCTTGAGCGAATCGTTAGAACGGCTCCACTTCGATTTCCACGAAACGACCCTGAGTGGGGTTACCGAACAAGAACCGCTTTGGCGACGAGGCGTAGACGCATGCAACGGTCTACTAGGAATGCCCGTTGGGCAACTCTATGTTGCAAAATATTTTTCACCCAAGTCCAAAGAGAAGATGAACACTTTGGTGAAGAACCTGATGGTCGCGTTTGAAAAGCGAATCGATCAACTGGAATGGATGGGCAACGGCACAAAAATGAAGGCCAAGGAGAAACTCTCCCTGTTCACACCTAAGATCGGCTACCCGGATGTGTGGAAAGACTATTCGGGTGTCAAAGTTGTACCAGACGATATCATCGCGAACATGGGAGAGATTTCTGAGTTCGAACGCAACTACCAAATCAACAAACTTGGCAAGCCGATCAACCGAAACGAATGGTTCATGTCACCGCAAACCGTGAACGCGTACTACAACCCATTGATGAACGAAATTGTCTTTCCAGCAGCGATTTTGCAACCCCCTTTCTTTAATCTGGAAGCGGATGACGCAGTGAATTACGGAGGAATCGGCGCTGTCATTGGACACGAAATCAGCCACGGGTTTGACGACAGCGGTCGCAAATACGATGGCAAAGGAAACTTGGTGAATTGGTGGACCACTAACGACCAAGAAGAGTTTGAGACTCGGTCGTCGAAACTGGTCAAGCAATACGATGCGTTTAAACCGTTTCCGACCGAAAGCGTAAATGGAAAGTTTACGCTTGGTGAGAACATCGGTGACCTCGGTGGAATGAGCGTTGCCTACACCGCCTACCAACTTTCCCTGCAGGGAAAGGTTGCACCCGTTATGGATGGTTTCTCCGGCGACCAACGATTCTTTATAGGTTGGGCACAGGTATGGCGCCGCAAGTATCGCGACGAAGAACTCAAGAAGCGATTACTGACCGATCCACACTCGCCAAGCCAATACCGATGCAACGGAATCGTAGCCAATTTGGATCCGTTCTACGCCGCATTCATGATCAAACCGGATTCGAAGATGCACATCGATCTCGATAAACGCGTTCGCATTTGGTAGTCAATGCCATTAGAATGAGGAAATCTGACTCGAGATTCAAGTCCGTTTAGTTGCCTGCGAAAGCCTGCCATGAAATCCTGTTGGAGCTTAGTTTTACTTGCAGCACTTACTTGTTCGCATTGGTTTGGCTCGAATGCAAAGGCAGATGATGACTTGGCGAGACTAGCTGGGCAACTCCAGCCTTGGCTAGAGCTTGCGTCAGGACAGGTGGACCAGTTCAGCTTGAACGGAACCGGCAATCCTATCATCGATGGAATCGCACAGCCGATCCAGATGAGAATGGCGCGTTATGACGAGGAGTCGTTTGATCTCGAACTCGAACATGCGGACTATGCAGTTCAACTAAGACGCCGTGCTGAAGGCATGGCGTTTTGTGTCCCTAAGCATGGCATTGTTTACTTGGGCACGGGCAGCGTTGATGCGGCGGACCATTTAAAGCCAAACGGCATTCTGAATCGACTCGTAAGCTCAGGAACCGCGCTGCGGTTGGGTACGCAGTTGTTTGCCAATTCCACTTCCGAGGATTTGGTTGGGACACTTATGTCCGTGACCAATTTGAAATCCTCTGAAAAAGATGATTCATGGTTGATCGACGACGTACAACTCCGCTTGAACTCGACTAAGCATGAAGCGCATCTGGAAATCGATGGAACAAGGATTGATTTGGCTATGTCCCAGAGTGTTGACGCTAAGAGAGCATTCGACTTTTGGCCGGATATGGCTGTTCGAAAACTGGACCGCGCAGAATTGGAACGACAATTGGCACGCGGAGTTCGGCGAGCGTTGGAGGTGTTATTCCCTTCGGCTTCGTTGAAATCGCCGATTCACCGTGGCAAGAAAATAGAGCATGGCGAATTGCGTTGGATCGAAAACCAGCGAGTTGCGATGCTCTATGGCACACCAGAAGAAATTGGTCTCGCACACGGAAAACTGCTCCGACAGGAAGCGGTGCGCTGCATTGATTCGGTTATGTACGCGTTTGGTACGGCACAAACCGTGTTGACTGGGCGATGGTTTCGAGACGATCTCGAAGCTGCCTATGCAAAGTTATCGCCGCATATTCCTGAACGGCACAAGGCGGAAACCAGGGCTTTGGCCATGAGCTTGGACATGAATACCGACTTGATCGAAGCCCTAAATGTATTTCCAGAAATGTTTCATTGTTCCGGCTTTGCACTTTTTGGCAAAGCGACCAAAGATGGCAAGCTCTATCATGGACGCGTGCTGGACTATATGACGACGATTGGTCTGCAGGATGCTGCAACCACTTTCATTGTTGCCCCCGACGGGATGATCCCGTTCGCTAATATCGGCTACGCGGGATTCATAGGAAGCGTCAGCGGTATGAACGCTGAGAAGATTTCTTTAGGTGAAATGGGGGGCAAAGGAGAGGGGCAATGGGACGGTGTACCTATGGCCACTCTCATGCGACGCGGGCTTGAAGAGTGCTCATCGCTAGAACAAGTCAAACAGCTCTGGAAGTTGAATCCCCGGACCTGCGAGTATTACTATGTTTTTGCAGATGGCGAGGATAGAACGGCAGTTGGAGTGGCAGCCACTCCGGACTCATTACAATTCGTTTCTCCCGGCGAATCACACCCCTTACTCGGAGACGGAATCCAGGATGCGGTCGTCTTGTCCGCGGGTTCACGACTTGATGAATTGCGAAAACGGGTGAGCAATGGATACGGTTCATTCGACGCCATCTCTGCTCGAGAATTGATGTCGCGACCGGTGGCAATGTCGTCGAACTTGCATAACGTACTCTTCGTGCCGGAAGACGGTGTTTTTTATGTTGCAAATGCCGATCACATGCATCCTGCCGCAGAGATGCCGTACGTAAGAATGGATTTGCTGGAACTGCTTCAACAATTACCCAGCAAGACAACCAGTCCGAAGACACCATTGCTCTCGATACTATCGACCTTCCAAGCGTTCGACTCGCTCAACGTTGGGATAGACACCGTTAAAGATGCCCAGATTTGTTTAGATGGCCTTAAATGGAATCCTTGCAAATTTACCGTGCATCTGGAAACCGCAAAGGTCGGTTGTGGCGACTGGCTAGTTCGATTCCCAAGCGCCAAGCCTAGTGGCAATAAACTCAATGACGAAGTCGCCATGGAGTGGTACCAAGTCAAAGATAGTTCGGGCAATCCAATCGAAGCGCCCGCTGCAGTCATTGTTCACGAGTCGGGCAGTGGAATGACCGTTGGACGTCTCTTGGCAAAAGCGCTTCGAGCAAAGGGGATTCACACGTTCATGATTCAGTTGCCCTACTATGGTGTTCGTCGCGGACCCAACGGACGTCCGCGAGATATCAACCTGGTCGGTGCCTTGCAGCAGGGAATCGCGGACGCTCGGCGAGCAAGAGATGCAGTAGCTATGATACCGATGGTCGACACCTCTAGGATCTCATTGCAAGGGACTAGTCTTGGTGGCTTTGTAACCGCTACGACTGCGGGCTTGGACAAGGCTTACCATCGAGTGGTCGTTTTTCTTGCAGGAGGCGATCTTTATAGTGTTTTGATGGACGGCAAACGCGAGGCAGCCCAAGTTCGCGCCGAGTTAATGCAAGGTGGCATTTCGGAAAGCGATGTAAAAGAAATGATTACAAGCATAGAACCGCTGCGACTGGCACACCGCATCGACCCAAAGCGTACATGGCTGTTCTCGGCTCTCTACGACGAAGTAGTACCGCCTCGCAATGCAAAGCTATTTGCAAGTGCCGCACAATTGGATCCAACACACCACTTGGAAATGGAGGCTAACCATTATTCAGGCGTTGTCTTCTTGCCTTTGGTGACTCAGCAAATGGCGGACATCATGTTTGAGACCAATGCAGCCCCAGCCAACAGATAGCAGGCCATAATCATCCTGCACTTGCGTTAGAATTGCTAACAATATCGGCTCCGCGGCGAAAAGGAATCCAGAACCCAATAGCCCCCCCCAATACGATCATGATAAGCGTGAGCGGCTTAAGGTCATAAAGGTGCCGCACAAAATATCCGAGGCTTTCATCCACTGAAAAAGGGAAGGAATTCCATTCCGCAATAAGACCAAAAGCCAGCGCCAATATTCCGCAAACAGCGGCAACTACTTTGGATGGCGTTTTGAACAATCCGGCCCCCATCCCGAGGAAGCCACCGGGAAGCAAGAGCGCATAAAATCCCTGCCCCAAAAGCCACCGGAACGCTACCATACCCAATACACCCCCGATAATCGCGCCTAAGAGCACAAGGCCATCGTTCTTCAAATTCATGTTCGTGCTATTCTTGCTTGACGAGTGGTATTTAACACCTCCGAAATATTAGCATACTCTTTTTTTGACCGCTTGCGGATTTCTTCCCGGACGTATCCAAAATGGGACTCCATTGCTTGGCTGCGGTTGCCGACGCGACCGCAACGCAACTCAGTTGGTCCGATTTCAACACTCAAATCGCGTCGATGGACCCATTATGACCATTGTTTACTCGCGATTTAGCGCCGCACGAAATCTTGCGAAATGCCTCGCGACACCATCGAAGCATTTTGAATAGTCCCCGACATGGATTCCACCAAGTGCTTTTGATCCAGGTAATTTAGGATCGCAACGCGCAAGTCAACCGGCAGATGCGATAACTTCGTGAGGTTGTACGAAACGCCTTGCTGATAAACGAGTGACTCCAACCACTGTTGTGGAATCGTGGGTTCATACATGTCCAACTTTGCTCCGAGCTTATGAATGGGCGTTGGGTAGCTTCGCTGTTCAATCGTTTTCGCATAGGTCTTTGCGAACAACTTCAAATTCTCTTGCTGACGAACATATCGCGTGGCGGCATTGGCTGCGTTTTCGTCGTACTCTTGATAGACAGCAACCACGAATTGCTGCGTCGAAAGGATGCGAGCACGCTTCGAGTGCGGTTTTTCTAAACCTGCTGCTTCTATCGTGACATCCAACAAGTCAGCTCGCCATGAATTCGGAACTTCGAAAACGATTCGAAATGGACGTGCACCCTCAAGCGTCGTCTGCGAGGATTGTCGCACTTTAAAGTACACACCGCGACGACGTTCAAGCGTTCCGGCCGCATTCACCAATTCCAAAGAAGGTTTCTTGGCGTAATGAACCGTTTCATGCGAGTTGTCATGATAGTAGGCGTAGCCCTGTGCAGAACCAACTCCAGGATAACCACCCGCACCTCGAATCGCCGCTTCTCGAACTCGGTCCCCTTCTTGGCTGATTTGCATCGGACCAAAGACATCGCTTTGCATTTCAGTGCGCGGCGAATAGTCAGCCACTTGTACGTCTTCGTGCCGACTGACAATTCGGACGGTATATTCGGTGATCACCGCAGCGTCACCTGGCGTGAATAAAGCAGAAACGTCCAATTGAACGTCGACCAAGCGTGAGTTCGGCAACTGGTTCATCAAACCAATCGCATTTGATTCTCGGGCCGGAGCCATTGGGTTCACATCAAAGGCCACTTGTCCAAAGCAAACTGTGTAGCCCGAAATGGATGCCAATATCAAAAAAAAACTAAAACGAATCAATATTATTAAAGTCTTCATACAATCACTTCCCCCTCCATGGCACTTTCCGAAAGCTTAAACAAATCTAGCTTAAGGTCGCAGCCAATTGTTTATTGGATCATCGTTTCCGTCACGATCCTTGCACTGTCGCGGCTGGCTATCAAGAATGCTCACAGAGCAATCGCCGTTCCATCCTGGAAATAAGACTCCAAAAAAGTAAAAATCGTTGTACGAGGTTTTCTATCTCTCCTAACCCGTACACTCGACTCCTTCGTTACCCCAGTGCGTTGTAATACTAACAATGTCTAACTGTCAGACAAGCGAATAGGGGTTGAGAATTCGAGTTGTGAAAAGCTCGTGACGGCAATTCCGGTAAACTCCGTAGGCAGGGGAATGTTGTTAGGTCTAAGGCTTGCAATGACCTGCATGCCAACTTGGCCTGCCGCTAACAATTCCCCAAAAACGTCTGTCACAAAAACGATCTCACTGGGATCAAATTGGGATTCGGCTGCAATCCTAGCGTAGCTCGCCGAATCCTTTTTCGTGCCGATGGTCGTATCGTAGTGGGCGGAAAACAAGTCTGTTAAATCGCCAAGTACCGTGTATTTGAAGAACATCTTCTGTGCAAGCACGCTTCCGGATGAATAGATCCTCAAATCCATACCGTTTGCCTTCCATTCTTCCAACGCAGGCAAAACGTCCGGAAACAACTCGGCGCGCAGTGCCCCGCTTTCAAAACCAGATTGCCAAACCATCCCTTGTAACAGTTTGAGGCCCGTCGCTTTACTGTCCATGGACATTAACTCATGACAATGCTCGACCAGCTTTGAGATCGAGTTGCCTTCACCGCTTTGCCATTTTGGTCCGAGCCAATCGTCCAGCGATACTCTGCCCGCATCCCGAGCAACCGTCCGCACGGCTCCTTGAACGGGCAGCGCCCCCCAATTCTCCAACAGGAACTGGTTCATGTTGTTTTTTGCGTATGGGAACATGACATCGTAAACGAATCGAATGTCCGAAATCGTCCCTTCGATATCGAGCAAGACACATTGAGCCTGAAGTTTTGCTATCGTCATGGTTTACTTAAATCCGCGTCTCATGCTGTCGCGTGGTTTCTAAAGCAGAGCATTCGGTTGGACGGCTATTACGGCTTTATCACGGACTCAATGCGTTCGGATGGAGGTAAGAAACTTCCTCCGAAACACATCGGGCTATACTCGCCGTGCACTCCGTTCTCGACGTAGTGCGGCGTCCACCCAGCCATATCTTCGAAGAATCGAATGCAGCGAATATGTCGATCGTCGCAGAGATTAAACCAATGCTTTGTTCCGCGTGGGACATTGATCATGTCACCGCTCTCGACAGTGACGCCGAAAACGGGTCCACCCTCAGGAGCCAGATGAAAAATACCCTTTCCTGAAACCGTAAAGCGAACTTCGTCTTCGCTATGTGTGTGTTCCTTATTGAACTTCTGGAGCATTGCGTCGAGATTTGGGGTTTCCGCGCGAACATTGATCACATCGGCAGTTACATACCCGCCCTTTTTTTTAATCGATTCGATTTCTGGCGAGTATTCCGCAAGGATATCTTGGTCCGTTGCGTCGGGGCTCAGTCGGCCAGCCACTTGCCATTGTTCAAACCAAATTCCAAAAGGTTTAAGAAACTCAGAAATTTCTTCTGGATTGTCAATCGTTCGCTGTTCTGACGGAATAAATACGCTGGCCATGATTTTATTCGGAGCAAGGGATATAGGGAAAGGCTGCAAATCAGCTAAAAGCAGAAGAAAACTTTAGCGTTTTCCAATCTGACTTGCAACGACTTGCCCCCAACAACTGGCGAGAACTGGCGTTAGACACAAGGCTGCCTCTGGCGAAAGCACCAAGGTTGCGTACACTATTGTGTCGCAGTGGATGGTTGGAGGCTGCGAAAACGTCCCCAATTTCGTTCTCCATCCAACTACCAAACCACCCATTCAACCTTGGAGTAGCACTCATGGCCCATATACTGCCACCATTACCATACAAGTCCGATGCAATGGAACCTCACATCGATACGCTAACGATGGAAATCCACCACGGCAAACACCACCAAGCCTACATTACCAATCTAAACAAAGCCGTCGAAGGCACACCGCTTGAATCGAAAACTGCCGAAGAGCTGATCAAGGACTTGAGCGTCGTACCCGAAGACAAACGAGCGGCTGTGCGGAACAATGCCGGCGGGCACGTCAACCACTCTTTCTTTTGGCAAGTTATCGGTTGGAATGCCGGCGGCAAACCGAGCGGTGCGTTGCTAGCCGACATCGAATCAACCTTCGGCAGCTACGACACATTCAAAGAAAAATTTGGCACTGCCGGCACAACACGCTTTGGTAGCGGTTGGGCTTGGTTGGTGGTTAATCATGGAAAACTAGAAATCGGCTCAACGGCGAATCAAGACAATCCGTTGATGGGTAAAGCGGTTGCAGGAATCGAAGGAACGCCAATTCTCGGAATGGACGTTTGGGAACACGCTTACTACCTCAAGTACCAAAACCGCCGACCGGATTACATTGCCGCATTCTGGAACGTCGTCAATTGGAACGAAGTTACCAAGCGCTATGAAGCCGCCAAGAAGGCATAGACAACAGCAAATAAAGTCTGCCATGCTCTAGGCGATCCTATTTCATCACGCCCATTTTCACCACACCCATTTTCACCACGCCCATCGTTATCGCTTCGGGCGTGCCGCAGTGGGTAGACTTAGTCGTACAAGCTGCGACACCAAGGCCATTGGAATACACAGCGAACATTTGCCGCTATCGTTTGGCCCGCTACGCTTAGCGGACGACAATGTAAACTAAGGTACGGCGACGACCTCCAAGCTCGCTGGGGCCTCGACAAACTCACAACCGCATCTGGTCAAAAGGTCGCGAAGAATATGCAAAACGACTTCTTCAAGTTTATCGAGAGAAAACTGTTGGAGTTCTCTCCCTTCGTGTTTTTGCTCTTGGTCTCACCGACCTATGCGCAGGAGGTTGTCTATCAACGGGATGTGAAACCGATTCTAGCTAGGTACTGCGTCGGTTGTCACAATGAAAAAGAGAACGATTCGGATGTCCGCTTGCATACGCTGGCTGACATCCTCAAGGGTCCTCCCAAAGGTGCGATTGTCATTGCCAACGCCGCTGCTGATTCCACCATTCTCAAGGTGATGCTCGGGTCGAAGCAGCCTAAGATGCCACCCGATGATTCGCCTCAGCCTACTGCTTCTGAAATAGGAACCGTACAACAATGGATTGAGCAAGGAGCGAAAGGGAGCGACCAACCGATTCCACTCAAAGACAGATTGAACGTTAAGAAAGTGCCCGTCAACTTTGCTGCCCCGCTGTCGATCACTGCCCTGGGACGAGCTCGGGACTCGCAAACTTGGATCGGCCGCTTCAACGCAGTGTATCATCAGCAATCGCAATGGAGCGAGCCGTTGCCGCTAGAGATAATCGGAAAAGTTTCTCAGATCAGAACGACTCCCGATGGGCGATTCACGGCCATCGCTTCCGGCATTCCCGGCGTCGGAGGACAAGCGACAGTCATGGATAATGGTACGGGTTCAAGTAAGCCGACACTGCTTCGCGTCGTCGAAGGACATCAGGATACTCTTTATTCGGCAGTCGTAAGTCCTGATGGAAAAATCCTTGCAACTGCCGGTTATGACCGAGTCATCATCTTGTGGGATCTCGCCGACGGAATGCCATTGCGACGGCTAACAGGCCACAACGGCGCCATCTACGATTTGGACTTCGATGCGACGGGACAAGTAATCGCTTCTGCAAGCGCCGACGAGACGATCAAGATTTGGCGCGTGGACAGCGGCGAGCGGCTCGACACATTCGGTCAATGCGAGGCCGAACAATATGCCGTTCGATTTGATTCGCGTCGCAATCGCGTTTTGGCATCAGGCGCGGATCGCCGTATACGTGTTTGGAAACTGCTGTCGCTGGACAAACCCGCGGTCAGCCCCATGCTTTATTCTACGTTCGCTCACGAAGGCTCGGTTACTCAGATGTCCTTGTCGAACGATGGACGATTTATCGCCACTGCGAGCGAAGACAAAAAAGTTAAGTTGTGGGACGCAGAAAACACAGTGCCTCTTGGGCAAATCGGAGAGGTTGACGAAATTCCATCGGGGCTCATGTGGGACGCAAATCAATCCTCTTTAACCGTTAGCACGTTGGGTGGCAGGATTGCAGCGATGGATGCATCCCTCTTAATAACGACATCCAATCAAAAGAAAAGCAATGCGATGGAAACCCCATCGAAAAATACTTGGACCGAAAATAGCGACTCAATTACCAAACTAGACGAAGTCGAGGGAACACATCCCATCGCTTCTCCACAAGAAATAAATGGGCCATGCGAAATCAGTGCGATTTTAACCACGACGGAGATGCAAGGCGAATACGCTGGGGACTGGTATGCATTCCATGCGAGAGCCGGTGAACCATGGCTAATTCAAGTCGATGCCAGTCGCAGCGGTTCTCCGATGGACAGCGTGATCGATGTTCTCAATTCAAAAGGAGGGCCTATAGTTCGCACACGCCTTCAAGCGGTCCGGGAATCCTATTTCACCTTTCGCGGTAAAGATTCGACCAATTCCGACGACTTTCGGTTGCATCGATGGGAGGATATGGAGCTCAATGAAATGCTCTACGCAGGGGGCGAAGTCGTAAAGTTGTGGCTCTACCCGCGAGGACCAGACTCTGGTTTCCGTGTTTATCCAGGGACCGGAAGCCGTTTTACTTATTTTGATACGACTGCTACCACACATGCACTCAACGAACCGGCTTGGATTGTGCGAGAACTCGCCGAGGGCCAGCCTGCGATACCCAACGGTTTGCCGGTTTTCCCTATTTTCTATACCAACGATGATGAAGCGACCCGTCAATTGGGCAAGGATAGCCAAATCACGTTTCATGCCAAAACCGACGGCCGCTACTTGTTACGTGTACGCGATACACGAGGCCAATCCGGTGACAACTACAAATACAAATTAACTCTTCGCCAACCTATTCCGAAGTACAAACTCCGCGTTGAACAGAAAGAGATTACGTTGCGTCCCGGAGTTGGGACCGAGTTCGACGTTGCCGTCAATCGATTCGAAGGCTGCGATGGCGATGTTGAAATCATGATCGATGGGATCCCAGATGGGATCCAAATTGCAAAATCGTTGACCATTCAAGCGGGACAAATTCGGGCAATTGGCTCAATTCACTTACCTGCAAACACCACCCCCTCTACCAATCAGTTTACGTTGCAAATTCGTAGCCAATGCATGCTCGGCGATCGGAGGATCTCCGATGACTCGACGATTCCGCTTCTGGTCAAGACCAGCGACAAGCCAGTGATGCAACTTCGCGTCGTTGCGAAGGGACAAGAAAAAGAGGCACCCTCAATCACAGAACTCGAGATACGTTCAGGGCAAACAGTGTCCGCCAAACTCGTCATCGATCGAGGTGACAACAAGGGGGATATCTCCTTC
Source organism: Pirellula sp. (assembly GCA_031374515.1). Lineage (GTDB taxonomy): Bacteria > Planctomycetota > Planctomycetia > Pirellulales > Pirellulaceae > JBKCUI01. Next base: position 25,185 of record JANMGH010000014.1, on the reverse strand, counting down.
GGCGGTGATGATAGCGGTCGAAACCTACCGCATGGATGCTACGTCGACAACATCGGCTTGAGTGGATTGCTCATCCCAGATGGTCAATCGGTTCGCGAGGTGTTTATCACTGCAGCGCCATGGGTTGAGACGCAGAATCGACTATTTCATTTACGAGCAAAAGTTGACGGAAATCCAACCACGTCACCGATCCTCATTCGTGTTATCAAACCGTGAACGGATAGTCAGGATCTGACTCAATACTTGGTTGATGAATGGGTGTTGAATGAATATGACTCCGCAAGCTGGAAGCCACATGAGCATTGAGTTTGCTGGTAGCTAAGCTCGTCAGGAACGTCGGCCGGTACGAGGAATCGTGCCCTGTCCATCTTGAATTTTTCGGTTCAAAAGAGACAAGCCACTCGCACTATCTACTTTTCCTTAGCAATAATCGTTCGACGATTGTTGTCAATTTCTTCAAAGACGAGCATTGGAAAGCAGGGTACTAATTCAGAAAGAGGTTTGTCGAAGTCTTTCAAGGTTATCTTCAATTCACCATTGGAAATAGAAACCACGGGTGAGTACTGCAACAACCAATTCGGCAAATCCTTTATATAGTCTTTCGTGTTGCCATTTTTAACCTTAGAAGCGGCAATGGTAACCATCTTTGCTGGGTCACCTCGGTTGGCAGCAGGTGGCTGGAAACGATCCTCGGGCATGCCCAATGGTCTGTTCGCAAATCCAGAAAAATCCTGCTGAAAAGAGGGTTGCGCCATGTTGCCTCTCGGGCCAGTTGGCATCCCAAGTGCACCTGGGCCCGGACCGACATTTTCCCGTTGCCCTTCGAAACCGCGTGCACCGCTTCGGCCACCTGAAAGCCCTGACGTGGGATTCGCTAATCTCTCCGCAAGCGCACGATTGCGTTCTTCCTCTTGCTCGCGTTGTCTCTTTTCGGATTCCTGTCGTCGCACGGATTCCTCCGCAAGTTTTAGCCGTTCCTTTTCTTGACGCTCGGCCTCCGCTTTCCGGGCATCCTCCATTTTCTTTTCCTCCATTGCGAGGAACTCTTTGAGTCGATCGGAAGAGGTCGTATTGCTTCCAAGCATCGCCGGCAATTGCACCTGAAAACCAAAGAGATGGCCTTCGCAAACATCACTGAAAGCATCTACCTCCTTGAACAGAAAATCCACTTCACGGGAGAGCTTGGTTTCAGCCTCCATCAACTTGCGCAATTCTTTGATGCTTATCGACGCCGCTCGCTGAAGTGACTCGTAGGGATTGTCCTTTGGGACGAACGCAATCATCGACGAAGTCTTGCGAGGATGTTTGCGAACCACTTTAGCCAACTCGACGTAGCGATCGATCGTCGCATGTACGTTTGCCAAATCTCTCTGCGCTGGCGCTCGAATGTCGATGGCTGCCAATGCCCGCAGAGTGTCACGTTGCATGCAGCCTTGCAAATGAATAAACGCCAACACCTGTCGATCCTCTTCGGACCATTCATATTCTGGGCCAGCATAAGTCATTGGATCTGGAAAATCGACGTGGACAGCAAGCGTACTGGCGACTTCTGCGCTGGCTAGTGTGACTTCATTGCGTGCGTGGGTAACCAGTTCGTGCGCGGGAGTATTTGTATTGACGCTCCAAAACGGAGCGACCTTTTCCTCTGACGATCCCAAAGGGTTTTGACTTCTCAGTCGTTCTAACATCGCTCGCGACTCGGCTCTTGCCGCCACAAACTCCCGAATCGATTTGGACTCGGTTGGCAGCCGGCAAGCGCGAAGGAACAACGCACGAAATTTCGGTATTTCAGCGCGTATACGCTTTGCTGAGGCCTCCGACTGATCGTCAACTGCAATCGAACTTCCAATTGTCTGGACGTGCGATCTCAGTCGCAAATGCTCCGCTTCGATGCTGCTGCGTGTATCGGAGCCGAGCAAGTTCCCCGAGATTGCGCTCGACAGGTTGCTTAGCGTGGATTCTTTTGGAAGAAATTGCCGGCCCAACAAGATTCCAATGACGAGCAAGCCCATAGAACCTAATGTAGCCAGCGCGATAACTGCCGGAAGGATAAGCTTTTGGAACTGGAACGACGATTTCCTTGCAAATTGGGGTTGGCCTCGATACGTGACTGGACCGAGGCAGTCATTCATCGGAGGCAGGTCCTGCAACAAATTACCTTGCAATAGATCGGACGATGGATTTCCTGGAAATCGATCCGTAGATTTAATGGATGCTGGGCTAATTGCATTGGGCGATTGTCCTCTGGAAATCGGGGCATATATATCCTCCGATGGAATCCCACTTGTCACCCTAATTTGAAATGGGTGCTGACATTTCGGGCAGTTGATTTTGAGCTCTTTTTTGTCACCGCTTTCAAATCGTAGCGATGCGTTGCACTTCGGACATTTGCAATTGAGCTTGGACACGATACCCCTTTCCCCAGTTAACCGCGCAACGACTCAAGAGGTTTGAATCGCATGGCGGATAGAGCGGGAATCAGTCCTCCAACTAGGCCCATCATCATGCTTAAACTCAAGCCGATGCCGATGACTCCCCAGTCTACTAAAACTCGAAACACGACCGCCTTACCGCCTGGACCGTTTCCGCCACTAACAATACTCGTGACTCGAAACCCGTTAAACAGATAGCCGATCAAGCATCCAATAAGCCCACCAAGCAGCGCGATCAAAAGCGACTCCACAAGGAAACTAACCAGGATTCTCCATCGACTGAAACCGAGCAATCTCAACATCCCAATGTCGCGCACGCGTTGGCTGATCGCTGCAAACATCGTGTTCATTACCCCCATCACACCGCCAAAACCCATGACGGCAGCGACCACCATGGTTCCGATCAGCAATTGCAAATTCGTTTGACCAAGCGCCTTGAAATAGTTGGTTTCGGTTTGCGCGTTAACCTGTGACTTTTCGTATGCGTTTCCCGGATTCTTGCCGCTAAAAAAGTCCTCTAAACCTTGAGCCGCTTCTTTGCTCGTCGCTTTCAAGACCAATGTGGTGTAGTTGCTCTTTCCTAGCAATGGACCAATGACACCTTGCTTGGCCCACACTTCAGAATCAAATGTAGTACCCTCTGTCTTCATTATTCCGGTCACCAATAACTCGCGGGTGTCCAATTGGATGGTGTCGCCGACCTCAAGACTTTCTGGGTTCTTAGCCGTTTTGCGTGCTGCTTCGGATCGATCCGAACCGAGCCCCTTTGCAATTCCCTCGCCGAGTACCACTTCCACAATTGCCTGCTTGTTAGGGTCTTGAGAAGGTCGAACGCCCGCCTCTGAGAACCAACTTCCCCCCGGTAGCAACTCAAAGCCATGCACTTTGGCCGACGCTATCGGATCGTAAAGCCCTCTCATTTGCAAAAGTCGTCGGCTCGGGCTATTCGGCTTAGGTTCGGCGATTGGCAAGCTCAGAACCAGATAGACTTCTCGGCTGCAGAGCGGTTCCTCGTTGAAACGCGCAACACCGTCCTGCTGTGCAATGTCGGCCATATTCTCGAATGGCAAATTGCTGACTGCCTCATCGGTAGCACCCTGCGAAAGCACGATCACATTCTCTGGATTGCCGCTCGACTGGGTCAATATCCTTAAGCCATTGATAAAACCCATCAGGAACGTCAACACGCCAATCACCATGGTGAACGCAACCGCAGTCAGTAGCGTGGTTCGATAGCGGACAATCAAATTGCGAACGTTGTAACCGATCGGAATGCGTGCCATGTAAACAATAAGCAGCATCAATGCAAAGAACGCGAAGCAACTCGGCAGCAGCATCCAGGCATTATCGAAGCTCATAAAGTTCCAAAGACTGATCATCGATTTTTCAAACATCGACTTTTCAACCGCTGCTTTTGGGGGCATCGCAGGATGTTTCTTTCATCAAAGAGTACTGGTTAAAGACGCTATGCGACCTTGGAAAACACATCGACGACTTTGATCGATCGCGTTGATAAAGCCGGTAAAATGCTTCCCGCAAAGGAGGTTGCAAAACCGATTGCCGCCCCCCACCAAAGCGCACCGTCTAGGACCGGAAAGCTGGAAAAGAACGCGATCGGAAACGGGATGCCCCCCATCACTCGATTAACAAAAAAATAGGTTCCGATGGAGCTTATGGAACCTGCGACTACCCCCAACAAAATGGCTTCACCTAAAACCAAAAACATGATTTGGTTCGGTTGGAATCCAATCACTTTGAGCACGGCCATTTCCTTGCGGCGCTCGCGAACACTGATGCTGATCGCGTTTGAGATCACCACGGCCAAGGTCGCGATAATCGATGGGGCGAGCACCCACCGAAGGATCGTGAGCAAGTCCTTGTAGGCGGCCAAGAAATTAGCGACTCCAGAGGAGGCCGTTTCGATTTTGACCGGTGGCGATGAGAACATGGGTGAATTGTCGATCTGGCCGCTTACCTTCGTGAACGTATCCTTGTTGGGAACTTTCACCCAGACCAAATTCATGGTTTTATTCGCAAGCGGATGCGGTTTTCCTTTGCTGGCTTTGTAGGCATCGAGCGATGCGTTCAGATAGTCGCGATTGATACAGGAATTGTTGTCGTAACGTCCCAAGGGAAACGTCCCTACGATTTCACACTCGAGCTCCAAATCACGATAGTTGACACCGTAGATCTTAATGCGGTCGCCCACTCTTTTTTCAAGGGCAGCGAGCCGCTTCTGTCCGATAATGATCCCTTGACGATTCTGCTCCATCGCTTGAACTGCCTTCTCGAGTTCGGCTTTTGGCGCAGCTGCCAACGAATCGAGTTCGTCCATCATCGTGAGGAGCTTTTTGGGCTCCATGCAAAAGGCGAAAACAAACGTACTCAAACTGAATGCTTTCCCCTTTTCCGTCGAACCGATAAAAAACTGCCAGGTCATCGAGTCGACAGGTTTGACGTCGGTATCCTCTCTCGCAGCACCGTTTTCAAGCGTGGCCGCATACGAAAAGGGCATTTGACTTGGAATACTCCATTTTTCGGTCACGATTCCTTTGAAGTTGCTCGTCTTTTCCGAAGTCGCAATATCGAGAAAACCGAGGATCGACCAAATGAGCGTGATGACAAATACCAAAACCATGACCCCAGCACTCGTCAACGCAGATCGTAGCAAGTTTCGCCGCAAGTTCTTGAATATCAACATTAGAAATTTCATTTTTGGTCTCCTAACCCGCTTCGTAGAGTGCTTCGTCTGGTTGATCCACCAAGCGACCTTTGTCGAGGTGTTGGATTCGATCGGCGCGACGAGCGGCTCGAAGATCGTGTGTTACCATCAAAATCGTTTTGTTCAGCGAGCGTTGGAGAATACTGAGCAGATCGAGGATCTCATGTGCAGACTTGGCATCCAGGTCGCCTGTCGGTTCATCCGCCACAATCAAAGTTGGGTCGGTGACGATCGCTCGCGCGATACCCACACGTTGTTGTTGCCCACCGGAAAGCTGGCTTGGCAGATGTGAGTTTCGATCATTGAGACCGACGAGCTCCAGGGCTGTCATGACCTGCTCGCGTCGCTTTTTGGCGCTTAGCGGCAGCAGCAATAACGGCAGTTCAACGTTTTCATAGGCGGACAGAACAGGCAACAAGTGATAGAACTGGAAGACGAACCCCACGTGCTCGTTTCGCCAACGCGCCAATTGTGCTTCGGTCATCTTGGAAACACATCGTTCGCCTACCCAAATCTCTCCATCGCTAGGCGTATCCAACCCGGCAATGAGATTCAGCAATGTCGTTTTTCCTGATCCGCTTGGTCCCATTAGCGCCAGGAACTGGCCCTCGGGTACCTCAAGGTCTAGATCGTTAAGAACATTGACTCGTTCCGATCCTCGCTTGAAATAACGTGAAACATGCGATACTCGAACAATGGGCTTTGTCGTCACTCGATTGTACCTTGGTATTGCGAGGTAATTCGCTGAGCCAATAAAACGGTCAACTCAACAAATGGGTAGGCTACTGGGAAGGGGAAGACAGAAAAACAACGATGGCGCTCATTTCAGGTTTCAAATAGACTCCTTCTTCTTCCTCTGGAACACGTACTGCCACACGGACTGGGATGGCGCCTTTGGCTCGATCCGCGATCGGCATCAGACGCGACACTTTACCTTTATAAACTCGCTTCGGGAAAGCTTCGGATCGAACTTCGCACTCTTGATCAACAAACACTTTTGAGACATCGCGTTCTTGGATGTTCAATTCGATTTCTAAATCGGACAAATCCGCGATATCGCAAACACTTGTCGAACCGCTGAATGCAACGGGATTTACTAGATTCCCTTCTTCCGCGTTCTTCTTCAGAATCGTCCCTGAAATAGGTGCACGAAGCGTGCAATTCTCCAATCGCCATTGCGATTTGGCTAAATTGGCTTCTGCCTGGATCACCGCGGCTCGAGCCATTGCGATCCGTTCCTTACGCGGCCCTTCCTTCATCATATCGAGCGATTGGCGAAGCTTTTCGACCCTCTTTCGCGTGCTCAGGAAACTGCTTTGCGATTGTTCAAACTCGCTGACAGATACCGAATTGGTTTTAAGGGCCTCTCGCAGACGCCTAAATTGTGATTCCAATTGTGTCATCACCTCCTCTTGTTCTTGAAGATCCGCAGTGGCGCCGGCAATTTCCTGCGGGCGCGCGCCTGTCTCCAATTCCGAAAGTTCAGCCTTGTTACGCATCAACACACCGCGCATCTGTTCGGTGTCAGCCTGGTACTCGGTCCTCTCCACTTCTGCGAGAATATCCCCCTTCGTAACCCTTCGGCCCTCTTCTATATTGAGACTCATAATTCGACCGCTGACCTGCGGACTAACCAAAACCTGGTGTTTGGCAATGACGTAACCTCGGGACTCGAGGGCGATTGGGTTTGAAGCATTCTGTTTGGGTGAACTCTCCGAGATCGGTGGCTGAGTCGGAATCGACTGACCTGTTCGCTGCGTTGCCGAAGCACCCGATGCAGTCGAAGACGCTGGGGTCGAACCGCTAGACGACAGGTTGGGGCTGCTCGATTCTTCCATTCGTGGCCTTGAAAAACCAAGAGACGCCATAATCTTGTCGTCGCGATACGCCAACCACATCAATGCAACGGCCAAAGCCACCGACAAAATCCAAGGAAACCGGTTACCGGACTTTTGACTGTCGAGTCGATCTTCTTTGGCAATTTTTAACGAACGAACTCGATCATCTAAGGAGGCAATGTTCTCCTTTTCCGGATCTTTGTCTTTCAGCGACAACAAGGGGGTATTTTGAGAACTCAATTGGGCCGTCCAATGCAATTACATCTTCGATTCAAGTCACTATCAATTGTAATAGGCTATCACGCTCGTTGATATACGCCATTCCGCTGGTTTCGGATTCAAAATCAATTGTATGTTTGTCCTCACGCCCTTCCGCCCCATTTGTCATTTTGGCCATTTCCATTCTTACAAGCCATAACGAGAAAATCCCTGCTCACTTAGGTTGCCAAACTGGCATATTTCTTCGAGAGCATGTTTCTTGGCCAAGCGAAACCTAGCCCCTTGCCTTCAAGCAATTCGGTCGGCACAACTCCGCCCAAGATTTGGAACATAGGTCGGTACAGCGACTCCCAATCCTTGTTGCCGATTGGACAATATTGCCGTCCATTCCCCTCCACTGAAGTAACCCCTGAGATTCTTGACGCCAATGCCGCTGAGGTGAGAAACGAAGCCCCCACGCAGGTTAAATCCTGAACGTAAATCTTCATGCCGTAGTGTTTTGCCGCTGCCGAGAACAGCAATGAATCGCTTATACCTTTGCACGCCTTGATTGCAATCCCCGAATAGCCTTGTTGCTTCGCAAACACGAGGGCGTCAAGATCGGTCAGTGATTCGTCGATGACTACCGGCTTGAGCCTGCTTACTCGGTGCATCGTGACCTCTTTTCTCGCTCTCAAATCACGTTGCATAGGCTGTTCGATATAGTGCAGCTTTTGTGTGGAATCTTTGGACAATCGATCCAATCGCTCGAGGAAATCAATGACGTAATCTTCGTTCTCACAAGCCTCATTGAAATCGATGGAATAAGACCAATTGCGGGTCGGTGCACAACGCATTGCAATCCGATCGATTTCAAAAACGCGCCCGACATCCGCGTCAAGATCCTGGCCAGTAATCTTGACCTTCAAATGCGATAGTTGCTGTTTGTTGATCCACTCCTCAAGCGTTTCGGGAAGACCGTCCTCAACCTTTCGATTCAAGTCGGCTGCAGACAGTGGATCCAATGATCCGACCAGATGATACAAATTCAATGTCGGAGACGCTTTGGGAAGCACAGACTCATTGAAATGCTTTCCAACGAAGTCTTCACCCAACCATGGGCTAAGATCCGAACCGAGAAACTCTGGACTTAGCAGGTTGAAACAATTGGCATTGTGAAGTCGTCCATACGCGTCATGCAAAGCGATATCGGTACTGGACATGGCCAACGCAACCGCTAAATCGGGAATCGGCTCGGTCAGCTTCATCGCGGCTGCCAATTCAATGGCCTGTTGCTTTGCAATCGCTTTGAGTTGTGTCGCCATCACGATCGGATGGCAAGCAGGATCCAAACTTGTTGCAGCCTGTGCGATCTTCTCCGCCAAACCAATCACGATGCGCAAAACTTGTTCCGGGGTCAAGACTTTACTAGGCCAAGCCCATGCCGTGCCCATGGTCATCTCCCCCATTCCAAATGCCATTTTCTTTTTGGCTTTGTCCTCAATGGTCAATGCAGTCCGAAAAACAGTCACGTCTTTCACCACTCGACCACCGAACTTCAGTGGAGACCGGTAGATAAAGGGAAACTTTTCAAATTCAACTTCGGCGACGGAAATCTTGGTGTTTTTCGACATGTTAAGACGGGTTAGACAAACAATTTGCGGAAAGCGATTAGTGCTTCGATAGCATAAGGCCCTGGAATACCGTTTCGAAACCCCTAATACAAGGAAATTCCGGGCTGGACGCAATTCTGACAAAAACGTACAAGTCGAGTTTGGGTACCTGTTTTGCCGTATCAGCCCAGTTAACCAAACAATGTCCAACGCATCCGATCAGCGAATTCGGCACGTAGCTATCGTGCTCCAAAGCTTAGATGCCAATACGTCTAGGGGTCTGCTGGCTCAGCTTCCACCAGAACAAAGCAAACGCGTTCGGCAAGCGATGGTTCAAATGGGGACCGTAACTCCGAACGAACGTGAAGCGGCATTCCAATCGATGCAGGGCCTTCTCAAGGCCGCAAATATCCGAGTGGGAACCGAGCGACGCAAGTCGAACGAAGCGATTTCTCCGGCTGCAGCTTTGCTTGCATCGCAGAAAATGGCATCGAGCGATCAAATCGAATTTAGCTCCGAAGCATTTCAACCGGACCCTGTCATCACCGACGAATTCTACTCCGCAACGGCAACTCGCAACGATGGACATTGGCATCATATGCCGGCCGAAGCACTCGCCGATATCCTTCAAGCAGAACGCCCGATCGTTATTGCAACCGTTCTCAACCAAGTCTCCGTGGAACGGGCCACAGCTATTTCCCAGGCCCTGCCTTTGCACATCGCCGCTGCGACTCTCGCGGCTCTACCTCATTTGCATTTGACAGATTCGGCAATCATTCGCGACATTCAAACCGAGCTTGAACGAAAGATAGGACAATACCAAGCACCCAAACAGGCTAACGCAGAAGGACTCGCAAAACTCCAAGCGATCGTCGCCAGTATGCCTGCATCGCAACAGAGCAATTGGACAACCGCGATCGCCCAATCCAATCCGGTACTCGCAACGAAACTTGGCTGGACCTCTCAAACAGCCACACCAACAGCCACACCAACAGCCCTCAATGCTACACCCCAGCACACCAGCAAACAATCGGCCAACCTCAGTTCCATTGTGGAAGTCAGCGACCACTTTAAAAACCAGCCGTCCAACTTGAATAAGCCGCAAAACGGTGATGCTCAGTCCATTCCGATAGATATTTTCGAAGATGCGACGATTCTCCCTTTCCCGGGTTCGTCGAACACACCCAGGTCGGACGTCTCAGAGCCAAAACAACAAGTTGCACCTAAGCTAACAAGCCAGAATCTCAAACAGCAAACTCTAAATGATTTGCTCCATTTTTCAGATCGAGACTTTGTAGCGGTTTTGCACGCTTGCCAACCGCAAACAGTTCTTCTAGCTCTAAGCGGTGCGACCAAGTCTTTTGTCGCACGTGTGGAACGGCTCATGCCTTCTAAAGACGTAAAACGGCTTCGCAATCGACTCAGTACCTTAGGACCTATCCAATTGAGAGATGTTGACGTTGCCCAATCTGCTATTGTGGAAACCGCAATGAAGATGCTCGCTTCTGGCACGATTGCCGAAATGGCGAGCGTTTCCTTCACAGCCGCAGCCTAAATGATTTGAAAATGATCCCCAACTCGAGCTTTTCCTGACCAACTTAATACGATGGCCAATGTTCTAAAATCCAAAGCCTTTTCCCCTGGAACCAACACGGCCCAAGCCGAAGTATTTAATTGGGAAGATGTTGCGACCAGGGCGAAAGAATACATCGAAAAGGTTCGCGAACAGGCACAGCAGATTATCAAGGATAGTCAGCTCGAATGCATCCGACTTCAAGCACAAGCGAGGGAGGATGGTACAAGGCAAGGTGAAAATCACGTCGAACGCTTAGCTCAACAAATGGCCGGCCAAATCGCGGAAATGCGAGTAACCGAGGCAGCTAAGAGCGTCAAGACTCTTTGCGAAGACCTTGAAAACGCTACCCAACAGTGGTTGAGGCAATGGCAGCACGAAACGATTACTCTAGCCATCGGCATTTCGGAGAAAATACTTGCTAGGCAAATAGAATCCGACCCCAGCATCTTGATCTCCTGGATCGAAGACTCCGTTCGCATGATTCAAGGCCAACGACAAATAATGATACGTATGCATCCCGAGGACGCGCAGCGGCTCTCCTCCGCGTTGCCCGACCTCATTGAGGAGATGACACCGTCGGTTGAATTGCAAGTAGTTGAAGATGTTGCCGTTGGTAAGTTTGGTGTCATCCTTCAAACACCCGATACGACCATCGATCGATCACTACAAACGCAACTCAAACGTTTGGTGGAGGAATTACGATAGCAATGCAGAACTCCAAACGCGTTCAGTCTCTTGTCGAATCCTTCCCAAACATCCCGCGTAGCAAACATTGGAGTCATTGCCTGCAACGCATCGTCCCCTATGGGATCAATGGTCGAGTTCGGAGCATTAGGGGGACAACAGTCGTCGTGGATGGGCTGCCTGTACCAGTCGGCGCTTTGGTCCGAATCCTTCGACGCAATCAAGATCCAGTTCAGGCAGAGGTGATTGGATTTGACGCGGGCAGAACAATACTTGCCCCTCTCGATAATTTCGATGGTGTAGGTCAAGGTGATACTGTCGAGTTGTTTCAAACCTACCGCTCTGTCAACGTATGCCCAGAACTGATTGGTCGCGTGCTGGATGCAACAGGAACCCCGATTGACGATGGGCCTTCTTTACCATTCGGCATCAAAATGCCGTGCGATGCTTCTCCCGTCCCCGCATTGACCCGTCCACCTATCGACAAGATCTTACCAACCCAAGTTCGCAGTATCGACGCCTTCTTGACCATCGGATTCGGTCAACGTGTAGGGATCTTCGCAGGCTCGGGAGTTGGCAAAAGTACCTTGCTCGGTATGCTTGCACGAGGTACTCAAACCGATTGCGTCGTCATTGCGTTGATCGGCGAACGAGGTCGTGAGGTTCGTGAATTTCTCGACCGAGATCTCGGTGAAGAAGGACGTAAGAAATGCGTAACGGTTGTAGCCACGAGTGACCAACCTGCCCCAAAACGTATTCTCGCAGCAAAGACCGCGACAGCAATTGCAGAGTCTTTACGCGATCAAGGAAAGAACGTACTGCTACTGATGGACTCGGTCACGCGTTTCGCGATGGCCCAACGCGAAATCGGATTGGCGGCCGGCGAAGTCCCGACGACTCGCGGGTATCCACCTAGCGTCTTTGCGATGCTTCCGCAATTGGTTGAGCGCACAGGTATCAATCAAAAAGGGAGCATTACGGCCCTCTACACCGTTCTCGTGGAGGGAGACGATACGAACGAACCGATCAGTGACGCGCTGCGAGGATTGCTCGATGGACACATCCACTTGTCTCGCAGTATCGCAGCCCGTGGACGGTATCCTGCGATCGACGTCCTCCCCAGCTTGAGCCGTCTGCAATCGCAACTCATCCCCAGAGAAATGCGGCAATCGGCCGATACGATTCGGGGAATGATGGCTCTCTATAAAGAGAACGAGGACCTAATCAACATCGGCGCCTACCAAAAGGGGAGTAGCCCATCGATCGACCGCGCCATTCAACTTCGAACAGCAATTGAGGATTTGCTTTCACAGGAACAACATCAGTTGATTCCATGGCAGCAATGCGTTGATGAACTGACCAAGCTGGCCGCAATCGCAAACTCGCCGTCTGTTGCAACATCGCCCCAATCGAGCAATGCGAATACCTTCTCAAACAATATCCCCAGTTCCAAGGCCGCATAAAAGAACATGCCTAAATTCCGCTTAGCCACCCTGTTAAAACTTCGTGAGCGGGATCGCGACATTGCCGCCAAAGCCGTCCAAGATGTCCACCTTGCCATCGAAAAACTGGACACAGCACAACAAGAAATCGACCAAGCCAATCGTCAAATGAACGAAACCAGGAAAGAATCTAGCTTCGGAGCCATCAACCTGCACCAAATTCTTGATGCCCAACGCTATCAAATGGTCCTCTCAGCCCAATCAGCTCAAATTGCAGACCATAAAGGCAAGCTAAACCAGGAACTCCAGCGGCGGCAATTTACTCTTGTCCAATGTCAGAAAGCGGTCAAATCCTTAGAGAAACTCCGCGACCAACGCGCCCATGCTGCCGATATTCATGCATTGACAAGACAGCAAGAACGACTCGACGAATGGTCCAGCATCCGACATGCGATGAACTCCATCCGGGAAGAAAGCCGCTCCATTGGCTCGCCTAACGATATGAAAACCGAAAACGAAGGCTTTTCTAGGTAGATGTGATGAAAAAACTGATTGGGCTCTTCCTCTGGTTCTGCGCTGCATCCGTTTTAGCTCAAGTGTGCATCATTGGACTTGCAGCGTCGAAAGGAAACGTCAATCGACAAACGATCGCTCAAGTGATCGGACTCCTTAACGGGATCGACGTCCAATCGGAGAGGTTGAAACAAGCGTTAATTAGCGTTCGGAACACCCCCACTCCATCCTATGACGAAATCCTGGCTGCCAAGACCAACGCGGTCCTCCAACTCGATAGCCGTAGCGGTAATATTGAAAACCGAAGCCGACAGCTTGATGATCAACAACGTCAGTTGCAGGCAAGAACTGCTGAATTGGATGACCGCCTACAGAAATTTGAATCCAGATTGGAACAGCAAAAAAAAGGGAGCCAACTCGATAGCTTAAAAGAAATCCAATCGATCCTCGAGAACATGTCCCCCGAAGAAGCCAAAAAACAGCTGACTATTAAACAAAAAAACAATGAGTTGACGGATGTTGTTGCAATCATTCGAGCAATGGCACCCGATAAGCAGAAGAAGATTCTTGCCGAATACTCTCAACCAGCCGATGCCGAAATGCTAGCAGACATACTGAGAGAGATCCGGCGAGGTCAGGAACAAGGAATGGAAACTGGAGCAAAATAGTGCATTCAAATCTGCGTGGCAGGAGTGCCAAATTGTAAGGGCTTATCGAGAGGAACGAATTTAAATGGCAAATGACACATCTGTTACTCGCGTTGCTCAGGATTCCAACCTACCCGTTCAACGCAAGAAATCGAATGCCGAATCGTTTGATCTTAGGCAGTTATCATTCTTTGACGAACTCTTGGGCCTCGGACAATTTGATTCAACCCTTCCTGAACCTATAAATCTACCATCGTCACCTGACTTCGAAGACAATTACAGCAGTTACGACGAAGCTCCTGGCAGCGACAAAATTGAGTCGAACGATGATGCAGACGACGTTCAGGTCGAATCGACAGTGGTCGAGCATTATGCGGTCGTATCGCCTTCGCAACAGTCTCTTTTCGTTGTAGACGAAAAAAGCGACAGCGCAGTCGATGCTAGGCCTGAGCAAGAAGTTGTCAATGACAAGACCGTACCTGGACCGCTGGTTTCCAATAGTGCAGAGGCCCAAAAATCGGGTCAAGCGAATTCCGACAACAACTATCTCATCGGATCGGCGGAGGGAGTTGAAAACGGCAAACCTGCCACTGATGCTCAGATAGCTGATCAACAAAACGATCTTCAGCCAGTTGACGACAAACTTGCCTTAGAAAACGCCGCAAGCGAGGAAGCCTTGCGGTCTAACAAGAAGAGCGCCAGCGCCAATGGTTCCATTCAAGAATCGCAGCGACCCACCAACGAACCCGAGCCAAGCGCGAGGGACTCAAACTTAGATCACGTTAGAGGCACGCTGAAACAATCTCGACAGCCCACACAAAGCCAAGATGTGAGCCCGGTTTCGAATTTGCGAGAGGTAACTTCAGAACCGACAAAACTGGACGCAAGTGCGATACAGCCTCGCAATAAACGTGCCGAACGATTGGCCAAACAAGCAACGGAGCCCGAATTAAACACAAAGGGTGGTGACATATCGAGTGAACCGAACCAGATCCTTGATTTCACGAACGAGTCAACGTCGAACGAAAGAGCATTGGATGACCGTTCGATATCCGCTTCCGACTCACCAACCACTTCGTCGCCGGTCGTAAGCATTCCACCCATGGTTGCGGCTGCATTTACCTTGACCCAGGTTGGCTCGAGTTCCATCGGCATTTTAGCCGCTTCCGTTGACGGAAGCTCGACCGTTGCGACCCCGTCCGTTCCTGGAAGCGCTCTAACGAGCAATTCTAGCACCACGATTTCCAGCAATGGGACATCTACCGCTCGTGCAGATCAAAGCCGAACAGAAGCGGTTCGGTATAGTGCCGGAACTCATATTACAGCGCACCAGGAGGCAAAACTTGTCCAACGCGTTCTGCGAGGAGTAGAACAATTGGCCAATGGCGGCGGGCAAGTTCGGCTGCGACTGCATCCACCGGAGCTTGGCTCGCTACAAATGTCGCTGCGCATGGAAGCTGGCCAAGTATTTGCAAAGCTGGAGGTCGAGAACACAACAGCAAGGGATGCTTTGCTCAACAACGTTCAGACTCTTAAGGACCGGATGGCAGAGCAAGGCATGAAGGTCGCAGCGTTCGAGGTGGAGGTCAGCACCGATTCGTCTGGCTCAGGAACAGCCAACTCCAATACGCAAAGCGAGGGCAAATCTGGGCGAGATTCGAGATGGGACCACGCCACCAGCCGATTTGCACAGCAAAACAACAATCGGCTATCATCTGAGCCTACTCACCCCGATCGAGAGTTGCGGGCGAAGTGGATTCGAACGAACGGTTCGCTCGATTTAACAGTATAGCGCGATTCCTGTTGCCGCAGTCGATCGCTGGTGACAGACTCAAAAGCATGAAGGGCGTAGGGGTCATTAGCAACAACTTGCACTTTTCGACTCCTAACGCAAATCCGCGTGGCATGCCATGCAGTTCGCGCTGTTGCGATTAATGATTCGATTGGGAAACATCCGACCTCGTCCATGCCAGAAATCCATTCAACTGCTCAAGCTGTTCAGGACGCATTAGTAAAAGCCGTAGCCGAGGGCGCATGTCGCAGGTACGAAGGTCCCTATTTAGAAAATCTTCGTTCGGTATTGGCTCAATCTCTCTATCAGCAACATGTTCGTCTGTGCTGTTCCGGAACGTTCGGGGTTGAACTCGCAATCCGTTCCTTGCGCCTCGCTTCAGAGGACGAAGTCCTATTGGCTGGGTATGATTTCCCCGGCAATCTTCGAGCCATTCAGGACGCTGGAGTAGCGGCCCGACTGTGTGACGTCGCGCCAGATACTTGGATACCAACGGTCTCGCAATTGGAGCAAGCTGTTGGACAAAAGACGAAAGCCCTAATCGTATCGCATTTGCACGGCGCACTAGCTCCGATGTCCAGCATCTGCGACTGGGCGAATCAGAGAGGAATCGTAGTGGTTGAGGATGCATGTCAAGCACATGGCGCCACGATCGACGGTAAGCCGGCAGGTTCATGGGGACATCTCGGAGTATTGAGTTTTGGTGGTAGTAAATTGATCGCGGCCGGAAGAGGGGGTGCGGTCGTCACCAATCATGCACAATTCGCACAGCGGATGACGGTTTTTTGCGAACGTGGAAACGACGCGTTTGCGCTTTCTGAATTGCAAGCTGCAGCCATCTTGCCTCAATATCAGTATTTATCACGCGACCACGCACAGCGTTCTAAGGCAACAAGAGACTTGATCACTATGCTCAGTCAATTCGAATGGTTGCACATCGCGCGCATTAGCCAGGTCGAGCAATCCGCATTTTACAAACTAGGCTTCATCCTGCGAGACTCCCTATTGCACTCGCCTCGTGTCCAACGCTTTGTTTCAGAAACGAGTGAAAAAGCGAGCGAAGTTACAATGACGTCAGTGCGACCGTGGGTCCTTCAATGGCTTAACGCACGCAACATCGAAATAGGCGTAGGATTCCGGGGATTTGTGCATCGATCGGCAAGCCGTTGTCGTCGGACAGTTCCCTTGGACAATAGCAAAATCGCTTCCCAAGCGACGCTCGTCTTGCATCATAGCCATTTAATGGACCCCGAAACTGGCCGGTCAAGCGTTGATCAAGTTGTGGCCGCATTTAAAACGATAGATCAGGAGATTGCAACTTGAAGATCCTCTTGACGAATGATGACGGTATCGGTGCTGAGGGATTGCAGTGTCTCTATGACGTGCTTTCCAAAAAACACGATTGTTTTGTGGTCGCACCGGAACAGGGTCGCAGTTGTTGCAGCCATGGGGTTACGACCGGCTCTTCTCTCGAGGTAACGACCAATTCCATCAAACAATGGAGCGTTTCCGGCACGCCGGCGGACTGCGTTCGAGTTGGATTGCTTTGGCTTGGCTTGAGGCCGGATTGGGTGATTTCCGGGGTTAACCATGGCGGGAATTTGGGGGTCGATATCCTCTACAGCGGCACAGCAGCCGGTGCACGCGAAGCCAACTTGCTCGGCGTGCCATCGGTCGCAGTTTCGCAGTATATGCGGCGGGACGTTGCGAGAGATTGGTCCGTTTCCGCAAAACGAGCCGATTTTGTTTTTGAAAATATTTCCCGTCGAGAGAATTCAGGGAAAGGATTCTGGAACGTGAATTTGCCTGCGATCCCCCCCCAATCCGATTGTCTGCCGCTGTTGATTCGAGTTTGCGACCCGGAACCGCAACCGTTAGCATTTTCAATCGAGGATGGGTCGGAATCGTCACAAAACGTTGGTGAATCCCAGGTGAACTGCGTACCACCCGCAAAGAAGACCGTATTGTACCGAAGCAACTATCAAGAAAGACCACGCGAGTCGGGGAGCGATGTCGACCTGTGTTTCAGTGGCAACGTAACGATTTCCTGGTTGAAAACAGACCGGTTCGGCCTGCAGGTCTACTGAACAAAGTCAACCCAAGATCAGCGTTGACCACAGCTCGTCAGAGCTTGTAAAATGCTAGGTCCACTTTTGAAAGCAAAACATGCAAATGCCTAGATTCCCCATGCAAATTGCGTCGGCGATTTTCCTGGTCTTTTTAATAACATCATTTTCTCTCGCGCAAGACGGCAGGGCGAAAGGGACCAAAGGGAAGAATTTCGGAGGTCTTGGCATGAATTTTGGCGGTGCCCTCAGCGGTGCCCCTTATACTTTCTCTGCCAGCTACGAAGCCGAAGAGGGTGGCCAACGCGGACGCGTTACCGTTTCCGTAAAGTTGGAGGATGGGCATCATATCTTCTCGACGACACAACCCCCCGGTGGCCCATCAGCAACAGTAATTTCATTTACCTCACCTGGTATCACTCTAGCTGGACCATTCTCACCTGACTCGTCGTTTGAAGTGTCGATGACGGAAGTTGGATTCGAGGGTTTGCGAGTTGAACAACACCATGATTCGGTCGCTTGGACTGCACCTGTCACATTTGCCTTTCCGCTTAGTAGTTCGCCCCAACCGCTGGTAGTCAAAGTAGACGGTCAAGTTTGCAGAGAAGCATGCATTCCGGTTCGTGGAGAGGAAGTGAAGGCTGAGTTTAAAGGGTTTTACACGTCCGCAAAAGCGGCTTCAAGCAAAGGGCCGTTTCGAGAGCCGGAGAGCACCATTGCCTGGAATGTCTCCATTGACAAGTCGATAGTAAAACCTGGGGATAGATTCAATGTGGTTTTAAACGCAGTGCCCGATAAGGACTTTCATATTTACAAATATGATTCAATGGATCCTAAAGTCGACTCGCGTACCCTTTTGGTTTTGACCAACAAAGCGGGGCTGACGGCTGGCAATCCTGTCACCGAAAGCAGGTTGACTCATAAGGATTTAGGCGGAGGGGAAGAGGTTGACTACTACATTGGCGATGTGACTTGGCGTATTCCACTGACGGTACCGGAAAAGGCGGTCGAAGGAATTTATTCGTTGCAGGGTCTTATCGGTTATCAAGGCTGCACGGATGGCTCATGCGACCAACCGCGAGGTATTCGATATCAAGTGGACGTGACTGTTGGTGCAAAGTCAATCGACGAGCCAGTCAACGCAGTGCTGGCAGCGGTCCCTTTTAATGACATATCCGGTCTCGGAGACTTGTCTCAGTGGATCGACGGGTCAAAGATCAAGCTGACGATGACCCCGATGGAGTTGCTTTCCAAGTTTTGCCTTGCAATGCTCGGAGGCTTGATACTGAACTTCATGCCATGCGTGCTCCCAGTCATTGGACTCAAAGTCTTAGGATTTGTGAGCGAAGCAGGCGGCAACCGCAGCACGGCCTCCCTGTTGACGCTGACCTATGCGGCGGGAATCGTGTCACTGATCCTAGGCCTTGGAATATTCAGTGTCGCTGTTCGATACTATTCGGGGCAGGCATTTGGTTGGGGAGAGCAATTTGGCTCCATTTACTTTCGAATCCTGATTACAGCGTTTATGTTCTCTCTTTCGCTTAGCTTCCTCGGCGTTTGGGAGATTCCGATCCCTGGTTTTGCAATGAGCAAGACAAGCACCGAACTCTCCAATCGCGAGGGCTACCAAGGTGCATTCTACAAGGGGCTCATTACCACGCTGCTAGCCACCCCTTGTAGCGCACCATTTTTGGGCGGCGTTTTTGTTGTCGCACTCACGCAACCAGGCTGGGTCGTTCTTTTGATTTTCGCAGGTGTAGGGTTAGGCATGGCTCTGCCTTATCTCGCAGTTGCCGCACGACCTTCGATGCTATCTTTTTTACCCAAGCCTGGACCCTGGATGGAAACTTTCAAAGAAGCTTTAGCATTCCCGATGTTACTCTCGGTTGTTCTCCTAGTTAGCGGGTTCCTAGACACGGAGCGGATGGCAATGCTGTCGTCGCTGATCTTCGTTTGGTTTGGATGCTGGATGGTAGGACGAGTTCCCGCGTGGTCGGAAACCAACGTCAAACTTCGCAATTGGTCTATTGCAACAGCAGTTGCATTCTTGGGAACGTTTGGCTCCTTCTACTATCTTCGGCCTTCGCAATATCAGTTGGCTTGGCAAGAATACAACGAAGAAAAACTGGATTCATTGGTTGCTGACGGCAAGACAGTCATGATTGACTTTACCGCGAATTGGTGCCCGAACTGCAAATACAATTTGCATACGGCCATCGAGACAAAAAGCGTCAAAGAACTCATCGAGTCGCAAAAAATCGTGCCAATGATTGCGGACTACACAAACTACCCACCGGCCCTTAAAGCGAAACTCAACGAACTAAACAGCGCCTCGATACCACTTCTGGCCATTTACTCGGCGGGCGATTCCGAGCACCCCATTGTACTCCGTGACGTCATTTCAGAATTGCAACTGGTCGAGGCTCTCAAGAAAGCGGGGCCGAGCAAAAGCTCGGAGAGCCGATCTACGGCTGCCGGTACCCAATCCAACTCATTCGTTCAATAACACCAGGATCAGCAGGCATGGACAGCGTAGAAATTCAAGCCACCAAAACGCAGATTATCGAATATCTGCGAAAGGTTTGTGGTGGCTCACCCCAAGGAAAAGACTCCTTGGCTATGATCGGTATCGATTCAGTTGCAATGGCTGAATTGACGTTTGAGTTGGAAAAAAGGTTTGCCATCAAAATCGATGACGACATTCTCGATGTTGATTCGGTCGATGAACTGGTGCAATACGTGATCGCTCGCAAATCGGCTACAACGCAATAGCATATAAGTCTGGCGAGAACGCTCGCAGCGTGTATCGCGACCCAAGAAGCCATGAAGGAACTGCCAATCGCCCGTTCGATCGACCGCGTCAATCATATAGGGCTGGTAGGTTCCAATCCGAATTGAATTATATCCACTTAGGGCTTCGAACATGTTACCGATGATTGATTCTAGAAATTACACATTTCTCGGAACGACTCAAAGTCTATGTCCAGAGTGTTTAAGGGTTGTCCCAACGAAGATCATTGCTAGAGGAAAACGAGTCTATTTCCGAAAGCGTTGTCCTGCACACGGACTACGCGAGGATTTCGTGTGCAGCGACCGGCGTTGGTACGATCGCTACGATTACGCTTTGCCACCGAAACTCCCCAAGAAGACCTTCGTTGAGGCTTCGCGCGGTTGTCCGCTTGACTGCGGGCTTTGCACGGAGCATGAACAGCATACGTGTGTCGCTGTCCTCGAAATTACCGACAATTGCAATTTAACCTGCCCCTTGTGCTACGCAGACAGCCGACCTGGGCTCCAACACAAATCTGTTGCCTCTGCTATCTCGGCGATCGATGCGCTGGTCCGAGCTGAAGGCAAAGCGGATGTCTTGCAGATTTCCGGGGGAGAGCCGACGACCCATCCTCAGTTCGAAGAGATTGTTCAATACGCTCTTTCGCAACCCATCGACTACATCATGATCAACACCAACGGCATTCGTTTTGCGAAAGATGTGGCATTGCTTGAGCGACTTGCTCAGCACAAAGACCGCGTAGAAATCTATTTACAAATGGATGGCGTATCCGATCGAGTGCATCAAGCGCTTCGCGGCGAGTCGCTATCAGAAATCAAAGTCAAGACACTCGAGAATATTGGCAACGCCGGCCTGCACGTAACGTTGGTATGCGCGCTCCAAACTGGCGTGAACGAAAACGAACTAGGGGACTTGCTTAAAGTGGCCAAGGAGCGACCTTGGATTAGCGGTCTCAGCCTCCAGCCTGCAACATACAGTGGTCGGCATTTTTTGCCGGAAGAATTGGAGCGACGCATAACAACACCAGACTGCATCGATCTGCTTTGCCGTCAGTCCGAAGGATTGTATTGTGACGATGACTTTTTTCCGCTCCCATGCGCGCACCCGAATTGCCACGTGCTGTCGCTGGCTTTTCGTCATGATGGAGAATTGATTCCGTTGACCCGATTTATCGACGCCAAATTGAATCTCGACTTACTGGCTAACGGTTTGTCGTTTACTCGCGACGAGGGAAAACGCCTCGTGCAACAGTATTTGGCGAGGAACAATTGCTGCGGACCAGATGGGTGTTGCGAGCCATCTGTTGGAACGGAACGCCAAGGTGAGTTGGGGCTCCCGGTTCTGCAAACTTGCGAAGAACCTAATGCAGCAACTCATTCTGCCAAGGAGACTTTTTTCGAGCAAGCATTGCAAAAACAAATCGGCGGCGAGGAACTTTTTCGCATCACGATCACTTCGTTTCTGGACGCCTACAACTTTGATGTCCGTCGCGTTATGAAGTGTTGCACGCACCATATCTTGCCAACGGGGCATATCATCCCATTCTGTGCTTATAATGTACTTTACCGAAATGGCCATGTACCGCTCCCGCAATTGGTTTGAGCAGAGGATCCGCATTGAATGTAAACTGGCGAATTGGATATGCATGCATATTGGTCGTCTCCCTAGGCGCAGCGATGCGGCTCTTGCACAAACGACAAGAGCGACTGGCATTAACGCAACCGCAACGTCTTTTTATTGGTGCGGCTGCATTCATTGGGGCCATGATTGGTGCCAAGGTGCCGTTTTTAGGCGACAGAGGACTCGATGCGTTTTACGATGGAACAGTTTGGTTTGCGGACGGCAAAACCATTTTGGGCGGAATCGCTGGAGGTTACGCCGCCGTGGAACTTGCCAAGTGGATTGCAAAGATTAGGACACGAACAGGTGACTCCTTTGCAATACCTGTCGCCGTGTCTGTAGCGATTGGCCGAGTAGGCTGTTTTGCTGCGGGGTGTTGCTTCGGTCAAGTAACTGCAGTACCGTGGGGCGTTGAGTTCCCGCTTGCGCATGACCAACCCGGTGTACTTCGGCACCCAACCCAACTCTACGAAGTGGCGTTTCATCTATTTGCAGCTCTCGCATTGCTGGTCATGGACCGCCGTCGCTGGCTCGAAGGGAATCAGTTGAAGGCGTATCTGATCACGTATCTGATTTATCGGTTCGTATCGGAGTGGCTCCGACCTGAGTCACCCATTTTGCTAAACTTGACCATCTATCAACTGGCGTCCGTGGTCCTCATTGTAATTCTGGGTATGCTTTGGATTCGCGATAGTCAGCCACTCCTGCAATCTGGTAGTGCATCGAAAGCTTGAAAACGTCATGAAGTCACCTTCGAACGATCGACAAAATCGAAAATCCGATGTAGCCTTGGCGTGGCACATAACGTGCCGTTGGCAGGAGTTCCATGGCGAGATGCGAGCTGCATTGTTGCGGGCAATTTTAGTCGCGCTATTTTATTCGATTCAATTGATCCATTATTTGTCGTCGGCGTCAATCAGCAATGAGGACCGCCTTTTCCATCGTCAAGTAACCCTCGCCACGATTGGATGGCTCTTTCTATCGATGTCCATTTTGCTTACTTTGCGAGCTGGAGCAATGCACCCGTTGCTCAAGTACATTTCAACGGGCATCGATCTCGGTTTGGTCACCCTTTTGGCATGGCTGGGCCATGGTCCGAATAGCCCGCTCGTCACTGCTTTGTTTCTGGTTTTGGTCATGGCATCGCTTCGATTCAAAATCGGACTGGTTTGGTTTGCTACGCTGGGAGCGATAAGCTGTTATATGTTACTGGTTGGATCGGTTGACTCAGGTTGGTTTGACGCAAAACACGAGACACCAGTGTTGACGCAAGCTATTACGCTTTGCTCATTTGTATCCGGAGGTTTGGTACTGGGGCAGGTAGTGCGATCAGCAAGAACTATGGCTCATGCCTATCGGGATCGATCGGACCCAACGACACGACTTGCCGCGATGGAGAAAAAGGCATGAGCACACAGGTTCCTCCTGTGATAGCAACTTATTCCTGCGTGCATTGCGGAGCCCGTTCGCAGTCCAGAGTAGGGCGATGCTGGCTTTGCTACGAAGACAAGTCTGCGCCGAACCCATTCGCAGTCATCAATAGTTTGTCGACTGAGGAGACTCCGGCGTCCCCTCTAGACAAGTGGGATGTGGTTTTCGGAGGGCTCTTGGGAGCATGCGTTTTGCTAACGCTGCTGATTGGAGTCAGCCTTGCGGTCGAGGACCGAGGACTGCTGATACCGTTTGCAATTTTCCTGGCCCCTGCATACGCAGTAACCATTATACGTGGAATCGTTCAAGTATCAGCAGATCGCAAACCTCGCCCATCGAGTATTTTTTTTACGTTTGTCATTTCTCTTTTGGTAACTACGCTACTTTCGATTTTACTTATTGTTGCGGCGGCGATCATGATCTTCTTGGCATGCATTGGGGCAATGGGCAGCTGGAGATAACATGCAATTTTAGCAATCAAAAAACCCAACTAATCACCAGGTGCCAGGGACAGGCTGAACAGGGGGCTAATCAGGTGCCAGGCACCTGTCTTGACTGGGTTTTTGACTTTGCTATATTTAGCTCTCAAGGAGAATCGATATGTCTCGTACACCCCGTGCTGAACAGTTTGGCCCGAACCAAGTCTGCGTCGTCCATCTTATCCAGCAGGCAGCCAAGGTGCCAGGCACCTGTCTTGACAGGGCTTTTGACCTTGCTATATTTAGCTTTTAAGGAGAATCGATATGCCTCGTACACCCCGTGCTGAACAGTTTGACCCGAACCAAGTCTGCGTCGTCCATCTTATCCAGCGTTGCGTCAGACGTTCGTTCTTAACCGGATTCGATGCGTCGACCGGAAAAGACTATTCCCATCGCCGCGAATGGATTCGCTCACGCATGGAACGACTCGCCTCGGTCTTCGGCATCGACGTACTCTCCTACGCAATTCTCTCAAATCACCTGCATCTGGTGGCAAGGACCCGCCCCGATGTGGTTCGAGAATGGTCCGATAAAGATGTCGCTCTGCGATGGCTACGTATCTTCCCTGGCCGAAGAATCGATGAACATCTCGCCGATCCGACCACCAACGCTGTCGACACCCTGGCCAACGATTCGAAACGCATTTTAGTTATTCGCAAACGTTTGTCAGACCCCTCCTGGTTCATGAAGGCGCTCTGCGAACCGATCGCACGACTCGCCAATTTCCAAGACAAAGTCACCGGCCACTTCTGGGAAGGTCGCTTCAAAGCGCAAGCAATCACCGATGAGGCGGGCCTGCTCGCCTGCAGCATGTACGTCGACTTGAACCCGATTCGCGCCGCTATGGCGTCAACACCGGACGAGTCGATTCACACCTCTGCATACGATCGGATCCAAGCGCTCCAAGGAAAAACGATCCAATCTGCCGCTGTCGACTTGGTCGCTATCGAAACCGAAGAAGCGGGCCGAATCCTCCGTACCTCTACCCCCACGCAGCTTCGCAAGAAGAAGGCAGAAGCCAAAAGAAAACGGGGATCAACCATTCTTCGCGACGCTTGGCTCTCGCCGCTCACACTGAATGAACGCGGTAAACCCGGAGCACTACCAAGCCGTAGCGGTGTGCGAGCCAGCGACAAAGGGTTCCTTTGGTTGAACTTGGCAAGCTATGTGAAGTTGCTTATTTGGACAAGCCGCCAGAGAGTTGGCAGTCTCGAGAAACCAACCATACCCAAGGACCTTGAACCGATCCTTGCCAAGATCGGTATCGATGGCAAGATGTGGTGCGATCTGGTCTGGAACTTCAAGAAGTACTTCGGTCGCGGAAGTGCAGCCGGTTCGCCG
>JANMGH010000002.1:0-77081 GCA_031374515.1 Pirellula sp. | reverse complement strand
ATTGAATGGTGGGTGCCGTGCTTCTTCTATCAAAAAACTCCTCTCGATTAGCAGCGACCAGGATCGGACTTTCGGAAACCACGCGATATTGAATGGCTAGTAAGCACATCGCAACATCAGCACTTTCTATGGTTGGAGTTTACGAATCGAGCCGTGCGTAAAGGCAAAAAATCACACATACAAAGTGCAATCCTGCGGCTCGCAAGTTATCACAATTTAACGTCACCATATGCCACTAGTCACCCCCCAAAAGGACGTGTGGAGCTAAAATGTTGAATACTTGTTAAATAAATTAGGGGGGGCTAATCAGCCCTGCTTCGGCAGTTCCCCCCTCATTTGCCTACACCTCACGTTTTCTCAACATCCCGACAATCTACTTTTGCTGATATACTCTCGGAATTCAATGAAACAATCGCGTTTTCAAGACTTGCGTCCGTTTCTCTTGCCCAAACAACACCCAATTCGTCATCTTGTCGCAAAACGCATTTACCATTGCCGAAGAGAATTCGCTCAGTAGGAGTGGCCGTGGCCGTATCGGACATTGCCCGAACGTGATGATCGCTGCAACTGGATCGTATGTTCCCGATCAAATCGTGACCAACGAGGATATGGCTTCGTTAGGTTGCGATAGCGAGTGGATTGTGCAGCGAACAGGAATTCATCAGAGGCGCAAAGCCCGAGACGATCAGGCATCGAGCGATCTGGCGTTCGAAGCCGCTTTACGCTGTTTGGCCAGCGCTGAAGTGGATCCGACGGAAGTGGATCTCGTTCTTTGCGCGACGATGACACCGGACCACGTCACACCATCAACGGCGTGTTTGCTGCAAAAACGATTAGGCTGTATCGCTCCGGCATTTGATGTCAGTGCCGCATGTTCTGGATTTATGTACGCGCTGGTCACTGGCTCGCTATTCATCCGAGCAGGTTCTGCTCGAAACGCTTTGATCGTGGGCTGCGAAGTGATGAGCAGAACGGTTAATTGCAATGACCTAAAGACCTATCCATTATTTGGAGACGGCGCGGGTGCGGCCTTGTTGCAATCTTGCCCGTCCGGTCAAAAGGATACGACCGGTCTGATCAGCTATACACTAGGTTCAGAAGGGGAAACAAGCGCGCTTTGCGTTCCGGCCGGCGGCTCGCGAGAACCTCTCACAGCGCAATCGTTTGGTGATGGACGGCAGTATTTAAGTATGGATGGTAGAACCGTCTTTAAATGGGCGGTTCGAATAGTTGCTGACAGCTCGAGAGATGTTTTAGCAGCAGCCGGCTTATCGCCAGGCGACGTGGACCTTGTGATTCTTCATCAGGCCAACATTCGCATTATCGACGCAGCCGTCGAGCACTTCGGAATCGCTCGAGACAAGGTATTTGTGAACCTCGACAAATACGGAAACACTTCCGCCGCCAGCATACCGATGGCGCTGGACGATGCCAATCGACAAGGTCTACTCAATCGAGGCGACATCGTTTTACTTTGCGGCTTCGGCGCAGGTTTGTCTTGGGGCACTGCACTGCTTCGCTGGTAAATCGGAGCATGAGTGATGGCAAACTTAGCAACCCTACTCTCGGAAATCCTCTCGCCTAATAACCCTCCATCCGGGATGGTCGAGCGAAGCGAGGTAAGGACTATAATATTGCCTGTCGCTGCGCGGGTATCGCTTTAGGCCTCTCGAAAGCGATAGCCAACTCCGCGAACGGTCTCAATCGCGTCCGCTTTTTCCCCGATCTTCTTGCGTAGTGCTCGAATATGGACATCGATGGTTCGCTCCAAGACGAGCGTGTCTTCGCCTAACGCAGAGTCGATCAACTCCGAGCGGTCGAAAGCTCTGCCGGGTTGACGAATCAACGTGTCGAGCAACTTGAACTCGCTTTTGGTCAGATCGATATTATGCGAGTCTACGGTCACTCGATAACGACGTCTGTCGAGCATAATTCCGAAGCGGGTAACAATCTCAGAATCTTCGTCGTGCGGTTTCGATTTGCGCCGCGTCAATGCCTTGATCCGCTCCAACAAAACCCGAACGCTAAATGGCTTGGTCACATAGTCGTCAGCACCCACCGAAAAACCGATCAACTGATCCGCTTCTTCCGATTTGGCCGTCAGCATAATGATCGTTGCAGAAGCGGTCTCCGGTGCAGAGCGCAGCCGACGGCATACCTCAACTCCGTCAAGCACCGGCAGCATCACATCGAGCAAAATGATTTCCGGCAGCCGCAATTGCGCTTGATTCAATCCATCTCGCCCGTCCATAGATTTGAGTACGTCGTAACCGGCCTTCTCCAAGTTATAGACCAAAATCTCGGAAAGCGCTCGATCATCTTCTACGACTAGTACTTTACGTTTTGACATCGAAGGTCTTGCATTTGAAAAAGGAGCATCGAACTACTTCGCGTTCGATCGTTGAAGGATCTGTCGGTGGCGAACAATGACGCCATCGACCATGTAAACAATGTCTTCGGCGATGCTAACTGCATGGTCCGCGATCTGCTCAAGATGGCGAGAAGCTGAAAAGCAATGCATCGCAGCTGTGATTTGCGTATTGTCGCGGGACATAAGCGAGTTGAGCGTCTCGATCACTTCTACATTTTTTGCGTCGACACGATCGTCCTCTTTGATGACCTGGTGCGCTTGTTCCGTGTTTCTCTGAACAAATGAATCAAGGCTGCGGCGAACCATCGACGTCGTCATCAAGGCCATTTCATTGATTCCCGGGGGGATCGGGAACTCCGGGTATGGGCACAAGCTGTACGCCCTTTGAGCAATATTGCAAGCGAGATCCGCGATCCGCTCAAGGTCATTATTAATCTTCATCATAGTAGTGATACGCCGAAGGTCTGCCGCGACCGGCTGATGGAGCGCTAGCATCTTCAGGCAATCCTCCTCGATTCGCACCTCGCTCCGATCGATCTGACTATCTCGCTCGATGATCTCTGCAGCCAAAGCCCCTTGCCGCTCCACCAGCGAGCGAACTGCGGACGCAATCATATCCTCTACGCTACCCGATAATTTGAGTAGCGAATGGTGCGCTTCATTTAGATCTTGGCTTAAATGCAATGACATGGGTTATTCTTTCCTCGCAGAAGGTTATTCGGCATGTGTTAAGATGCGATGAATATAGCGTTAAGAGAGGATGCAAGTCATGCTAAAATGGCGGTCAATTCACATAGTCGAAGGATGAATAACAACTCAAGGTTCCCAAACCAAAGACAGAACCGTGGAAGAAAGTCCCGATCAATTTACTGAGCCGAATGACGTTCCCAACGAGCTGCTTGACTGCTATGAACACGACTCGCAAGTGGTCCGGGCGGCATGGGTCGGTTTGGCGGTCCAAGCCTGCCTAGCGATCGCAATTGCAGGAATCTAATCGCCGCGTTCAACAAACGCCTTTAAGCCATCTGAAAACAGCAATTGCCAACCTGAGGACAATGACGATACCAGCCCATCGGAAACTCGGCCATAAATGGAGTCGGAAATCCGAAGAGCTGTGCGGTTCGCTGATTCAATATTCAGCGTAGCATTGAGCATTGTCGTTGCCGGTCCGCCATACTTCGGGGAAATGTAGCCGACCAAATCTATCGATTCGTTTTGCTGGACAGCAATGACGGTATACCAGAGCAAATGTTGGTCACCACTTTGCTCAAAGAGCCTGCCGCCTGCTTCAGGCTCCAAAGTCACAATCGAATCCTCGCCGAGCATGTGAAAGTCGGGCAACCACCAATCGCTAAGCTGATCCGTCAATCCACGCCAAACTCGCTCGCGAGAAGCTTCGATAGTGATCGAGAATTCATACTGTGCACAACGCACATCGGACCATGTTGGAGTCGTCATCAGATTAGGCCCTTCCATTTACTCTTTGGAGTGAGTGTCTTCTTCGACTATCGATTTCAGCCGAGTCAGTGCACGAGCGAGTTTCTTTACATGTTGGTTTACCCATCGCTGGCAAACCATTTCGATTGGGACTGGGTTGATATGATTCCATCGAGTTCGCCCGCTCCTTTCCACGATCACCAATCCGGCAGACACCAGCACTTCCAGGTGCTTCATCACCCCCGTTCGGCAAAGCGAATCAAAATGGGCCACCAACTCACCCGTCGTTCGTGGCCTACCTGCCAATTGGTCCAGTATTTCTCGTCGAACTGGATCTCCTAACGCTCGCCATATTGCATCCTGTTTTTTTGCTTTGGTAATCATGTCACTAAATAGTGACAAGTTAGCGAGGGAAAGTCAATCCCTGGCAAGTAATTCGGGTTGGCCGAAAGCGATTGGTGAACTGTCGTATAGTTGTCGAGTTGCAGAGTGGCACCCGGCAAGTGCGACCTACTTGCTTGGCCATTTAACGGTGGACGTAGCCTCGAGGCGCAAGCTGCTTCACGCCGGCTTTGTCTTTCGACCAAAGACCTGTCCGGGTGACAAAAGTCCCAATTTGGGTTAGAGAAATACCCCCAATTTCAGCGGGAAGCAGCGTTAGTTTCTCATGAGGAATTGCCATCAACAATTCGAAGTCCTCGCCGTCCCCCAAGGCATGCTCAAGTGGGCTTCGACCGGACTTTTGCGAGCACAGCTTGGCCTCGTCACTAATTGGAACTTTGTCCAGCCATACTTCTGCTCCGCATTTGCTGGAAACAACCATATTGAGCAAGTCAATTCCCAGTCCATCGCTTATGTCGGTTGCTGCTGCGACTAAGCCGAGCCGACGCAGTTCTGCGGCCAATTCGAGACGAGGCTCAAAAGACAGATGCTTGCCTAGGATGCTTCCCCCTAGTCTGCCAGAAACCACTATGGCATCGCCAGCGGAGGCTCCGCTCCGCAGCCAGCCGCCTCCGCAGGGGACTTTGCCAACAGCCGTCATATGGATAACGAGTGGTCCGTTCCAAACATTAGTGTCTCCGCCTGCGATTGAGACCCCATATTTTTCTGCTAATTCGTAGACACCTTCAAACACGCCAGCAGCTAAATCACCTGCATTTTCCTTTGGCAAGCAGAGCGAAAGAAAGACCGAAACGGGGGATGCTGCCATGCTGGCTAAATCGCTTAAGTTGACAGCCATCAATTTTCTCCCTGCCGCTTGCGCTCCACATTCGGTTAGAATGAAGTGGGTTCCATCGCAAAGTGAGTCGGTAGTGATTGCTAAATCGGATTGAGAGGAATCGACGGACTCCACTCCTAGCAGGGCGCAGTCATCACCGATACCTAATTTGACTTTAGGCAATCGAGCTGCTCTTTGTTTAACCCATGCAATAAAACTGTGTTCCATTGGAGCTGTCAAAAGTTCTTAGAGGTAGAAAACGCGGCATGAATTTCAAAATGAATGACTCAACTCACTCGCTGCGGGCGCATTGTGGCCCAATCGACCGGCTTCGGGCAAGCCGTAGAACGGGCTATTTTTATATTGGCAGTTTGGGTGTAGCTCTGTTTTTTGCTGCTTTCGTTTCCAATCACTCGCAGAGAATAATGGCCGACGACGGCCCGAAACCTTCCAAACTGGAAATTATGGCATGGATAGACGATCTTGGATCGAACGACTATTCGAAACGCCAATTGGCCACGATAGGTCTAGGAAATCGAAAAGCAGATGCGATGCCCTTTGTTATTGAAGCGATCGCGGACGCAACGGGGGAAAAGGCGGATCGTTTGTTTCAATTCATCTCTTCGATCGCAGCAGAACCGTATAGCGAATCGGGCAAATTAGCGTTTGATGCACTCAGCAAATTAGCCCAGTCAAGAACCACCAGCAAGTCCATACGAGCCGAAAAGATACTTCAGGTTATCGGCGCGGAACAAAGGGACTTAGCCCTGGATTTGCTCGTTGCATGTAGGATTCCGTTAAGAGATCGTAGAATGCAGGTGATGAGCAGCAACCCCGACATCGCACAGCCACTGGTGATCGACCGAGAGTTTTCCGGAAACGCAGAGGACTTAGGTTGCTTGAGATGGTTAACAAAAGTTCAATTCGCAAAGCTTGAAGGGCCGAGGATTAGTCGCGAGGTTTTGCAACAAGTTATTGGACTCCCGCACTTAAAAAAGCTTCAGTTGGTTGATACCGATCTGACTGCTGAGGACCTCGAAATCCTGCGCGATGCGCCTGACCTGGATTTGCTTGAGATCGTATATTCACCCATCGGCGACGAAGCGGTCGATGTGTTGCTCAGTTTGCCCGTCTGGGGAAACCTCTATCTGTTCGGTACGAAGCTAACACCCATCGGGAGTCAATCGCTGAAGTCTCAATTGGATGGCGTTGACCTCTTCATGTCTCGTGGCGGTTTTTTGGGGGTCAGGGCATTGGGTAACTCGAACGTCATTGACGATGTCGTTGATGGGGGCGCAGCGAAACGTGATGGCCTTCTTCGCGGTGATAAGATGCTTTCGGTAAATGGACGCTCCATTTTGTTATTTGAAGACCTGCGCAAAGAACTAGCGAATTTTGCCGACGGAGAAACGGTTACCATTGAGGTCGAACGTACGCTTCGAAATCCCGATTTTAGAAGGGGCGGATTTGGCCCTGGCGGATTTCCGGGTGGTTTTCCTCCGGGATTTCCACAAGGCGGGTTGAACGACGAGAATCCATCGGAGTTGCCCAAAAAGGAGGTCATTCGCGAGAAGATCAAGGTTAAGCTTGGCAAGCGTGATTCTGGCCGAGACCGGTAATGCGGGAACATGTTCGGGAATGGAACGCATCCGACTTCGCCCGCCTGCGGCGACTCGCAAAGAAGTGGTATTTAGAAAACGGCCGCTGCCTGCCATGGAGAGAATCGTCTGATCCCTATGCCACGTGGGTAAGTGAGATTATGCTGCAGCAGACTCAAGTGGCAACGGTTATCCCCTATTACCATCGTTTCCTCGAGTCGTTTCCGAACGTTGAGACCCTCGCCAACGCATCTCTTGACGACGTTTATCATCATTGGGCTGGTCTTGGTTATTATCGACGCGCAAGGCAAATGCACGAGGCGGCCAAGATCCTACTATCGGACCAGAACGGTCTCTTTCCGATCGATTTTGCGAGCGTTCGCGAGTTACCCGGTGTAGGGCGTTACACAGCCGGCGCCATCCTTTCGTTCTCATTGGATCAGCGACATCCCATCGTCGAAGCCAATACACAGCGACTCTACGCCCGCCTGCTGCATCTAAGACATGAGACCGGATCCAAAGAGGGCCAATCGCAACTGTGGTCCTTTGCCGAGAGCCTATTGCCCCCAAGATCGGGCAGCGGAACACTGAATCAAGCACTGACGGATATCGGCTCGCAGATTTGCCTCCCAAAAAATCCAAACTGCTTGCTGTGTCCATTTAACGAAATGTGCCCGACGTTTGCTTCGGGATCTCAGGCAACGATACCTGTCCCCAAACGCCCCAAAGAGTTCACCCAGCTTCGTGAAGCTGCGTTGGTGATCCGCAATGACAAAGGACGAATCTTGATGCGTCGCTGCGAGGCCGACGAACGCTGGGCAGGGCTATGGGATTTCCCGCGATTCGATGTGACTCAGTGCAATACGCCAAATGCAGAGACCAAGAGTGTTGCAATCCAGTTTCGTGAGCGATTCGGCAAGTCCGTGTTGGTTGGTGGAAAGATCCATGAGCTCAAGCACGCGGTCACACGGTATCGAATAACGCTCAAGAGTTATGAAGCGGAAATCGATGCGTCGCTTGGAGGCAAATGGAACCCGGGGGTTGAAAGGCAATGGACCAATCTTGCCGAGCTAAACAATCTCGCGCTCAGCTCCTCAGGTAAAAAACTATCAACCTGTTTAACCCAATCTTTGAAGTAGGTCTCACCTGCGGGATGCGAACACCCTGAGTTTTTCCGTTTTCTCTGCGAAATCAGCCAGGCTCGCGTCTACAAATGCCCGCGCAATTGCGTGGGCAAGTCGGGTTGTTGCCAGGCGCTCATCCCTCCATCGATGTAAATGGTTTGGCCATGAATATGTTCGGCATCGTCGCTTAGCAAGAACGCCGCCATTGGCCCGCATACCGATGCTTCTGGAACGTTTTGATTGGGCGTATGCAATTGCATCCATCGGAGCGCATCTGCGTCTCGCGACAACACTAGATCAGTTAATGGCGTTCGCACCAATCCCGGAGCAATTGCATTGACTCTTATATTGCGAGGAGCGAGCGCTACGCACAGCGAGCGAACTAGACTTGAGACGGCCCCTTTCGATGCATCGTACGCGGTATGGTCCGACTCAGCCAGCAAGCCATTGATTGAGGCA
The DNA here is from genome assembly GCA_031374515.1 of Pirellula sp. Lineage (GTDB taxonomy): Bacteria > Planctomycetota > Planctomycetia > Pirellulales > Pirellulaceae > JBKCUI01. Next base: position 68,873 of record JANMGH010000002.1, on the reverse strand, counting down.
GTAAATAGAACTCGCCCTGGGACATTCTTTGCAGTCCATCGTTTCGCAAAGAACTGCGTTAGAAAGTATCCGGCTTTGACATTGAGAGCCAACGTGCGATCGAAAGTAGACTCGTCCATCTCAAGAAATGGCTTGTCGATGAATACGCCGGCATTATTGACCAGCAAACTCAATTCCGGCTCGAGTTCGATGGAATGTTTTCCCACATCGCGTAGAACAGTCTCGATCGGTTGCCAAAGATCGCAGTAGATTGGCGTGACTCGCACTCCGTGCGATTTGCATTGCTCGATGGTGGCAAGCGCAGTCGCATCTTCGCGGTGTCCGTGAAGCACCAAATTCACGCCAGCCTTGGCAAGGCTCAATGCGATCGCAGCCCCGACACCTTGCGTGCCGCCGGTTATAAGTGCTGAACGCCCCGTCAGATTCATCGCGATGCTCTCGTATTTTGCGTTGATTTGTCGCCGTTTCACGGCTCTTCGTGACGATTCGACTGTCAACTGCGGGGCAAGCCCCGCAGCTAAGAAGTGTTGCCGTTTCACGGCTTGAAGATTCACCCGATTGCTAAAATGTGTGAGTTCGTAAGTTGATAGTCGTCAGTTATCTCGCTGTCAAACGGATCTTTGCCGTTAAACAGCTCGTTTAGCCGCGATAGCGGCGACATATTGTAGCCGTGGGGCTTGCCCCATGGCTTATGGTCATGAGCACGTGCATGAGCCGTGAAACGGCGTCACGAATGAGTGTCGCCGTTTCACGGCTCTTCGTGACGATTCGACTGTCAACTGCGGGGCAAGCCCCGCAGCTAAGAAGTGTTGCCGTTTCACGGCTTGAAGATTCACCCGATTGCTAAGCTGTGTGAGTTCGTAAGTTGATAGTCGTCAGTTATTTCGCTGTCAAACGGATCTTTGCCGTTAAACAGCTCGTTTAGCCGCGATAGCGGCGACATATTGTAGCCGTGGGGCTTGCCCCATGGTTTATGTCCGAGGGGAACGCGATCGCTATTCGTCTCGCAATCCGAGGCGGGCTAACCACTTTCCGCGGCTGCTTCCTTTGATGGCCTTCTTTTCTTCATCGGACTGGGGCGTATTGTTGTCGTCGTAGGTTCTCGTTTTTTCTTGCAATTCGAGCCGTTCGCGGGCGAGCTTGGCACGCTCCATAGACATTTCAATTTCGGCCTGCCGTTGCTTCTGCTCCCAGTCTTCCCGAAGTTCCTTGAGTCGCAGGCGTTCGGAAACGATCAGCGCATCGGCTTCGATGATCTCGGCGACAGCCGCAACGCCGATCGCCATTCCATCGTGCGCAATAGACTGCTGTTCCAAGAGAGCTTTTAGGTCAGCAATTTCATGGTCGCGGCGAGTAATTTCATTTGATGTTTGCTCGAGGACTTTTTCTATTTCCAGGACTTTGCGCGGATCGCATGGGGTTTCTGCGTGCGTTTCTGCTTCGAGTTGCTGTAGTAAAGCCTCTTTGCGTTGTTCCCATGTGAGCGTTTCGCTTTTTTGTCCGTGCGAAACACCTTGGAACTTTGCGAGTCGCGATCCTAGATCGTTGCTCTGCATTCGTAGCTCGACGGCTTCATGCCTGGCGTCGAGCAATTGACTCCGTAGCTGTTCGATCTGGATTCGTAAATCCGATTCTTCAGAGTTAGAGCTGTAGTTGCGCGCTTTTGCGTCAGCTAGTTCGCTTTGAAGGAACTGCAATTGATCGTTGAGTTGAGAGACTTCTAGACCCAGCTCTGTTTCGCGGGCATCGGTTTTGTCCAGAACCCGTTGCGCGATGGTCTTCAGTTCTTCTTGCGTTTGCCCCTCTTCTACCGCTTCCGATTCAATGAAAGAGAGTAGCTCCTGATATTCTGTTCTTGAATGCAACAGGAGAGTGGTCAGCTTCCGATTCTCTTCCTGAGCATCGATCAGTTTCGTTTCCAATTCCTCGACGCGACTTGAGCCAGCATCGTTGCTCGACGTCAATCTGTTTTCGGCCGTATCAATGGCTTGCTTCAATTGACTTCGGAGAGATTCTATTTCAGATCGTTCACGCTCGAATGTTCTCGAGCTCTCAATCAGCTCGTTGAGTTTGGCGTCGACGGCTTGAGACCAAGCGCATCCACTTTCGCAGGAACTAGCCGACACCGGCTCTTTTGGATGGGATGAGACTTCCCGATGAATCGTCTTCATCAAGCTATCTACCGATGCGATCGCTCGTTGTGAGACATTGTCGGCAATCTCGACAGTGATGGGCGATTTGGCTTCGACTTGAAGACTGTTCGCCGTTGCTTTCGCGACAACCGTATGTTCCGCTTTCACCAAAGGATTGCTTTGGCCGATCGGAGACGTTCTAGCAGCCCTGGCTTTGTTCCTACCACTTTTTCTAGATTGTGAATGCCTGTCGTTGGCCATTGCAATGGTGACTGATAAGATGGGAAAGGAGTTAGAAGTCGCAACGCTCAATGGAATAGATAGGTTACGTAGGATTGCCGGTCTGGAAACGGAAGCATGTTAAGAGTGTTTTCGGGGATCTCGTCGCCAGTTGTATCGATTTTTAGGGTCCTAACGCTTACACAAAGAAAACGATAGCATGGCACGCACGAAATCCGGTGACATGGATGAGAATCAAACCTTTGAATCCGCTATGACCCAGTTGGAGCAGATCGTGCGCAAACTGGAGGGGAATTCACTCGGCCTGGAATCTTCGTTGTCCGAGTATGCCAAAGCGGTTGAATATGTCCGTTTCTGTCAAAAGCAGCTGACCACCGCACGACGAAAGATCGAAAAACTTCGTGGTCTCACGGGCCGAGGCGAGGCCATCACGGAAACATGGGAAGATGATGAGGAGGCATGATGGGGCAGAAGTCCCGGAAAGCACTGCCATAGAATTGCTAATTCTAGAGGCTGCTTTTTTTGATGCAGACGCTTACAATAGGGGCCGAAACCGCATAGGCACGCTTTGAACCTTCGCGGGCCGTTAATTTGAGTGCAATAGAACTCTTGGTAAATTGTGCAAATCTCGAACGACCTAACGAATGATTTATCGGCTTTACTTAGCCGCTGGAAAACTCTAACTGCAGAAGTTGACGCCAAGTTGGAGAGTTGTCTCGAAAAACTCTCCAATCGATGCCCAGATGTTCTGCGAGAAGCGATGCGATTTTCGCTGCTCTCTCCCGGTAAGAGATTAAGGCCCATTTTGTGTTTGCTCAGCGCCGAAGCTCTGGGTGGTTCGATCTCGATGGCGATGGCCAACGCTGCTGCCGTGGAAATGATTCACTGCTATTCGTTGATCCACGACGATTTACCTGCAATGGATGATGATGATCTTAGGCGAGGAAGGCCCACCTGCCACGTTCAATTTGATGAAGCGACGGCAATATTGGCTGGCGACGCGTTGCAAGCACTTGCATTCGAAACCATATTGGCCGACACCCAGGATTCCTCCGTTTCCACAAAAAGTTGTCTGGTGCTCGCGAAAGCTGCTGGACCGGAAGGGATGGTTGGGGGGCAATGCGATGACCTTTGTGCTGAAAAACTTGGGGGTGGCGTTGCAATGCTTCATGCAATTCACGCCAGAAAGACGGGAGCCATGATTCAGGCTTCGGTGGTTTTAGGTGGCTTGGCGGCCGGTGCAACCACGGGAGAATTAGAAAATATGGCCAAATATGGGGATTGCATCGGAATTGCTTTCCAAATTGTGGATGACCTACTAGACGTGGAGAGCACCAGTGAAAACACTGGAAAACGGACAGGCAAAGACAGTGAGAAAGGAAAGCTCACCTTTCCGAGCATCTATGGTGTTCGTGAAAGTCGCGAGCGGGCGAGAGAACTCGTTGAACAGGCTATTTCCATTGTAGATGCCTTCGGCCCATCTTCAAATCCACTTAAACAACTTGCACGATACATCACGGATAGGAGCAACTAGAAACTCTATGCACGAAATGCTTGCCAAATTAGAGTCCGCAGAACCGCTTCGTCATATGTCCAATGAGGATCTGGAAAAGCTCGGTGTTGAGATTCGAGACGTGCTTTGCAATCTTTTGGCGACGCGGACGGCGCATTTTGCCTCGAACCTAGGGGTCGTGGAACTCTGTCTTGCATTGCATAGCGTGTTTGATTTCCGAAAAGATCGATTGGTCTGGGACACCGGACATCAAATTTACCCACATAAGTTAGTGACGGGTCGATACCACGAATTCAAAACGATCCGCGAACGCGGCGGATTGATGGGGTATCCGAATCCTTCGGAGAGCGAATACGATTTATTTATGACTGGTCACGCCGGTTGTAGCGTATCCACCGCGTTGGGCCTCAAGAGCGGTGACGATTTGAGCGGACAAGCATCGCGAAAGAGCGTCGCTGTCATCGGAGACGGTGCCTTTCCGTCGGGCATCGTTTTCGAAGCAATGAACAACGCTGGCGAACTCAATGCGGATATGATTGTAGTGCTCAACGACAATAAGATGTCTATTTGTCCTCGCGTTGGAGCAGTAGCGAGTTACCTCGATCGTTTACGCACGAATCCATTTTATACGGGATTCAAAAGTGAAGTGGTTCGCGTGCTCAACAAGCTCCCTTTGTTCGGTGATCCTACGGAGAGACTACTCGCACAAATCAAAGAGGGGGTCAAAGCCGGTATGGTTGGCGGAATGCTCTTTGAGGAGTTTGGATTCCGATACATTGGGCCGATCGACGGCCATGATATTCATTTGCTACGCAAATATCTGGAGATGGTCAAAGATCAAAAGGGGCCAACGCTCTTGCACGTTGTGACTGAGAAAGGTCGAGGCTACAAGCCAGCAGAAAAAGACCCTGTGTACTTTCACACTCCGCCGGCCTTTGAGGACGACGAAGGATGCCCCAAGCCGCTCGCTGCAGGGGACAAGCCGGCATTCACTAACTACGCTCGCGATGCAATCATGAGCCAAATGAAGATCAACACGCAGGTCACGGTATTGACAGCGGCGATGTGTCAAGGGAATAAGCTGGAGCCTGTTCGCGATGCCTACGGCGAACGTTTCTTTGATGTTGGGATTTGTGAATCGCATGCAGTTGCATTTGCAGGCGGTCATGCCAAGGTCGGACTGCGACCAATCGTTGCCATTTACTCCACATTCCTCCAGAGATCCTACGACCAGATTTTTCAGGAAGTAGCGTTGCAAAACCTGCCGGTCACCTTCATGATCGATCGTGCAGGATTGACGGGCCCCGACGGGCCAACGCACCACGGGTTATTCGACATCGGATACATGCGAGTATTCCCGAACATGGTGTTGATGGCTCCCGGTGACGCAACAGAAGTGGAGCCAATGCTCCAATTCGCTTTGTCTCACTCTAGCCCGACCTCGATTCGCTACCCAAAGACGACCGCTCAGTCGTTCGACAGGCCTGTTCAGCCGATCGAACTCGGCAAATCTGAAGTGATTCGATGGGGGACCGACGGTGCCATCGTCGCGTGCGGCGCAATGCTCCAACAATGCATTGCAGCGGCCGATTTGCTCAAGAGGGATGGTGTCGAAGTCGCAGTGATCAATGCACGCTTTATCAAACCACTGGATACAAGCATATTTGCGAAAATATTTGATGAGTGTCGTTTTGTGGTTACGGTTGAGGAAGGAGCTCTCATGGGGGGCTTTGGTTCGGCTGTCCTCGAACTGGCTTGCTCGCAGGGATGGGATACCCGTATACTGAGAACTCTCGGAATTCCAGACCAATTTATCGAACATGGCGATCGCAACGAACTGCTTGCGGAACTGGGAATTGATCCCGCGGGCATTGCTAAGACCTGCAAAATACTCGACGCGAAATACTCCAATGCTGCACATGCGGGAGCCTAAACTGTGGATGATCCTGCCGCTTGGGAATGGATTCGAGATGGCAGAACACGACCTCGTGTCGTTGTGTTGGCGGCTCCGAATCGGCCTAGAGTCGAACAGGAACTCGATGGAATTCTAAACACCATCGAGCAGCATGCGGAAATCGTAGCAGTCGACAAAGAATTTTCGTACGAATTTGGATCATGCGAGTCGGATCTGGTCGTGGTATTGGGTGGCGATGGATCGATTCTTCAGTCCGCTCGGCAAATGCGTCACCAACAGCGCCCGGTACTCGGAGTCAATCTGGGAAAACTCGGATTCCTTGCCGCCATATCTCCAAGTCGATTTGTTGATATCTGGCCAGAAGTGTGCGTTGGAAAGTTCACAGTTACCAATCACTTGATGTTAAAGTGCCAAGTCTTTCACGAAGACGAAGTACTACATTCCATCATCGGTCTCAATGAAGCGTCGGTCCTTGGCGGACCTCCCTATACGATGATGTACATCGATCTTTACATTGATTCGGTGTTGGCGACAACCTACGCTTGCGATGGACTTATCATAAGCACGCCTATCGGTTCTACCGCACATAATTTATCCGCGGGTGGCCCAATTCTACGACGCAATCTGCAAGCGTTTGTAATCAGCCCAATCAGCCCACACACGTTGACGATGAGGCCCGTAGTCGACACAGCCGATCGCATTTTCGATCTCAAAATTCGAGTAGACCACCCTACCGCCAGCATTGTTGTCGACGGTCGCGTCGTGTGCCACTTTGGCCAAGAACTACGCGTGCGTATCTCGCGGGCCGAAGATACGTTCCAGCTCATCAGCGTTCCCGGGCATGACGATTACCATGCGCTCCGCGAGAAGTTGGGCTGGAGCGGAAAACCCCGGCTCATCGAGTAGGTCCGCCTAACCCCCTTTTCGTACCAATTCGCAATTGCGCGCTTGGTACGACAATCTCGTGATTAGAGCCATGAAGCCGTCCCCGACTCGCTGCCGCTTCGTCAAATCGGTCCCGCCCAGAACCGCCTGTTTTCCTCAGTTGGATATTGCATTCGAAATCGAGCCAATGACTGGCCGCAGAATGAAGCGTGAGAGTGCGCGCACGGATCAAAGCTCGTTCGCTCATGATCTGCTCCGGACGGCTCTCGCTTGCTGCAGCGGAACGAGGCAATCCCTGTACATATCCCTCTGCATACGATGCGCCGGAGCCGCGAGTATGCCCCCGAAATTGAAGCTGAGCTGATGTTGCAATCGTTAACAACATCTCACGAAAAAGCGCGATCGCATTCTGAACATCTGCGCGTGGCCCGTAAAACCAAAACAATGTCCGAAAACCCTTTGTTGCCACAAACCACTGCGTCGTTGGGAAAATGTACTGGGTGACATACGTTGCGAGACTTTTTTCCCAGTTGCATGCGCGACGACCGTTGACCGGGCAGGCGATCCGCGTGAATAGGACGTTGTCTACATTGCCTTCTTCCTCAATGTCGTCGCGGGAGAGATTGTGGCGTAGCATGAGGCTTTGCATCATCCGTAAGGCATTGTGCTTTTCTCCTTCGGTACTGGAGCTGTTGCTAGCTGTGCGATCTAGTTTCCGCAATCGGTCCAGAATCTTTTCGAACTCTGACTGAGTCAGCTCTTCGGATACGCTCGACGCGTTTTTTCGTTCATTGAGCGACGCCTGTTCATAGGTGACCGAAGCGGATGTCCAATAGCTCTTCACCAAATAATCATCGTCGTCGGAGGGGTCCCATGTGTCATGAATGATACGGTCCACCATGGTGCAAAAATGCTGCGATCGATTATTTGCCTTTGCGATATGAACGATGACTACACCCATTGGCAAATCGTCTAGCTCGAATGGCCGATCGAATCCAATCGTCTGGTTCCAGTAGCGTTCACGAAGAAACGTTGCTGCCGTCTCAGTATCGACTCCGTGCCGCGGCGATTTTGCGCATTGGCTACCGAGCGTATCGTATACGTCGCGATAGCGAACGCCCGTGGCGATAGCGATCGCTCGAGGAACGCAATCGCCTGTCAGTCCCACAAACCCACAAGCAGCTCTTCCACCATCATCCCAAACAAATCCCATGGTTCGAAATCATCTCCATTTCCTTTGGCCGCTCATCTGTCCAGATGCGGTATGGACTCTGCCCGCCATAGAGTAATCATCTCGTTGGAAGCTTAGGCTACGGCTGAAAGCATGCGCTTCGGCGAGGAAAGATACCAGATCATTTGTCGGATCGCAACGCCTTGAGCAACGGCCATTGCATCGCAACCCACGCAGCGACCAAACTGCACAATATACCCGAGAGTATCACCATCGCCATCATGAACCCTGGCCATGCAAGCCCGCCAAACGGTTGCCCACTCAATACCGCTGGCAAAGTCGCGAAAGCTGCCGCACCAACACCAATTCCGATCCCCCTGGCCAACTGCCAACCATTCTCCAATGTCAACAACCAGACAAGTCGCGATTTCGTAAAGCCGATCGCTCGCATTGTTGCAAGTTCGCCACGTCGCTCCATCGCGCTTCGCAACTGCGACACGCCTAGTCCAATCGTCCCTAGCAAAAGTCCAAGGGCTCCTAACACTTGAAACGCACCCAAATAGGTGTTTTGTACCGACAACAATTGCCTCAACACGGAGTCGGTTGACGCCAAACTCAATCCAGAGTCTGACAATCCCTCCTCAAGAACCGTCCGGGCATTGTCCAGCACGTTTGCTGTTGCTTGGACACTTGAGTTGCCATTGGTTTTGATGAGAAACATTCGGTATCCAGTAATGCTTGGGAACATGGCCTCGAAATTGGATTCGCCGATAAGAAGACTCCCTTGCAGAATCGTATTCTGCGAGACGCCGACCGTTCGAAAGTAGATCTTGCGATCATCGAAGGTGTATGAGAATTTTTCGCCTACGTAGCCACCTAAATGCAGTGCCCAAAGCGCGGTATTTTGATCCAACACAACAGGAATCGGAGATTCCGCGGTGCCATCACCTTTTTGATCTAACCTATGCCACGGTGTCGAGGACTTAGCGTTTTCGGTTGCAAACCAAGCGAACGCAGATCGGCCATCTTCCTTTTGATCGACCGCCGCCATTCGCGGCGAAACCCCCAAGACTTGAGGCTCGCTAGCTTGATATAGATTATTGCAACTGGCATCGTCCCCACCACGCACGCGAAAGGGGACGAAATCCAGAGTCCTCAATCCCTCTGACTTGTCCCCAAAAAGATCTCGTTGCCGTTTGCTATCCCCTAGGTCATAGTGGATCGCTTGCGAGCTTTTGCCAATATAAGCAAACCGTCCAGTGCCTGCCTCATCGGGTGATGCTTGAAACAAACTCATCGACAAAATCAAGAATGAAGCGATCGCAACCAATCCGATCGCCAAAATACTCCGCATGGGTGCGCGTTTGGCATTGCTGCTTGCGAGCGAGGACGCGTTCATCATCGGCGACACGAATGTTCGATTGGTCGTACTATTTTTAAGCCGGCTCAAGGTCCACGACAAACCAGCAATGAGCAAGAGCATTCCGGCCCCAACGAATGCGCCCGCTTGCGCTTGCCCTTGTAGGAATTGACCAAGACCAAGCACTCCGGCCGCAATGACTAGACATCCGATCGCCAGATACGGACGCCGCTGGTTGGACGTCTGGGCAACGCCTAAGTTCGATTCCATTTGATGCTTCAATAGTCTGGCGATCGGTATCGACTTGAACTGTCGGGTCGAAAGCAAAATGGTGCACAGAGCAGACAACCAACTAAGGCCCCATCCCAATACTAGGCTCAACGGCCGAACATGATAGTCCAGAAACGAAACCGTGATGGCCCCAACCCACCACGTATGCAGACCAGTGATCATCGCGTAGGCATAGCCTAGTCCAAGCACGATACCAAATGTTGCGCCCACGGAACAAACCACTGCCCCCTCAAGCAACAGCAATCGGCGAACTGCAGACCGAGTCCATCCCGATGCCAATAGTAACCCCCAATGATCGGCGCGCTGTTCGATGGCCAATCGGAAGAGTAACGCTACCAGCAAAAGAGCGGCAACGATGACAAAGAAACTGAGCGAAAGAAAGAGCGCATCAAATGGGGTCGTACCACTGGAAGCCTGCAGTTGTTGCTCTCGGAGCCGAATCTCACGCCAACCTAGCTTGGGTAGTTTTTGCCTCGCAATTTCGGTTATTTTTTTCTCGATGTTGTTGGCATCTTCCCCTTTTAGGCCGTCAAATCGAATACTGCTGGCTTTTCCAAATCGCGAACCAAAGTGCTTAGTACCCAGTTCGGCGGAAATATACAACTTGGGCGAAAGTCGGTAATCTTTCCAGTATTGATCGTCCTCCTTCTCCACCTTGCGCGTCAGTTCAAAGGGTGTATCCCACTTGCTGATCGACTCTTGGTCTGTGATTCCTGGGACGACGGGCGTCCAAGCTGCGTCGTTAAACGGCGTTGGCGCTTCGGTGTAAGTGGCGTCCCGGTTTTTTTGGTAACCGGTCTCAGGCTTGGTCAATGGAGCAACCGCGACTACGGTTACCTCAAAACTCCTTTCAATCTCTTTTCCATCGACCGTCTCTGGAAGGAAATACTCAATTTGAATCTGGTCCCCAACCTGGATCGACAACTCGTCAGCGAGCCAACTTGTTACGACCACCCAGTCTTTTTGCGATGGAACAACGGGTGGATTCTCTTTTGGTCCAAGCATCGCCGCCAAGACGGACCAATCCACGGAAGCGATCGTGGAATAGGGTACGTTTCGACCAAGTAACTCCGCTCCTTTTTTGTGTTGAATACCGTTTGCCAAGTAGGTCAAAACGCTTGCAGGGTAATGCGACATGGTGCTACTAACGATTTCTTCCGACAGACTATCGGTCATCAGCATTTGATCGGTTGTCAGTTGATGGTAATCCAATATTTTGGTTGAGAGCGGTTCGCCAACCTTGATGACCGGCACTTCACCAATCGCTTTGTCTGGAAAACTTCGTTCGACATGCTGCCAGTTCAAGCCCAGGTCCGATAGCGATAACGACAGTTGTTCCAGCAATTCGCCTTGCCTCTTCGGAATGTTATCGGGAAGAGCTTTCTGTGCCCGTGCGACAAAAATTGCGTTGACTTTCGAATCGATTTCGAGCGCATTCTGCAACCAACGTTTACTAACAAATGCGTTCATAATGGGCCGTTGGTCCGAGCGAAGCGAAAATCGAGAAAGGCTTTGGTCTGGGAGGATTTCGATCACCTTCCATCTAGGCAATGGCACTTTGTCTTGATCGCGTTTGCCCAATGGACTATCCGCGGGAACTACCGCTTGACTAGCTATTCGCAGCGTGACAAGATCACCCACCTGCGCGTGCAACTTGTCCGCAAGCGATTGATTGAGTATCAATTCTTCGTCCTCTGGCGCGACTCTTGGGCGAATAGAACCTAAGGTCCAAAAGTCGGGATCCACTCCCAACAATGCCATTTCACTGGCGCGGTGCAATCCGTTTTCAGCCATCGCCTGTTGCACTAGGATCAAGCTATGCGCATGGCCAATTTGGGCACTTGGGCTAGACAAGTTTTTCGTCAATGAGTCTTCAAACCATCTTGGGGCAACGATCACCGAATCAATGTTGCCAATCCGATCCATGGCGATAAAACGCAGGGAACCTCGCATGCTGTCACCAACGACCAGTGCGCCTAGAATGACGGCGGTAGCGACAGCAGCGCCCAAGGCCACAGGTATTAATAAACCTCGGAAATGCAATAAAGTCCTAATGACCAGTGATAGCATAAAGGAACCTAGTTTTATTCCGCAGGGGTAAAATACTTTGTCAACTCGCCAGCACTGACATCCAGCCAAGCCATTGATCGCCAGAACACAACTCCCTCGTTCTGGTGATTCTGCAGTTGGAATGACTCTTGTGATCGCGTACTGACAACGAGCAGATTTTCGACACGCCGAAATTCGCTTTCAAGAAGGCCCAGGGCCGTCTCAACACTGCTTTGATCACCGCATTGCGATATCGCCAACCGATCCAGAAGCCCTGCGCTCTGTGACCTTGATTGGATTCGACACGCAATCGTCGGCCTACTATCCGCGATCGCGACGGTGATCATCCCGAAATTGGTAGACACAATGTGATTGGTCATCGTGGCGACAAACTCAACGGCCAACTCCGTGATCTTTTCGTGGACTCCAGACAGAGGCTGATCGGATTGTGGCAAGTCCAATAGAACTACTAGTTCACGACTATCCGCTTGCTGAAATTGTTTTACCATGAGTTCGTTCCGACGCGCGGAGGATCGCCAGTGGATCCAGCGTGGGCTGTCGCCAGGTCGGTAGGCACGCAATCCAAAGAAGTCCCCCTCGTCGGATAATGAGCGAACCTGCCGTTGTTTCGATCCCGAGGTGCGTACACCGAATACTTCTGTCCAAGATGGCAAAAGCTTACCAATCGCTGGCTGGACGATAAAACTGTCGCCCCCACTGTGTGGGAGTATTCCTCGCATCAGACCAAAGGGGAAGCGGGTTGTCAATTCGGTACCCAAGAACTCATAAATGCCACAACGCTGTACAAGGCATCGGTACCTCTGAGTGCGCGTCGAGCTGGGTGTTATCGAAGAATATAACAAACCGATACCTTGGGAAATTTGCGCTGCAGAACTGTCGGACGAAACATACTTCATTCGATCTTGCGCGAGAACGAGCCAAGCGCCCAACCAGCGTTTAGGGTTGGTCAACACCAATTCAATCTCGAAGCCTTTCCTGGCATGCATAGACCTTGGTAAACGTCGATATGCAGATAAGCCCTCCAACGTCTTAGCGCAGATCCGCCACTGGATCAGCAAGGTTGCTAACAGAGTACCTGCTAAGACTATCAGCAAATTGACGTCTCGCAGGATTGCTCCGAGCAAGACAAAAATTGCCATAAACAGAACTTGCATTCCTTCCCGCGTAAACCGAGTCGATACGGTTAATGTACGACTTTTGGCAGCTCGAAAAAAACGGGACGGTAAGCGAATCGCATTCCGCAAAAACGACAGATAGGATCCACTAGAACCGACATCGGTTAATGCGGTCGAGCCGTCCACAAGTTCCGATGTACGCTGTGCCATGTCAATCTCGCTTACGATGGCACACGAACAGATTCCAAACACTTTTGAATGATTGCTTCCGCTGCCGTTCGGTCACTACCGGCTGCAAATCCTCGCGGCATCACGCGGTGCGCTAATACAGGAATTGCCATCCTCTTGACGTCATCGGGAACCACATAATTGCGACCGGCCAACAACGCCGCAGCTTGTGAAGCGCGATAGAACGCCAAAGCGCCCCGCGTGCTCGTTCCAACTTGTAGCTCATGGCTCGTGCGTGTTTGATCGACAATGTCGTGCAAGTAGTCCAGGATGGAATCTTCCATTTGGATCGTTCTAGTCAGTGCTTGAGCATCGCGAATCTCGGCGAGAGTGACAACCGGTTTGATTTGATCGACCGGCTCCCCGGATTGATGTGAACGCAGCACTCGCCGTTCGGCTTCACGACCTGGATACCCAACATCAATCCGCATGATGAATCGATCCAACTGACTTTCAGGCAGCACATACGTTCCTTCGAACTCAAACGGGTTCTGAGTGGCGATCACCAGAAATGGATCCGGCATGGGATGGGATTTTCCGTCGACGCTCGCCTGCCGTTCACTCATTGCTTCAAGCATTGCGCTCTGGGTTCGAGGAGGAGCTCGATTGATCTCATCACCTAAAACCACGTTCGCAAAAATCGGCCCTTGATTGAATTTGAATTCGCCATTGTGATAGATGCTGCTACCGATAATGTCGGTGGGCAATAAGTCCGGCGTAAACTGCACTCGCGTAAATTTTCCGTCGATACTCTTCGCAAGCGCCTTGGCAACCAACGTCTTTCCGACTCCGGGAACATCCTCCAACAGAATGTGCTCTCCAGCTAGCAGAGCAACGATGGTCTTGCGCACAACTTCTATTTTCCCAAGAACAACCGATTCCATGTTGGTTTCGAGTCGTTTCAAAACGGTTTGTATCGACGAATTCATTCAGTTGCTTTTCTTAGGAGAGCTCACATTGTTTTTGGAGCAAAGGAGTTATCGAGAAAAATGGACTTGCCAACAATAACCGGCCTACAAAGAATTGATTCGGCTCAGCCGACCATACACTCCCGCGATGACCATCGCCAAAGCAATTAGGCCAAATCCATACCAAACCGTGACCGGCACCCCCCAGAACTGCAGAGAAGCGAACCATGCATTCGCAAACGCACACAGGAAAATAAAACCAAAGTAGACAATCGAAAAAACCATCAAAAGAACGAGCCCAACACGCGCTCGACTAGCGATCGTGTTCGCAGACTCGTTCTCGACCTTGTTCTCAGAATGCAACATTCGTTATATCCGCTCGGGAGACTTGTTAGGACAGGCTGAATCGGTGACCTGACGGATCCCAATTGTACGCTATTTGGACGTTCCCGACAAATTCGCGGGTTACGAAGTTTTCAGGCTATTGCGGCATTCCTCCAACTCCATTGAGGACAAGATGTGTGCCCAGCGGACATCGCATTCGAGGAAACACACTTTGGCCACTGGCTCCGGTGTAACTATTTGTTTTAGTAATAGCCCTTCTGCAACTCCTCGCGGAGAGAGGAACTCCTTACTCCTTTCTCCTTCCCTTGCTGTCACTTTCAAAGGTGCTCTTCTGACGTAACAAATGATGGTAATGCTGGGCAAAGCGATGTGCCTCGTCCCGAACGTACTGAAGCAGCCTCAAAGCAAACGACTCGCGACCCAAACGGATTGGTTCGCTCACTCCGGGTCGATATATCTCCTCTTCTCTCTTGGCAAGTGACACCATCACCGGCGGATCAATATCCTGATCTCGAAACGCTGCGAGGGCTGCATTCAATTGCCCTTTTCCACCGTCGATCATCAGCAAGTCCGGAAACGCAACTTGATCATCGCTTAACTTGCGGAAGCGTCGCGAAATGACCTCGTGGATACTGCGAAAGTCATCGATCCCTTTTACTTCTTGAATACGATACCGTCGATACCCTGGTTTGAACGGCAGTCCATCCAAGAACTGAACCAGGGATGCGACCGTATTGCTTCCCCCCAAGTGCGCGATATCGACCCCCTCGATCACGCGTGGCTCTTTGGCCATACCAAGCACTTTTTTCAGTGCCCGCATACCTTTTTTGGGGTCGATATAGAAGACCTCTGGTTGCGCATGAACGTCGATTTCACCTCGATCGCCCAAGTTCTCTAACAACTGAATCTCATCGCGAAGTCTTGCGGCCTTTTCAAAGTCGAGCTTGGTGGAAGCGTCCAGCATTTCCTCACGCATTTGTTTGAGTAGCTTGTCGCTGCCACCTTCCAAAAAGGTCTGTAGACGTCTGATGTCACGCCGATAGTCCGTTTTGCTGATTCGCTTATTACATGGCGCAGTGCACTGCTTGATGGATGCGAGCAAGCATGGGCGAAACCACTCCCATCGAGGATCGCTTTCTTCGATATCGAGCGAGCACGTTCGAAACTGAAAGACACGCTGCATGACTTGGAGCGCACCTCGCAATTGTCCGGCGCTGGTGAATGGCCCATATAGCTTAGCTCCCTTGGCCTTCGGCGTTCGCGTCACTTCGACACGGGGAAAGTCTTCATGCGTCGTGATCATCAAATAGGGGAAGGTCTTGTCGTCTTTAAGGTCCTTGTTGTATCTCGGTTGGATATCCTTGATCAATCGGCTCTCGGTGAGCAATGCGTCGACTTCGCTGCTGCACTGCATAAAGTCGATATCGGCAATCTCATGTATCCACTCGGCTGTCCGTATTTCTTGCGCGGCTGCTGCCAAGAAGTAGCTCCCCGCTCTGGAACGCAGGTTCTTTGCTTTGCCAACATAGATAACGATGCCCGATGCATCTTTCATCAAGTAGACACCAGGAGATTGCGGGAACTCCCGTACTTTTTCTGCGGAACGCCGAAATCCAAGATTGCCTGTGAGCAACGCGTCGATGCGTTGCTGTATTTCGGGGCTGGCTTCCGCGAGATGCTCGTCGACATCAGCGACCAGGACTAATTCGAGTTCGTCTTCTTCGTCGGTTTCGATCCGGTCGAACTCGCTCACTGCGATCACTCCATTTTGTTCAGAGAGTCGCACCCGGCAAGTACGCCCTACGATAGGTCACACTTGCTGGGTGCGACTGGTGCTTGCGTTTACGTACGCGGCTCAAATCCGCCGGGACAATCACACAAGCCAAAAGCTTATGCTACTCTGCGCCGTCTAAGGAATCATACCAGGGAATGCTCCTGAACCGCCGGGAAATCCACTTGGCGGCGAACTTGTACTTGCTCCGGCAGCGGTTTTGAGTTGAATCAGTTCCGAAATGGATACCTTCAACTTTTTGTAGTCCGCCTCGCTCACAACATAATACCAATCTGCAAAGCGACCATTGAGTTCAGCGACCTTGTTCCTAGCTTTCTTCAGTTTCTCGTCCCGTTCATCGATTTTGCGTTTGTTCTCTTTCGTGATCTTCTCACGGACAGCATCCAGTTTTTCCTTCCATTCCTGCTCCGTTGGTTCTTGAGCTACGGCTGAGGCATCGGCCTTGGAAGCGTCCGTCTTAGTTGCCTCGTCTCCCTTTTTTGCCTCGGTTTGCTGATCTTGCATTGCAACCAGACGTCCACTTGGCAACAAATCTAAGCGTGAAAGCGGTTCAGGCTTTTCGGCCGCTGGCGCCGGTACGTCCGTAGATGCGGGTTCCGCTGGTTTAGTAGATGCGGGTTCCGCTGGTTTATTGGTTGGTTTATCTGGTGTTGGTTCGGCAGGCGATGGTTCGGTCGGCGATTCAGACTTCGGTTCCGGTTCAGTCGTAGTTGCTTTTGGCTCATTAGTCGCTGGCTCCAATTCAGGGACTTGAGTCGAAGGCAAATCAGCTGGTTGTTGCTTCATACGTTCCAAAGCCTTCAGCTCTTCAATCGTCTCCGGGATGCGCTCCAGATCCGGCTGAGGAAACTTAGACTCGTCCAATCGTGTTGTAACAAGCATGAATCGATTGATAGAAACCGAATCCCCTTCTTTGCCCTCTACTTTGTTGTCCGCCGTATCTGTAGCATTGATTTCTGCGCCTGCAGCCCCGCCGAATCGCAATAAATACTGCACCCCATCCTTCAACGTAACGATCAACTCACCACTCTTGGAGTAAAAGTCGATCGTGTCACCACCCTTTTGATTTGGATTTGGAAAGAATCCTCGTCGCTGCAAAGACATGAGAGACTCTGGGTTCTTTAAGAGGTTACTGTCACCTTTCAAGTCTGCTGCAAGTCCAGCTGGCTTCTTGACCACATCCGCGATCTTCAAGTTGTCTAATGTGCTTTTGATTTCATTCAGCTTGGTTGCATTGAGTTGTTCCTCAGCCGATAACGGTCGCTCGGTCGGCGGATCGTTTTCAAAACTTGTGATTCGAAGCGGTTGCCATTGCCCACCTGACGTGGTGTAGATCAAGTCCGCTTCGTAGGTGCGCTGTAGTGCCAATCCCTGTTGTGTCGCAAGGATTTGGTAATCACGAACCCCCAGAGTCTCAATGTCGTTGCTGCTCAATTTAAGCAGATCGGGTTCGATCCACTGCTTGAAGTCGGTGCTAAGAGGAGTCGTATCAATTTCTACGACGTAGATCACATCTTCCGATGGTACCCGGACATAGCGTTTTTTCTTGTCGATTTCCTTGCCGATGATAATGTCGGCGAGCATGTCCCCTTTTTCGTCTCGCATCTGAACGAGCATTCCAACCCCTTCGCCCCCTTTGTCCGTGTTCTGTTTATTGGGTTCCACCACACCAAAGAGAGTCTGTTCCGATTTCTTTTCGGTTGCGATGTCAACGACCTTCATGCCGATGAAAAGATTGGCTGCCTCGCTCATTTGCTTTCCAGCATCGGCTGGATAACTCTCGTGCGACGGGATTGTCCAAAGACCTACCTTTTTGTCTCTTGCGAGCTCAAAATCGACATAGTCTACTTTTTGATTGTCATACCGCAAAATCTTGAGTGACGCGGCCGTAGTCGGATCCGTGAACTTTGCGAAAAGAGGCTTATTAATCATCTCCTTAATTTCGGTGTTCACGCGATTTCCGCTCGACGTGAGCCACGCCAAGATGGCAACTATTCCAACTATTGCAGCCAACGACCCAGTCTTTGTTCCCTCTGTCACTTTTTTATTTCTCCGATATCTACGCTTGATTTTGATTGTTGCTTGGTTTTGCTGGTTGTTTTTATTGCGAGCGCTTGAGCCGCAAGCGGTAGTCGCGTCTAAGATTGGTGAAGATAAACGTGACTTAAGTTCAATTGTCCTACGACTAGAAACCCCCCGATACGATTATCGTAGCCTGGTTTTGGAAATCCCATCACGTTCCCGCAACCTTCGAGATACCATGACGATGATGCCGACCAAAAGTGGTGGGATGGGTGGAACAAAAACCGCGAGCAACTTGTAGTAGTTTTGAATCTTTCCAATGGCATCATCAGACTGTCTACGAGCTTCGCGAATACCTTGATCCCGGGTCCGTTCCAGTCGATCTTTTTCCACCTGGAACTTTTTTGCCATCTGCATTTTCTTGATTTGGTCAATTTGCATCTTCTCTTGTAACTTCTTTATGCTCTCGGGATCGACCGCTGCCATCCCTTGCAATTTCTCGATTTGCTCCTTGAGGTCTCTTTCCGATTTGGCATTTTCGTCTTCAACCGCGGCAACCGCTTTGTCGTAGTCGCTTTGGAATTCGGTTCGCTTGATGGCTTCTTCTTTGCGAGCCTCGTCGGCTTTGAGTTCTACCAATTTGAGAGTGCTATACGTTGGAATGTGACGTCTTACTTGTGGGTATCTCGTTTCACCCACAAGGACGTCGACCGCGTTCAAGACAAACGTAATATTTTGGAATTGGAAATTAATATCCTCCAACATCGGTGGACGATTTCGAATCTCAACGAAGGTTCTTGAGATGCAATCAATATCCGTGACGTAGACAACTTTGACTGGACGCTTGGCCACACCCTCTTTGGGCTCGTCCTTGCTTTCGATCAACGCAGCCAGTATCTGTTCCCCTTGGGTAGCACCGCGTCGAATGCGGTACATATCCGCTCTGCTCAGGGACTTTTGGGTGACGCCCTCGATGTCCGTCTTTGGCATTGTGCCTGCAATTTGGCCCGTCTTTACAAGCGGTGTGAATTTGAGTTCGCTGTCTTTGGATGGAACGATCACGCCTGCATAGAGAAACATGAGTTCTCGCAAGCCTTTGGTGATCTCGCTTTCGTCGCTGAGTGCGTTCGATGCGCCGGGTGCTTCTTCGCGAGCGAAAATCCATAAATCGGAAGCTTCGGAAGTTTCCGCAAGTATCGGATATGGATTGTACTCTTGCCAGCAAATATCAGGCGAGAAGCCACCCATCATTCCTGGACGCCCAGGGACTTCGATTCCTAATGCACGCCAAAGTGGGCGGATATCTCCCTTGGGTTGTTGCCCGCCGCCTCCCATCATGCCCATCATTCCACCACCTTGCTGCTTCGGATCACCTGTTCCTGGAATCGGATCCAAGGCCACGATGGGATCCTCAAAGATAGCCGTTGGGACGCCAGCCGAAACAGCATTCGTAAAGTTGATCATTTCTTCCGGGCCCATGGAGGACGGTTGCACAGCGAGCAAGACGTCATATTTTTCCACGTCGATTGGGGACGCAGCATTCACATCAATCACTTCGTATTGCTTGGCAAGTTCCTCGACAATAGGCTGCTGGGGTTGTGATTGGAACGAACGCATGTCCATCCCACCCATTAACTTCGCATCCGTTTTCAGAATCCCGAGTTTTTTGCGGGTAGGCTTAGCAACCGTTGTGAGCGAGCGAGCCAGTTCATATTCGACCGGTACCCCCGGCTCGAAGAACGGGATGACCACTTTTTGCAATCCGCTTCGGAAAGCTGCACCAAGCAAAACCGGTTGATCGGAATAAGCTCCACGCTCGCGGACGCGAATCATCTGCGGAACAATTCCATATTGCTGTTCGGCCATCTTTTCTTCGTCGCTGGATGGAACGATCGAGTCGTAGATTCGAACTTGCATTGAAACCCCTGACGAGCTCGCCGTGGACTCAAACTCCTTGAGCAAAGATACGATTTGATACTTGGTCTTCGCATATTGCTCAGGTACCTCATCGGAAATATAGGCGTCGACAATGATGTCGCGGTCTTTGCCCAACGTTCGAATCATCTCGGTGGTAACCGGTGAGAGCGAGCTTACTTTCATCTCCGTCGCATCTAGCCTCAATAGATCTCGATTTCGAAACAACATGCTGCCGGCAAATGCGAGCACACCGAGCAACACGATTCGGGTCAGAAAGTGAGCGAGCTTTGCATTGCCGTCACGTCCGCCGCTCCAATGTCGCTTGCCGATGAGAACCATGCACAGATAAACGCCGAAGGCGGAAACCAATAAGAAGTACGACATGCCAGACAGGCTCAAGACTCCTCGGCCAAAGTCGTCGAAGCGTTCTTGGATGCTGAAGTTTTTGATTTCCCTCGCCACCGAACGATTCGCGATCGTGTCGGCCTTGAAAGCAAAAGCCAAAGGTGCGTTGAACAATGCCCCCAAAATAAATCCGACGGTCAAGTTGCTGGTTAAGAAGGATGCAACCATACCGATTGAAATCATCGCCAAGCCGATAAACCAGTAGCCGATATAATTGGTAAAGAAGAGCCCCGTGTCGATCTCACCTTGCGTTAGGAGCGCCAAGACGATGAAGGTCGAGAGCTGTGAGAAAAGGAGGGAGACTGTGTAGATCGCGGATGCTGCGACATACTTACCCGCGACGATATCGAAGTCATCGGCCGGCAACGTCAGCAACAATTCATCTGTCCCTTGGCGTTTTTCTTCAGCCCAAATGCTCATGGTGATGGCTGGAATGAAGAACATCATGATGTAAGTAAACCACTTGTTCAGCTGGCCAAGCGTTCCAAGATTGGAACTGAAGAATTCGTGTGGCCAAAACGCCGCCATGCTCGTAAGCAAGACGAAAAGGCACAAAAAGACATAGCCGGTCGGATTGGAAAAATAGCCATAGAAATTCCGCTTGAGGACCGCATAGGCCACACGACGCCCACGAGCAAGAAGAACGACTAACGCCAACATCACAGCCAAAAAAACAATGTCGAGCACTAATAGCTTGATCAATGCGGTGAGAACTAGCTCCACTTGGTTATCCCTTAATCACAAATTCGTTGATTGGTTCGTAAAAACTTGAGTCTTCAACGTAGGTTGAAAACGCTCCTTGGTTTGCACTATGCCGCGGCGCCTGTGAGTTTGTGGAACGCTGCGGACAGATCACCCTTGACCTGCTTCAACTCATCGACCGTTCCTTCGAAGACTTTCTTACCTTCGTTGATCATGATCACACGCGACGCCATCGCTTCGACTTCTTGCAAGATGTGCGTGGAAAGCAAAATCGTCTTGGTCTCGCCAAGTTTCTTCATCGTGTTTCGCACTTCGCGAATTTGATTCGGGTCCAGACCAGCTGTAGGTTCGTCGAGAATCAGCACCTCGGGTTCGTGCAGCAACGCTTGCGCCATTCCTACACGTTGCCGAAACCCTTTCGACAACTTGCTGATCGCTTTATGAATAACCGATTTGAGATCGCATAGCTCGATCACGGCTTCGACACGCGTTTTTTTGTAGTCTGGAGCCATGCCTCGTGCGTCCGCAAAAAAATTAAGAAGGCTATGCGGCGTCATGTCGGGATACAATGGACCGTTCTCCGGAAGATAACCCAGACGGATCGAACCCGCGATCCGATCTGAAAACATGTCATGACCTGCAATGCGAGCGATCCCTTCGCTCGGGGCAAGATAGCCCGTCAGCATCTTCATGGTCGTGCTCTTCCCGGCACCGTTTGGACCTAAAAATGCGACCAATTCCCCTTTGCTTACTTTAAACGACACACCTCGAGCGGCCGCAAATGGACCATAAAACTTGGACAACCCGTCAGCTTCGATCATCACTGTGGAGTTTGTACTTGGTTCAGCCATAATTTCATCAACTATGAATCTTTTGAGGGAACGAATCCTGTGGCGGATCAACTTTGTCCTACCCAGGCCTACCGCGAGTATACCGCGCACCGACCGTCCAACAACGCATCTTTTACGTTCGGGCAGCAGATAACGACTGGTTAGTTTATTCCGTGGCCTACGCAGGCAGAAGAGGAGCAGTTCACTCCTGATGAAGGAACTTGGTCCACGGAATCGTTGGGTAAACCTAGCCTGCCTGTTCGTACCAAAAGTGACCATGCGGCCATGACTTGGTCTCAACAGTTTCATTTATTACGGCGTCGCACCCGGCAGGCGAGACGTACGGCTGTAACGCGGACTACGATCAATCCCCGCGGAGCTTTAGATTCATGATTTCGAGTTTTTCTCGCACCTCGGTCAAGCTGGTCACACCAAAGTTCTTGCATTCCAACAAGTCGTCGCCGGTCTTGCGAATCAATTCGCCAATCGTGTTGAGTTGCAATCGGACCATGCATTTGCGAGCCCGAACCGAGAGATTCAATTCCGAAATCGGACGATCTAACAACATCTGCTGATCCGGTGTCATGCCGCTGACATCCAACGGTGGATCCGCTTCCCGCTTTTCGTGCGAGAATTGACCGAGTCCAAGACCCCGAGCCGTGAGCATTTCCCGAATCTCAACAAGCGAAGTCTCGCCGAAATTTTTGCTGGAAAGCAATGTCTGCTCGGAAACGCGAGTCAAATCGCCCAATGTCCGAATCCCCATCTTTTGCAAGCAATTCCGGGAGCGAACAGAGAGTTCAAAGTCGGTTACTGGAACATTTAGCAGTTGCGCCAATCGCTCATTCTTCTTTTGCGAATCCTCGTCATACAGAATATTCCCGCCCGCTGCCGCGTCTTTGAGATACAAAATCGCCAACTTGTGATCTGGCTGTGTTTCTAATATGCGCCGATAGCACGCCTGGGCACGAGCGTAATCGTTGCGATCCTCATACATAATTCCAAGATTCAGCAGGGTGCCGACGTGCGAGGGGATTACGCCCGCACCACGTTGGTACAGCTCAAACGCATGCTGATCGTTTCCGACACGATCGTTCTCCAAAGCCAATCCAAAAAGCGCGCCCGCGTGACGTGGGTTGACCTGAAGTGCGCGTTGATAGAGCGCGATGACTTCGGTCAAGTTTCCTCCGATCGAGGCCAACGTCGCTGCACGTTGAAAGGGATATTCCGCATGTTGCTCCACGGCGCCAAAGATGTTGTCCAATAATTTCAGCGCATCGTCCTTGCGGCCTACGTAACGCAATACTTCAGCGCGAGATAGTTGACACCATTCGGGCGTATAGCCCGCTTTTTCTGCTGCATCATAATAGCCGAGTGCTCGTTCGTACTCCTCGAGCTGAAAGCAGCTTTTTCCAAGGTAATATTGAGCTAAGGCGCCGCCGTCCGCTTGCTTGAGTGTCGCTTCAGCGTCCTCAAATTTGCCGATCAAGTACATGCAAACACCCAAGCGAGTCAGCGTCGCTGGTGATGGGTTTGGCGTTTGCTGAAGCTCATGCACGGCATCTCGCAGCAATGCGCATTGAGTAAGGTCATCCTCGATGGATCGAACCAACCGATCAATGTCCTGAGGCCCAAAGGTCTGATTGGAAAGTACGATCTCTCGGATGTCTACTGTCGCCATTTGAACCATGTGCTCTACGATCCCCAATTTAATTTTTGTCCACTGACCTAACCGGACTTTTTATCCGGTAATGCGGCGGCTAACCCATGTGTCTAAGCCAACCACTCCTTTGGAAGCCGATGGTGGGAGTCGAACCCGCAACCCCCGCATTACGAATGCGGTGCTCTACCAATTGAAGCTACATCGGCATTTCGCTTGGTTCAGCGCGATGTGCAAACACCAGGCCGACACAGGGTATTTTGTACCCTTTTCCACGAATCCCATAAAATAAAGGCCAAGGGTGCTAATCGTCAAGGGCAACCGATCTATGAGTGGGGCTAATTTAGGCTTTTTTGTCTAGCAAATAAGCGAATTCCGCCGGGGTGTTGAAGCACTTTGGCATCAAATCGTGGCTTATCAGAGCGCGTCCAATCGTGGAGTCGATCCGACTATGGAATTCTCGCATGGATCGAACCCCTTGATTCCACAATTCTTGAATTTTGAAGGACAGTTTGGATCGGTAAAGACCTGGGAAAGGCCTAAACGCATCGGGTGAGTCCTGTGCTCCTGACAGAACGACCGCATCCAAACTGGGGTCTTGAGCGATGGTGGCGACTAGTTTTGGGCACCATTCGGGTCGCCAGTCCAACATGTCGCAGCAGCTGATAAAACACCAGGAGCGACCGCGTTGTTCGCAATCGGTTAAGGCTGCGAGCACACCAGCAAGTGGGCCGCAGTTGGATTCGATGTCTTCTATCGTTGGAATTCCAAACTCCTCATAATCAGCTGTTCGTTGTGCGACCAGGCGCAACGTGAGGTCTTCGCTGGCAAGTTGATTCGCTAGCCGTACAATCAGCGGTTCACCGAATACAGAAACACATGCTTTGTTCTGACCGAATCTGCTACTCTGCCCCCCCGCCAAGATGTACACCCAATCGATGCGTTCCATAATGATCCCCCAAGTCCACACGTGTTAACTGTTTTCGAAGGCACTTTCACGCTCGAAGTTCTCAATATGCCAGCAGCGATTAGACCACCATCATCGGCACAATCAGACAACATGATACCGGATCGTTTCTACGATCTGCTTCGCGAAATCTGGGGCTTCGATAGCCTCAGACCTTCGCAAATCCAAGCCATAGGTTCCATTCTCGAGGGGCGCGATACGCTGGTTGTCATGCCAACCGGCGGTGGCAAATCGCTTTGTTATCAAGCGCCAGCTATCTATCGCGAGGGGATGACGATCGTCGTGTCTCCATTGATTGCGCTTATGAAGGATCAAGTCGATTCGCTGAAACAGGTGGGTATCAATGCGATACGGATCGATAGTACGTTGACGGTTTCAGAAAAGCGGGATGCTGCGGAGCAGATTCGCTCTGGCAAAGTGCGAATGCTCTTTGTTTCCCCGGAGCGGCTTGCCAATCCTGACTTTGTGCGATTTCTGGATGGCAACCAAGTGCATACGATCGCGATTGACGAAGCGCATTGTGTGTCGCAATGGGGCCACGATTTTCGTCCTGAGTATCGGCAACTGAGTAGTCTTCGCACCTCGTTTCCCAATGCAGCCATGCATGGGTTTACGGCGACCGCCACAAACAAAGTGCGTCTGGACATCATCGGACAGTTAGGGCTTAGGTCACCTCGCGTACTTGTGAGTTCATTCGATCGCCCGAATTTAACGTACCGCGTATTGCCCCAGCTCGATCTTCAGGACCAAATCCGAGAGGTATGCGAACGCCATCGAGGATCGGGTGGCATCGTCTATTGTTTGCGTCGCAAAGACGTCGAGTCGGTAACTGATTATCTTCAGCGCAAGGGTTTTTCCGCAGTCGGCTATCATGCCGGTATGTCGCACGAGGAGCGCAAGCTTGCACAAGAGGCTTTCCTGACTGAAGCCGTCGACGTTGCCGTGGCTACCGTTGCGTTCGGCATGGGAATCGATCGATCCAACGTTCGATTCGTGGTGCACGCATCGATCCCCAAGTCGATCGAACACTACCAACAGGAGACCGGACGCGCTGGTCGCGATGGATTGCCGGCGGAATGTGTTTTGTTTCATAGCGCAGGGGATGCGATCACCCTAAAGAAGATAACCGAGGCAAGCCTCATCGAAGCGGGAGCTCGTGAAGAGATCATCCATGCGTCGCGCAATCAGATCGAGGAAATGTCGCGCTATTGTCGAACACCCGTCTGTCGCCATAAGGCTTTGGTCGAGTACTTTGGGCAATCCTACGCAAACGATTCCTGCGCCGCGTGCGACATCTGTTTAGGTGACACCGATGATGTACCTGATGCCAAAATCGTTGCCCAGAAAATACTCTCCTGTGTTTATCGAGTTCAAGAACGATTTGGTGTGAACTATGTTGTCGAGATACTCTTGGGCGCGAAAACTCAAATAGTCTTGCAAAGGAGGCATGACAAACTGAGTACCTATGGCTTGCTCAAGGAGATTCCGAAGGCTCAATTACGAGACTGGATCTACCAGCTCATCGGCCAAGGCTCCTTAGAACTAGAGGGAACGGAGTATCCGATTCTCAAGCTGAATGCAAACTCCAAATCGATCTTACATGGAGATGCAGTGCCTCGCTTGATCCGGACTGTAGTTGCCACCAAAACGAGAGATCGCAAACAAACTGCAACACCGAGTGAAGCTCTTGCTCACGCCGATCAAGCGTTGTTCGACAAGTTAAAAGGAGTTCGTCGCAAGTTGGCTAGTGAACAAAAGGTACCGCCTTTCGTTATCTTTGCGGACACGGTTTTACTTGAGATGAGCGCTCAAAGGCCCTCCGAGTTGGACGGTATGTTAGCCGTTTCCGGAATCGGAACCGTCAAGCTCAACGCCTACGGCAGAACGTTTCTTGAAGCCATCAAACAACACTGCGAAGCAACAGGCCTCGAAATGAATGTCGATTGGAAGAAGATGCTTTCTAGCCAATCCATTGAAAGTGCGAGATCTACACGATCCGTCGCTGCAGGGACTAAGTCGATTACGTATCCATTGTTGCGAGACGGTCGCCCTTTGGAAGAAATAGCGAAGAAAGCGGAGGTTACCGTTGGGACCGTAGTCTCGCATTTGTTGGATCTCATGCAAGAAGAGCCCATTGCATCGATCGACTGCTGGATGCCGCTCGAGATGCAACGACGCATCTTACAAGCTGCCTCGCGCGTGGGCCGAGAAAAGCTGAAGCCTATTTTCGAGGATCTTGGGCAGTCGATTTCGTACGAACAGATTCGACTCATGCTGAGCTTTGAGAAAAGCCAATTGCCGCTCGGAGAATCACGTTAACTGTGCGAAGTGTGGACAGAGCGCTAGTTCGATCGACTCTCCTCGATCGACTCAAGCAGTAAGTACAATGGGTAGAATTCGACGATTTTGTTGACTTGTTCTTTTTGTTATTGGTTCACCGGAAACTGCCGTATGTTGAATCCTTATGAGTCGGTAGAACACGACCGAGTGCGAATCGAAACGCCGTCCAAGGACCTGCGCAAAGTTTTCTATGTGCTGGCGTTCTATGCCGTCGTCCTCGGCTTTCTCTATCTTCCTCGCTACCTGTTTTTTGGTGGATGGGGCGGCTACTGGAATTGGTGTTTTGGAGTCGCACCTTCGTACCTGGTTTTTTCATCACTGATAGCTGTGGTTGTCGAACGACGAAAAAGTCAGCTTGGGTACATCGTCCTTCCGGTGGTTTTGGCACCTTTACTTTTGGTAACCGGCTTAATCGTTTTCATGTTGTACATCGACTTTGTGTCAGGCCCTTATCCGCTGATGCAGTACTTGCTTTCCTTGTGGATGGCGTCGCTCTGCCCCGTCCTTTGGTACTACTTTTTTGTCGCAACGCATCGAGCCTGGCAAATCGCAGGAGCGACTGCATCGGTTAACGAAGGGATGGATTCCGAGGAGACTGCGGTAGTGCCGCTGGGGCCCGGACGTGAGACGACCAGCAAATCGACGAAAAGTGCGGACAATATTGCAGCCGATTGATCATTGAGTTGAAACGCCAATTTGCTCGGGATCAGCGTTTCTCGCTTCGCACAGGTTCCAAGTCTTCGATCGAAAATGTCAAGGCTGGGAAAATAGTGGACTGTTCTGGCTCAATCTTGGCAAGATTGAGGCTAATCCCGGGTAACTAGGATTTGTGGGCCTTTAGGGAAAGAGTTACAATCCCGCTGGATCTGCGATTCCAAGTTCCGGACAAACGGATAGGTTTTGTAGTTTGCGTTTCGAATCCTCATCCTCCTTGTGGAGATCCTCCGTGCAAGTCAACGTTTCAGCTCGCCATGGCCATTTAAAGCCCGAAGACCAAGCAATTATCATTGAAAAGTCTGGAAAAGTGCGACGATTATTCGATCGGATAAACGCCATCGAAGTCACCGTGGATCTTGAGCATTTGGACAAACCGACCGTGGAAATCAACGTTTCGGCTGAGCATGCGCCTGATTTTGTGGCCACTGCCCAGGCGCCTTCGATCCTTGCGGCCTTGGATTTGTCGATTGGAAAAGTCGAACAACAAATTCGCAAACATAAGGAGAAAGTAACCGATCATAAGGCTACACCTGTAAAACACACCGGCAACAACGAAGTTTAGACTCCGTGCAATTGCCGTATACGTCCTCTAATTCTATTCATTCCACATTTCGATTCTAACTCGCTGTTTTCACGGAAACACTTGGAATCGCTGGTTATTTGTAAGGGTCCTTAAGTAATGAAGTTCTCCGTATTTATATCCCGGAAGGCAATTTGCGCAGAACTGACTGCGACGACAAAAGAAGGTGTCATTACGGAATTGGTGCAGTCGCTGGTTAATTCAGGCGACATCAAAGCTGCAGATCAGGCTGACATCATCAAAGCCATCATGAAACGTGAGGAACTGGGCAGCACCGGCATTGGTCGAGGCGTCGCTGTCCCCCACACCAAACATGCGAGCGTTGAAAAACTAATAGGAACGGTAGGGGTTAGCCCAACCGGTCTGGACTTCGAGTCGCTAGATGGTCAAGTCGCTTCTCTTTTCTTCTTATTAGTGTCACCACCTGATCGACCAGGCGATCATTTGAGGGCACTCGAAAACATCTCGCGCCAACTGCGAGATGACATGTTTTGCCGCTTGTTGCGTCAATCCAAGAACATAGAAGATATTTCCCAGTTGCTCGACGATGCTGATGGAAACCAATTCGGCAGCTAACACACCCATTGCTCAAAAGTATGTCATCGGCTATTCAACACTGCACGGTCACGGTAAACAATCCTGAGGGATTGCATATGCGCCCTGCGGACAAGCTGGTCCGTGCCGCCGCTGGCTTTCAATGCCAGATCGAGTTGGAACGAGCGGGTCAAATTGCCGACTGCCGGAGCATATTGAGTCTATTGACCTTGGGTGCAACTCAAGGATCCGAGTTGGTGCTACGAGCTCAAGGGCCAGATGCGGACGAAGCGATTCGTGTCATCCGATTGATGTTCGACCAACAGTTCGACGAAGTCAACGTAGAACAGTCTACCTGACGGCCCGAAAATCTCGTCGATTTATGGGCTTATTGATTTGTACATTCGGTTGCTCCCAAGCAGCCAACAAACCAGATTGATCATTTCAGCATGCTGGAATTGCAGGGCATCGCGGTTTCGCCCGGTGTTGCGATTGGACAGGCCCTCGTGTTTGATCGCGAGGGCTACCGAATTACACGTTGCTTAGTCGCCGTCGGTGAAGACGAACGCGAATGGGGTCGGCTCGTGGATGCGGTGAAGCAAGCGTTTGAGAAACTCGAAGCAAGTCGCCAGTCGACAACCGCTCAACTTGGGGAACGGCTTGGCAATATTTTTTCCGCACAGCAACAGATCCTTCGCGATCCGCATTTGCAGTCGGAGATCGAAAGCCTTATCCGTAGCAAGACCTATTCGGCTGAGTACGCCGTTAGCGAGGTCTTTACTAAGTACGCATCTGCCTTTCGCAAGGCAACCAGTACGTTCCTTTCCGAACGCGCTGCCGACATAAGGGATGTGGAACGACTCCTTCTTGAGGGGCTAACCGGTCAGCCAACAGCTACCTTAAAGCAACTGCCGCACCAAGCGATCGTCGTTAGCCATGACTTGACCCCGGGCGAGACGGCTGCTTTCGATCGGGAAAAAGTGCTTGGCATTTGTACCGAAGCAGGCGGCCCTGGTGGTCACACGGCTATCGTGGCACGTGGAATGGAGATCCCAGCCGTCGTTGGGGTCGGCAATTTTTTACACAATATACGAAGCGGCGATGAAGTCATCGTAGACGGCCATTTAGGCCGAATCATCGTTTCGCCTGATGAAGCAACTCGCGATCACTACCTTCAACGTCGGCGATTTCGACAATCCATCGCGACGCAATTGGAAGAGATTCGCGACTTACCCGCGTGCACCAGCGATGGCGTCCGCATCGAGTTGATGGCCAACGTCGAGTTTCCGAACGAAGCACTATCGTGTGTCGCTCGTGGAGCAGACGGTGTAGGTCTCTATCGAACAGAGTTCCTTTACCTAGGGCACGACCAAGAGCCTACGGAAGAGGAACACTATCAAGCGTATGCGCAGGTAGTGCGCGATATGCAAAACCGGCCCGTCGTCATCCGCACGCTCGACCTAGGTGCGGACAAAATGGGTATGGCGATGTTGGCAGAACCCGAAAACAATCCGTTTCTCGGCCTGCGAAGCATCCGTTTGAGCCTTCGAAACCCAGCGCTTTTCCGCATTCAAGTCCGCGCGATCTTGCGCGCCGCTTGCTTGGGGGATGTGCGCATTATGTTTCCAATGATCACCACACTTGATGAGTTGCGAAGCGCTCGCTTCCTGCTCCGCTCAGTGTCGGAGGATCTAGCGTCGGAAGGCAAACACATTCCTTGCGCAGTTCAAGTCGGGATGATGGTCGAAGTCCCTGCTGCAGTTTTAATGCTCGATCGGTTTATCGACGAAATCGATTTTGTGAGCATCGGAACCAATGACTTGACTCAATATACGCTTGCCGTAGATCGCAGCAATGACTCAGTTGCTGACCTTTACCAAGCGTGCGATCCTGCTGTCCTCAGGTTAATTCAGAGAACACAGCAGATCGCATCGGAGAAAAAGAAATCGACCAGCGTTTGTGGCGAAATGAGCAATAACCCTGCTTATGCGCTCCTGCTGGTCGGAATGGGGATTCGAACTCTCAGCTTAACCCCATCCGCAATCCCGATTCTCAAGAAAGCGATTCGTTCGGTCACTGTCGGCCAATGCGAAGCAATGGCTTGGCGAGCACTTCGTCTTTCGACGGCTCGCGAAGTCGACGCCTTCTTGATGAATCAACTAGCAGGGCTCGTGCCCGAAATAGTACTACAAGCATAAAACATTTTTCACCACCCCAATCGTTGGACGTTCTTTGAGTCAGAACGCAATTCGACGCTTGTTAGTGGCGACAACAAAAAGGAACAATCAAGTCCGATGAAGAAGGAAATGCTCATCAATGTCTCCCAATCTGAGGAATGCAGAATCGCATTGCTGGAAGACGGGGTTCTCGAAGAACTCTACACAGAACGTACCAGCCAGAATAATTGGGTTGGAAATATCTACAAAGGCAAAATAGTAAATATCGAAGCCAGTATTCAAGCGGCCTTCGTCGATTTCGGAGTGGGTCGAAATGGCTTCCTCCATATCAGCGATGTCGAAGCTCAGTACTTCCGACAAGCGGGATACGATCCCGATGAAATCATGGACGGACACTACCCTGGCGCGGACGATGATCACGGAACGGATCAGGACGACGAGGGGAATGATGACGAAGAAGATGCTGACGAAGACGATGACGACTCGGACGAGGGAGGGAGCGGGCCACGCGGGAATAGTCGAAAACCACGTCGAAGCAATAAACTGCGAAGCGGTCGGCCGCGTTTCAAACCGCCTATCCAAGAGATTTTCCGTCGCGGCGACGAAGTCCTGGTCCAAGTCATCAAAGAGGGTATTGGCACCAAAGGACCAACACTTTCCACCTACATCAGCATTCCAGGACGTTACCTCGTTTTGATGCCGGCATTGGGACGCGTCGGAGTCAGCCGCAAAATTGAGGACGACGATGAACGACGTAAGCTGCGAGGCATGATGCTCGATATGAAGCTTCCAAAGGGTGTTGGCTTCATTGTTCGAACTGCTGGCTGCGAACGAACCCGCAAGGAGCTGTCTCGCGACGTAGCTTACCTGTTGCGATTGTGGAAAGTCATCGTCAAGCGTGTCCAAACAACCCCAGCGCCTTGCGATGTTTATGAGGAGAGCGATATCCTCATTCGAACGATTCGCGATACCTTCACCGAAGATATCGACTCGGTCGTCATCGACCATCCCGAAG
This sequence comes from Pirellula sp., assembly GCA_031374515.1. GTDB lineage: Bacteria > Planctomycetota > Planctomycetia > Pirellulales > Pirellulaceae > JBKCUI01. The sequence goes on along the minus strand of JANMGH010000002.1, from coordinate 37,042 downwards.
CCTTCGCTCGCGCTAAGGAGTTTGTCGAACTCGTAATGCCGCGAGTTGCGGATCGTTTGCACCTGTACGAAGGACGCGAACCGCTCTTTTATAAATACAAATTAGAACAAGAAATTGCACGCATTCACCAACGCGTTGTTCCGCTCAAGGGAGGTGGGTCCATCGTCATCGATCAAACCGAAGCATTGGTCGCGATCGACGTTAATAGCGGTAACTTCCGGGGCGGCGATAAAAACGCAGAAGACAACGCATTTCATCTGAACATGAATGCGGCAAAGGAAATCGCCAGGCAATTGCGGCTCCGAGATCTAGGGGGTGTCATCGTCAACGACTTCATCGATATGCGAAAGGATTCGCATCGACGCAAAGTCGAAAAGACCCTTCGCGATGCTATGAGCCGCGACCGAGCACGGACCAAGATATTGAGGACGAGCCCTTTTGGTTTGGTAGAAATGACTCGCCAGCGGATCCGACCCAGTTTCAAACGCAGCGTCTACGAAGATTGCCCATGCTGCCGGGGCCGAAGCTTGGTCAAGACAGCTGAGAGCATGTCAATTGAAGTCGAACGATTGTTGATGATGGCTTGCCAAATGCCGGGTGCCGCCAGAGTCGTCGTGCGTGTAAATGAGAATGTTGCTGGGTATTTGAATAATCGAAAACGTCGCGAGATGATCCAATTGGAAGAGTCCGCGGGCGTCAGTGTTCAAATTATTGGGAGCGATACACTCTTCCCTGAGCATTTGGAAATGGACTGCCGAGACAAGGACGGCACGATCATCCCTCTTCATTTCTTGAGCGAACGCGGCTAAGTCGAACCCCTTCGGCTTCGAAGTGAATTCTCCCCAACGGGCTAGGAGATCCTAGCCCTGGGCTCAGCGCAGGCACGCCTTTGCACTTGAATTCCGCTGTTCGATTCGGCATTCAGTGCGAAGTAGAATTCGAGGAGATCAGAGAAACGAGACGTTCAGAAAAAAAGGAAAAACTCCTGCGTTCCAACGAATGAGATCGTTCCGAAATGAAATTTCCGTTATAAACAATCGGCAAATCCTCTCTCCCTACAACCCCTTGAACAAAATTGGAAACCACTCCGGAGCTGAGTTGAATGAACACCGAACTTCTTGCTCTTGTCATCCTTTATCTGCTCGGTACCTTGGCTATCGGGGCATGGGCAGGCTCCAAGATCAAGAACACATCTGACTTTGCTGTTGCAGGACATAGACTGCCATTGATCATGGTGATTACTACAAGTTTTGCGACTTGGTTTGGTGCAGAAACCGTTCTCGGAATCCCAGCCTCCTTTGTAAATGGTGGCCTCAAGGATGTTGTCGAGGATCCCTTTGGTGCATCCATGTGCTTGGTCTTTGTCGGCCTCTTCTTTGCTCAGCGTCTATACAAGATGAAGCTTCTTTCGATCGGGGACTACTTTCGAAATCGATATGGAGTCGTAATCGAAATTCTCTGTTCGATAATTATCATTCTGAGCTACTTGGGATGGGTTGCGGCTCAGATCACTGCGCTTGGGCTCGTATTCACCGTTCTCTCAGGCGGCGCCATCAGCGCTTCGGTAGGGATGGTGATAGGGACCGTGTTGGTACTCATTTACGTCATTATGGGCGGAATGCTTGCCGTGGTTTATACGGACTTTATCCAAATGATAGTTCTTGTGATTGGATTGTCTTACATCGCATGGGCGGCCGCTGGACAGGCAGGCGGCGCCAATAAAGTGTTTGCGTTGGCCAGCGAGCGCGATTTGTTTTCGATTCTACCGGAACCGACGGTCAAGAACTGGCTGTTCTTTATCGGTGCTGCGATCACAATGATGATCGGTTCGATTCCTCAACAAGACGTATTTCAGCGAGTGATGTCGGCCAAGGATGCTCCCACCGCTCGCAATGGCGCTGTTATAGGAGGGCTGTGCTATTTGGTATTTGCTTTTGTTCCTATGTTTATCGTCGTTTCGTCTTTGATCATTATGCCCGAAACGGCCACCGAACTTCTCAAAGTCGATCGGCAAAAAGTCTTGCCGACCTTGATCTTGAACCACATGCCATTTTTCGCCCAAGTACTTTTCTTTGGAGCTTTGGTGTCGGCGATCAAGTCGACTTCTTCAGCGACTCTTCTCGCACCATCGACGAGTTTTGTCGAAAACATTCTGAGGCATTTGTGGCCATCGCTAGATGACCGACATTTGTTGCGAGCTATGCGCATCAGTATCTTTGTATTTGCGACTACGGTGCTAACCTACGCGATTGCAGTGCATGGTCTGCCTATTTATGACATGGTCTCTTCCGCCTACCAAGTCACCTTGGTTGGTGCCTTTGTACCATTGGCCTTCGGTTTGTATTGGCAACGAGCAACCAGTCAAGGGGCTTTGGCCAGTATTGTATTGGGGGTCGGTGTTTGGCTTGTCGTAAAAATCGTACCTAGCTTGGGGGATGAATTCCCAAGCCAACTCGCAGGCTTAATCGCGAGCATCACCGGCATGGTCGTAGGTTCCTTGGTACCTCAGTGGATTGCCGACACCAAGGCTAGCGAAGAAGCCACCTACAGCGTCCACCCGGAAATGTAGTAACGTACACAAGTTACAGGCGACGGCGGTCGCAATGATTCTCTATCGAGAAAGGAGAATTGATCTCTGGCCCTGAAATTGAGTTTTAGGGTAGTATCGAGTAAGATAGTGAGCCGGTCACAGCGGATTTATTGCCTAGCCAACCCATCCGCTCTCCGTTTTTCCCGCCTTTACGGAACCTTGCCTATGCGCCACCCCAAATGGTGCTTGTTCATACTTCTTTTTCTCGCGCTGAATTGGACTTCGTTACCTGTTCAAGCCAAAGACGATGCCTCAGAATCGGCTCAATTTGTCCACACGAGCGTTGTTGATTTCATACAGAAGCACTGTGTCGAGTGCCACTCAGCCGAATCCTGTGAGGGTGGACTGGACTTGAGGTCCATTTCGAAACAGTCCATGGCTGGGCCTCAATTCGCTGTTTGGACCAAAGTTTATGACCGAGTTGTGGCTGGTGAAATGCCACCCAAGAGCGAACTCTCCAAAGAATCGATTCGCCCAATTCGCCAAGAGCTATTCGATGGCTTGGTGGCCATCGAGCATCGTGAATTGGCCACTTCTGGTCGTTCCGTTTGGCGGCGTATGAATCGATACGAATATGAAAACAGTATTCGCGAATTACTCGGCGCACCATGGCTGCAACTCCGGACCATTCTGCCAGAGGATGGAGAGTTGCAGCGATTCAATAAGATTGGGGAAGCTTTGGATACGTCGCATGTGAACCTCGCTCGGTATATGCAGGCCGCCGACTACGCGTTAAGAGAAGTCGCCGCGAAATCACTAACCCAGCCTGAAAAGGCCGTTGTACGGTTTTACGCTCGAGAACAACGGGGTTTCAGCGGAAAGGTTCGCTATACCGAGTTCAATCGAAGTCCTGAGCGAGCAACTTTTCCACTGATCGACTACGACGCAGATTTAGAAGTGCTGAATAACAAAGACCACCCTTTCACGGTTGGCCCAGGCAATCCAGATCGGAGGGAGCGAGAAGCTTTTGGAGTTGTCGCGAGCAGTTACGAGCCAATCGAGCCTCGCTTCAGCAGTTTCAAAGCACCCGAATCCGGACGTTACAAGCTGCGCTTCAAAGGCTACACGTTTTGGGTTGCCGGCGAAGAGAAGAAGTGGTGGCGACCAGACCGCGAGAAGACTTCGCGTGGACGTCGATCGGAACCTGTTGCGATCTATTCTGTCTCGACTCCGCGCCAGCTACGAAAACTAGGTGAGTTTGATTTCCAAATAGAACCGACCGTCCAAGAGCTAGATGTTTATTTGCTTGCAGGCGAATCCATCCAGCCGGACGCAGTCCGCCTGTTCCGCTCTCGGCCATCCAATTGGCACAATCCGCTAGCCGAAAAAGACGGCATGCCAGGAGTCGCGTTTAGCTACCTCGAAGTAGAAGGACCCATTGTTGAGCAATGGCCAACGCAAGGTCACCAACTGCTTTTCGATCAATGGATGCCTCTCAAAAATGGAGACCCTATCGATTTTCATTCGACCGAAGTTTCGACCTTAATAAGGGGGTTGATCTCCAATTTTTTGAAGAGAGCTTATCATCGCAATGTTAGCGACTCCGAAGTAGAGCGTTTTGTCGCAGTCGTAAACGCTGCCAATGAAGCCAAGCTCCCAATGGAGGAATCACTTTTTGCGGGCTATACTGCCATCCTCTGTTCCCCTGAATTTCTCTGCCTGGAAGAACCTACCGGCCAGCTCGACGATGCGACGGTCGCCGTCAGGCTAAGTCTCTTTTTGTGGAATAGTTTGCCGGACGTCGAACTACGAAGATTCGCTGCAGACAGGAAACTTCTAACGCAGTCCGACTCCGACATGACTCAACTGAAACAGCAAGTCAGTCGGCTGCTAAATGACAGCCGATCGAAGCAGTTTGTCGACGCATTCTTGGCGTATTGGCTCGACCTCCGAAAAATCAACGACACATCTCCAGACGAGCAGCTTTACCCGGACTATTACCTAGACGATGCGCTGGTAGATGCTGCATTAGCTGAAACCCAGATGTACTTTTTGGAAATGATTCGCGAAAATTTACCGGCTCGCAACATCGTCGATTCCGACTTTGCGTTCGTTAACGAGCGATTAGCACAACACTATCAACTCCAACCAATGGAGGGCGTTGCACTGAGGCGAGTCAGGTTGCCAAGCGGCACTTCACGCGGTGGAATGTTGACGCAAGCGAGCGTTTTGAAAGTCACAGCCAATGGAACCACGACCTCTCCTGTCGTCCGGGGCGCTTGGGTCAACGAACGAATCCTGGGAATCAAGAATCCACCACCGCCAAAAAGTGTGCCGGCAATCGAGCCCGATACACGCGGCGCAACCACTATTCGCAGGCAACTCGAGTTGCATCGGGCAGACTCGAATTGCAATCGATGCCATGCGATCATTGATCCGGTTGGATTTGCGCTAGAGAATTTCGATGTGGCCGGCGGGTGGCGAGACTTTTATCGAAGCACCGGTGACGCAGGGAAACAGATCGAGGGATTTGGGAAGAACGGTCAGCCGTTTGCCTTTCGCCAGGGACCGCCAGTAGATGCTGCAGGGAATCTTCCAAACGGCCAAGCGTTTGAGAGTATCTATGATCTGAAAAAACTTTTAGTTCAAGAGGAGCGATCGATTGCAAAGAATTTGCTCCAGCAATTGGTCGTTTTTGCGACGGGTGCACCGACCAGATTCAGCGATCGCATCGAAGTGGAACGCATCTTGGATCGGCTGGCACCGGAAGACTATCGAGTGAAGTCAATGATCACTGAAATTGTGACAAGCAATTTGTTCCTGCATAAGTAATTCGAAACGAAACACCATCCTGTTCAAAACGATGAGAATGTGAAATGCATATGCTAGAAAGCGTCAACGGCCTAACCAACAAATCACTACCTCGCCGAACCATGCTTCGCGGATTGGGCGTTGCGATTTCGTTGCCCCTATTGGATGCAATGATGCCAGCCGTTGTGACCGCTGGCACGAAGAGCCAATTCGATGTGAACGACCCGCCGCGACGAATGCTCGGAATATGCAATAACCTGGGCTTATTGCCGGAGAAGTTTTTCCCTCAAGCTGCAGGCAGTCAGTACGAACTTTCACCGTACCTGCAAGTGCTTGAGAAGCATCGGGATGATTTCACCGTCTTTAGTGGAGTCTCACACCCCGATGTCGATGGTGGGCATCCCGCTGACATTTGCTTCCTAACCGCCGCTCCGCATCCGGGAAGCGGCGGGTTTCGCAATACGATTTCGCTCGATCAATTCATTGCAGAGCGTGTTGGACATCGCACCCGATTTTCTTCGATGACAATGGGCGTCAACGTTCAAAAGGGACAACGCAGTTTGTCATGGACCGGTGCTGGTGTGTTGATACCCTGCGAAGAAAAACCTTCTAACGTTTACAGGCAACTGTTCCTTCAGGGCTCGGAGCGAGAAATCAAACTTCAGCTTCAAAAGCTTGAAGTCGGTCAAAGCATTATGGATGCCGTTGCTGGGCAGACAAAAGACCTGGTCCGAACGCTAGGCCCGAAAGACCGTGATCGAGTCGATCAGTACTTGACGGCTGTTCGCGAGCTAGAAACGCGACTCGAAGCCGCCGAGCGATGGGAAACCGTTCCCAAGCCATTGACCAACGTGCCGGCTCCGGTCGATCCGAGTGACCCCAAAGAATACATGGAAAAGGTGCGACTCCTTTATGAAATGTCGCGATTGGCGTTAGAGACCGATTCGACGCGAGCCATTACGTTGATGTTAGACAGTGTTAACTCTCCGACCATCGAACTGCAAGATGCTGACATAACCGAAGGCTACCATAGTTTGTCACACCACGGGAAAAGCGAAACCAAGATCAAGCAACTCGAAGCCATTGATCAATGGCACATGCGGCTTCTCGGCGAACTCTTTTCGAATATGAAAAACACCAAAGAAGGGAACGATACGCTTTTGGATAGGACAATGATCTTGTACGGAAGCAACCTCGGCAATGCGAATACCCACGTGACAACGAACTTGCCAGTCTTGTTTGCCGGTGGCGGCTTTAAACATGGGAAGCACTTGGCCTTCGATACTAAGAACAATTACCCGCTGCCGAATCTATTTGTGTCGATGCTGCAACGGTTGGGGATAGAAGCCGAACGATTCGCAACCTCGACCGGAACCATGCGCGGTTTAGAATTCGCGTAGCAACGGGCACTACAACTTAGGTTCGCGTAATTGATTTGTCTCAACTAGTCTCCTCGGACGGCGATTCTACCGAATTCAATCCCCATCATGACCGAATTGAGACCGGACCCAATCCCTAACAAGGCGGCTCTTGTACCCAATTGAAAATGGGATTGTTTTAAGCCAACACCTAGTGCGGTTGGCAACGCAACAGAACCGGTGTTTCCCAGCCGCTCAAACGTGGCAAAGTCGGATTCGATCGGCAACCCTAAAGTCTCCAGCATGCGTCGCCGATGTGCTGAGCCTACCTGATGACAAACCGTTGCGCCGATCTCACCTCTCTGCCAATTGAGTTCGCTAAGCAGATGCTCGAAAGCTGCTTTGCCTGTTGCCACGCCAGCTTCCAAGAGCAACTCAGAATCGGTATTCATTATTGGATGCATACCGCTACCGGCCTGATCGGTGTCGCTTTGGCAAAGCGAATGATGCTGCGTCCTGGCAACTGCCACCGCACCATGGATGGTTGCTCCCAGTCCAGATGTCTTCTGCTCATAATAGTCGCGATTGCCTAGCAACCATGCACAGCTGCCCGAGCCAATCGTCAATGACGCAAACGCAGGCTTAATCGATTGACGCGTAAGCGTTGGATCAGAGATCAATTGATGAATTGTCGCTTCGAGCAGCCCACGGCAGTCTTCGGTGCCAACAACTAGACCCGCTCGAATGACCCCGGACTCAATGAGCTGAGCAATTTGGACCGCTCCATTCATAACTCCCAAACAGGCGTTGGAAACATCATAAACCCACGCATCCTCCGGAAGACCAGTCAGATGGTGAACACGACAAGCAGTCGCGGGTTCGAGGTACTCTCGACAAACACTTGCGTGAATGAGACACTGAACTTCAGAAGGGGGCACGCCGGCGGCATCTAGCGCACGTCGACAACTCTCCGCACTCATGTCGCTGATTCGCGTATTCAGTTGCCAAAGTCGCCTTTCTCGTATGCCGCTCATCCCTTCAAGTCGACCCTGTGGCAACTTGAGGCGTTGATAAACCGAATCCAGCTGCGACTCGATATCTTCCGAGCGGATCACCAGAGGTGGAAGGACATAGCCAACCGAAAGCAACGACACATTCTTGAATCGCATTGGAGTCTTTTTCTACGTTAAGCCTACTTGCGTCGGTCGCTCAGTTCGTGAACCATGTCGACCAGCGCGATGACATTGTCGACAGGAGTACCGGGCAAGATGCCGTGCCCCAAATTGAAGATGTGTCCCGGTCTGCCTGAAGCCTGCGATAGTACGTAGTGTACTTGATCTCGGATCGTATCCAGATCCGAGAAAAGAACAATCGGATCCAAGTTTCCTTGTACCGCCCGATCGTTGCCCGCCATGTCCCAGCCGACGTCTAACGGAACTCGCCAATCTAGCCCAACGACCGTTCTGTTGTCCCCTCGCAAAAGAGAGGTCAGCATCGGATTGCCTGTTGCGAAATTGATGACCGGAACACCCGGTACGATGGACTCCAGAAGTACATGCATGTGTGGGAGAATGCGAGTACGATACTCGTTGGGTGACAAGCATCCTGCCCAGGAATCAAATAGTTGTACACATTGAGCCCCTGCTGCGATTTGGGAATTAAGGTAAAGGGCGATCGATTCCACCAGTTTGTTCATGAGCACTTTCCAAGCTGTAGGATCGGAGTACATAAGCGTCTTGGTGTGGATATAGTTTCGCGAGCCGCCACCTTCGATCATGTAGCTAGCCAAAGTAAATGGCGAACCGGAAAAGCCAATCACAGGTATTCTGTCTGGCAAGCTTCTTCGTGTTGCAGTGACTGTATCGGCAACGAATTGCAACGCGTCCATGCTCTCTAGGGGTTTGACTCTATCCACGTCTTTAGGAGTTCGGATTGGATTGTGGATGACGGGTCCATCGCCTGCGGTGAACTCCAAATGAAAACCCATTGGCTCTAAGATCGGCAATAGGTCCGAGAAGATGATCGCCGCATCGACGCCGAGTTTTTCGACTGCGGTAACCATGACTTCGGCACACAGCGACGAGTTCTTGCACAGTTCCAAAAACGAGACCTTCTCGCGAACTGCGCGGTACTCTGCCATATAACGTCCGGCTTGTCGCATCAACCAGACTGGGGTCACATCGGTCACTTGCCTAAAGCACGCCTTCATAAAGGGGTTGTCGTGGTATACGTTGATGTTCGTGCCTAACATGCTCTTGTTGATCGCCGAGAGATCGCTCCTTGAGTTTCCTACGGGCAATCCCGTGATGCCTGTGAATCGTTTGGCTTTGAGGATACGAGGGCTTTTTTCCGCAGACGCTTGAACAAGGTGCCCCATTTTGGAGTGCTCAGGCTCGAGATCGATTGGGATCTCAAGATGCTGTAGCATTTCGGAAGTTGTCGGACCAATCGATGCAACGACCATGCTTCGCAGCGCAAGTCGGAGCTCTTTTTCGCAGTCCAATTGATTCGCGATCCGCAAAAGATTGACCGCCTGGTGAGCGCTAGTGAACAGCAAGCAGTCTCGTTCACCTCGCACGATGGCCTGAACATTCTCGATCAGTGGGCCGGTGTCTTCAGGCAACTCCCATTGATAGACCTTGATCGTGGTAACTTTCGCGCCCCGAGCTTCGAGGCCAGCGACTAGGGAGTGATTGGTAATACCGTATTCCTGCAATCCAACTTCGACATTCGAGACGGGTACGTGGATGTCGACAGTTTGAAGCACCTCTCGCCATGTGTTGGGTTCCGGCGCTCGGTGTGTTGGCTGCAAGCCGAATTCTCGCATTGCAGCAACGGGCTTGGGACCGCGCGCTACCGTGGGAATATCCGATAGCGAATTCAAAAATCGCTGTTTATCAACGTGCGGTTCGATCGCGGCGATCAGCTGCTTGAAGCCTACGCCGGTCAAGAAAATCACAGCGCCGATATCCCCTGTCATGACCCGGTAAGCGAACTCGATGGCTTCTTTGTTCTTATCGATCGGCACCTCTCGCATCGACGGACTGACAAAGGGCACTCCTCCAAATCGTTCAATCAATCTAGAAAAATCGTCGCGACGTCGGCTTTCGAGGGCCGCTACGCGGAGCCCTCCAAAAGATGGACTAAGGGAAGGAGGCGTTGGCTTTTGAGTTGGATCTTCGGACATAGAATTCGCGTTCGGGTTACTTCAATACTTCGGTGGCAGCGGCAGTGTCGAGAAACCACCAGAGTCTCCCCAGCTTGGGCTCAATCAATTGGGCAGGATATTCGTCTGGATGGCGGGGACCATGCAGCACGACATCAACAGCAGGGCGTTTCGATGGCCCGCATACTAGAAACGCAATGTTTCTAGCCGCGTTGATCATGGGAGCGGTCAAGGTTAAACGATAGGCTGAAAACTTAGGCACAAAGTTCGCAACGAAAAGCCGGTGCGATTCATTTAGCGCATCCGTTTCCGGAAAAAGTGAGGCGGTGTGCGCATCGTCCCCTAAACCCAAAAGTACAATATCGATAGCTGGCGTATCTCCGTCATCGTCGTCGTTGCTGACGAGAGTTTTCTTGAGTAGCTTCTCATAATCTGCTGCTGCACGCTCGGGTGCGTTGACGTGAATAGTAACAGGCAATACGGTAGGTATCGACTTGGGAAAATTCTTATCAAGACGGTCGAGCCACGCTTCTTTTATCATGCGATAGTTACTGTCAACATGCTCGTGGGGAACGTTGCGTTCATCCCCCATGATCAAAGTGACGAGCGACCAGTCGACACTCTTGGACTCGTTTTCGGCTATCAATTGATACAATCGCTTTGGCGTGGAGCCGCCGGACAATGCAATACTGCATACACCGCGTGCCGCGATGGACTCTTGGATCGTCTCTATCAGCCAGTTTGTTGCCGCTATGGCAACCTCTTCGGCATTTGGCTTAACAACGGTTTGATGGTACATGATCTATTCTTGGAATGCTCGTTGAAGGGGGCACAGTGAGGCGTTCACAGAATGCCCCCGGCGGTAGTCTTCTAACAATTGTCTGGACTGGTCGGCTAACATTCTTCGTACTTCGCGTCTTTCTCCTTTGACACGTGGAATCTTGAGATTGTCATACGCAGTAGTTTGGTGCCTCATCCAAGCGATGACAGCTGACTCCGCTCGTTTCTCAATTGGAATTCTCTCGGTTCTTGCAACCGTGCCGCTTCCGACGGGAGTCGCATGCACCGTGACCGCAGTGGCTAACTTTTTAGCGAGTGCATCGTATCGAGCGGCAAAGTTCAAAAAGTCAAGAACGGCCGAACCGAAATCTTCGACGTATTCCGTTTGTTTCTTTTCTCTCCGACCTGCATCTGCGATCTTGCGTTTGGCATAGGACTCCGTCGAACGTTCTTGTTCAAGGTCAGACCGAATCGAAGCAATCGTATCTTGGGGAGCCCAAACTCCCTTGGAAAATGTCCGCCGCCCTTTCTTTTCTTGAACAGTCCAAGTCGGGCCCGCTACTTTGACCCGGCGTGTTAGACCAGCATCGCCAGGTGGCAATAGCTCCCAGCCTTTAGGAATCAAAAGAATCTTTCCGTCCTCGGTGCGGACCGTGTTGTCACGTGGGCCGGGTGAAACCACCCGCGATGCGATCGTCATTGAACTCTAAATTGGTGTGCTTGCTATTCAAAGCAACGAATCAGTCTCTTGCTGACAGAATTTTAGCACGAATCCATCAAACGATCAGTCCCGTTTTCCACCTTCTAGGCTGTTTTTCAAAGTAAGATCCATCCCAATGTGCGCTCCATTTGGTTGCTTCTCATGGATCGACGCGGCGGATTGCGTGGCACGCCCAAGCCGCAACCTACTGCGGGACCGCAAGCGATGAACGACAATCGTTGTCGATGGAACGAGTGATTGAATCGGTAAATACAGCTACCGCATTCGCACTACGCGCTCTGCAAGAATCTGTTTGGAGGCTAAGTTGGGAATGTAACCTCGTACGCCGTAGACGGTCACGGGCTGCTGGAGATAACGTCGAAGATTGATAGCGGGGGACGATTGGACATACGTAATGACTTTGCCTGCGTCGTCAGTTAAAGCGAATTCCGGTTGCCCTTTGATCGTCGTGTGAACTTGCACCAGCCAACCCGAGGCATCCCCCTCGGTCAATGTGTTTGTAGCGATCGCATTGGAAACACCGCTACTACCTGGGATTGTATTCAATGAAGCAGCGGAGGTAGGTGAAACACTGGCTTGTTGGATGGCGGCGGACGACGCATTACCGATCGCTTGCTGCGCTATCATGGTGGCGTTCTGCGTGAATCCCATCGTACGTTGCCGAAGCGACTCAAAACGATCAATTCTCTCGAGAAGCAATCTGGCTTCCCCACGCACCATCGCTGTCGAGCCATTCTCTACCCACGATGCTGCCTGAGTTTTCAACCCCGAAAAATTCCATTCTTCCGTTGGACTAGCAACTTCTCGGGTAAGATGGACCAATGCGGATTGTATCTCAGGTGTTCGGAATTGTTCTACATCTTCAGAACCTTCTGGGTCGTTTGAATCGTTCGACATCGCAAAAGGCTGAGAGTTGGAGCCTCGCTGTGCGCTACCGAGCCCATGCCAGGCAGTTGTTTCCAGCATGCCAGGACTGGATTGAGGTTGAATCGCAAGAGAGTTACCATTTGGGTTTGCCTGCTGTACGGTTTGCAACCCCGAGGCGGCTAACATAGGGTTATAGGGAGGCTGCGTTGCAGAGGAACCGAAGACGGGTTCTCGAGAGTTCATCCATCGTGAAAACGTTGACTCTCCTTGGTTCATCGACGGCAATGCTGTCGCAGTCGGCCCACTATTCCATACACTTGGGTCCGTACCTTGGGGTATAGTAATCTCCGAGCCATCGACGGGGAGACTCATCGATGGCCGATTCCCGGGACGCGGCAATCGATCCAGTCGACTATTTCCAACAGGCCCGATCGTTCCGAGACGTCCCTGCGGCGAATTCGTATGGTACTGCTGTGCAATATGGGTCGAGACCGGTGCACGTTCCGCTTCGATAATGCTAAAGCCGAGAAGGCCTAGGATGCTACTTACCGGCCTAACTCGCAACTTTGGATTGGCCGATTGCATTGCTTCCCATTGTCGCTGGCCGTCGATTTGATGATCCGCCGACTTGCTTTGAGTTTTGGTTCGTCGTGGGTGGATTGATTCGGCAATAGGACGAATGCGAGTTGTGATCTGCGGTTCCATTGTGTCGGAATCTGTAACGAAGTCTTCCTCCACCACGCTGTTGTTCGAAGGATTCGGATCGCCGATTTGTTTGGAAGAGGTACTGTGTTGGTTCACCTCGAGTCTCGGGGAATCAAGGCTTACATGAATACCGTCTGCTTGCATATTGCGTTGAATCTCAGCCTGTTCTTGCTGGATTTGCGCTTCGACTTGCTCTAACGTTTTCTTCTCATCCGACCAAACAATCTTACCGGAACCGCTTTTGTTTTTACCTGATGCGATGGCAGCGTTTTCGTCTTCGACATAGTTCGCAAGCTGGATTGCCGACTCTCTCGATTTGCTTGCTGGGGCGTCAGATAGCTGTGATGTTTTGATCCAACGAAATTCCCCCTGTGGTGGCGAGATGCGATACCAAAGCTGCTTTTTTCCGTCTTCGGTCAATTGCATCTCTTCGCCTAGTACTTGGACCTGCTGTGATTTGAGGAGTTCCATTTGCCACATAAATTCAGAGACATCGGACGAGTCGCTGCCTACCCAAGCGGGTGATTTGTCTTGCGTGACTTCAGCCGATTTCCCTCCTGGCAGTAGGTAAGCGATGTTTGAAGGGATCCAGTTGTGACTGCCTGCAGGTGGACGAATTCCAGACCAGCCGTCCGATGTTTCCATATAGACTTCGACGATCGCATCTTTCATCAAAGTGGAAGTCGCGTAGTACTTATCCGATGGACCGGAACGGACGACTGCTTTATTGACGTGCACGGTTCTCAGCTTTGCCTTGTCGAAATTGGCAGCCACAAAGGCAGGTACCGTCTTTGCAGTTCTTTTTGATGCGAGACTGTCATCACCGATGCTTGGAACAGCAAAAATGAGTGGCACTCCAAGAAACAGAGCGGTTGCAAACGATTTGCGTCGGCTGCTTTTTGTCTGGATTTTCATGTTGGCTTTGTCCTTCATCGAACGCCAATGGAAGACGTTCCAGAGGCTAACAGAACTTGTTTTATTTGGTCAAAAATATCGCTATCTGGTTCGCGTGATTGCAAGCTTCGAAGCTTGCGGATGGCAATAGGGTCTGTCATGGATCCGAGCAACGCGATTGCACGACGCCGGACAATACGATCGCCGCTTCCAGCCATCCAAACGAGCCAGGGAATCCCAGCTATCTTGGGATCTCTCGCAATCGTCTCCATGGCTAAGAGTCGTTCTTCATTTTCGCCTTGGGCCAAAACAATGGCCAGTTCCAAAATCCTTTGAGGTGTTTCGCGGCGAACCAATTCATTGAACGCTTGACGCGCGATCCGCGGTTGCGAACTGTTCAATAGAGGCAACAACTCTTCTAGTTCTAGTTTTTCAATTCCATTCATGCTGTTTGGTTCCTGCTGCGCGGATTGCGATTCCGAAGCATACAGGGTGTCAATCAATGGTTCGACCGCGACGTCTGGCGTGCGAACAACCATTGCCTTAGCAATGGTTCGAGGAATGGAAAGTTTGAGATTTGGGGCTGAAGAAGAGTGATCGGTTGGAGTACGCATGCTCGTCAAAACAGGTCCCTGCATTTGGATTTGTGACTGTCGCATGCTTGGTGGTTCAAGCGTTGCGTCACTGATATCGCCACCATCACTAAAACGGAACGTGGTCGCCACGGTGGGCGCACTGGATTGTTTGGGTTTGGTTCGGTCGCTTTGTTCCCGCGGCCTCCGGGTGGGTTCACCTTGAACCAACATTGCATCGATGGAAGCAATCACCGTTGGAGCATTTGGGAATTGATTCGTAACTAGTTGCCGCAACTGTGCAGCCAACTGGGCTCGCATCAACACGGACTCCGGAGATTGAATACGATCCGAGTTCAAAGACTCGACGAGACTAGTGATTTCCACAACAGGTGGTAGGTCGATACTAGACCATTGCTGAATTCTCTCTTCGAGCAAGTGATAGGCAAAAGTGCGTTTGTTGGAATCCGAGCTCCCCAACTGCTCAACCATCTCTCTACTGTTGCTCGGATTGAGTTCATGTATCGCAAGCATAATGGGTAGCACATCTTCGGATTGCTTACCCATCGAATGGGCAAGTTGTTGATGCCATTCCCAATTCAGCCACTGGCGGGAAGCATACGGCCAGCACCAGACAACGGCAAGAACACACACCAGCGATAGAATAATACGAGGAAACCAAGGGAAATCGCGACTGGCTTGCGAGTTGGATTCGCCTAACAGCCAATCGACATCAATGCGAACGGTATTTTCTTTCCGGTTTCTTTTGCCAAACATCAAAACTATTTCAATCGAAAGACAGGGGACACCGAGCGACAAATGGCCGCCAAAATAATTTCCGTATTTAGGCATATAGATTAAAGTTGCTATGCGCAACAAGCCCAAATGATGGCCAACACAGTTATCGAATCAAGGGGTCGATCCGTTCCTAATGCCAAGATCTACGAGAAACCAATCGTCCGCTGCGGGTTGGTCTGATATCGAGGGAGCAAGCGAGTGCGCTCCTTCTCCCGGAATCGTTCTTGTAACGTTTAGTGCCCAGACATCTTTGGTCAAGTCATTAGTGAGGTCATCGCCGAGTACAACAAGTTGTTCTAACGGGATTGCTATCTCGGTAGACCAAGAATGGGTGTCGTTGGACATTGAGGCGTACCATGTTGGATTCCACTGAAGCATTTCATTAACCGAATCGAAGGATTCGCCAGATACGGACCAGCCTATTTCGAACCAAGACGCGTAATCTCGATCCACATCGATGCGTAGTTTGATGTGATCGCCCTCTGGTTTCGTGTCTCTTTTGCGTTTTTCTTTCAGGGGCGAAACCGCCCCATAGGCAATAGCTTCGCTGTGTACATAAAGAAATTGCTTATCTCTCGCGATGCGAATCGTGGTTTTCATTCCCGCTTTGGTAGACCACGGGTCTCTCAATTCAATTCGAGTTGCCGTTTGCCAGAACGCTTCATTTGCTTTTCCGTCTAGGTCCGGTGTTTCTGAAGTCCAGGAAAGCAAGGGGATCTTGCCCCGAGGCACCTGGGTTGTGGGTTGTGATAGCGGAAAAGGGGAAGGATCGATTGAGGGGGGGGCAGAGACGAGGTCGAACACGTCGTGTTCCGCTTTGGCCACGCGGCTCCATTGGCCTAGCGAAGGTGAAAGTGAGGGCCAGTAGTCGGAGTAGCTTCGCCCAAGGTTCACCGACGCATTGACCGATTCATTTCGTAGTTGCATAGCTCGGTATCTAGAGGCGATCAACCAGCCCCATCTGGGCTCCATTCGTCTGTTAACAAAAGATTCCGGCCACTTTCCGAGAAGTCTCGTAAACTCATTCAGGTCGCGATGGGTAGCGATCGGAATAAGCCTGACGGGATTCAAGTGGGCTGCGGGTTGAACCGACGATTCGGAATGTGATTTTGCAAACGGAGATGCTTGCTGCAATGTAGTAGCGGATACGCTGAGGCCTTCCACAGTGCGCTGTTCCAAGGTTTGTAATTGGCTGGCTAGCATGCGTTTTACTTCGATGCTACCAGTATGCATCATGAGATCCCACAAAGCAGCCTCTGTCAAAGACGATTGGGGGGAACGTTCCAAAAGGAAATCAAGTGCCGCTTGCCATCGATTCCAGTCCCCTGATCGTCTGCATTGAATCGCAAGGTCCAAGAGGACGGGCGAAATTGACTCTTCGGAAACGTCTTTCGCAGCGGCTCTGATTTTGGTGTCCCAAACCCGGTCGGGCGTCAGTGCGTTGCCCGACTCAGAATCGGTAAACTGTTTCCAACCGAACCATGTTGAAGTGCGACGCAACGTCGACTTGAGCTGACTGAATTCGCTCCGATCCCTAACTTGAGTTGATGGATCCAAAACGAGTCCATTCAGCGCTGAATCCCGCATGATTCCACTGCGCGCACCTGAAAGGCGATATGCGTACTTTTTGTCGGTAGGGACTTCGATACTTTGGCTCTGAAGCAGAGGCTTGATTTTGATCAAGGCGGTTCCAAGCACCAGATTCGTGTCGAGTAGCATGGATGGAGAGTACTGGTTTACCGCACTGGTACCTCGGACAAAGACACGCTTGGTCTCCCACGCTTCATCCGGGATACCGCTGCTTTCCGAGAAAAGCTTAAAATCCTTATTTGCAGACAGCTCGACAGCACGTTCTACGGCATTGGCCGATTTCGTTTCAAGAGCGCTCCCAGTTGCAGGACAATTGGAAACGATCACCTCAGGTCGATGGCTACGAATCTCAAAAACAATTTGCTTGATCAGTGCGGATGTTGAGGACTTCTCAGCGTAATAACCAAGGTCGCTATCGCGCAACCCTGAATCTAAATTGCCAACGGGAAAACTAGTGAGCACTCGAGCTTGTGCCAAGCCGATCGATTTTCCGGCGATCTCCATTCTCGAGGCCAATTCGGGCAGCAGTCCGGTCCGTTCCTCAAAACACTGATCATGGAGAACGATCGCGGAAGCATGTCGCTTGTTCTCGTGCATTACCTGCGTCATGAAATCCCAGGCAACGCCGGAGCATGTACTCGAAATGTTTAAGACGGCGCTTCGCACCCCCGATTGGTGTTGAGCCCACCAAGCTCGGCCACTGTTTCGACTCGCAAAGATGTTGGCCATCGTACCACATGAAAGCAAAAGTTCGCCACGCATAGCCGAGATCGCGTTGATCGGAGTACGGTTCTTTGTGATCGATGTTGTCCATGTGTCGCCTTGATCTTCGGAAGTCCAAATAACATTGCCCGGTCGCCCGGCTACCCAAATCCGGCTTCCGTAACCAGCCGCAGTCCAGAGTGAAATGATCGCATGATCTGTTTCCGTACCTGGCAATGACAGTTTCCCCCACTGGATTGCATCCCGCGAACGATATAGTTTTCCCGAATCTCCTCCAAGCCACCAAACACCCTCAATGTTTTTGCAGAAGCGAATGGGATCAAATGGGGTTATTGGCAATGGAACGGGCTCGAATTCCAGGCCGTTTACTGACCTGTAAATGATCCCTGCTCGATCTACTACAACGAGGATGCCATCCGAATTGACAGCACAGCACTGAATATGGCCGCATGGTGTGGACCTGCCAGCCCAAGATTGCCCACCATCGTAGCTTTCGAACAATGCACTCTGATACAGATTTGACCAATCGCCCCATGCGAGAATATGTCCATTACCAACGAGCTGTGCACCAATCAATCGGGGCAAGTCGTTTGCAACGGACTGCCACGTTTTCCCAGCATCGAACGTGAGGAGAACCGTTCCAGAGCTGCGATGTGAATACGGCTCTATCGTACCGCCCAAAATGCATCCGTTTAGTTCGTCGGAAAAGCAAACAGCATAGTACGTAGCGTCTGAACGCTGATGCTGAACTTCCCAGTGCTTGCCGGCGTCGCTCGTAAACAAAATCAAGCCGCGGTCGCCAACGGCACATGCATTGTCGATCGAAATGATTTGGCAATCGTGGAGCTCTCCATCGGCTACCGAATTCGGTTTCTCGGACGCATACACAAACGGCGATACGATGGAAAAATGGAAAAACAAAAAGATGCGCCAAAGCACATCACTTTTTGTCGATTTTGTCCAAGCGACAATTGTCTTCATGACTTTTCGCGATGACGCTATTGTTGGAGCAGGGAGATATTTTGTGATCCAGGAATATCCTCGGGCCATTTCGTCCAAATCGGTGTTTCCACGCGGACCTTTGCGATGAAGTCGTTACGCTGTTTCGTTACTTTTTGCTGCACCAAAACCTTGCGTATCTCGGCTTGAGCTTGAGCAAATGTCTGCGTGTAGGCTTGTTCCCGTTCCAACACCTCGACGATGTGGTATCCGTCGCTTGTTTCGATCACCTGGCTCAGGCCACGGACCGAATTCTCAAAAATGGCTTTGTCGATTTCTTTGCTCTTCAGCGCGCCTTGCGTGGTCCAGTCGAACAGGCCTCCCTCGGACGCTCCCAGACCGGTAGATTGACGTTTGGCAACCGCGCTAAATGGAGCGCCCCCAAGTAGGACCTGATTTCCCATGTCCGCGATAGCCTGGAATGCATCTTGTTTGGAGGGGAACTTAGAAAAGTTTGCGGAAAGCATCTGAAACCTCGCGCGAGCAGGGCGTTTGAAATCGTCGATATGCTCTTGAAAGTAGTCGCTTAGTTCGCTTAATTCGATGATTGGGTTCTCTGGTACTTTCTCTCGAACGTGCTCTTGAGCCCAGGTTCTCTCAGCAAAATCACGCATCATAGACTGTAGTGTTTTCCCTGCTTCTGCAAGTTTCTCTTGGAACTCGAGCGAGGACTCACATTTCATTTGTTCCATCTGCATCGGTATCCATTTCTGGTGAAAGATCTTTGCGGTTTGCGTTTTCATTTGCTTTTTAGCCTCCGCTCGGTCTTTGACCGCTTTGCCCGAAACCTTGTCGTTGAGAAACCTTTGAGCTAAGGCTTTGCGTGTGACGATTTCCATGAGCCCTTTGCGCATGGCCATTTCAAATTGACTATCGCTAGTAACGTTAGGGGTCAACTTGTTGATGGGAAATAAGTCTCCGATAAGCACTGGATCCTCTCCGACCACGGCGATGAGCATGCCTGCTTCGAAGCGGTCCATTTTGTCCGTCGAAGGAACCACTTTGGTTACATCAAAACCAAGGCTACTCGCGGAAAGGAAGTCGGAAGGAGCACCGGCGGTCGTGTCCGTCAGTTGGTTTGGAGCGACCCGATCGGCGACGTATACGGGTTGCTCAAGGCCTTTCGAACCGGGGGGGAGTCCGCCAACGACCGTCGGAGTGTAAGGCTGGTAGCGATTGGGTTCCTGCTGTGCATGGCAGTTAGACGACAGAAGTAGGATCGCAAGCGTGGAAATAGCTATCTTCATCTTCAAGTCATCCATAACAAGCCGCTGTTGTTTAATATTGAGCAATTTGAAATCGTGCGATCGTCTGTGCGTTTCTGCCGGAGTGTAGGGAAATAACGGTCTCAGCCGCAAGAGAGCTCCAAAACAGCTAGCTAACACGGCTTTAACATCGCAACAAAAGCGACTATTCTTTGACGGCTTAAGATTGCACTTGCTTAGTCTAGGTTGATTCAGCGGACCGGATTTAGGCTTGATCCTCGCTGGGAATCGCATTAATGCAACCACTGCTTTCAGGAATCATCCCACCGCTGGTTTCGCCACTAAAGGCTCGTGACGAGCTAGACCAGAACGGTCTTGAGCGATTGATCGAACACGTTTTAGCGGGTGGAGTACATGGTTTATTCCTGCTAGGAACGACTGGCGAAGCTCCGAGCTTGAGCTATCGTTTGCGACGCGAGTTGATCGATCGAGCGACTGCAAGCGTTGCGGGTCGAGTCCCTGTTTTGGTCGGCATCACCGACACGTCGTTTGTGGAAACGGTTCGGTTGGCAGAACATGCAGCCAAAGCTGGGGCGACAGCACTTGTGATTTCCACCCCCTACTACTTCCCCGCTGGACAAACAGAATTGACCGGCTACATCGAAAACCTCGTTCCCGAGCTTCCGCTGCCGTTGGTCCTATACAACATGCCTAGTTTGACAAAAGTCTGGTTCGAAAGCGAGACTCTTGAAAGGCTGACCGCGATTCCGCAGATCATTGGACTCAAAGATAGCAGCGGCGACATGAACTATTTTGAAAAGGCGATCGAGCTGAAAAAGCTGCGTCCTGACTGGTCGGTCATGATTGGCCCAGAGGCGAAACTACCAGAGGCGATGCGTCTTGGGGGCAATGGTGGCGTTGCCGGAGGTGCAAACGTGTTTCCCAAGCTCTTTGTCGAGTGCTATGACGCATGTGTAGCTCACGACGAAGTTCTCATAAATGACGTACAATCAAGAATCAACCGATTCCAGCAAATCTACGAAGTGGGAAAGTATGCGTCCAAGTACATCAAAGCGACGAAGTGCTGTTTATCGTTGCTTGGGATTTGCGATGACTTTATGGCAGAGCCGTTTCATCGATTTCGAGCCCCCGAACGGGCTCGTGTTCAAGCAATTTTGGAGTCGTTGTCGTGATGATGCAGCGTTGGAACCGTATGTGTCTGGTAGTGGTTGCAGGGATCTCCGTTGCCTGTGCAACAAAAAAAAACAACCTGAACGCCGATGAGCTTGAGCCTCTGCGATTCAATCATCCGGGCTTGGTTGTCGATTTGGGAGTAGGGTTGTGGGCATGGCCGGTCCCCTGTGATGCAGATGGAGATGGTGATTTCGACTTGATCGTCTCCTGTCCGGATAAGCCTTCCAACGGCGTTTGGTTCTTTGAGAACGCAGCCGGCGAAACGTCTAAGATAAAGTTGCCGGTATTCAAACCAGCGCGCTGGCTGAGTAAGACTGTCCACTACGTCATGCCGAGCTACAACGATGGAAACATGCGAGTCCTTTCGCCTGGCGTGGAATACTTGAACTTTACGACCGGCGGCACCCACGAGAAGCGTGTGCTGTCGATCGACCCCAAATTTCATAAGCCGCTTGGGCAACAGACCAAAGGCCCGAAAGTCCGCCACAACCAATGGCGGTATGCAGACTACGATGGTGACGGGCACTTGGACCTCATCGTAGGCATTGAGGATTGGAGCCATTACGGGTGGGATGACGCGTGGAGCGCTGAGGGGAAATGGAAGAACGGCCCGTTGCATGGATGGATCTACTGGTTTCGCAATCGCGGCAGCACAGACAGACCGGATTATGCGGAGCCGGAATTGATTCAAGCAGATGGAAAGCCTATCGATCTGTTTGGTTGCCCCTCTCCTAATTTCGGGGACTTTGATCAGGACGGCGACCTCGATCTCATTTGCGGCGAATTTCTAGATTCGTTTACCTACTTCAAAAACGCAGGGACACGCACGTCGCCTCTTTACGAAACGGGTCACAAACTGAAGACAAGTCGTGGCATACCATTGGCTATGGATTTGCAAATGATCGTGCCTGTATCTTTTGATTGGGATCGGGACGGCGATCTTGATTTGATCGTTGGCGATGAAGACGGTCGCGTTGCATTGATCGAGCATGTTGGCCTGGATGCTGCCAACAACGCTACGCCAGTGTTTGCTCCCCCTTATTACTTCCAACAAGAGGCCGATACTCTCAAGTGTGGGGCATTGGCAACTCCATTTGGCTTCGACTGGGATGGCGATGGCGATACGGATATATTGAGTGGTAACACGGCAGGTTATATCGAGTATTTTGAAAATAGGAGCGGGCCAAATATTGCAAATCCTAAATGGAGCCGCCCCGTTGCAGTCCAAGTGGATGGCAAGGATTTTCGAGTCGTTGCAGGACCCAACGGAAGCATTCAAGGACCCGCCGAGGCAAAATGGGGCTATACAACGCTGAATGTGGCAGACTGGGATAGTGATGGATTACCCGACATCGTTTTGAATTCGATTTTGGGGCGGGTTGTTTGGCTCAAAAATGTAGGGACTCGAAACGCACCCAAACTCAAAGCGCCGGAAGCGATCGAAGTCGATTGGTCTGGTAATCAGCCTCGTTTGGCTTGGGGATGGCTCGAGGCAGCAGGTGACGAACTTCTCACTCAGTGGCGAACAACTCCCGTCATCTTTGATTTCAATGGGGATGGACTGGTGGACTTGGCAATGCTCGACCAAGAGGGCTATTTAACCTTCTTTGAACGATCGCGAGTTGGGGAACGACTGACGCTCAACGCACCGAGCCGATCGTTTGTTGATGAGCAAGGAGCTCCCATTCGACTTAACTCAGGAGCTGCAGGTAAAAGCGGTCGGCGGAAACTCTGTGTGACGGATTGGGACGGCGATGGAAAGTTTGATTTTCTACTAAACTCAGCCAACGCAGACTTCTTGCAACAAATCGACTTTCGAGATGGAAAATGGATCATGCGCAACGTTGGTAGCCTAGCTAAACGAAACATCGAAGGGCATGACGTAAGTCCCGCGATCGTCGATTTCGACGGTGACGGCGTACCGGACTTTCTTGGCGGCGCCGAAGATGGCCGATTGTATTATCTAAAAAATCCGCGAACGGTTCGTCGCTAGCGTAAATGTCCTAAGAACCGATTGCGGCCCGCTGCCTTCCAATTTCGAATGCGACAAAGCTCAAATGGCCAATCGCTCCACTCTTAAAAGCGATGTTAACTTAGTTGGATGAACCCGACGACTGTTTGCGTTCTACCATCGCGCGATTGCGACCGCCTGACTTAGCGCTGTAAAGGAGCCTATCAGCGCGTTCGAACCATGAATCCGGATTGTCATCGCATCGCAATAGTGCCGCTCCAACTGAAATTGTCAGCGTCCCTACTTGCTCGCCGCTACTTCGTACGGTCAGATTGTTTCCACAGAAGAACTGGCAAAGTTCTTCAGAAAAATGTTTGGCCTGTTCAGGTTCGAATTTGACAAAAATTGCGAATTCATCGCCGCCGTAGCGTGTTATGGTGGCGTCGGTGGACCGCTTTCTTAAACTGCTCGCTACAAAACGGAGCACATCATCGCCGGTCGCGTGACCATGCGTATCGTTAATGTCCTTGAAATTGTCCAAGTCGATTAGAATCAGATAGAGGGACGACTCCCTTGTTTTGGTCTCATTCGCAGACGCCATCATTATGTCAAAAAGCCTTCTATTCCCAACGCCTGTAAGTGGGTCCGTTTGCACTTCCTTTTGCAATTCCGCTACTGTCGCTTGGAGGCCCTCAATTTGTTGCCTTGAAAGCTTTAGCTTGGAACCCATTTCCGACATGTGACTTTGGATACTCTCGTTCCCTTGATGAAGCGATTTTAGGCATTCTCTCAATTCGGAGGGTGTGACGGAATCGCTAACTAATCGGGCGCTGACGAGATCGATCGAGCCGCCAAATCTCTCGTTTGCGTCGACTTGGGACACGATCAGAGACTGAATACCGTCAATTTCTGTGGCAAGTTGGTGGCTTATCTTAGCATTGGCTTCGGACGTATCCGTGGCGTTTAAGAACTGGATGCGAAGATCACGCAACTGTTGAGCAGTAACCGACTTTGCTACTTTGACTGCATGCAATAACTGTTCATTGATCGCGTCATTTTCACCCTCAGCAAAGCGATACCAAACTTCATAGACTTCAGGAGTTGGAGGCGTTCGAAACATGCCAACGTAAGACAACGCCTCTTTCGCCAGCGAGAATGCTCGTTCGTCCTCTTGCTGGGCTGGCTGTGAATTCGTCTCTTGAGTCATGCTTTTTTAGACTAGTTTTTGGCGTTCTGGACTGGGCGTAAACTCCGTATGTTGGCAGGAAGAAGAGTATTCTATCGCAAGTCGAGCGATAATGAGCCGTCCTACTCTTGTCTTTTACTTGGACGGCATCAAACGAAATTCGAAAGAGTTCGGCTTCCCAACGGCCACCTCCGCTTCTAGCTTCGACGCCGAATTAAATTCCTTTGGCAAGTACTGTTCATCAATTGAGACTTTTTTGTTTTGGTCGATATCGAATTCCGTTTTTCCAGTTGGTCGGAACGCTATTATCTCAACGCGATAGTTGCCGGGCGTGGCTCCGTTTACTGCATCTATCGAGAATTTTCCATCCACGATTTCGCAACCCACGGTTGAGCCGTTCCCCTTCGGGTACAGAGTAATCACCCCTTTGGACAATGCGCTTCCTTGCCAGGTAACGGTGCCTGTCAATGCTTGGCGATTGTCATTTGGACCGCAACCGAGAACGCACAATATGCCAACGCTAATAACAACCAACGCTGACTTCAATGCCATGTGTTTCATACCCATTCCTGAAATTTTCCGTCTTGTAGCGATCTCATCGAAAGTCTGATCGGCTCACTCTACGGCAACTGAGCCACCTCTCCACCCGCTTGACTGCTCAAGGCTCGATAGGTCAGTATTTCAACCGAATCGGACAAGAAATGTACGGACGCATCACACATCAAGACTTGCACTCCTCCTGTATGACGGCTTCTCGCGGCCAGCGTAAACTGCGCGATGCTACCTCCGTTGATGCAAGGCAAATTCATCGTCGGCCGATTAACACAAACGCCGCGATCAGGCGCTTTGCTATTCGGCGAAAGGTCCGAACTGATCTGATAGCAAGAAGAGTCTTCGTTCCATGGCCGACCGCGACGATCAATTGGTTCGCTTGCCAGGGCCGGTGCTTGTATCATCTCAAGCATCGCAAAGGTGTTGCTAGTCCCGTCGGTGATATCGCCAAAACGCGCACCGTAGTGATAGTAGAAAGGTCCTTTGAGAGTTGCGTTCGTCACCACTTGAGTTTGTGCTCCCCAGTTGACACCATAATTCCCCTTGAAGTCTCGAAAGCTGTTCGATTCCATTTGCAGGGAAGTGTCGCTCGGACAGTGCCAAGTCGGTAGGTAGGAAAAAACAATCGGCCAATTGGCTGCAGGTTGTTGGTGCCAATTCACGTTGTCGTCGTACACCTTTCCTCGATTCCCTTGTTCCAAGAAATCCAACATGTGACGGATGAAGGGCGTTCTCTTTGATAGGTAGACCGCTGGGTTATTGGGATCGCGCCCGATGGTCCCGGGGGGAAACTTCTTGTGGGCATCAGCGTAATTGTGTAACGCGATACCCAGTTGGTGCATATTGTTGGAACATTGCATTCGCCGAGCTGCTTCGCGGGCCGCTTGTACGGCTGGCAACAGAAGGCCGACAAGGATCCCAATAATTGCGATGACTACTAAAAGTTCAACCAGCGTGAAGCCACGCTTTTGAAAAGTTGACATGATGAATGCTCCTGTCGTTTGAGGCTGGACTTGAGACTTATAGGGAAAGCAAGATACCCAAGTAAACAATCAAAATAACTATAATTGATTATGAACGGAAAGTAAGTCTAGCGTTCAATAGTCGACGGAACAAGCTCCGGTAGTTCTCTCTCGAATAGAATATAAGTGCCAACGTTGCATCCACACGGTTGGCCTGACCAGGAAATTAGCTGGGGACTGATCTCGCGTTTCACTGGCAAAGGATATGCATTCGAGGCGGCGATAGCTTGCATGGACTACGACTTTGATCGACTTGGATGGCATCACGTCGTCCACACGATCGCTCCGGAAAACGTTGCCTCACAAGCGTTGGCCAAACGTTTGGGATCAAGCAAAATCGGCCCAACACGGCTCCCGGATCCATATAGTCACGAACCCGTCGAACTGTGGGGACAGTCTCGCGAACAATGGTTAGTCCGCACCCAATAGCAAGAGTGGTTCTTTCGCTGGATTTGGCCGTTTGCGATTGGGTCTCGTTCGACTTCAGATGACGACGCATTTCTGGGTTGGTAATAAGCAGTCTTGTTGTCCAACGCAACTAGCTGCCGCACTCTAGCCTTCAAATGGCTCACCTATCAGTTCATTCCATCTCTTGACTTGGATGGGCGTCAGAATCTCGATTATGTATTTCATGGTGTTTTTCGTAACCGCCGATCTCGCTCGCTCGAATTGCAAGCGACCTCCACCTTCAAATCTCTCGAATGGAGAACTGTCATTTCGTGGGCCGTTGAAATCCTGCGGTCCGCGACGACCGTCCAAGCGTGCATTCGAATCACCAATGCGTGGCGGGCCACCGCGGGAAGGTCCTTCTTTTCCCCTGCCACGATTTCCGTTGCCGCGAACATCCTCT
Source organism: Pirellula sp. (assembly GCA_031374515.1). Lineage (GTDB taxonomy): Bacteria > Planctomycetota > Planctomycetia > Pirellulales > Pirellulaceae > JBKCUI01. The sequence goes on along the minus strand of JANMGH010000002.1, from coordinate 10,568 downwards.
CCACGGTTCGGTCGAGTTTCCTCAATGATACGACCGATGTCGTTACGCTGTTGCATCGTCAATTTTAATTCGGCAATAACTTCAGATGTTTTTAAGGTAAATGGTAGTTGCTCCTGACGAACAATCTGCCTCAACCGCTCTAGCTGATTGTCTGAAAGCTGACTTGTGATAAACCCATCGAACTCCCTCGCCAGTTCAGTCAACTCCGAATTCTCATTTGACAGTCCGCCGACGAATTGATTCGCCATGGATTGACGTTGCTCATTGAACTGGTCGACCGCATCCGCGATTACCTTTGCTTTTTCGGCTTCCATCCCCAATTCATTTTGAACCCGCTCGTCCATCAATGCTCTCAATGGATAAATATTGCCTAGAATCCGTAGCTCTTCCAACATCTTCGCCACCCGAGCCGAGGTGAGCTCCAGTTCCTGATCCAGCGCCGGGTCGTCAGCGCGGTCGCTCAGGAAATCCTGATAGAACTCAAGTGATGTTTCGAGAAAATTTCTACGTAGGTCTTGCAAGTCTGGTCGATAAGCCAATTCGCTTTCGCTCAGCGTGCTGAACGACTCAACAGCCCTTCGAGCCTGTTGGAAACTTCGCTGGGCACGTTTTAGTGCGTTAGATGTGTTTCGTTGTTCACGCCAAATCACTAGAGTCGTGGCAAGCAATCCAAGAGTTGCGAATAAAAGAATTCCGCTGGCAACTGCAACCAATCCACTGTTACGGCGCCGCCACTTGTTAAGTCGTTCGAATGCCGTCGGCGGTTTTGCCGCAATCGGTTTGTCGTCCAACCATGCTTGCAAGTCGTCCGCAAATGCGGCCGCACTTGCGTAACGATCGCTAGGAGACTTGGCAATTGATTTACGAACAATGGTGTCCAATTCAACCGGTAACGCAGGATCAATGGAGCGAGGCGACGGTGGATCATGCAGCGCTAAATCGTTAAGCATTTCACGATATCCGTCCCCTTCGAGTGCAGGCCGCAAAGTCAGCAGTTCATAGAGTGTCACGCCAAGCGAATAAATATCTGTACGATGATCGAGTTCGTCGCGCTTGCCTGCAGCCTGTTCCGGGCTCATGTATCTCAACGTTCCCATCGGGTCGCCGGTACGAGTGAGATTCGAAACCTCAGTTTGGATTTGAGCCAATCCAAAGTCAGTTACCCATGTTTTCCCCGCCGAATCGAGCAGCAGATTTGCTGGCTTAATGTCGCGGTGAATGACTCCGTACTGATGTGCATGCTCGATGGCCAGCGCAGCTTGGTGTGCCATCCGCACCGTTGTTCGATAGTAGCGTTGACGTTCAGAGGAACTGCTATTCAAAACAGTAGAGTACCGCACAAGGGTGTCCGGGTTTTTGCCCGATAGCCTTGGGGTCGAACCCGACGTTGCGTTCACTTCGGTGCCCCTTTGGTCCCCATTCCGAGTGCGCATAAATGCGATCAATTCGGCGAGCGTGGTGCCGTCAATCAACTGCATCGCGTAAAAATGAACTCCACGATCGCTACCAACCGCGTATACAGGAACTATGTTGGTATGATGAAGCGCCGCGGCTGCGTGAGCTTCGTTACGAAAACGTTGCAAGCGAACCTCATCCAATCCACTAGCGAACGGCAGGACCTTCAATGCGACTCGCCGCCCAAGCGATAATTGAATCGCCTCATAGACGATTCCCATACCTCCGCGGCCAAGCTCACCGACTATTTGGAAGTCTCCAATGGGCTTCGCAGTGAACTCGCAATCCGGAGCGATCATGGCTACGGGCTTCGTAGCTGCGGCAACATGAACCAACGCCAATCCCTCAAGTGTAGGACGCAGCTCAGTCGCGATCTCCCGATATTGAATTAGGAATTCGTTAAGCGAAGGAGCAGTTCCTTTATCGAGCATTCGCATGTAGAGCTTTACCGCGGCAACAATTTGCGATTCGCGACCATCCTCGTCCACGCTGTTCATTCCGTCTGTCACGTCGTCAACAGCCATTACTGCTCTCCCATAGGCTCTTTTGATTTCGCTAACCCGCGCTTCCACAACGTTCCAACGCAATCCACGCTTCGCCCCATCAACCTGTCCTTTGTCCACACTAGATTTTTGGGTAGCGAAACGCGTCGAGAGTTTCGGCAAGTGCAAATCGACGTAAGTCTTGACGACCAGGGTTTTCCGTATGGTTCTAATCTTGCCAGCTTACCCAGCTTATTGCTATCTTGATTCCATCAATTTTTGCCATGGAGGGACCTGCGTTTTCAAGGGACGCAAGGGGACACGACTTGCACTTTGTAGCTGCAGTTGGGGAATCGGCGGCCGCAAAATGCAGCTCGCTATGCATGCGTCTATTGGGAGAGCGACTCATGTTTCCGCAGACAACGTGTGATGGTCTAAAGTGGGATCGACATGCCGTGTGGGGCATTCCGAACCAAACTGAGTGCTAAGTGCACGAGAATTGGCACACTTGCTTCGCCATTGTGCATGGTGACAATAGATACCTTAGGGATAGCGTTCGGACGCTTCTTCGAACGCACGAGCAAACCAGCACAGGCAAATCCGCCATGATTGACGAACGGTCCGGAAATGACGACAAGTTCTTAGATGAACTGTTCCCATTGCTCTATGAAGAACTTCATCAGATGGCTGAGAAGCACATGCGATCGGAGCGAGCCAATCATACGTTACAGACGACTGCGCTGGTCCATGAAGCCTGGTTGCGTTTAGTTTCCGGAATGCCCGACGACACAACAATACGATTGTCGCGTGAGCATTTCATGGCGAGGGCATCGGTCATCATGCGGCACATCCTGATCAATTACGCAAAGTCTCACAGTGCAGAGAAGCGTGGTGGCGGCCGGGGCAATGTGCAGTTGGAGGAAGTTGCAAAAGACTTTGCAGAAAACTCCATCGATCTGCTGGCGCTTGACGAAGCGCTTGAGCGATTGAAGGAATTGGATGAACTGCAATCCAGGTTGGTGGAGATGCGATTTTTCGGCGGCATGAACATGGAACAGTGCGCAAGTGTATTGGGCATTAGCCAACGTACCGCATTTCAAGAATGGGCGCATGCGCGCGCTTGGCTTCGCTTGCAGTTGTTCGGGGATAGCAGCTAATGCAAAACTCTAAATCAGAATGGCTAAAACGAAAGTCTCTCTTCCAAGCTGCCCTGAACTTAGCACCGGAGGAACGTTTATCCTACTTGGATTCGGCCGAAGACAGCGAGGAAACGCGCGCGGCGGTCAAACTGCTGTTGATGCAACATGATCTATCCGACGGTTTTTTGCGTTCTCCCCTTGAGCAGTCTCCACTTCGAATCGAAGAGAAGATTCCTCCAAGCTCGGCTTCGATTAGAGATCCTCACATCATGCAGTGCCCCGGTGGTTTTTGCATCGAACGCTTGATGGGCCAAGGAGGCATGGGCACGGTCTATGCCGCGCGGCAAAGCCATCCCGATCGGCAAGTCGCTGTGAAGATACTTAAGCAAGGATCTCGTAACGAGCTTCGAAGTCAAAGGTTTGAGCACGAAATAGCTATCTTAGCCCGTTTGGATCATCCTGGGATCGCGAAGATTTTTGCGGCGGGTGTTCACGACTTTGGCAGTGGTAACCAGCCTTGGTTTGCCATGGAATTGATCCAAGGAGCAACCCTGAGCGAACATCTCAGATGCGTGAAACAAACAACGCAGGAAAAGCTGCGAGTCTTGATTCAATTGTGTGACGCGGTCCAACACGCCCATGAACACGGAGTCATCCATCGCGACCTGAAGCCTTCGAATATTATCATGTCTACGGAAAAAGAGGACCATTTGAAGTCGAACGAGTCTTTGCGTCCCAGGGTCGTCGACTTTGGAATTGCTCGCCTACTAGATCAAGACGAATCCGTTCCAGCACTAACGCACGAAGGCGAACTGCTAGGAACGTGGCATTACATGAGTGTCGAGCAACTTACAGCAGTGCCACTGGACACTAGAACGGATATTTTTTCGTTGGGCATGATCGGTTTTGAGATGATTGCAGGTCAACTCGCATACAATCGGAATGGATGTTCACTAATCGAGATTGTGCGTCAAGCGAGTACTGACATGCCGCTGCGATTGAGGCAATTGGACTCACGCTTCGATCGCGATTTGGAGTCCATCTTTGCAATGGCGTTGCATCCCGATCGGCATCGGCGTTATCTTTCCGCGGAACAATTCAAGGCCGATATCGCGCGCTATTTGGCGGGTGAGCGAGTCCTGGCTCGGGCGCCTTCCTGGATCTATACCAGCCGCAAATTTGTGTCGCGCCATCGAGCCTTGGTGGCAGCCACGCTTGCGGCATTCGTGGCGTTATCGATCGGTTTGGTACTGTATGCTCGTGGCGAGTATCGCGCGCGACAAGAGGCCGCGCGCTACCAGTTCGAAGCAGAGAAGTCTCAAGCGATCAATGACTTCATCACCAACGACTTCATGATGAAGTTGATTGCTGCGGCAAGTGAGCTAGGCACGCCCAACTCGCTCAACCTCAGGGATTTAGTTCAAAAGGCAGCTACCAATGTCGATTCCATGTTCGGCGAGCGACCAGCCATCGAAGCGGCGATTCGCAATGAACTTGGTACCATCTATTACAATCTTGGTGCGTTTGAGGAAGGCGCCCTCGAGTACCAAATTGCGCTCAATCTGTGGCAGGCCAACCTAGGAAAGGAACATGCCGACACGCTTAAGGCGGTGAATAATCTTGGTCAGACCTATATCGGTTTGAGAAACATGAAATTGGCTGAACCATTGATTCGCCAAGCGTGGGATGGTCGAAGGAAAGCGCTTGGCGAAGACGATCCCGCGACACTGAGGAGTATGAACAACCTTGCGGAGATTTGCCGTCAGACCGATCGCGCCGACGAAGCAGAATCGCTCTTCCGAACACTGATCGAACGACAGCAAGCCCGTGGATTGGACGACGATAAGACAACCTTGGCCGCCCTCACCAATTATGGTTTTTTGCTGATTCAGCAGGATCGAATTGACGAAGCGCTGCCCTTACACCTAAAGGTCTACAAAGCGGGTTGTCGTACTTACGGAGCCGATCACCCACTGACGTTGAACCTCGGAATGCGGGCCGCTCAAACATTGCTTCTCGCTGAAAAAACCCTTGAAGCTGAGCAACTCGTAGTTTCGATCCTCAATCAATTCGAAATAACGAATGGTCCAGATCATGGAAGTACCATTTCCGCTCGCCGTTTGTTAGCGCGGATTTACAGAAAAAACAAAGAAAAGACCAAGGGACTCGAGCAACTCCGCTTGGCTGTTGACGCACTTGAGAAGAGTGGTCGAGATCCGGAGTTGCTCAAAAAAGTTCGGGCCGAAATGGCGTCGCGATAGACTTCGGTCGGTCGGCTGATTCCAACTAAGACAGTAGCTCCCAATCGTATCCCAATTTGTCGATGCGTAACCGATCCAGTGCCAGCAGCGAAATAGTTCCCGCCAGTTCGTCGACCATTCCGCCAGCCTCTTCTTCTCTCGAAGACAATCGATCAAGCATGGGCACCATTGAGTTCAACTCGACCGAAACGGCGATAGGCAAATCCACCGGATCCGCGTCCCATTCATCTTCGGAGTCCGGTTCAGTCGAACTGAAACTCGTCTGGGAAACAGGTGCACCACTGGAAGATGGAATCGAACCGGATAGAGCCTTCGCACCGGGTGTTACTGCGGACTTAGGAGGAGCATTTCCAAAATCTTTGCCAATGATCATCTCGCCACTACCAACAACCATGAAGTGCCCGAATGGCATATAGGTCGCATGAAGAGTAGGCGGCAACATCATGGCCCCAGGTGTTGTGGGGTTTGGATAGGTTTGGCTCCACAATGGGACCGATTTCCCAACGACCACCATATATGCACCTGGTGCTAGACCCATGAATTCGTAGACGCCAAATTCTGTGGCTGCCTCGATGGTCCCATTGCGATTGAGATCCCTGGGCGTTGTGGGCACCGATAGGATGGGCTCCCATTCCGCATCGCCCACCTTGCGAAAAAGCGTAATGCTCCAGCCATTCAAGCCGGGTTCAAGCGGCAAGTCATGTATTCCGTTGTCAAAAAAGTCTTGCCATACCTGGCCACGAATCGAGCTTGGGAAGACGAGCGTAGGAATGATATCTTCGACTTCACCATACAGCGCGGCCCCGCGTGGTCCTTCCAGCTTCCTCTTTTCTTCCTTTGTGTAGGCTTCAGGCAGCGAGACAACCCCGCTTACCGGCTCGCCGTAAGTCAGCCTCAATCGGACATAAAACTTCGATGGAACAGTGACATGTTCAGGTACGGCGTAGGTGAAACTACTGGCAAGAAATCCCTTTCCCGCAACATCATCCTCTTGGGTGTTAAAGCCGTCGATGCCTTGCTCATAGACTCCATTACGGTTGTTATCCTGAAAATTTTCTCCCAGCGTATATTGTCCATCCTTGCCGAAATCAGCAGGATCGACGGGAGAATTAGAGACGATGTTTTCGTTATCGTCTTCCCAGGATCCGTTGCCATTCAGGTCGGCCCAAATATTGAGATACAATCGCTTGGCGGGGTCGCTCTTATCGTAACGCCCCTTATTTTTGCTTGCTTCTGGAGTGTTAGTGCCGCTGAAGCCATTCGTCGCAATGGAAGAAGAAACCTTGAAGGTCACAGTCAATTTGCGATCGTACTCCGAGTATACGGCTCGTGAATCATCACCCTTGTCCAAGTCTGCACCTTTGCCGTCAAGTCCCAAATTGGGAGTTGAATCGGCGTCCCCAGCGGTAGCTCCGTGCGTGTCAAATTCACGAGTTACCATGTCACCGAGCCACTCCTTTGTCGTGTCCAAGTGGCGTGCTCCGTCCAAAGCGATATTGGCATTTCGCTTTGTTGGATATTTCCCGGCAACTCCTGAAAACGGATCCTGCGCATCGCCAAAGTCGACGGAGATTTGGTAGTCTTCAACTTCACCGTACTGGGCTGGACCACCCGCGAGTAGCAGTGTAGGGTCTTTGGCAAACAAAGGCCAAGGATCATTGCGCCCAGCGTTCTCGGCATAGTCCAATCGGACGCGGGCATTGATAATATCGCCAGAGATCGTACCCACCCTGATCTTGCTTCGAAATGTCGTCGAATTGGCGGTATGGCTAAGGCGGGTCGTGCTAGTATTTCCAATGATACCGAAGCCACCCGATGGCGTGTTATTTGGGTGAATCGCCAGACCATCAACAACATGCTCGTTGTTATCTTCTTCAAACACTTGGTTACCATTCCAATCAATCCAAGCATTGACGTACAGCAGTCGATGGTGCATGTTCAAATTCTGATATCGATCATCATCTGCATTCTGGCGGTTATCGAACTGGCGTCGGGCAACCGAAGCTGTAAAATCCATGATTCCATCTTTGGAACCGGCTCGATACGTCATGGGATAGAAGATCACCCCATCATCGCCGCGATCGCGGTCGGCAATCAACTGCGTGCCGTTGCGCAAGCTATTTGAAACTCCATCGGGATCCGATGCGCTATCGGCATTCGATTCCGCAGTTACACTTGCCAGATTTTTGTCCGAGCCCAGCCATTCATAGTTGCTGTTAAAATGTCTTGCGCCATTTTCCACCAGGCTCGTTCCTGAATAGCGAAGCATGGTGGGAAAGCCCGGTGCTCCCGCGGCATCGGGAGTTTCGCGGAGTGTATCAGGCGCATCGCCGAAATCGACTGGCGTAACTTCGAATACAAAGTCGTCAAAAGTAACCCCCGGCATCTGGCCGCCTCGCATAGCTGTAACATTCAACGGGAGATTAAAAAGGCAGCATCTGCCACACTCTGGCCAGGCAGTCGCAAACTTAACGTGCGCGTTCCACCGGAGCCTCGCAAATCGGTTGCGCGAATGCTGAACCTTGTTACATATTCGCCACGAGTGGTACCAACAGGCATCGTTCCCAGATCGGCGATAAACTTCACATTGTCGGTTTCCACTTTTTCGACATGCGGTTGCACGCCTGCATACGCGGTGATATTCGGCGTGTTTGGCATGGTTGCCTCACGGTCGGTCAATTGCTCACCGTCGATCCACACCGTGGCTCCCAATTGGCTCGTGCGGATCTCAAACCCGTACCAACTTGTCGCGATCTCGCCTATTACTGCCAAACTTGGAAATTCATTATCGCCAGTTGCATTGGTCTTCATCGTTGCGATGCCGCGGTTGGCCACTCCGAGAAGAGATTTCCATACGTTGATGCGCCCGTGGCCAAACGCTGGATCGAAGCCACTATTAGGCTTGTCGTTGGGCTTCGATCTATTCGTGCCAAGAACCGTTGAGCCCAGGTCATCCGCGGTCGCTTCGACCAGTTCGATAATCTGCAGCGGGGTCAGGTTCTGAGCTGAGCCCATATTTTTGTCCGTATAGATCATCTCACCGGCTAGTCCCGCAACGAGTGGTGAAGCAAATGAGGTTCCATTGAAAGACTCTACTTTTCCATCTTTGTTCTGCAAAAAGACCTCATGTCCGAGAGCACTGACGGATACTGGTGTACCAAAATTCGATTTTTTGGTGAGCATTTCTGGTCCGGAGATATCCGTCATCGTTTCCGTAGCAGAAACGGCGATGATTAGATGGTCACTTCCCCGTCGTGGCGCGTCCCCTGGGGCCAACATTGCTGGGTATGGCAAATCCACATTTGTTCCGCTGTTGCCAAGCGCGGTCACCCAGATTTTGCCTTTCTTGCTTAACGTTGTGGCTACGTTGTTGAAAATAGTGCTGGCTTCGCGGGCACTCGATCCCAGGGATGTATTGATCACTTGCACACTGTCATCGACTGCAGCGACTTGTAAGCTCGACACAACTGTGGAAAGGGTTGGACTCACGGTTTCGTCTTTGATACTTCCGTCGATGCGCATGGGCCGGATTTTGAGATGGGGGCCCGTTCCGAGATTCTTTGAGCCACGCCCAGCGATTGCCACTGCGACCGCAGTTCCGTGTCCATTGCGTGGAGCGTTATCTTTAATTGCACTTAAGGCTACGACTTGATCGATATTGGTTGGCTTTGCAATGTCTTCGGTAGGAATATCAGTCGGATTATCTTTTCCATTACCGAAACCGGTATCGATGACGGCTACGGTGACTGGACTTTTGGTGGCAGTGGAGCTAGTCAGCTTTTCGACCAATCGATGACCGGCAAGTGTATTCATCAAGAAGTGTTGCCGGGCTTGTTGAACTTCGTTTGTTGTTCCATTCAATTCTGTATGTGCAAAACCTCCAACATCTCTTTTGTACGTATCACCAATCCGCTTTGGGAACGACTCGCCCGCGACGTCGATCGAGAAAAATTGCACTTCGTAGTTTGCGACGGCATTGTCCAAGTAGATGTCTTCCAGATTGTTTAATGCGATCGCCAACGCTTCTGGGTCAATGTCGTCCGGAATCTCGGCACGAACGATGCGCATCGGTACCGAAATGTCCAATGGTACGAATCCATTCTGACCCAGATAATCGGAAATGGTGGTCAGAGGGGTCTCATCGAAAAAGTCCAGCAACAGCGTGTGTTTTTCAAGTCGACCGTTGCTCGACACAGACTTCTCGAAACCGCGAAAGACAGGTGAAGTGACCGCAGCAACACCTTGACCAAAATTCAGCATGCTGGCTTGCGCAGTATGTCGCTCGGCACGTACCTCAATCGAATGGGCACCCGGGCCAACATCGAGCTGCGCCGATTCAACGCCGACCAAATGCAATGATGGAAATTGGTCCGTAATATCAACTCGCTCAGTTCCTTTATCCAGATCGTCGAGAAAGACGCGTACCTGTTTGCCAAGATGCTCGGTAGGGATAGTAATTCGAACGATTGGTGTCGTCGATTCAATTAACGAACCATCCAACGATCGAAAACCATCAAGTGTTGAAACGTCGATACCGGCACCATGCAGCGTTACGCGCTGCTCGAGCTGCTCGAACCGTGGACGGAAAGAATTGAAGTTGCGCCTGCGTTTGTTCTGAAGTCTTTTCCGCTTGATCATGATTTTCCCCAGGGTTGCTATGGTGCGAGTCATACGAATCCTCCTATGACTAATGCAACATCTGGCGCCCCACTCTGCAGAAAATTGGAAAACTATTTTGGATCGGGCGAACCGGTAAGCGCTGGCACACCAAGTACCGCCTATTATCTGAGCAAATTGATTCGTCGGCACCGCGGAGCAAGACTTGCATAAAGGGTTAGACCTCGAATCATTCGGCGCTAACATTCCGTCGATTTCAGTTAGGCAAAGTTCCAGCAATCACAGTACGGTTGCTTGATCCCTTTCGAATTCGGTGGCCGCTTGAATGTGCTGCCACATGTCAAATGCTATTTCGCGATCGGGGCAAGACGGATGAAACGATGTTCATCATCCTTCACGAACCAGCGCTTTCGCGACGTCCTAAAAAACGTTGTTCTCATGGTTGTACCCTTGTAGAAAGTGTACACACGAGGTGAGTGACGCCAGCAGTCACTTGCTATTCGAGAGCAAAACAGATTTTCGTTTTGGTGCCACGGATTATTGGGAGCTCGTTTTCCCAATTTTTTCCAATGGAGAATACAGGACTCGAACCTGCGACCTCTTGCATGCCATGC
>JANMGH010000194.1:0-6126 GCA_031374515.1 Pirellula sp. | reverse complement strand
GTCCAAATTGCCGCTTTCTTTAAAACCGGATCCCACTCTCGCAAATCCATGCGATCCATTACGATCGACGACTGACCGCTTGCGTCCACTACGACTTGGGCGCGTACTACTTCTTCTTCCGCACCCTCTACTTTGACCTTCACACCGACAACTCGCCCCTCTTCGATCACAACATCCAGTACACGCGCTCCTTCATGAACCGTTACTCCGTGATCTCGGGCATTTTGAATCAGCATGTGATCGAATTCACTTCGCAAAACTTGCCAGGATTGAGATCGTTCGTGTGGGTCATACTGACTAAATCGAAACGGCTCAGATAACTTTCCCTGTTCATTAATGAACTGAACGCCATACTTCTTGGTGAAATGGCTCGACTTCATTCGATCAAGCATCCCGAGCCGTTTGATGACTGGGAAACAATAGGGAATCAGCGATTCGCCGATGTGGAACCTAGGGAAATGTTCGCGTTCGAAAAGAGTTACTTGAAACCCTCGCTGCGCAAGCAGAGTAGCTGTAGCTGAACCCGACGGCCCACCGCCAATCACAATTACATCGCAAGCGTTATTCGTTTGAATCATGGTCGTTTCCAGCTTCGATTTCCGTTATTTCTAAGTTCTAAAATGATAGTCGTCTAAACAACTGTTGTCTAGACAGGAAAAGTCTCGAATGGGACGATTTCTTGATGCAAAGGATCGAATACTACCAATTATTTATTTTTTGCGAGGAAAAGCTCAAGAGCTTGGCGGTTGGAGAGGAATGCCATGCGATCAAGCACTTGCGAAGAAACGTCGGTCCACATCCATGCCGAAACCTCTATGGGATCTTTCGAGATGACTTGGTCATTCAGGACCTGGGCGCAAAAGAATATGTCGAGCACAGGGAGTACAACCCCGCGATACTGGTAGGAGTTCGGAGCAGTCATGAGAAAGCTCATTTCGCCGACGCGAATTCCGATCTCTTCGAAAATCTCACGCCGGGCTGCGCTCTCAGCGACCTCGTTTGGGTCGACGAAACCGCCTGGCAAGCCAAGCATTCCAAGGCCGGGGTCTTTAGCCCGCTCAATCAAAAGAACCTTGCTGGACTCGTTGGTAATGATCACACCAACAGCCGAGACAGGTCCAAAGAAGCTTGTATGACCGCACGACTCACACCGAAACGGTCGCGGGGGAATGAGGGTGACTCGTTTCGCTCCACAAATAGGGCAAAACCGATAAGCTTCTGAGATTTCCATCGCTCTTACTTCTGGCTCGCTAAGATCGCGCTCTTGCGTGCTGCTTCGAATTCGTCACCTGGCGTCCACGACTGCATTTCCTCAGAATTCGCTGCCATCCAACCTACATGAAACAGCAATTGCACATCCACAACCGCACCCGACAAGTCCCAGTTTGGATCGTATTCGTCGGAACGTTGGTGGTAATGTTTCTCCGTCCATGTGTCCAGTTGTTCTTTTCCCCAGCCATCAGGCTTGCCTAGGACCACATGACCCGAATGTAAGTACACGCCAGGTACGCCAACTTTTGCTAATGAGAACTGATCGGATCGATAATAAAATCCTTTGCTAGGCTCCTTGTCAGGAACGACAACTCGCCCTTGGTATTTGGCAACCGTTTCTACCAATTTGTCCAACGAACTCTTGCCGAAACCGATGACGTTGACGTCTTTGGTTGGGCCAAGGAAGTTTATACCGTCAATGTTTACGACTGCGGATTGTTTCCCATTAGGAATGGGCGGGTGTTCGGCAAAGTATTTGGATCCAAGCAATCCCTGTTCCTCTGCTCCTACAGCGGCAAATACGATGGATCTTTTGGGGCGATGCCCGCTTTCGGTTATCGCTTGAGCGATTGCCAAAAGCGCTGCGGTACCGGATGCATTGTCAATGGCACCGTTGTAAATGCTGTCCCCGCGCGCATCGCGATCCGCGGCCATCCCTATATGGTCATGATGTGCCATGTAAAGAACGTACTCATCGGAAAGCTCCGGGTCGCTTCCAGGCAAAACGGCAAGAACATTCGCAGTAGACTTTTCGCGAATCTCGCATTCAATCGATGTGTTTAGGGTCAGGCCGAGAGGGACCGGTTCGAATTCTCGCGACTCGGCCTTTGCTCTCAATGCTCCCAAATCGAATCCAGCAGAGGCAACCAGTCTCGTCGTCGCATCGTTGGTCATCCAACCTTTCATATCCATGCGTGGTGCGGAGCTATCTTGAAGTTCAAATTGCTCACCGGTCCATGACGTCTCTATGACCGTAAAGGGATATCCCGCGGACGGTGTGGTGTGAATGATGATGGCTCCCGCCGCCCCTTGTCTTGCTGCGCTTTCGTATTTGTAATCCCATCTGCCATAGTAGAGTCTTCTCGCGCCCGCAAAGAGGCCTGGGTCCGACTCCGGGTCATTGTTCATCATAAGCAACAACTTTCCTTTGAGGTTCGCTCCTTTGAAATCGTCCCATTGATACTCGGGAGCTTGGATGCCGTAGCCAACAAAGACGATCTCTGCATTGCTGATATCGATTTTTGCCTTTGGACGGCCAGCAACCGCGATATAATCCTTAAAGAACTGGAACTCCAGTGGATCAGCCCCATTCTTGGACGAACGGATGGTCCATGTCTTGGCCGCTTTGGAGGTCAAACCAAGCATCGGAAATTTTTGTCGATAGGATTGCAACGATCGGATTGGGCCTAGCCCCATGCGTTTGAATTGTGTCTCCAGATACAGTTGGGCTATCGAATCCCCTTTTGAGCCTGGGCCTCGCCCCTCAAGCAGATCATCGGCCAGGAACTGCAGATTCCCGTGTAGGGAATCCTGATCGATTCGACCAGCGATTTCGAACGCTTCGATAGGCATTCCCTGCTTGCCCACAACGTCCTGAGCATCTAGAACCGACGTCCAGTACAAAAGCATCGCACCAACGGCTAAGCAACCAACTCTCATTCGAAACAGGGCATCATTCTGAAAAAAAACCATGGAGACTACTCTTTGGCTAAAAGTTCTTGAATCTTGGCTTCCAACTTGCGGCCACGCACGTGAACCGCTGCAACGTTTCCATCCTTGCCCAGAATCGCGATGAAGGGGATCGCTATGATGCCGATCTTCTTTGCAAGAGGCGTTTCAAATTCGAGGGCATCAGGTTTGCTAGAAACGTACGTGCTCCATAGCAGTTTTCTGGACGCGAGAAAACTCTCAAGTTCCGAACGCTCACTATCTAAGTTGATTCCAATGACTTCAAATCCATCTTTATTATATGCCGTATACATGGCCTCAATATTTGGAATCTCTGCCTTGCAAGGACCGCACCACGTCGCCCAGAAATCGACTAATACAACCTTTCCTTTGTACCGTTCCATGTCGACGGGCTTTCCGGCCAAGTCGACCAATTCGCTCACGTCCAACGGCTTGTTCATAATGGCGGACCGGCGGTAAAATTGGCTGCAGTTCTCTTCTAGCTCTGCCTTCGCTCCAGGATCTTTGAGAAGGTCGATTTGAGTTGCTGCAACGTCAATTAGCTCTTTGGCAACATCGGTACGCCCTGAATATTCGAGATCTACAGCGACTTTGGTGATAAGGAACGCATTCCACGGCGATGGGATCTTGGCCATCATTGCATCTACTTTGGCTCTTGCCTGTACTGGGTCTTCATTGGACTCCAATTTCGCCATAGCTTGAACGTCCGCCGCTTCTTTCGTCAGTCCTGCATAAAGCTTCCAAGCCTGTATGGCCAAGTTGCTTTCAGGATTATCGCGAAATCGCTCTTCTACTTTCTTTGCAAGCTCCACTGCGGCATCGTCCTCAGATCGCTTTGCAAGGGCATCGATGGCCTGCATCATCGAACTTAAGTTGGGGCCGGTCAATAGACTCCCGTCTGACAGGATTTTCGACGCTAGACCGGTTAGCTCATCCGCCTTGACAATTCCATCTGCGAAATCGGAGACCAAGAGGCCCAGTGAAACTGCTTTGGCCTGTTGTGAAACCCGAGTGTTTTCATTGGACATCTGCTTCGTCGCGAGCTCGCGGAGACTATCCATTGCCGCGACATCCTTGAAGCTCGCCATCTGAGAATAAGCTTCCAAAACACCGAGCGCTGCAGCTGTTTTTTCGTCATCCTGTGAGGCCAGTTTCTCCAGTCGTTGCGACGCCTCGAGCTTCATTCGGGACACTGCCATTCCACGATCGAGCAATATTTCTTGTGGTAGCTGAATGTTTTTGTTGCGGCTGTCAGCTACGAGTTCCATAAACGCGCGTGAACTCGATACCAGAAACTCCATCAGCGGCTTGGGGCCATTGAGGTCACCGAGCTTCAAAGTCATATACAGTTTGGAAGCTATCTTCGGGTCCACTTTTGCCGGTTGAAAGACGGGGACGCTAGGCGCAATGGGGAGTCCTAGTGGGCCATTACTCGACGCGGGATCTTCTGCGGTCGACTTGTCCTCGCTCTTCGTCGCTTTGGACCCTTTGCTCGCGGTCTCATTCGTTGGCATGTAACCGCTGGTCGCTGCAGAGATTTCCTTGGGTTCCGCCGGCCCACAACCAGGAAGACTAAGCCCCAACGACATGGCAAGCAAAAAAAATGCGTTTCGACCAACCAAACGGCCAGCGGTTTCGGAACGGCCGCTTCTAAAATGCAGGGACATGATCAACTTCCTCGTAATTCTATAGGATGGAATTACGTAAGCTTGACCGATCCGAGCATCATCTGCAAGGCCGACTCTTAATCGGGGGTCGGACGCCAGCCGTTATCCTCAACGGTTCCAACTCGGATAGATTGACCAGCAGCGGTTTGGGCGGCGGTGACATGAGACAGCCCAGTTCGTGTTCTGAGTCGTCGGAAATGATTGATGCAATCGATTCCCCAAAGAAATGCCACGATGATCGCCGCAACCATCCCAGCGAATGGCGCGTTTAACTTAACTCCATTGATCATGAATATTCCGGCCGCCGACGCAACTGCAACACCTGTTACCGCAAGCTTTAGAATAAAAGCTGAATTCGTCCGCCGAATATCGCTTCGGTTGATCGCGCGGCGCGCATTTGTGTTTGCCAATTCACGAAGTGCGTCCAAATCGTTGCGTTGCTCTGGTGGTTGTTGTCGCGGAACAAACAACTCTTCCTTCAGTTTTTCCACGGGAGGTGTGAACTCTACATCGTTGGCTTCGAGCCCCATCGATGCTGCAACTCGCGAAGTCCGTTTAGGTTGCGAAATGGACTTCAAGGGCGATTTCACAGTCTCCAACGGCGTTGTTGCTGCCTCACTCTCAGAACCACCGCGAACTCGACTCAATAGTCTCTGCATATATAGTTCAATGGACTCCTCTGACTCTTCCGTAGTGGATTGACCCGTGGTTGATAATTCCGATCCACCCACTTCGGTCGATTCCGTGCGGAATGACTTGTCGCGATGCAATTCCTCTGCCGTTTCAATGACTGGCTGGACTTCATCCCCCTCGCTCACATTCGATTCGGATATGGTAGAAATCTTCGCATCTGAATTCTCTCGTAACAAATGACGCAAGGAGTCTGGGAATTCATCAACCGATTCGGATGGGGAATCGACTTCCATTCGCTCAAAGTAGTGATCCTGATTGGTTGAGTGGGCTACTGGCGAGTCGCTGCCCTCGCGATCCGCTTCCAATCCACGCGCGGCGGTGTTGCCAAATTTTCGGGACCAACTATCAGTCGTAAGCGGTTCTCTCGGTGTACCCGTCGGCGACCGGTGGTTGTTGGCATCATTGAGCATTCGTTGCAGTCGGTCCGAAATAGAATCGATGTTGGTACTAGTCTGCTCAACATCTCTATCCGGCTCAGGTTCAGAATCCGATACACCGACTGAAGGTTCATCTGCCTCTGCTTCAATGCCCGCCTCGAGCGACGCATATCGACTTGGTGATGAGGCGACTGTTGACTGCGAATTGTCTTGCTTAAACCAAGCTGGCAGCTCTCTATTTGTTGACTCCTCGCCAATGGACTCTTCGTACTGAGGAGCTTCGTACTGAGGAGCTTCGTACTGTGGAGCTTCGTACTGTGGAGCTTCGTACTGTGGAGCTTCGTACTGAGGAGCTTCGTACTGAGGAGCTTCGTACTGAGGAGCTTCGTACTGAGGAGCTTCGTACTGAGGAGCTTCGTACTGTGGAG
>JANMGH010000126.1:0-52626 GCA_031374515.1 Pirellula sp. | reverse complement strand
TGAGGCAAGCGAGTTATGGGATGTAACTACAGAACAACACAGAGCATGCAGTCTTGCCCAATACGGAAAGACAAGAAAGAACTATTCAGAATCATTTCTGACTATGGCAGCATGATAAACCGAATAGCCGGTCACACCCGTCCCCTTGCGACATGTGCAGTGGCACCGCATTGCTTTACAAAATCCCCCGTATCATCGTCGGCGAGAATCGAACCTTTCAAGGTCCTGAACAATACGTTCGCTCTCGCGGAGTTCAACTTGAGATCCTCGACGATGACGAGTGTATTGAACTCATGCGCGCATTTATCGCCGCCCGTCCAGAACTTTGGAATGAAGACATTGGTGTCTAAGAGATGAACCAATCGACTCCAAAGCAAATGCCTATTCTGATCATCCTACTAGGCATGATCATTCCGACCTTGATCACTTGGATCTACTTCGATGTGCTCTCCGAAGCGACCGCATTTCAACAGAAAATGGCGTACGCGATCGGCAAACTGGTCCAAGTCGGAGTCATGATCGCCGCCTATTGGTTTTGGAGGCAACGGGACAAGAGACTGTCTGTTTCCACTTTGGTATTTGGCAAGCCGATTTGCATGCGGTGGATGGCTTTCGGATTTGTTTCTGGTGTGTTCATCGCTTGCTTGGCGATTGCCGTTTTTCAATGGCTGCTCTTACCGCTAGGAGTCATGGAATTGGCAACCCAAAAGGCCAAGGAGAAGCTCAATGTCCTCGGGTCGGACTCGCCCTCGATCCTTCTCGCAATCGCCGTTTTTTATTCTTTGATTCACTCGGGCTTCGAAGAATATTATTGGCGTGGGTTTGTTTTTCGAGCTTGGAAGGAGCATCTGGGCGTGGTGAATTCGGTATGCCTTTCCAGTCTTGGATTCATGTCGCACCATATACTCGTTCTAGGAAAATTCTTTGGATACGGATCGTGGGTTACCTATTTTCTCGCGATCTCTGTGGGGGTCGGCGGTGCAATTTGGGCCTCCCTGTATCATCGCTGTGGAAATCTAATTCCTGGTTGGATCAGCCATGCGTTGGTCGATGCTGGAATCTTTGCCATCGGTTATCTGCTACTTTTCGCATAGAGCGAATTCAAAGCATACATCCGGTTTTTAAATTGACGAATGCCTGACGGAGCCTGCTTCGTAGGTAAGGAGATCGATTACTCCTGGCGATTCGATTACAATACAGGGGACAAATCGGACTGATCTCACTGAGCGCACCTTCCAGCAAACCGACAGCCGTGCTCGTGCTCAGTGAAACCGTGCTCAGTGAAACCGTGCACGTGCTCGCAAGCGATTGCTTCTGTTCGAGCAGGAGCACCACCCTTCGGGGCTGAGCACGAGTACGAAATCGCTACCATTTCGTTTTTTTCTATTTCAGAAACGGTGCAGGTAGCTAAAAGTGACACTAAATCTTCACTCATTGGATCCATAATTGAACCAAAAAATGGCACTTCGACTATCGCTCGCAACTCTTCTCTTTTTGTATTCGCTTTCGGCATTGACTGCACAAGACAGATTCGGGCCTGCCAAACTACACATCATCAACGGCAGCACCGAACCAGTCGACTGGTTCTGGCTCAAATCCGATAACGAACGGATATCGAATGGTTCCATTGAACCAGGCAAGTCGACGACGATCAGGACTACGATCGGACATCGATTTGAATTGATCGGTCGCACCGACAAAACGGCGACGCAGGTTGCAGTTGAAACCAAGGTACAAGGTTTTCGCTTCGACCCAAAAGCAACCAACGGTGTCCCTTCCTATTACTCGCAGGTTGAAAGCGCGAATGGGCTATCGGTGGTTGCATCCGCACGAGTCAATCCATTTGCGGTCAAGGAAGCTGTCTACCTTGCGAACCAGATGCTCGCCAATCGCCCTGATGTGCTCGCTGCGATCATCAAAAGCGGTGCTAGGCTACTGTCCACTCGTCCCCAGCAGTTCCAATCAAACTCTACGAAGACTCTGAATCGAAGAAGTTTATACTTAACATTTGGTTTGATCAGGAAATGTTGGGGACAGAGCCTTGGCGATGCATCCAATCGGTACTTAGTAGTCTCTGCTACGACCGGTCGCCCGAGAACCAGAAAAACTCCGATCTGCTTTGCAATCACCTGATGCCTAGAGCGTGTTTGGCGATTTTCGGACCAAACACTTCGGACATCATGAAGGCGATGAAACCATCATCGATGAACAGGAACAACGAAATCTTCCTGGATCAAGGCGAAAAGAGCAGTTTTGGTGAAGCCGCCCAGAACAATGACTTCAATCCGCTTTCGGGATGGCAGAGTTTGCACTGGCAAGTAAATCAATGCAGCGTTCCGCTTGAGATTCAATGGCCTTCGCTGTTCGAGAGTCCTTCGAAGGTGGTGGAAATACAGAAACCGGAAAAGAGCCAAATTGGACGTTCGCTTCCACTCAAACTCCATGTATCGCTACCCGACGACAAGGAGTTGATTTCTGTTTTAGCTAATGAGCTGGAAACCAGGCTAGGAAACTTCTCGGGCAGCAGCCGTCAATTACTATTGTTTGTGGAACAAGACCGAGCCTATGGCCGGTTCCTGGGAGAGGAACTCAAGAAACAGCTTTCCCAAAAAAAGGCCCCATTTCGATTGGCAACGGTCCCTTATCTACGTGAACTGGGCGCCACGGGTGTTTCGTTGCCGTCGAGTGACCTCGAGGCGCCACAGTCTACAGTCAATGATTACTTTCAGAGGACTCTAGACTCACTTGGGAACACCAACTCGGAGTTTCGAAAACCTGCTGCCATTGGAATATTGGGCGGATCTTGGCAAGACAAAGTCGCACTGATTCGTGAAATACGCACTCGCTTTCCACAGTCCCTCTGTTTCACAAACGACTTTGATGCTCGCTTTGCAGACCCACGATTGCTTCCCGTGACTCGCAACTTGTTGATCGCGAGCCATGGCGATCCCATGCCCCACGTCAAAACGAGCCAAGGGGACGCCGCGTCGATTGCATTTCGCAATGAGTACCAGGCTGCAGATTTGATCGGATACGCCAATTTGTTCGAGAAGGTATTTCGCTTTAAAGAGAAAGATCGTGAGAGTGCTATCGCTAAAAAGGAAAGCAAGAGCAGTCCTACCATCGAACCCGAATGCCGCACCGAAGCAAGGGTATTTGAAGTCACCAATTCAGGTTTTAAAAGTATGCCACTTCGCAGCGAAGAGGACTCCATCGCGAATCCAGCAAGACCATTGCTTTCACCTCTCTTCGGCGGCTTAGCTGTCTTTCTGTTGTTGGGTTTTCCGGTGGTGCATAACTTGGTTCAGGACCGTTTCAACCAGTATGTATCGAGGCAGGACCAAAACCAGTGGATGCGTTACTCTCAAGAGCACTGGGGCGAGCTCACGCGCGCCATCTTTCGCAACCTCAGTTCTTCCGCAGCCTTCTTTTTCACTGCACTTCTATGCATTGTACCTACAGCCACGCTACAAGAATGTACGTCAGCGAGCATTGTTCACTGGATTGCCGGAATTAGTATTTTGCCCTCGATCCTGCTTATCACGCTTACGATTCCATTCACTTTCCGACCTACATTAAAGTCAGAACAACGCAAGGTTGGACGAGAAGATCAACTGCACAAGTTTGAATTGCAAGTGAAGCGATTAGCCAACGTAACTGACCAAATCAGTAAATCGACGGATGACACACCCCTTTTGTCTGCAAGCGTCGCCCCCAAAGGTCGCAACAACCCCGGCATTGCTTTCGCGGTGGCTGTCCTTTTTATCGGTTTTTTGACTTGGTTTTGGACAAGTGATCTTTGGATACTGCAAATCGGACTTTTAGGAGTTCTAGCATTCAGTTTGGAAATTCGTCGGACGATGGCGAAAGCCATTTATGCAACGCTATTGATTGGACTGACTCTTGGTTGGGCCCGTTATATCGCCAATGACTGTGAGATCGTGCCTGCTCGGGATGCATGGCTACGAATTGTTGGCACCACTTGTTTCGCTGTCGCCTACTGGTGGCTACTAGTCGGGTTGATCAAACTCACCCTTTACCAGCGACGATTGAGACGGCAGCTACGCGACTGCAGCCAAAGAATGGAGCGGTTACAAGAAGAAAAGACCTCGATCACCGTAGGGATCGCGGCCGAGTTGGATACTACCGTTGTCGAGACTGGAAGAGTATCGAAATCGATTTCGCAGGATCTCAGTTTGCTTGCCGGAATCGGTCTGGTGATTTGTTTTGCAAGAATTCCCCTGCTGGACGCATGGGGAATGTCCTATGCGACTTGGTTGACCATCATCCTGCCGATGGCGATTCCATTCGTTTTCGCCATCATTTTGCGGAGACGGGCGTGGCGGTTTCGCGACAATGCACTTCAATACATGATGCGCGCCAAACGTGAAGCGAGTAGTGAAGATGCTCGGAGTCAAGAAATCGAAGAGATCAACGAGCGTCAGTCGTTGATCAAAGGTTATGAAGTGGGTGTTTTCGCCCCAATCGATCGAGACCCTTTGGTGAGTGCTGGTCTCGCATTGGTCTTGGCGCTGTGTTCGGGGCCAAATTCGGAAATCATTCGCAGGATTGTTTCATCCGTAGTTCTCTAAACCATTTCCTTTTCTGTTTTCTGACCATAGTGCTTTATGAAAAAGAAATCAAACCCAGGCATTCGTCGCAAGGTTGCGAAACCAAAACACAATCTGGAATCGCTGCCAAGGAGCGTTAGTCGCGAATCGCAAATGATGCAGCGATTGGCTGGCGGCTTTCGCGGTGCGTCCCTTTCCAACTCAGACATCGAGCAAGCACTTTTGTTTGGAAAAAACACCGAAGTGATTGAGCAGTTGGTTGGTAAAGACTACGCCGAAAAGCTGCGTCAACTGGCAAGTGAGGCGAATCAAACTCGAGTTGCGGGGGCTCCTCGCGTTCTCATTCTCCCTGGCATCTTGGGCTCCACACTTGCGGTAGGTAACGATACGATTTGGCTCGATGTTCTCGATATCATGCGAGGACGGTTGCGAGAGCTTTCGCTCGATGGCGGCGTCGCAAATGTGGAATCCAACGGCGCCTTTTGGCCCACCTACCTTGAGCTCAAGTTCAAGCTTCGAAGACAAGGATACCAAGCAGAGTACTTTCACTACGACTGGCGGAAACCGATCGCGGAAGCTGGGATGCGATTGACGCAATATGTTCGTTCGATGGCAGATGAAACACGTCCGATATCACTTGTAGCGCACAGTATGGGCGGGCTTGTCGCACGTTCCGCGTTGAAGTCTTTGGGTGACGACGCCGAAAAGCTACTGAACCGAACCATCCTGCTCGGTACACCGAACTTTGGTTCTTATGCTCCCGCCCTGGTCCTAGCAAACGACTATTCTACGGTAAGTTGGATGGATAGGCTTGACTTTGTCAGCGACAAGAACAGTCTGGTGAAGGATGTGTTTTCGACCTTTATCGGCCTCATGGAAATGATTCCTGAGCCAAACAGCAACGACGGCGTCGACCTGTTCCGCTCCGAAAGCTATCCGTCCCAATCGAACTTCGGCCGCGTGAGTGTATTGAAGGCGGCTGCCGGCCTTCAAACCAAGCTATCCGCAGGTAACGATCGCATTTGGATGATCGCAGGCACCGGTATCGAAACCGTGGTTGGACTGGAAAGAAAAGACGACGACCCCAAGCGATTCACTCAGCGGCTCAGTTTGGAAGGTGATGGCACCGTCCCATTGCGGTTGGCTATGCTCCCGAATGCGAAACATCGATTTTGCCGTGTTGCCCATTCCTCGTTGCCATCAAACAACGAGGTTGTTCGCGCGACCATCGAGATATTGGCGAGCGGAACGACCAAGCTACTGTCCAGCTCGCCAGGCGACGTCTCTCGATCCGTCGCACAGCGAAAATATCGAAGCGACGACAAGTCCGAAGCCGAGTTACAAGAGGAATCGGATTCGCTGCCGAGGTTAGCCCAAGCCCTCGCGCCCTGCCTGTCCCTGGGAGGCGATTCGGAAACAGAAGCCACTCCACAGTTGGCTGCAGCACCCCCGAAAACGGACGAATTTGCCCCCAGCGCGATGAGCAAGAAGCCGATCGTCGTAGGACGCAAATATCAAAATCGGTTGGACCTGACTCTCATGCTAGGTGATGTCAGTCTTGCTCGTGGACGGGCCATCATGCTCGGTGTTTTTAAAGATGTACGACCAGGCGGCGCGGCCGCCGCCATCGATGCTCGACTCGGGGGAGTTTTAGCCGAAGTGATCGAACGGCGAATGTTTTCTGCAAACGTCGGCGAAGTCTTTGTGATTCCAGCGCCGCGACACAACATCGGTGCAGAAATGGTGGCTCTCATCGGACTTGGCAGTTTCAGCATGTTCACCGCCAAATCGCTGCGTTCCAGCGTCGAGAATGCAACGAGAACACTGCTGAGATGCAATGTGGATGATTTGATCACTGTGCCGATGGGAGGAGGTACGGGGATGCCCATTCGTGTGGTATCGGAAGCCATCTTGGATGG
This sequence comes from Pirellula sp., assembly GCA_031374515.1. Lineage (GTDB taxonomy): Bacteria > Planctomycetota > Planctomycetia > Pirellulales > Pirellulaceae > JBKCUI01. Next base: position 46,136 of record JANMGH010000126.1, on the reverse strand, counting down.
CGTGCAAGCGGCAATGAAGGATTCTCGCGATCGCATTTCTTTGCGAGGACTGACCCTTGCGACGATCAGCAATACCGACTTTGAGCAAATGTCGAAAACAGTGCTCGATCTGGCGACGTCCAGTCGATTTGATGGTATGGAGTTCACCATCGATCAAAAGATTTTGGAAATTTCAGAACGATCCTCCGATCGATCCGCTCCAGTGATCGCACCGCGTCATCTATCGAGTTATCTGATCGTTCGCGAAGTCCCAACATCGGTAGGGCAAAGCGACCCGATGCGGCATCTGGACATATCTTTGTTGGGAGCATCGAGCAAGGCTGCCGTCATATCCGATCAAGTTTCCGTCGACGACTCAAAATTAGAGAAGCTGTTGCTGCAGATCTCCAAGGAGCAGGAAGCGGGGATTCGCAAGCCGAAAGAATTTATCAACAACCTGCGAGTGCGAGGGAATGAACTTTCGGAATGTGTCCTTCCACCCTTAGTACGTGAAGCGTTGTCCGGGGCCAAGCCGGAGTCCCTCACCGTCATCAATGATTTTTGGAGCTCCAAGATCCCGTGGGAGATCTTGTCCATCGACGAGTGGCAAGCCAGTTCCAGTGGCAACGTAAGCCGACGCTATTCAACTTCCAACATGTCGGTAGCCAAGTGGCTGCATGAACGCCGCTCGTCCGAGGTATGTCGAATGCTGTTGGTGGTGGACCCTACAGAAGATCTTTTCGGGGCCAAGAATGAGGGAGACGATATTGGCAAGATCATCAAGCGTGCAGTGTTGGAGATCGGTACGATTGATATCACGGAAGTGCGTGGAGCGGAAGCGACGAGGGATCGGTTGGTGAAAGAGTTTTCGTCAGGGAAGTATGACATTGTCCACTTCGCCGGCCACGCAGATTTCAACGAAAAAAGTCGTTCGCAAAGCGGTATCCTATGTTCTCAAGGCATCATGCTCACTGGTCGAGAATTGTCGCTCTTGGAAAACTTGCCCACTTTGATGGTCTTTAACGCTTGTGAGTCAGGGCGCGTTCGATCGATTTCCAATCGCGGCCGTACCACAGTCGCAAGCACCAATCGAAGAACGACGATTCCTCTTAGCGAAGTAGTGGATCGCAGTGTTTCGTTTGCCGAAGCCTTTTTGCGAGGTGGCGTCGGTAGCTTTGTCGGAACGTATTGGCCGGTAAGCGACTCAGGAGCAGCCTTGTTTGCGAAAGAGTTTTACAGCAAGCTGGTAGCAACACCAGGCGTTTCGATCGGCGATGCCCTCCGAGTTGCCAGATTAGCCTTGTTGGAAAAAAACGAACCAGACTACGCCAACTACATCCACTACGGAGACCCCGAGTTCCGCGTGAAGGTTTAGCACACTCATCGAAGTTCGAACTAAAAAAAAGAACGCGCGCAAGCATGGAACGCACTATAGCCTGGTCAGCGATAAAACCGTTCGGAAAAATAATCTTCCCACCTTCGAGCAATCTTTTTCACTTTCCGATCAATTTTTTTCGGAATTGTGCCGAGCATATTGGCGATTTCTCTGTTAGAGTGACCCTGCATTTTGAGTCTTGCAGTCTCCCGATCGAAATCGTCAGCGAGAGACCTTAGCAACTCTTCCCAGCAATCCACGATCTCCATTAGCCTCTCTTGCGAATCGTCCTGGGTGAGGAACTCCTCCAAGTTCACATTGTATGTCTCCAGCAAGTCAGTCATCGTATGTATGGGCGCGGTGCGTTGCTCCTGCTTGATTGCAATTCGCTTTCTATCGATCACGATGTGTTGTGCGATGACAATCATGAGAAACCAAAGATCATCTCGATCTTGGAGTTTAGGAAGTTTTCCTTTGGCAGAATTGCGAATAATGGTCTGCAAAACCGAAAGCGCAATGTCCTCGCCATCATCTATGATGCGTATACCACGCCGAACCTTGGCCTCCGCAAATTGAGCCAACTTACCGAAGTATCGCGAGACGAGTTTGCAAATCGCATCCGCATCGCCTTCTCGCATTTTGGAGATCCAACCGGAAACAGACCCATGCGGCATCTCTAAGTTAGCCATATCAAGATTCTCTGCTACGACTTCAATCGATTAACGGGGTCGAATCGGAGTCTAAGTACATGCTCCCAAATTCGCAAGCACTCAAGAGTAAAAAAGTGACTTGTGTACTCGCAGTCGACGGGTGGCAACTCCCTAGGTACTAGATATCTAGCTGTGCGACAGGAAAATCAAAATATTATTAACTTTTACGGAAGTGCTTTTTTGTTCATTCCTTGGCTCATTCGCTTGCACTTCGCATCGCAATCAATAAACTCAGTTTCATCTAACATTTTACTTCAAGGTGAGTCGCTCCATTTTGATTCAGTTGCCTGTCGACTTAAAAGAGTTGCAAACGTTCGAAATTGAGCGGCAGATGGACATTATCCTTGATGCGTTTGAGAATAGCTGGAGAAAGGGGATGTCTCCATTGGTTATGGAGTATGCGACAATTGTCGAACCTCGCTTTCAAAAAAGGCTTCTCCGGGAATTGATTTTGACAGAGCGCGAGTGCTTCAGTTTTCTCGGGGAACCGAAAGTTCAAGTCGACTCCAATTCTGGTACCATCGAGATAAACACATCGGATACAGTGCAAGTCAACGCTAGCAACAAGGCGGGAACGGACTGCGATGAGCCCACGCATTTCGACCGATTTGCAATACATAAGCTGTTGGGACGTGGCAGTCATGGTAAGGTCTATGAGGCGGAAGATGTTGAAATCCGACGTCGTGTTGCGATCAAAATTAGCTATTCCTCAAATTGCGAAAGCGGCGCGGGGAGGGCTTTTGCGAGTGAAGCGGCCAATGCAAGCCGTGTAGATCACCCCAGTGTCGTGCGCATTATGGAGGTTGGCGAGTATCGAGGCACGAACTTCATGGTTTCAGAGCTGGTCGAGGGCTGCAATCTTGCTGAGTACGCCGATTCGAATGCATTGAGTGACATTACATGCTCGCAGATCGTGGCTGACATAGCAGCAGGCGTCGGAGCTGCTCACCGAGCCGGAGTGATTCATCGCGATCTGAAGCCCCCCAACATCATGATTCAGCTTCGGGATGACGACTTGGAAGGTGAGCATTCGGAAGTGCCAGCTCCTTCGAATCGTGCGCTTCGCGTTCGCATTTTAGACTTTGGTATCGCGAAAATGCTTGATCGGGCAACGCGGAAAACACAAGAAGGGGATATTGTCGGCACTCCCCATTACATGAGTCCCGAGCAGGCATCTGGAAACTCCGCCCATGTAGACCAGCGATCGGACATTTTCTCCTTGGGGGTTATTCTCTTCGAGTTGTTGTGCGGGAAATTGCCATTTGATGGCTCCGATATCGTTGTAGTCGCAGGAATCCGGGACTTAAGGGTGCCATCGATTCGCGCTTTTCGGCTCGACGTTCCCGCGGCGCTCGAACAGATAGTCCATAAATGTCTAGAAAGGAATCCAGCACATCGATATCAATCCGCCGCAGCGTTGGAGAGTGATCTTCGCAAATGGATTGCCGGCAAAAAACCTGTTGCGCTTCAACGACACGAACGAGTGCAGTACGCTCTCTACGCCGTCGCGCTCGCTTCTGCCTGTACGATTATTGGTACGGCCGTATTGCTCAGTCGTGCTGGATGGCTCACACCAAGCCGCTTGAGGCCATTTACGAGCATCTCAAATTTACCTGAGGTCAGCCGAGTTGAGGCCCCCGTTTCCAATGCCAGCAACGCGTCGCAACTTGCCTTGTCTAGTTGGTTGAGAAATGCGAATCCTCAATCACTTGCGGAGTGGGTTGCCGATGGCGAGTCCGAGGATCGCCTCACTGAGTTAGAGTCCCTTCGAATAGAACACGATTGGGATGATTCTCAGCGGTGGAGAATACAATTCGCTGAGTTGTGCATTGGGAGCGAACCTAATCTGGGGTCCATCGATTTTCGGGAACTGGCTCAACGCCTCGTCGCCAACCTGGATCTATCGCAGGAACAGAGTTGGTCAAATGTTCTCCAATCCGTGCCGGATGCATTCGTGCTTGAACTGGAGTCGCAACTCAATGGAAAGTTGCAACAACGGCAACGCCAGACTCTGTATAGCCTTATTACTTCACGGCGCGCAAACTCCGGGGACTCAGAAGGACTGTTCCGATTATTGAGTGTTGCGGACTACGACGATTTCAGTCAAGTGATTCCCGCTTTGGAGAAAACAGCCAAGCGATCTCCGTCTGACATTCGAGAGCGGTTGCTCGCAGAATTCGACCTAACGGAATTGAAACTGGAGGAGTGGTTACCTATCGATGAGAAATCGCGATGGCGAGCAAAGCTTGCATTGGTTGCGTACGGGCTAGGTGATTGGGAGCCTGTCGACAAAGTTCTCTCGTTTTCAACGGACCCTCGATCACGAAGCTATTTTATCTATTGGTTCAAGCAGTGCGGTTTTTCTATCGAACCACTACTCAAGCGATTCGGACAATACCGAGATGACTGGCGTTCCACAGCAGTGATTGGATGCTTAGCTTCTATACCGAGCCAAAGAATTACCGATCGACTGCGCGAAGATTGCGTCGAATTGCTGGTTGACGCCTACGAGAAACACCCTTCGTCCGGAGTGCACAGTTCTGCCAGAAAACTCTTGCTTGCGTGGGGGCGGAACGATCGTCTGCAGATGTCGGACTTTTCGAGTGATTTCCGAGAGAGGCGAGGGGACCGCAATTGGTACATAAACTCACTTGGAATACAGATGAATATTGTTCGCGCACCCCAGGAGTTTTGGTTTGGACCGCCAGCCAGCGAATCAAAACCTGGAGGGCCTTATCGTTTGGATCATTCTTTTGCGATTGCTGACGAAGTAGTCTCGGAAATGCATTTTTCAGCATTTGATGCAACGAAATTCCCGAACGCCTCTCAATCGCCAGCAATGGAGATGAATTGGTACGATGCCGTCCATTTCTGTGATTGGATAAACGGCAAGGAAGGCATCGAAGACCGAAGCTCGATTGTGCCGATGGATGAAAATAAGGTGCGATTCACGGCATCAGAGATTGGATATCGGCTAGCGAGCGTTTGGGAGTGGGAGTGCTTTTTTAGAGCGGGGACAAGAACTAGCTTTGCGTTCGGTGAGTTGGAATCCGAGTATTCGGTTGCTTCTAATAGTGCAACACAAAACAGCTATCCGGAGTGGACCTCGTCTTCGCCAACTCCTGCTGACTCTCGAAAAGAAGAGTTTCGAAGAATAAGTCTCGCAACAATAAAGGGTGGCGTCGGAGGCGATACGAAAACCGCAGTCCCCATTTGGAGTAACAGATCTCGCGGACGAGACCGTCAAGGAAAGATTGTTTTTAGATTGGCTCATACTGTGGAATGAAGTTCGTTAACCATTGGAATTTGAAATGACAGAAGAAGACGATGTGCTCGAACCAACCTGTGAGTATTATTGCGACGGGTATGATTGGGTTTTAGTTGATGGAACAGCGCCGGAAGGTTACTACTGCCCAGAAATATTCGGTGGCTGTATTGAATCGGGCGAAACGATGATGGTCGAACCCCAGAAAATACCACCGCCACCCCCTCAAGCTGTTGCTTCCGCCTCGACAGTAATTGGCGATGCCATTCAGGACGAGACACATTCCGGGGAGTATCAATTCGATATCGCGACAGATACCCTTTACTTCTCACGCGGTAGCACTGTGAAGGGTTTTCGTTTTTTGGCGAAGATCCCAATGAATGAACTTCGCGAGCGATTTCCCGCGGTGGCAGCCGAAGTCGAACTGCTCAAAAACGCTAAATCGCTTATGAGCTTTACAGTCGAAGTGCCCGCTATTCCGATTGTCAAACGATAAAAGCCAGGTGCTTAGGCAAGTGCTTCGACCGAAGTACAATAATCGTCATCTTAGCCTTGGAGTTCATGAGGGTACTCAACCCTTTTGAACTCCTTTCATTTGCGGCGTTGTTGTCGATTTGCGATGCTTCATGCGGCGGGCGTTTATGGTCAAAGTACTTGTTTACGAGAGATCATTTTGTGGCGATTTTGGTTTGGAACCGCTATTCGATCGGCTTGTGTTGGTCACGCGTTGAGAGAGAATGCTGAAGATGTTGAGTCAAATTCCATATCTACAAGTCATCGCGTTGCTGGGGTGCGCTTTGATTTGCATTCAATGCGGCTGCGGTTCAAATACGGAACGAACGGAAGGGCCGTCGATACCATCGTTGGAATCGCAGACATTGGCAGTTCAGCGAGGGGACTCACGCGAAATTCGTTTGGAAGTCCCGTTGGATGAAGCGGGATTCGGACAGCTCCGTGGATTGACGGGACTCGAAGCGCTTTCGCTTATGCAGGTGGAAGGCTCTGACAATATGGCGGACGTGCTTTCAAGTCTCAAAGGCCTCCGACAGCTTCGGCTAGAGAAAGCGCCCATCGGGGATTCGTTGGCAAGAGCGATCGGCAGTCTCCCAAAATTGTCGTCGATCAATTTGCCAAACTGCATCGTCTCCAACGATGGAATAGAGACCTGGCCATTGTTGAGCGACCTGGTCCTGCTTCGCATCGGAAGTCCGAATCTGAGTGACTCTGCTTTGGAAACGATTGCGAAGATGAAATCGCTTAGATTTTTACATCTTATCGACGTCCCGATTACAGATGTCGGGCTCAAGCATCTTTACCCAATGGAACACCTGGAATCTCTCTATCTGGATGGTGGTCGTGTCACCGAAGACGGTTTAATGGCACTGCTGGAAGCATTGCCAAAACTACATTTCCATCGAGATCAACAGCATTTGCCCAACGATCCGAGTGCAAATAATCACGGGAAGCACTAGCGCCTGCTTTCCATCGCTTAGGTCTTGTTATACTGTTCGGGTAGTAAGCCACCAAGATCACTCCAACGTAAGAGCTTAAACATGAATGTAAAACGATACACAATCGCGATTGTATGCGCGGGTTTTTTGTTCGCATATCAATTTGGTTACGTCTTTAACAAAGTCGATGGAGCAACGCAAAAAGCTGCGACTGCGAAAGCTACTTCCGCAGCAGCATGGGTCGCTTCGTTGAACGACTCGCAAAAAAGCAAAGCGGTTATGTCGGTTGAGAGTCCGGAACGCCAGGATTGGCACATTATCCCGAAGGACAAACGCAAAGGTCTACAATTCAACGAGATGGACGAAAAGCAGCGTCAAGCAGCAACTGGTTTGCTTCGCAGTGTCTTGAGCGAGATCGGCTATCGCAAGTCAACGCAGATCATGAATATGGAGAACCTACTAAAAGAACTTGAAGCGGGGAAGTCCAACACTCCTTTGCGAGATTCAACGAGATATTACTTTACTGTTTTCGGCACACCTCAAACAGGTAATAAATGGGGTTTGAGCATCGAGGGGCATCATTTATCGCTAAACTTCTTGATGGATGGTGATCGCGTTGTTTCTTCGACACCGCAGGCCTTTGCTGCGAATCCAGCGATTGTAAGGACAGAGAACAAATCGGGGATCGCCGTAGGTACTCGCATGTTGCGACTGGAAGAGACTTTAGCGTTCGAGCTTGTTCAGTCGCTATCAGAACAGCAGCGCAGCGTAGCTGTCATTGCGGATAAGGCGCCTCGAGAAAATAGAACGCTAGGAGTCCAGCAGCCACCCAAAGAGTCCCCAGTTGGAATTCCTTTCGCAAAGCTTTCTGCTCCACAGCAGACTCTGTTAAAGGAACTCGTCAATGAATACATTAACGCAGTACCGGATGAGGTGGCTGACGATAGACGCCGAGCCATTCAAAGTACTGGCGGTTGGGACGCGATTTATTTTTCGTGGGAGGGTGCATTGCAGGCGGGTGTTGGTCATGCCTATCGAGTTCAAGGTCCATCGTTCTTGATTGAGTTCGTTAATACACAGCCTGACGCAGCTGGTAATATCGCCAACCACATTCACAGCTTATGGCGCGATAGTCGAGGTGATTTTGGCGTTGCTTTATAGATTTGATTCTTATTCCACAGATCTCTAGGAGGTCCCTCGTCAGGAGGTCCCTGGGTTGCACCCGCAAAGACTCGCTTTGTTCGCAGAGGATGCGTGCGGTTTGCGAAGATGGCGTTGCTTGCTACTTAGGAATCCACTGCACCGAATCGATAACGACATAGCCGTTTGCACCAGAGTTAGAAACGACAACCACGGCTGGTTGTGTTGCCGAGAAATTGAACTCTCCGAGCGACACAAACAGTTCGTCGATTGCAGGAGCCTTTTTCTGGTCAACTATCACGGTTTTTGATCCTTCTCCGTGCTGCACTTCTACGGATACCCTTGACGATCGATTGCTGTTGGGCGGGTATCCGAGTCGAACTTCGTATCGACCTGCCTTGGGAAGCTTTGTTTCGAAACGAGCGTTGGATTTCCCATCTCGCCTGTCGCCGTCATGTCGATATCCGTGTCCCACATAGCTTGAGGCGGAGCTACTCGATATCCAGTCTCCGGTGAGTTTTGCGTCTTCATCGTCGACTACAACTCCGGTGAGTGAAGCGGGCAGTACTCCGGCTTTTTTGTGCTTCATCGGCTCGGCGGATGAAGCGTGCTCCAGTACCTGACGGTCCTTGACCAACTGCTCGCGCAGCGATGTATAAGGTACATCTTGTACCGCAAAGTTTTTGTCGATCGCAATGGACGCTGCCGTTGCTGACGACTGCCCCAGAATCATGAAAACGGGCTCCATTCGAATACTGCCGTAAGCGATATGCGAACTGCTCACGCAGATTGAAACGAACAAGTTACTACACTGTTCTTTTTTTGGGACCAGCGATCCATAAGCGATCGAATAGGGGCGAATGGCCACGCCAATGTCCCCTTCGTTTTGCACATAGCCATCGGGTGTAATGTAACGTTGGACATTGTGTGAATCGATGGTGTAACTGCCCATTCCAACGGAATCGGGGGTGGGTTTTTTTTGCATCAGCTCGTTCTCGGTCATCACGAAGTGCCCAATCATCCGTCGAGCTTCGCGAACATATATTTGATGCGGCCATCCGCCATTGTCGACGAACTCATCTTTCGGTAATCCCCAATCTTGCATCTTGGCCTGAACATCCTTGGGAATGCGAGGATCATTGGCGATGAAGTAGAGCCAGCCTTGCTGATACGTTTTATGCTCGTTCAGAATTTCGCGACGTCTTTCGTAGCTAGCTTCGGGATAGTCATAGTTCATTCCAATGTTGTCGGTGCTCATCGGGCCATGATTATTGGTGTCTGTTTTTCGGTTGGGAGCGTCATCAAATTTATCGAAGGTCTCTTTCCAGCCAGCTGCGTAGATTCGGACTAGCAACTCATATTGTTTTGGGTCGTATCCTAAAGGCTTTGGAAATGAAATTCGATTCTCGGGATGATTGCTTGCACAAAAACGGTAGCAGTAGGCCTGAACACGTTTGTCGCCAGAACCATACTCGCCAGGCGGAGTGGCGCTGATCCGCGGAAGAATGCCGCTGTTCGGATCGCCTGCGATTACGTATGGACTGACCTTCTGCTTCAACGCCCCGAAGTGATGACGATGGTGCAACACTCCGACTTGAACACCATTCCACTGTTCGCCGTAAACGGAATTCCCTTCGCGGCCCACTTGATAGTCTATGCCGGCCGCTGCCATGAGATCGCCTTCGTAGGTCGCATCCATAAAGACTTTACCCACGTAGGACTTGCCGCTCGACATAGTTATCGATGTAATACTGGTTCCAGATTTTTTGACCCCATTGTTTCGATCGAGCCACTGATCGCGATCGACAGGAATTTGATATTCTCGGATGTAGTCTTCAAAAACTTTTTCAGCGATATGCGGTTCGAACACCCACATCGTGCGAAACTCGCCATCTACGGCAGGGGTCCCTTGACCCTTTCCACTGTATTCGCTCGGTTTTTGCCATCGCCATGTTTCGGGCTTTTGATACTCCTTCCAAATGCGGTGATAAAAATCGCGAGCAAGTCCACCTATAACTGCTTTGTTCCCGGTATCTGTCATCCCCAATCCGCCACTCGAAAGCCCACCAAGATGCTTGTCTGGGCCAACAATGATCACTGATTTGCCAAGCTGTTTTGCTTGGACTGCAGCAATGACGCCTGCCGAAGTCCCACCATAGATCACGATATCGTACGTCTTGTCCTTGGCTAGACTGTTCGATTGGGAGAGCAGCATCAGAATGATGAAGGTAGGGAGGGTTTGCATGGTGCGTGACCTGTTGAGGATGATGGTGTAATCGCAGTTGCTGCGAGGTGCGTTTTGCAGTGTACTGTGAATTTATCTTCCCGTGTGGCGATTCCATAGCGGACGATCGCAATCGCTCGGCGCGATGACTAGAACTCGCCCATTACTTCGGAACCATTTCGCGTTCCTAATGCCTGCCAATTTGCAGGCTCGATCGATGAGGATACGCTTCGCACCGAGCCGTCCATCATGACCGAATTTACCAGGCCCGTGTGGAAGCTGCGAGACGTAATGATTCCATACGTTGGATCGGTTTGATTGCGACCCTCCCGACTGCTTGTCACATCCATATCGTAAAGTACCCCGGAAACGGTATGCGGAACCTTTGTATTGGGCGCAAAGGTCGTCGTGAAGCCCGCATGAATGGCCCGTCCACAAACCCATTCTGTGTGTCCGCCATTCGCCGACCATGAGCCACCAGCAAAAACCGATGAGACTAAAGATGAAGTTGCCGGTCGGAACGCAGGCATGCTCACATGATCGTGGAATCGTGGAGTGAAGGCCTTGACTTCTGCTAGGCCAAGTGTGTTGCTCAGCCCGTCGCTGAATCCTCCAACGGGGTTGCGACGATTAGGGCCAAATGCAGTGCCTCCATCGGTTCGATTCAACGGGTTGTAAATAAGATAGGTACCGACACACAGAGCGTAGTTGATCGGATAGTGTTCAGGCACACCACTTGCGTCAAGCCTTACTCGATCGTTTGGATCACTAGGGCATAAGTAAACTGGAACACGTAACGCCGCTACTCCGTTCGGGGGAAAGTTGGCCTTGTTCGTTCCATGGTGATAGCCAACGTTATAGTCGATTCGGGAAGCGACGTTGGCGCCTTCTACAAAAGGAAGCAAAAACGCTTGTGCAGACCATGGTTGATTTGCGGACCCTCCGACCGATACGGTGGATGGCGGAAAGGATTTGAGAGCGCTTTCGTAGTTGTGCAATGCCAACCCGATTTGCTTCAAATTGTTGGAACAGCTCATTCGACGAGCCGCCTCCCTGGCCGCTTGAACAGCCGGCAATAACAATCCAACCAAGATGCCTATGATGGCGATCACCACCAAAAGCTCGACCAGTGTAAACGCCATACGGGCAGATCGAAATCGATTCTTCAACAACATATGTAACTCCAAGTTTAGTTTGTTAGCGAAAGGCGAATTCACGCTCGAAAAACAACCCTTCAGAGGGGTGTTTAGTGATCTTTTTCATGAAAAACCAAAGGTTTAAGCTTATTCAGCTAATGAGATTGAGTCTCAATATAGGAATTCACGGTCATTGGTCAACTGCTAACTCGGTTCTTTTCCTGTTCAATTTTTTGGAGACTTCAGCTTGGAGTTGGGAGTTGTGGCAAACCTCGAAGCACTCTCTCGTAGAATGATTTGCAACTACACGTCCACTTTTCTTAACGCACCGGTTGGTAAAAAAGACCATGGCTGTTCCCGAACAACTTCGTTTCGACTTTGTCATCATTGGCGGTGGCCCTGCTGGGGTTAGTGGTGCCATTGCGGCTGGAATTCTGGGGAAGCGCGTCGTTCTGATTGAAAAGGAGGCTGTTGTCGGTGGAGCGGGCATCAACACTGGGACGATACCTAGCAAGACATTGCGAGAAACTGCTTTGGTACTTTCTGGTGGACGATCGCGGCGACTCTTTGGAGTCGATCTATCGCTTCGGCGCGAGGCGACGATCGCTGACTTTATGTGTCATGAAAAGTGGGTAAAGGCTCAGGAACGCCAACGGTCCGAAGGCCATTTGGTGTTGAGAGGAGTAACCACCCTGCATGGCGTTGCAAGTTTTCTCGATCCGCATACGATTCGCGTGGTCGCTTTAGGTGGCAATAGCATGCAGGTATATGGTGATAAAATCTTGATCGCAACCGGTTCCTCTCCATTGCGTCCACCAGAATTTCATTTTGAAGATGATCGCATCCACGATTCGAATGAGATACTCGAACTGAAGGCTCTGCCGAAAAAATTGGTAGTCATCGGTGCGGGTGTAATAGGCAGCGAGTACGCTGGTACGTTTGCGGCGCTGGGAACGGAAGTTCACCTCGTCGATGGTCGTGATACTCTTCTTCCATTTCTTGACCGCGAAGTTTCTCGAGGCCTTGTCGATGCGATGACCGAAAACGGAATCCGCTTTCACTGGAATGAAAAAGTGTTGGAATGTGATGCGGAGCGGGCTGGCAACGTGGTCATCAAACTCTCTTCTGGGGCGACAATGGATTGCGATGGCGTTTTAGTTTGCGCAGGTCGAAGCAGCAACACCGCGTCCTTGAATGCATCCGCAGCAGGCCTCACGCTTGGCATGCGCGGGCTAGTACAAGTGGGGGCAAACTACCAGTCGACGGAAGTACCGCACATCTATGCTGCTGGCGATGTCATCGGTGCACCCGCGCTCGCGGCGACAGGGATCGAACAAGCTCGCGTTGCCGTTTCGCATGCGTTCGATGAACCTCGGAGTTGCGGTCTTTCGCGGCTTCTGCCAACGGGTATCTACACGATCCCTGAAACGAGTTTCGTCGGCGATACAGAGGAATCGATAGTTGAAAAGAAGATCCCCTACATCGTAGGACGCTGCCGATATTCAGACATTCCACGCGGGGACATCATCGGCGACAACGTCGGATTTCTCAAGCTCATTTTTCATCGCGATGACATGCGTCTATTGGGAGTTCACGTGATGGGAGAGCAGGCGACGGAAGTTGTCCACTTGGGACTCTTGGCGATGATGATGAATGCTACAGCGGATCTCTTCAATCAAACCTGTTTCAACTATCCCACGCTCGGTGATCTTTACAAATACGCAACCTATGACGCAATGCTAAAGCGTCGAGCGAGCTAACACTTAGTTTTTCGTAAACAAGTCGATCCAGAAAACAATGAGGACAATGTTGACTCAATACCGACACAATACCGAGATCGCCGATGTGCCTTTGCGGGATCACTGACTGTCGCAGCCCATGCGCGGCAATTCAATTCGACACGAGGCCAAATCGATTGCCAGCTTGAACTGACGATCCGCATGCGATGATGCGTTACTTTCGCAATATTTGTCAAATGGGAATCGCATTTCCGATTTTCCAATAATTATTGTGGTCAGCTGTAAGAAATCGGTTCGCCGCTCGTGTAACTGTCATAATGTTGGTTTTCCTAGATGGAATGCGAAATGGGGCAGAACGACTTGGAGTCTTTCACTTGATTCGCGAGGTTCAATTATGGTGATACCCGAAACCCGCCATTCGCTGCTCAGGCGGCTGCACGACCGTGCAGATGCGACCGCTTGGTCCGAGTTTTGCACCATTTATGAACCGGTAATCTACCGATTTGCCAAGCGTTTTCATCTGCAGGATGCGGACGCTCGCGAGGTTTCTCAAGAAGTGCTTTTGCTCGTGAGTCGAAAAGTGGAGGCCTTTGATACCCAAGCAAATGGGCGTTTCCGTGGTTGGCTAGCGAAATTAGCTCGTCATGCAACCATCGACCTATTACGGAAACGACGCGAACGCCCCGTCGGCGGAAGCGACCTTTTTCGCATCATGAAGGAGATTCCCAAGCTCGAAATCGAATCGTCCGCAACCTTCCTTTCCGAAGCGCGTCATCAACAGTTTCACTGGGCAGCCGACCAGGTTAGGCTCTCAAGTGTTCCAGGCACATGGCGGGCTTTTTGGATGACTGCCATCGAGAATGTTCCGGCGATTGAAGTTGCTCGGCGACTTGAGATGAGCGTTGGAGCGGTATACGTCGCAAGATGTCGTACACTCGCCCGTATCAAGCAATTGATAGATCCTTTTGCAGAGGAGGATGTGTGATGATTGCACACCGAGATGAATGCGATTCGAATTTATTAGTAGATTTACTGCATTCGCGCCTGGACCATTCAGAAGAACGGCACATAACAGGTCATCTGGAAAGATGCGAGGCATGCCGCCAGGAACTGGAACTCTTGACCGCACCAGATACGTGGTGGCTCGATACGCAACGCATCCTAAAGGACTCTCGTGAACTAGCCACTCCCGTTGAATCGACTCCGTTGCCGCCGATCGGCAACGCAGACGCTTGGATTGTGAATCTTCTAAAGCCCAGCCCGGACAAAATCTGCTTAGGGCTTTTGGATGGTTGGCCTGTCCGTGAGGTTGTCGGGCAAGGTGGGATGGGCGTAGTACTTAAGGTGTGGGACGAGGAACTCCATCGTCCATTGGCAATAAAACTGCTTTCACCAATGCTGGCTAGCAATGGTGCCGCTAGGCAACGATTTTATCGAGAAGCTCAGGCCGCTGCGGCCGTCGTGCATCCAAATATTGTGCCCATTTATACGGTTGCAACCGAAAGCAGTCTGCCTTATCTGGTCATGCCCTTTGTGGCTGGAGGAAACCTGCAACAACGCATCGATCGGGAAGGCCCCTTGCCGTTGACCGAGGTACTTTCCGTTGGGGTTCAAATTGCCGAAGCTCTGGTTGCGGCCCATCGTTTGGGGCTGGTGCATCGTGACATCAAGCCTGCGAATATCCTTTTAGATGACGGCGGGCACCGAGTGCTTCTCAGTGATTTCGGGTTGGCTCGCACTATCGATGACGCCTCCTTGACCAACAGCGGCATGGTGGTCGGCACTCCACAATTTATGAGCCCCGAACAGGCTCGAGGCATGTCGATCGATCATCGTTCAGACTTGTACAGTTTAGGAGCAGTGCTCTATGCGATGTCGACGGGTCGTCCGCCGGTACGCGGTGATTCGACGTTGGAAGTTCTGCGGCGCGTAAGCGATGAGCAACCGAAACCCATTTACGACATCAACGAAACCTTGCCTCTTTGGCTGGACCGTTTGGTCCAACGATTTCTACAGAAACGCGTGGACATGCGGATAGCGAGCGCCGAAAGCGCCGTTGAGTTGATGCGCAATGCGTTGGCCCATGCACGTGCGCCTGTGCGAAACTCGTTGCCGCGATCTCTCCGAGTGCCAGTTGTTGGCCTCTACATGCGCAGTGCAGCGGTATTGGGATTGACGCTAGCGATCGTTGTCGCGGGATTCGCTTTTTGGTCCAATCCCAAGAACCACAACGTCTTGAATAATAGCTTTCAGCAAGCAGTCTCAACGCCAATTGCGGAATCGGCTCCAGTCCTTACTCCAGACGAATGGAGCTTTGATTCAGACATTCCGAGTCGTTTGCTGTTCCTCGAGGAAAAACTCCGAGAAATCCGTTCAGACCTTCAGTCCGAATAATTCGTTTCCGTTTTGGATCTTCTACTTTAGAAAGTAACCGCCAACTATGGACAGCCAAACCACCGATACCATCGCAACGCATGCAACTAAAACGCCACACCTACGTTCGCCATACGGCATATTGTTCTATACCCTGCTATTTGGTTGCCTAATGGTAGGTGCCTTGAGGTGGTGGTTGATATTCGCGCCCACATCCGCCGCACAAGTCGAGCTGATCCCAAGTCAAGGTTTGATACGGGAGACCTACGCTAATTCGTTCGTCCCAATACCACAGGACGACTCCCTTGGCTCGCCTAAACCCTTAGGACTTTCAAGCCAAGACGGGGAAAGTCAAGTTAGGTTGCAAGCAGACACGCGCATGGTCGAAGAAGTCGTATATGAACCGAGATTTGATCCGGTAAACAACAGGACGATCTACGAACGGAAGATCATTCGAAAGCCCGTCACATCTTTTTTAGACTTGAGGCAGGCAGACGCGATTCCGAATGACGCTCAAAAAAGTCTTGAATCGAGTATCCAACAACTTGCAATTCAATTTCGTTCGTCACCAATGGCTCGACGTGAGATCCTAACCAATGAGCTTACACAACAACTAACCGAGCTCTTCGACGTTCGACACAAAACGCAAGTGTCGCGTGTTGAGTCGCTCCGTGCCGAAGTGCAACAGACTCAAGAACTTTTGAATAAGAGGTTTCAACTCAAAGACAAGATAATCGAACGCCGACTGAAGGAGCTTACTGGGCAGCAAGACGAACTGAGTTGGAACACTGGAACTGCGAATTTAAGCCCAGGAGCGGTTCCCAGCCAGATCGGAGTTCCGCCGATGAGTCCTAACGTCACAATGGCTCCAGATGAATCGCTTACTACCGCGTCCTTACCCAGTTTTAGCGCTACGCCGATCGATACCCCACGCGACAATACCCCACGCGAAGATGGCTCCTATCGGGACGTCCGACCGTCATCGGCCCCTTCACTCCCGGACGTAAGTCTTAGTCCATTGTCAAACATCCCTCCCCCAAACCCTGAACCAAGGCCGTCCGTTGTTCCAAGTAACGATCTTCCTATCGTCAATGCCACCACAGACACGCCACGTGCTTTCATGGCGATTGGTTTTAGGCTTAAGAAACTTCTCAAGGATCTCGCAGATGAGCATGACAAGTTCGGTGAGCCGAGTACGAGCAAACTAGCGAAATCACTTCAGATCGCGATTGAGGAAACTCGAACGGTTTGGGAATTTGAGAAATCGTCACTTGTTGACGAATTGGACATTGCTCAATCCGAGTACGAAATTGTGAGCCAACAACTAGCAAATGCTTTGTACCAATTGAAAACGAGATCGTTGAAGGTGTCGTCGGGCAGTGCGTCAACTAGCGAAGTAACAGAAATCGAACAAACCAAATCAGAAATTGAGCGCCAAATGTTACAGATTCGCTCTCGCATCGTTGTAGGCAAACGATCGTTGCAATGGATGGAGCATTTCGAGCAGAACTCGCTCGCTGGTCCAAAACAGCCAGCCGGAAAAGGGGATTCTCCGATAATCGGAAAGTAATCAATCGACCATTGGCTGATGCTAGCAGCGTCCGCCATGATCAATACAGCAGACGTTGGTTTTTAACCACCCGATATCAAGGTAGTGAGTGTCAATTCCAATCCGTCGTGCAATGGAACCAATTGATCCTTTGCGACAAGTTCGTTGTTTAGGAAAACAAGCAGAGAGGAACGCGGCACTTCCCCCTCATCCAACAACGCCGATCGCAACGACTCCGTTCCCTGCTCAGCAACGCGTTGAATGATTTGCGTCAATGAAGTGGCTGCGTCCACGTCGACAGATGTCTGATTGCACCCTGCAAGCCTCCGGACTTGTGAGTCAAATCGGATATGAATAATCACTTTACTTGGACCTCGCTGTTTGAGAACGGTGTTCGGTTGTCTTCCAACAAGAGTATTCTCGGTTCGAATGCCATTGCCCGGCCCAATTCCCCCACCAGACCCCCGCATTCGGCTTCGTACTGTTTCGCAATTTCTTCAATCGGCTCGCGAAGCCCAGCAGCGGCCAACAAATGGATGATCGGTCCACGTTGCGTGGAGTTTTTTCTCAATGTTGTTCTTGTCCTGGAACCACTGACAAGCAAAAAAATCAACCCAATCGACGCGAGTAAAGCCAAGGTGATAGAAGCTTGAAAACTGAGATAAGCGTTACGCTTTCGAATGCCTAGCACGAGAGAACTCCACTTTGCATGTGGACGATTCGATCGGCCGCCTGAGCTGCTATGGGGTCGTGAGTGACCAGCAAAACGGCACCCCCGTTCCGCGAAAATTGCCGCAGTTCCTGCAATACAATCTGAGAATTGGAATCGTCCAGGCTGCCACTGGGTTCGTCTGCCAGCAAGATCTTGGGTGCATTTAGCAACGCTCTAGCGATACTGCAGCGTTGGCGCTCACCGATACTCAACTGACAGGGATAGTGACGACTCCTGTCGGTCAGGCCGAATTGTTCTAACAACAATTCCACCCGTGAATTCGCCGCTTTAGCCGAACCCTTGAGACCGAGGGAAGCAGCTTGAACATTTTCGAACACATTCAAGTAAGGGAGCAAATGGAACTGCTGAAAAACAAATCCAATATGCGAAGCACGAAATGCGGCTCTCGCATTCGCTGGGATTGAGTAGGGTGCTTGACCTGCCACCAACACGGTCCCTGAATCCGGTTCCAACATCGTTCCGGCCACAAGCAGGAGCGTTGATTTGCCGCTCCCGCTTGGGCCTTGGACTGCCACGAATTCTCCCTCGCTTAAGCTGAGCGACACCTTCGAGAGCGCTTGCACTTTGGTAAAACCACTTGAGTACGTTTTGTTTAGACCTTCCAGCGTCAACAGCATGTCTACACTCCCTGCAATACGATCGCGGCATCTTGCCTAATCGCCTTGTAGGCAGCCAACCAACTCGCCAGGACCGTCAGCAGGATCATTAAGTTCGGTATCCAGATCGCGGTCCATGTCAAAGAAGCCGATGACCATGCTTCTGTCACGGACATGGAGGGACTAAGGTTGATCATTCGAACAAAAATCATACCAATGCCTATCAATACTCCTGAAACGCCGCCCAAGACTCCCACGAGTATAGCTTTGCCGAGAAAGGCACCCAATATGCTCATGGATCCAAGTCCTATCGCCCGCATAAGCCCGATCTCCAATTTGCGTTCGCGAAAATTGTGAAACGCGAAAGCGGCCAGGATGAAGCAGGTTAAAAGAATGACTGTCGGCTCAAGGATATTGTTGAGGTCTTGCTGCTTTTGCAAAAGCGATACGCGTTCGCTGACGACACGTTCGAGCGTAGCCTTTCCATCGGCCTTGGCGATCGCCAAGGACTCTTCGGCCGCTCGCTTGGATTCCGTACGTGCTTCGGCCCTGGTGAGCGCTTGGCTATAGCGTTCGATCACCTGAGTTCCAGGCAGTATCTCCGCAATCTCTCGGCGAATTTCCGAAATGCGATCGCCAGAGCACTCGCATTCCAACGCAAGAATCGCGTGAATCAAGTTTTGCATGCCCAGCATTTCTTGCGCCGTCGTCAGATCCACCCAGACGGACATGTCATCGATAGAACCCCGTTCGGGTTGTATTTTCGAAATGGAAAACGCGCGGTCCCTGAACATGACACTTTGGCCCAGGCCAAACTTAAGCTTCTGTTGGATTGCTGCCCCAATCACCATCTGGCCCGGTGCAACAGCGTCCAACATCGGTTGCTTGAGCGCCCGATGCATGATAGGGATTTCACCACGCGTGCCATTGAGGACAACGTCGATTTCGTGCTCTGGCCAGCGGACTCGTTTGGTGATGCTCGGCAAGAGATGATTGACCGTGATGATATTGGAGTTGGCGAGCTTTTCGGCATAGCTATATGGCATGGTTTCGGTAACGGTTGAGTCCAAATGCAACTTTGCTAAATCAACGTCCTTTGGAAGAATCAAGATGTTAAAGCCAAGCGTGAGCATTTGCTTTCGAACCGCATCCTGCAATTGTGCACCCGCCGCATTTACCTTCTCCTCGTGCGCTTGAATCGAGATCTCCGTCTCGGATTGTCGTTGCTGTAGAAACCGTTCCGTCACGCACCGATCTACTCGCAGCATCGCTTCGGCGCCGAAGATCATGGCAGCAGCAGCCGCAACAGCAGAAGTTGCTAACAAAAAACTCCATTTGCGAAATCGAATTTCGCGAAATACGAGCCCGGTCACAGTGAGTTGGCTCATCGCTGGATGGTCAGTTCCTGGGTTTTGCATGATTTCCAACCAAGGTTATTGCTTCGGTCCAAGTAGAAACTTCCAGCCAACCGTGACGATGCCAACAATCGCGGTCACAACCGCAAGCGTCAACAAGGTTGAGGACGGCGTTGAGGTGGGTATTGGCAGCAGGGTCGTGAGTTCGGCGCGATTCGAATTCTCTCGATCCACGAGAGTCACTGGGGCGGGATTCGGGACTGGTTCTGCAAACGAACCCAAACCGGTGAAGGATACTTCGTCTGACTTCTTTGGTTCGGTGATCTGAACATAGTCATCCCAGTTAAATGAAACCAGTAAGTCGACCCCTGGGTTTTCCGCTTTCACCGTGCATTGGCAGGCCCCGGCCAAAAATCGACATGCTTCCTCAATCGTTGATGTGGCGATGCCATCCCCCAACAGCGCATACAAAACACGACCTCGACCAAAAACAGGGAATGCCATCGGTGTCCCATTGTCGAACTCTTCCTGCAAGTCGGACTCCGTCGACAAAAGAATCGAAATGAAAGCTGCCTCAGATGGATCCTTCCGAGAGAGTCGATGGGCCGAAAACTGAACCTTTAGCTCTTCAGGGCGCTTTGACAGATCTTTCAAGTCGGCCTCCTCGATGACCGGCAATTTGATGACTCCCTCGAGTCGACGTAACTCCGATTCCAGTTTCGCAAATTTGGAGTCGTCCACTGCCTGGGTCCCAGACTCCAGGAATACCCATGCAACTGAATCTTTGTCGACCAGCCCTCGGCATATCCGATCACGCACAGGGCTACTCAAAAGTTGCGAAATGGTTTCTTTCGTAAAGGGCGCGTTCCAAACGATCGATTTGGTACCGGACACCTTTTTTGTAGATTCAACAGCCATCCAGACTGCATTGGACGATTTCGCAATGTCTACAGTTTCTTGCAACGCTTCCGTAATACCATTCTTTCCCTCGCTGACGACCAATCGAACATTGGCCTTTTCGCTTAATTTTTCTAACTCGCTTACAAGGGTTTTGTTGCCTGCATCCAACGGTGACGAGGAGATCACGTGGACTAGGAACAACTCCGGACGCCAGTGCTCTAGCGCGTAACGAAAAACTGGGATCGAGCAGCAAAACGAGAAGGATGCCAATCCGACAACGATAGCGATGGTCAATGAAAAACGCGCGATACTCCTTGTAGTCGTGATTCTGGCTCCACGCGTGCCTCGACCCGAAATCCCTTGCGTGTTTCGTACA
Source organism: Pirellula sp. (assembly GCA_031374515.1). Classification (GTDB taxonomy): domain Bacteria; phylum Planctomycetota; class Planctomycetia; order Pirellulales; family Pirellulaceae; genus JBKCUI01. The sequence goes on along the minus strand of JANMGH010000126.1, from coordinate 25,235 downwards.
TTCATTATTCGCACTCGCTATTCTTGGATCTTGGTAATCTCTACGCCAGACAATATTGGCATTCCTGTTTCCGGCACGAAATTCAATTCCAGCTCATCGGCGAGCATTACCCGCTCGATAGTTCGGAATTGCTCAGTTGCGATGGCCGGGTCAAGTTCAACGTCCAAGGTCGATGGATTTCCCTTGGCAGTAATGGAGAAACGCCGAGCCGACGTTCCAACGCTTTTGGGTAAACCAAACGTTAGTCTAACGCGATATGGACTGAGGGGGGCGTTTGGATCGGATTCCATTCTTACTTCGTCAGCATCCACGAAGAGTTTTGCCGCTCCCTCTTTGCCTGAAAATGCCGTCGCCACCCGCTTTCCTTTGCCCCTTATGATAAACGCAACAGCATTGCCTGGCTTCCAGGCTGGGTGCCGAACCACTTCTTGAATCAAGGTAGCCAAGTTTGGTGTTCGTTGCGCTTCCCCGCTTTCCTGTACCTTCGTCCAGGGCGCTGGTTTCCAATGAACACTCGGAACAGTGCGAGGTCTGGACGAGATGTTTTTGCTTGTTTGCTCGAACGGTGTCGCCGATCCAGCCAACTCAGCGAAAATTTCCAGTTCCGTTTCTTCTTCATTGACCGCGTGCGCTGTGAACTGAATCGAGGCCGATCGTATCTGGGTTGTGCTGGCTATGTTGATGCGATCGAAGCGGAGACCGATGATCTGTTGCGAAGCATCCTGCACAAGTTCCAAATCGCTGCTCGCAGTATCGATCTTTCCATCGGCCCCTTCTTCGGCATCATCGTTGGCTTCGAGGATTGGTATCCCAGTTTTCAGTTTGAAGGGACTTGTCGCCTTCAAGCCGACGCGTAACTGCGAAAGCCCCTGAACACCCGATGCTGAAATCCAGGGTGTCTGCGAGCCCGCCATTGTTGCAGGGAAATCTTGAAACGTTGTGTAAGGCCCGCCGATCTCAACATCGAAACTCGGCGAGTCACCGGCTACGACGGGGAACTCGAACCACGATACGCCATTCGCATCCCGGCGGTCCCCAGGTGCTCCCAAATTGATGCCTAACTTCTCAGCGCGATCCGATTTTTGTTGTACGATCGCTGCATTGTCGATGCTCCACGTATCGAGCTCCGGCATATGCACCAATCCAATAGAGCTTTGATTCTGGTAGGAACAACTGCACGTGCGCGTTAAGTCTGGAGCGTTTAGGATCCCATTGGCTGCAACGAGATTGGATGTACAACCGGATCGAAATCCGCCCAGGTTGCCCGTGCCACTCTCGGTGTTCAAATCGTAATACCCGGCAGCTCCCGACCGAAACGTCAGCAAGTTCTCGCTAGCAGAAATCGTATTGCAGCCGTACGTACGCGTGATCTTCCAAGGTTGAAGACGACCGGTAATCGGGTTATTGACCATTTTCTGCGTTCCATCTTTCAAATAGAAAGCTCCTGCGGATTCGGAATAGGAGTTTGCGTTGGTGATGATCAAATCGTTGTGCAAGATACATGGCCCTGAGTACGCAAGCGAAGGCTTGGTCCACGCGATTGTACCCTCAGTTGCGTGATAGACCGTCATCCCTTGTCCTATCTCAGTTGCTAGTCGGTCACTGGCTGCGGCCCCGGCTTGGAGCAACATGTCATGCGCAGCGGAATAACCTAACCAAGTGCCAAAGATTCCAACGTCGGTCTCCCAGTGTTTGGTACCCGTTTTTGCATCGAAAGCAAGTATCCTGTAGGTCTTTGGTAATTCGCGTCCTCGGCGCTTGAGGAGATCTTCAACGGTCTTTGGGTTTCGGTCCAAAGCGAATACCTTGCCATTACCCGCGACGATTCCGTTGTGCCAAAAACTATGCAATGCATCTATTTGCCATAGTTGCTCGCCTGTGTGCCGATCGAATCCGACGAGTGACATACTGGCGGCTCGATCCAGGCTCTTGCTTCCGAATCCCGCCTTGCTCTTAGTGAGTTTGGCATCATCTTCCTCCGGCTTGAGATCGAGGCGCGATCGATACTTGGCATAGCCAACGCCACCGATCAGCACGTCCTCGTAAACGCCAATGTAGCCCCATTCCTGGGGTTCGTCTTTGTTCGTTTGTGGCAACGCGATATCGCGTACCGATTCACCGGTCGCCGTTTTTAAAACGCGACACACATTTCCCTCGACAATGTAGATCAGGTCTTCCGTAACTACGTAGTTCGTTCCGCGTCCGTTGGCGCCTGGGATATGTACTTGGTTCGTCGTCGGATCCAACGGTGTATTGGCAAACGTTGAGTCATAGTAGACGTCAAATGTCCCTAGGTTTTCAAAGGAACGGTGCCAAAGAAGACGCCCTGTGTAGACATCGCGCGCTGTCAAGGAGTTCATCCCTTGCAGGATAAGGCGGCCTCCGACGACTTGTTCTGGAGGGCCATGACCATGGCGAGGAAGTACATCGACATTGCTATTGCCACCGAACCACAATACACCCAACGGCAATTTCACGAGCCGATCATCCGACTTAATCGTATTAGCTACATTGCCATATTGATGCGTCCAATCGGAAGAACCAGGTAACGGCCCCACTCGCTTCACGACGATTCCATGCGGTGTTCGCTTGACTTCAGCCCGCTCAAGTTGCATCGCGTTTACATGCGAAATAACTTCGTCCATCTTCTCTGGAGAAGACATCAGCTGCATTACACCACCGTAAGGCCGAACGGAATTATAGATCTGCCGCAGGCAGTTGGGATCCTTGACGACGGAATGGATGGCATCGTCATTCACAAAAATCATGTTGGCAATGTACGGTGGAGCACGAAACGCGAGCGGAGAAGAAACATACGAGGAGCCTCGTACACCATACCAACCACAATCGTCCCATTCTCTCCGGATTTTGTCGACACGCTTCGAGTCCGAATCCACAACACTCATTTGATCGAAAAGACTGGATGCCACGATGGTCTTAAGTACCTCGCTATCGCTAGCCCCAAACCATATCGCATGACCTGAAGCGTCACCTTGGCTAAGCAACTCCTTTGTCTTGGATGAAGACAACTCGGCGTAAACATTTTTCTCTTGAGGCAAAGACGCTTTGGTCATTGCAAGTTCATTGTTGGATTTGCCCTTTTCTAACGCGACATCACCTTCTAACGCGGCATCACCGAGGATTAGAATGTTCCCTTCCAGCGATACGGCCACCAACTTGCCATTGCCGGCGATTAGGCGTTCGATTTGTCCATCGAGTGACAACGACCAAATTGTTTTTGCTGCTGAGTCATCCGTTGGCAATCGAATTGCAGTCAGAGAGCTCTTGGACTCTTCCGTGTCCGCTCGGGGGCCAGCAGCATAGAGCACTCCACCAGCCAAGATGAGGTCTCCGCGTCCATCGCCAGGGTGGTCCCACAACTTGGTGCCATCCTGTTTCCATGCGGAAACTTTGGCAACGCCAGCCTCGTATTCGGCGGAGTAAAGTATGTCTCCAGCCAGCACTGGCTCGTTGATCATAAAGGCCGTCTTCACCCCCTTTTCCAACGAGAATTGGCGTGTCCCTTTGATTCGTGTATGAACGTAGAAAAAATCGTCGTTGGCGGTAATGAAGGAACCACCAGTCCCCTTCCCGCCAGCGTTGAGCTCAAAATAGCGTTGCTTGCCCGTAAGTCGATCAAATACGGCTGGAACGGAACGTCCACCGGGAACGATCAAGGTGTCTGTTGTCGCCAGCAAAGCACCTTGTGGCGCAACGCCCGCAAAGGATGGCGCGCTGTGCGGTTGCTTGATGTACTCGGAACCCGTCTCATCGTTGAGCCAAATTACTTCTCCGGTATTTTTGTTGAGAGCATAGATAAACGTCCCCATGAAAGGCCAAATGCTTGCGGCGAAGTAGACTTGGTCACCGTAAATGACGGGTCCGCCGCGTGCTGGCCAAGCGGAAATCAACCTTCTGTTCCCAATAGCTCGATGATCGAGCGGAGCACCGCGAAAACGCCATCGCAAGTCTCCTGTGCACGCATTCAAACAGTAAAGGCCTCCATCATCGCTCGAAAAGTAAATCGCTCCATCCGCAGCAGCTAACGGAAGTCGAACAGGCCCATCCGCAAAGAAGCTCCAAATCTTTTCTCCCGATGTCAAAGCGTAACTAACCACTTTGTTGGAATCACTGTGACCAACAAAAAGTTGTTCCCCCACGATAATCGGCTCGAAGACTCGATCATATGCCATCAAGTCGGCATTCAGTGGGTCCTCCCAAGCTTGCTTTCTTGCGGTCCCAGCGATCCGATGCTCGATTTGCAGTTTCGCACCGAGAGTTTCCCTTGAGGAAGCACTCCGCATCGAGTCTCCTCTCCACATTGGCCAGTCCTCGCCTTTTGTGGTACCGCTGGATGAATCGATTGCAAAGATCAAGGCGATCGCAATCATTGGAAGGGACCTGCTGACAGATGGGGAAACCATCGAATCCATAGTACTTACTCACTGCATCCGTCAACGAAGGTATGCGATTTGGGGGGAGGCGCCTAGTCGAGGCGGACATTGTAGGCCGACGAAGTTCCTTGCGAAGCTGCCCGTAGGAAAGTTAAGGGCAGTTTTATCTTACACACCTGAGTTTCTATTAAAAGTCACTCGCTCGCAGTCTTAGCCGGTTTAATCACCCTCCCGCTGGGGTCATTGGGGGCGAGCGCGGGGAGTCCATCTCGCAACCGCTTCGGCCACACGTGTCCCCAACGCCACGGCAGTTTGACGGTCGCCTGGACCGATGTTGTGTTGATCCATATTTGACTGGGCCATAGCACCGCTATAACTTGCCAAGCGATTGGAATTCTCAGGTGTTGTTCCCTCCGGCATAACCCCCGTTCCCACCCAAATCATGCTGTGCTGCATTCCATTGATCATCAAACCTGAAAGCGTATTTAGTTTGTCGCCCGATAGACCTTGAGAGTGCGTGAAGCCAGCTCCGATCTTGTCCTTCCAGCCTTGTTGGTACCAGATGCCGCCACAGGCATCGATGAATGCCTTGAATTGGCTTGAATACCCCCCCATGTAAGTTGGAGTTCCGAAGACAATTGCGTCGGCTGCGTTCAGTGCACCCACAATTGCATCGTTCTTCCATCGTCCATTTTGGATATCTTCGCCAACGATGCGGAGGAGCTTCACTTCGGTACCTGTCACCGACTTCGCACCGTCAGCGACTGCTTCTGCGACTTGTTGAGTGTGCCCTGTGGCGGAAAAATAAACGATTGCGACGGATGCCATTCAAATGCTCTCCATGGTAGTAAGGAAACTTTGGATAGTTATTACAAAAACAAAACGAGGAAAAAAGACAAGCTGGTTGCAATTTGTGTCGAATCCAACTGATAAGCGAGTCGTGTTCCAGCCGGCAACCTGGCAAAATCATGAACCCAAAAATCCAATCAGGAAAATGCCTGGTTTGTATACCCGCTATGTATGCAAATCAAAAAAGAGTTCGAACGTGATTAAACTATGCGATTCTATCTCCAGTGTAAACTATCTTACACTTTCGAGAAGCTTCAGAATTATCATGGACAAGTCGAACTGCTCGCCTCCTGTTGTCCTGTTACCATGTCCCATTCGAAGAAAACGATCGCTGATACGCCTCTTTTGCAATGGCAGAAGAATGGTCATTGCTTGGAACTCGATGGCGTTAGAGGGGTTGCCATATTACTAGTGACTTTCTATCGATTTGCCAAGGAATTGGATTCCGATGCGTTACCATGGGCAGCTAGCTTGCAACGCATCGCGGCCCTTGGAACACGAGGCGTGGATCTGTTTTTTGTTCTATCTGGCCTTCTGATTACCTCACTGCTTTTGTCCACAAAGAATCGGGCTGGATACTTCCTCGGCTTTTACTATCGTCGATCGCTTCGTATTTTTCCGCTGTACTTTCTCGCGTTGGCAATTTGTTTGTGGCTGTTGCCTGCTTTGAATGGGACACATATCTATGATCTCGCCGCTCAAAATCAAAGCTATCTTTGGACGTATACAACGAACGTGTACATGATGTGGATGAATCAATGGAGTTTCGGCCCCTTGGACCATTTCTGGTCGCTAGCTGTCGAAGAGCACTTCTATCTTCTCTGGCCCGCAGTCGTGATGGCTCTTTCTCGCAAGAGCTTATTCCGATTTTCGATTTCCTTATTCTTCGTTGTGACTATAGCTAGAGCCGTTTTCGCACTTCAGCCTAGGTGGAGTGTTGCAATCGAGACATTTACGCTCTTTCGTTGCGATGGTTTAGCGCTCGGAGCAGCACTCGCGTGTTACCTGACTTCGGACAGGTCACTATTGCCGGAGAGTAAATTGCGTTTCCGTCGAATTTGTCTTTGTTTGCTTCCATTATTGTCGTTATCGCTTGTGATCATGGGCTCGTTGAAGATCCGCTGGCTAGGCCTCGAGAACTCGATTGCCCCATTGATTTGCGTACTTGTGTTGGGTTTGATGCTGACCTCAACGAACGATGCAACGATCAATTGGATAGCACGCTCCAATGTTTTGCGATGGTTCGGCAGGTATAGCTATGGAATGTATGTTGTACAACTGCCTGTAGCCGCGGGTTTGCGAGAAATGCATCGCAGCTATTTGGATTGGATGCCCCTAGGATATGGCTCGACGATTCCATGTCTTGCAGGATTTGCACTGACTTGTGGTCTCGCTTTTGCAACCTATCACTTGATTGAAAAGCACTTTCTTAAGCTGAAATCAATATTTACCTGCGTCGATAACCATGACTCCCCGTGGATTTCCGTTGCTCCGCAACCTCCATTAGAGCAATCGGCTTACCATTCCGATAAAGAGAGCGTACATAACCAGTAGCAATGCTCCTTCGCCCGTCAGATGTCAATATTTGCCAAGTCACGGCTCAGCATTGGTGCACCAAAGTAATTGCGAAAAACGGGCCATGCACTATCTGCCCAATGTTTTTCAGCGAAAGTGAGAATTCGTGGGACTCTGAGCAGTCCGCATCCCCCTTTTCCATCGCGACTGAACGAGATCTTCGAAGCCTTCTCAAAATACGATGTCGACTTCAGCGATGTTCGTGGCCAAGAGATGACTAAACGGGGAATGACCATCGCTGCAGCAGGGGCACATAACCTCTTAATGCTCGGACCACCTGGGTCTCGGGAAAAACGATGTTGGCCAAACGATCGCCGACTATCCTGCCGAAACTGTCTGCCAACGAATCGATCGAAACGACACGGATCTATTCAGCGTTGGGACGTTTGCAACCTGGGCAACCACTCATGGTCTAGGGTACCGTCGGACAGAACGATCGCACCCAATAAGTCGGAGGGGAGGTTTACTGCCGTGAACACCAGTTCACTCGCATTACCAACTAAATCCGGCGTCGAGAAGACCAAGGCCATGGAAGCGCTATGGCAATCCTCGCAACGCTCGATGTGCTCAATTACTTCTTGATGGTTATGGATTTCTTCGGTACCTGAAAGTACTGCGTCAAGTCGAATGGCCCCACCTGGTGCTGTCAAACAACAGAAAACTTTTAAACCCAAATAGAATCGTTGCGCCATCGTTCAAGGCAGAACAAAAAAATCCTCCCGAGTTGCCGATCGGACGATTCCGAAAATCAAAGTCATTGGGCGGCAACCGGGTGAGATGTCCCGAGCGCCGTTTCCGAGAACTCGGAGACCTCTTTGATTGTCGCTGCCCTGCTCTTTCGACCACGCCAGATGTTGGCTTGCGGGTTTTTTCAAGCGGGGGATTGGACGAGCGACTCAATTTTGGAGAAAGGCACTCATGATTGGTTGCTACGGAATTTTGGTGGCGAAGTTGCCGAGACGATTCGGTTGCAACCTATTGTCAAGCGCTTTTTGGCGACGGTGGTTCCTGATTATTTCGGTCTACTGGATACCGTCGAACAGCGAAGCATTTTATCGGATGGTGGTTTCATGACCGCTTCGGAAAGAATGTCATTTGGGAATCTGCGTTGCCAAAGTCATGCCATGAAGATTGCCAGCTGGATCGATCGCGGAGTGGGTCGATACCTTGAAATTCCAGAGATGGATTTCTTTTTTCCAATTATAGAACGTTCGCTAGTGTCCTGAGTAGGTGCTTCGATGTTTAACCCGCGAAGCGGCGGAGGAGCACATCACACATCTAGCGAGTACCGTTGTTTTGTGGGTGGGTGGTTGTTTGACTGACTTCCTCGCACGCTTGCGGATAAGCAATCGACGCGCACGAGTGCGGTTAAACATCTTCGGCGTTAAACATGAAAGTGATAGCTTGCATCTTAATCAGAAGCTAACGTTTTCTTCGCACGGTCATCAACTCGCTTGGGTACCTTGCTCGCATCTTACCGTTGAGCGTCGTCAGGCTTGGGACTTGAATTTGTCGATTTGCGTCTGAGATTTTACTTAGTTCTCGTCCCAATCCTAACGGCGATCAGCGATCGTCCTCATTTCAGGAAAGTTGCGTTAGATGGCTATAAAACATTGGAAAAGGCGAGGGTTTACGCTCGTAGAACTTTTGGTCGTGATTGCGATCATAGGGATTTTGGTTGGGCTGCTGTTGCCTGCCGTGCAAGCAGCTCGCGAGGCTGCCCGAAGAATGCAATGCACTAACAATCTCAAACAACTCGGGTTGGCTTGCATTAATGTAGAAAGCGCGACCAAGAGTTTTCCTCCGGGATACACTAGCTTTTCGGAAACGTTGACTACGCCACCGAACAATGTCAATCCTTTCTCATCTACTTCGAATTTCCCGGCTTTCGTGATTACGGGCTCACAAGGTGGTGGCATGGTCCCCGGTGGAAGCGCGTTCGGACCGAGTTGGGTCATGCATGTGAATGCTTATATCGAAGAGAAATCGTTGGACGACCGAATTCAGGCGGGGATGGCCGCGAACGACCTCGACGAAGCTTGCCCTTGGGACAATCTTGATGGAACTCAAATACGTAGACCAGAGATCGACACTCAGACTTTCGCTCGTAAATTCATGACTTGTCCAAGTGCACCGCGAACAGAGGTCCATTACAACGATTTGTCGTTAGAGAACTTGCACAAGTCGAACTATGCGGCCTGCTTCGGTGGGCAGTACATGCGAGATGCGACGCAGCGTGGTGATTCGTCAAAGCGTGGTATGTTTGGTGCCGTTGAAGGGATTGTTAAATACCCCTATGGAAACCGATTTGGGGTTGGCAAAGGAACTCGGTTTGGCGGAATTACCGACGGCAGTTCCAATACGGTCGCGATAAGCGAAGTGCTCAACAACGACAGGGCGGACGGTAGGACTAGCTCCACCGCACCAGCTGGAATGAACCGCGATGTTCGAGGCACACTGCTTTGTCCGATGATGGGTGGTAACTCCTTTAGTGGTTTTTTTCCTCCAAACTCAAAGGGTACCGATGTGACCAATGGCTGCCCACTTGCTACCGATGTGGCTGCCTACCCAAACACCCACCCGATGTATTGCACGCAGGATCGAAACATCAGTCCGACGACTGGTGGGCAATGGAACGCTGCAGCACGAAGCACTCACACCGGCGGCGTGAACAGTGTCTTTGGCGACGGCTCAGTGCGATTCTACAGCAGTAGCATCGATCGAGTTGTCTGGTCCTCACTATGCACCATTCAAGGCGGCGAAGTGGCAAACGCTGATAACTAGTCTCGGATCAGACTAGAAGAATTTCAAGTAGGCTCCACCTGCCTTGCGGAGCCTACCCAATGGAACCAACGTACCGTTAGCGAGCCGCGGGGTGCTAGCTGCTGTCAAATGTATCTACACCTATTTGATTCCTTACAGGTCAATTCCATGTTGCATCGTTTCAAAATACACATTGCATTGCTTGCATCAGTTTCTTGCCTCTTCGGATGCGGGGCTGGTACCAATGGGCCTGTTGACATGGGCGGCGAAGACGGTTCTAGGGTCGCGATATTGGTCGAGGACCTGAACGAAGTAAAACACAACGCTAAGAAAATGGCGGACTGTTTTACCACCAAACCAACACCAGCTGATGCGAAGAAATTCAATGCAATGGCTTTCTATGTTAAAGGTAAACCGAAGGTAAACGGGCCGTCTGCGACCTGTAACATTCAGATCGAGAAGCAGGATGGCACGCCGGTTGGCGAAGCGGAATGGAGCTTTGAAAAAGTGGCTGACTCATGGAAGATAAAAGCGGCTCCATTGCCGTGAAATATGAACCTTTGAAAAGCTGGGTCGTTTCGGCACCCTTCGATTTGCTGGTCCTTGCAAATGTTTGTTGGCCACTATTGCTGCTGCCAGGACTCTCCACGAGCACAGATACAGCCGTAGACTTTTGGCAAGTCTACTACTTAACGCTGCCGCACCGATGGATCACACTCTTTCTGGTGTTTGCTGATTCAGATAGGCGGGGCGACCGCAGTTGGCTGTTGGTCTCCATGACATTGATGTTCGCTGGCATCGTAGCCGGAGCGTATTTAGGAAGCGGCGCGTTTCTTTGCCTTGGTTTGGTGGACTATCTCTGGAATGGATGGCACTTCGCGAGCCAGCACGCCGGGGTCTTACGGATCTACTCCAAAAAGGTAGATGGCGGCAATGCGTGGCTAGAACGCTGGGGCATGCGAGGATTTATCTTCTATGTCATCGTGCGGACATCGAGTTCGCTTCTTTGGACACTCGAATCCCCGTCACTGTCAAACACCATCGCCTCGACTTTGGACTGGATTGTTCTTGGCGTACCGGTTCTGCTCCTAGTGACGAATTTGCGAGGTTGTCATCGCGAACGACTTCCGAAGCTTGTCTATTTGACGAGTGTCCTAATTTTATATATCAGTTATCTGCTTGCGAGCCACTTTCAATTGTCACAGTTCATCCTGTGCATCGCAACGGCAGCTGCACTTTTCCATGCCGTCGAGTATCTTGCAATCGTCAGCCACTATGCAAAGCGTCGGCAGCATGTCGGCTCTGATGGTGCGATGCGCAAGATTGCGCATCACTGGATGTTCGTCTTGACTGTCTTTGTGCTTTGCTTGGGAACGTTAGGGGTTTGGGCAAGTTCGCCGTTGCTCGGTTACGAGGCGATTTGGCAAGGGGTTAACTTGTGGGCTGCGTTTACGCACTACGCATTGGACGGAGTGATTTGGAAGCTGCGTCGTCCAGAAACGGCAATGGCACTTGGTGCAGCATAACTCGAACCAACTGAAACCTTACCCTGTCTTGTGGTTGGCAACCATAGTTGTGAGCATCTGGAATGGCTGCGTCTCGGTTTCCAAAATGAACAGCGAGGTCCTGCCGGTCTTTGCAAGTTACCGGTTGGCGATGGTTCACATGTTCGCCTCGCTTCCGATAGCCTTGCTTTTGGCATGTCGTGTTCGCGAGCGATGGCAAGTGCATCGCTACGCGTTCATCCTTGCTGCAGTGTTTACATTGCTGCTGCCGAATCTACTTGAATCGGTCTCTTGGACGCTGAAACAAATGGAATCCGGTTTCCTGATCCGCAACGTCATTCGATGTACGTTTGCGATTGCAATCGTGTTCGCTTGGTTTGCCACCTTCCCTGTTCCCATCGCATGGAATTCAATGCGTGCTTGGACATGGACTGCGCTGCTTTGGTTTTTGCTGCCATCAATCTATGCTTGGAAGCAGTCCGAGATTTGCCGCGATGAATTCGACTCGAATTTGGCGGGCATGAGGATTGCGAGGGCATATCACTCCTTGGAACGCTTAGTCGAAACCGCGGGGGCGAATCGACATCAAGGGATTGACGTAGACGACTGGCGTCGAACACTCATGAAGGATATTACAAAGACCGAGCGTGTACTGGCAAGCGCGACGACAGATCGTAGCCTGAATGGCGTTTTGCAGAGGGCAATGCAGTTGATGTCCTTGTCTCGCAACGCCGAAGCGGAACAGGCGCTCTTGGACGCAAAATCGAGTGACCCGCAAATCTTGCTCTTGCTCGCGATTTCGGCGAGAGAACAACAGGATTACAAAAAAGTTGAATTGCTTTGCCGGCAATTACGGACTGACCAACGCGAAGACACTGTGATGGCATTCCAGTTGCTTTGTGAGTCCTTGGTTGGTCAACGGAAAATTCAAGAAGCGATTGCAGCGTATGAGCTGGCTATTCAAAAGCACCCCAAACATGCCGGGGAGTTTGAGATGCGACTGGGCACATTGCTGGGAGAAGCCGGCGATGTGTTCGCTGCAATCGAGCATTTCAATCGCGCCGCAAGTATTGATCCAATGCTATCGCAGGATGCGAAGAAACGAGTGCGTGGACTCCAGAATCGTAGCTGCCGTTTCTGAATCATTCTAGGAAACGAACGCTAATCGATAGGCAGCTCCTGAAATTAATCTCACACTAACCGTTTCTTAATACTTAAAGAATAGCATTCGATTTTTCTTTGCCAAAGCGTCTCTTCATCCAGTCCACGTTGTTCCAAGGTATGCCATGATTCCAAAGAAGTTTAGGTTCATTGTCGCAACTAGCTTCGTCTCTAGTCTCACAACCCTGCACGCTCTTCGTGCCCACGATGATGACAAGACGCACACGCATGCAGTGCGGGCAGTGAAACCGGCTGAGATGTACAAGCCAACACCGATTCCAGACCGGATTATTCTCACGTGGGCTGGTGACCCAAAGACTACGCAAGCGGTCACATGGCGAACCTCTGTCGAGGTTGCAGATGCATACGCTGAGTTGGCCATTGCAGGTGGTGGACCCGATTTCGCAGTGCTTTCCGAAACGGTCCGCGCGACTTCAACTGCGCTCAAGACGGATCTCAACACAGCGCACTTCCACAGCGTTCAATTCAAAGGGCTCAAGCCGGGCACGAAATACGCCTATCGAGTCGGTGACAAAACCAACTGGAGCGAATGGTTCCATTTCTCGACCGAAAAGGATACTGAAGAGCCGTTTTCTTTCATCTACTTCGGCGATGCACAGAACGATCTTCGCTCCATGTGGTCGAGAGTTATTCGCGAAGCTCATTCCGATGCGCCGAAGGCCAAGTTCATTGTGCATGCTGGCGACTTGGTCAATACTCCTCAATCTGATGGGGAGTGGGGTGAGTGGTTCGGTGCGGGTGCGTGGCTCAATGCGATGATTCCAAGCGTACCAAGCGTGGGCAATCACGAAATGCAAAAAGGGGAGGACGGCAAGAGTCGATTGTCGCACCACTGGCGGCCTCAGTTCACTTTGCCTCAACAAAACTGCCCTGAGGGGCTCGAAGAAACATGCTATACGTTGCAATACCAAGATACCTTGATTGTTTCGATGAACAGCAATGAAAAGCTGGAGCAACAAGTGGAGTGGCTCGATGTGGTTTTGAGCAAGAACAAACTTCGTTGGGTGGTGCTTAATTTTCACCATCCGATCTTCTCGACAGCGAAAGATCGAGACAACGCCAAGCTTCGCAACCTTTGGAAACCGATTCTTGACAAGTATCGAGTCGACCTGGTTCTTCAAGGCCACGACCATTCGTATGGCAGAACAGGACTCGATACGCCCGTCGCAACGCCAGAAACAGTTGGCAATGTTCCGACCGGAGTCAATAACTTCGACACATTTACGGGAACCGTCTATGTCGTGTCGGTAAGCGGCCCCAAGATGTACAACCTGTCCCCTAGCACTATTATGAAACGCGTCGCTGAAGACACACAGTTGTATCAAGTAATTCGCATCGACGGAGACAAGCTGTTTTATGAATCGCGAACCGCAATCGGCGATTTGTACGATGGGTTTGTTTTGGAAAAGCAGCCCGGTAAACCCAATCGCATGACCGAAGTGTCCCCTGCCGTTCCTGAACGAAGAAGGCAAGAGAAAACACCCAAGACCGAAGTCAGCGCAGTACCTGCACCGGCTGTTCTGGCCAAGTAGTTACACTCTTGCCGAGTATCACTTCCCAAGTCCGCCTCGGAGAGGCTGTGATTTTTTCGAAGCCGCAAAAAGTAGCAGGCACACTCCGTGTGCCGTAGCATCAAAAACCAAAGGTTTTTGCAGTGCAGCAGGCACATGTAATGTGCCTGCTGCAATCAAATCACAACCTCGGAGATGCGGACCTACGGTTATTCATCGATTATTCACAACAGCTTCGCGAGTCATTCAGATTCGTACAGCATGATGTCGCGGTCTTTTCTTGAGTCTTTCCTTTAACAAGTGCTCCAACGGAAAATCGATGCGTATTCAATCAAGAGGTATTGGTTGTTGGGTATTTGTCCTTGCGTCGATTCAGTGTGCGTTGGTTCCGTTTGTCTCTTACGGGACCGACCCAGCTAGACCTAAGTCGCCATCACGAACGACGAAGATATCGTTTCAGAACGGCGTCGATCGCTACGCTGGAACTGTCGACACCGAGATATGGGCTCTCGCACCGACTACTTTTCTTGAGAGCAATCCAAACGCTTCGTCCGATGCGGACAACGATGGTGGGGAGAGTCAAGTTTTGATTCGTTTTGACAACATTATTGGCAATGGGCCAAAGCAGGTTCCCAAGGGAACAAGGATCGTATCGGCGCGGATGTTCGTCAGCGCGTTTGATCAGGGCACGACAGTCAATCTCCACCGCATGCTGGTTCCGTTCTCGCCGTCGGCAACGTGGAATTCCATGGTCGATGGTGTTTCGGCCGATGGCTGCGAAGCCTCTAGGCACAAGGATAGTTTTACGTTCGGCAAGATTGCGGCCAATTCGTCCATGATCGTATTTGATGTGACGGACACTGTGCAAGCTTGGGCGAGTGGCCAGGCCAATCACGGTTGGGTCTTTATCAATACCGCCGGCAACGGCTGGGATTTTTACGCTTCCGAATTCGAAGACATCAAGCAGCGCCCGCAGTTGGTCATTGAGTATGAGACTGTTTCCGACGCACGAGTAGCCGCCGTGCGCTAGTTGTCGTTTACATCAGCCGCAGTGCGCTAGCACCCGGTTGCCCAGTATTTCGAGGAAACCGGACGCAAACGCGTTCCGGCAAAGTATTAGCTAAAAACACGAAAGAAAGAGACGCGGATGAGCCTATTTCAAAACTCGCAATGGAAAAGTGATCCTGCACACTTTCATCGTCCATCGCGACGCGACTTTATGTATGTCGGTTGGCTAGGTGGAGCTGGGCTCACGCTCGGCAATCTACTGCAGCTCGAATCGCGGGCTGCTGCGGCAGACGCACGCAAGCTGGAGGCGAAAGCAAAGTCGGTGATTCATATCTACCTGCAAGGTGGATTTCCTCACACGGATAGCTTCGACCCCAAGCCGGACGCGCCCGCCGAGTACCGTGGTATCCTCGATCCGATTGCCACTTCATTGCCCGGTGTCTACTTTAGTTCCCACATGCAGCAAACAGCCAAGGTTGCCGACAAGCTGACGGTGGTTCGAAGCATGACTCATACCGAAGTAGATCATAGCCGCGGCGAACATAGTATGTTCACAGGCTATCGCCCGAGTCCAGCATTGGTCTACCCAAGCGTTGGCTCCGTTGTCGCACACGAACTAGGGCCTCGCGATGCGATGCCCTCGTATGTGTGCGTTCCCAACCAAGGGAGCCAATTCTTGGGTAGCGGTTATTTGAGCAACGCTTGCGGTCCCTTTGCACTCGGTGCGGATCCGGCTCGCTCCAACTTTTCCGTTCGCGACTTGAATTTGCCAAGCGGCATTGATGAAAATCGATTCGAGCGACGCAAAGCTTGGAAAGAGATGGTAGATGGGCATTTCGCCAGCTTGGAACGCGATGATTCCTTGGCCACGATGGATTCGTTTTATCAGCGAGCTTATGATCTGCTCGCTTCACCCCAAGCAAGAGAAGCCTTTAGTCTCAAGAGCGAATCGGCCGCGACTCGCGAGCTCTATGGAATGAAGCCCTGGGGGCCAATCTTGCGACCATCCGCTGGTGCCCGATTCTTGATAGCCAGACGATTGGTCGAAGCGGGCGCACGCTTTGTTACCGTGACTTACGGTGCTTGGGATACGCACGCGTTCCACTACCGTGGCATCGAAACTCAATTGCCTGACTTGGACAGAGCTTTTGCTGGTTTGATTCAAGACCTCGACCAACGCGGGATGCTCGATTCGACCCTGGTCCTGGTGACGAGCGAATTCGGTCGTACACCGAAGGTCAATGCAGGTGGTGGCAGAGACCATTGGCCTCGCGTCTTTAGCATTGTGATGGCCGGTGGTGGTACCAAGCGTGGACAAATCTACGGTGCTTCGGATGCGCTGGCCGCCGAACCAGCCGACAAACCGCTCGGCGTTGAAGACTACATTACAACGGTATACCATTTGCTCGGAATCGATGCCGCCAAGTCGTTGATGTCACCTGGTGATCGGCCGCAACCGATCGTTACCAACGGCAAAGTCGCTCACGGTTTGTTGGCATGATCTGGATGAACCATCAACTTCGAAACCTAGTCCTGTTTTGCACCCTTGCTTGTTGCGTTTGCACACAAGCAATCGGTGGCAATCCGTCGCTTGAGCTGATCTCGCCCTCGGTTGGAACACGCGGAGATGCCTTCGCAGTGGTCGCCAAGGGTGCGTCGCTCAAAAGCATCCGAAGCGTGGTGTTTTACGGTTCCGGCATTCGATGTGAGCGGGTCGAAACAACCAGCGACGACGAAGCCACGCTTCACATGGTCGCGGACTCGCGTTGTAGCCTCGGTCCGCATGCGTTTCGACTGTTGGGTGATAATGGCTTTTCCGAGCTGCGTACATTGACGATCAGTCCGTTTCCCACAGTCCAAGAAGACAAGGAATCGGAGAAACAACTCGTGGAAAGCAACCGAACCATTCTGGGCACGCTCGAATCCGACGACGTCGATTCCTTTCAAATCGTGGCCAAAGCAGGTGAACGCATCTCTGCGGAGGCCGTCGGAGTACGACTTGGAGTTTCTCTGCTGGATACGACGTTAACGCTTCGCGATCCAGCCGGCATTGTTCTCAAGCGAGTCGACGACACGCCCATGCTCAATCAAGACCCATCCTTTTCCGTCGTTGCACCGGTTGGTGGAATCTACACGATCGAGATAACGACCGCCGGTGCAAACGCGGACGCAGACAGCCAGTACGCTCTGCACCTAGGCAATTTCCCTAGACCGTTTAGTGTATTTCCGTTGGGAGTTCGAGCCGGAACCGAACCCCAGATCACGTTTACTTCCTCGGATATCGACCCAGCGGATTTGCTTCAAAAACGAATGCCATTCGATTCAGGCCTCATTGGCACTCGGTTTGTCGAATGGAGGGAGGGGGATTTGGTTTGCCCCTCGCCGATCCCGTTTCGTATCAACACGTACGATCAATTTTGCGATGAAATTGGTTTACAAAAAACGGACCTTGGCTCGGCAGACGTTCCGATCCTCACAGGAGCCGCAAAGAATGCCGTGCTGGCACCTGTTGCCGTGCATGGAGTGGTTCGTGAAGCTGGCGAGGTCGACACTTTTCACTTCGCCGTGCATCAGAGCGGAACAGTATCGTTAGAAGTGTTCGCTTCTCGGTTGGGATCACTGTTGGATGCCGTTGTCGAGGTGCGAGATCAGGACGAGAGGATCGTTTCGAGCGGCGACGACTTCGACAGCCATGACACCCGACTGGTATTTGAGGTCAAGGCTGATGAAACGTATGCGGTGTCCATTCGAGACAAACGAAAGAACTTCGGTGCAGCTTATAGTTATTGTATCGAGGTGGCACCGTTGCAAACATCGATCACGGCGTTCCTGCCGAGGCGGAACAAGCTATCGCAAGTTGGACAAACGATTGCGGTCCCGAAAGGCAATCGGACCCTTGCGTTCATGGGGGTTCGCCGCGACCGATTGGATGGGGACATTGCGTTGGCTTTTGACGGACTATCAAACGGTGTGTCCGTAGATTGCCCTCGTGTCGCCAACGCTGCATTCCTGGTTCCTGCCGTATTCACCGCCAACGCATCGGCGAACACTGCCGGGTCCCTGGTTGCGGTAAATGCAACAGCGATTTCAGGGGAACCAGGATCGATGACTACAGCTGGTGGATTTGAACAAATTGTGGATTTGGTCAACGGTCCTGCGGACGCAATCTTTCAGTTGAGCAGCGTCGATCGCTTGGCGGTGGCAACGGTTGGGCCGGTCCCTTACTTCATTGAAATCGTGAAACCCAAATCGCCGCTTTCCGCCGATGGAACATTGGACATCACCATACAAGTCAAGCGGGAGGCTGGCTTCGAAGCGCCCATCGATGTCACGCTGCCACTCTTGCCCGATTGGGTGGATTGCCAAGCGAAAACGCGAATTCCTGCCAATAGAGATTCTGGGACCATCACACTCCGCGCGAACCGGGCAGCCAAGGCGGGCGCTTGGCCGCTCGTTGCGGAAGGAGTCGCGGGACTTGCCGAAAGCACTTCCGATACTGGCATGAATGCACCCGGAGTCACGAATGCACCGGGAATGGGGATGTTTCCGCGCAAACGCTCGGCTGTGTCGTTGACCAATGTATGTTCCTCGTTGCATTCGCTCTCCGTTTGCGACTCGCCTGCCCAGGGAAACATCGAAGCCATTTCTGTCGAGCAAGGATCCCAAGTTGAAGTGATCTGTCGGCTGGATTTGAGCGATGCAGTGCCTGAAACGTTGGTGGCAACCTTGGAAGATTTGCCCAATCGCGTTCACGTGGAAGCGATTCAAGTGAATCGATCAGACAAAACCGTAAAGTTCCAATTGAAGATCGAAGCCGATGCCCCAATTGGGACATTCGAGTCGGTGGTCTGCCGATTGAGTGGAACCGCGGATAACCAGAATGTTTCCTATTGTGTTGCGCGCAACACGAAATTGATCATCGCCGCTCCAGGTGCGTCACAAAAGGATGAATCAGGTCGTCCACTCAGCCCACTCGAAGCCCTACGTCTCCGCAAAAACAAACAAGGATCGTGATGAACGCATTGCAACAAACGTGGCATAGGCTTCTAGCCTGTGATGGGCGAAGAAAGTCCGTCTTTGGTAGCGGAAGCAGTCTAGGCTTTCGGCACGAGGCGATCCATGGGGATGCTGGCGCGAGATGCTCGACTCGTGTGACTTCGAAATGCTTGACGCATTCCGCTACGAAATGGCTGATCGCCGTCTTGGTGCTTGGCGGGAACTTGATTGGCAACGAACCGCCCAATAATAGCAATGCCGTTAAGCTGACGTCGCTGCAGGTTGAACCGTCCACCATCGCGTTGCGGTCGGCTCGCGATCAACAGGCTGTCGTTGTCACCGCCACTTTCTCAGACGGTAGCACGCAAGATGTCACCAGCCTTGCAACGGCAACGATGGACGCGAAGGATGGTTCGAAACGGATCGTTGACTATGTGAACGAGTCGTTTATACCGAAGGGGGATGGGAGAGCGAGCGCAACGTTTACGTATGCCGGACTCGATTGCAAAACTGACATTCGCGTGACGGGATCCACGGAGCAACCACCGATCGGTTTTCGAAACGAAGTCCTTCCGTCGTTAACTCGAGCTGGCTGCAATACCGGCAAGTGCCACGGATCCGCTTCGGGCAAGGACGGGTTTCGACTCAGTCTATTCGGCTACGATCCGGTCGGCGATCAATTTCGACTTACACGGGAACAGACCGGTCGCCGCGTTCATTTGGCTGACCCGACGAACAGCTTGGTAGTCCTGAAAGCCACGGGCACCGTTCCGCATACCGGTGGTGGCCGTATCGCAGAAGGGAGCCGAGCCTATGAGTCCCTGGTGCAATGGCTACATGAAGGAGCCAAGCCCGACGTCAAAGGGGCCAATGTACCGATCGGCATCGACGTTTTTCCTAAGAAGTCGGTGTTCTCAAAACCAGAGGGGCAACAGAAGCTTGTTGTGATGGCTCGATATAGCGACGGAACCGAACGCGATGTCACGCCGCTCGCCGTGTTTTTGAGCAACAACGATTCGGCTGCTTCGGTCTCCGAAGACGGCTTGGTCGATGCTCGCGGTCCAGGGGCCGCATTTATCCTTGCTCGATTCGATCAGTTCACGCAAGGTGCGTCGATCATGGTTCGGCCCGAGCAAGCGTTTGAATACCCTCAACGACCTGTCTATGGCGAGATCGATAAACTGGTTGATAGCCGTTTGAAGTTCATGCATCTGGCCCCCTCCGAGCTTGCAGAGGACGAACAATTCTTGCGAAGGATCTCGATCGATTTGGTCGGACTCTTGCCAACAACTGACGAGTACCAGCAGTTCATGCAGGATAAATCTGGCAATAAACGTGAACGCCTTGTCGATAGACTGTTGGAACGCCCCGAAGTTCAAGACATATGGGTTATGAAATGGGCAGAGCTGTTGCAGATTCGGACGAACAACGGAGTCAGCCAAAAGGCGTTGAGGCTCTACGATCGATGGCTCCGAGAAGCTGTCCACTCCGGCTTGACGATCGACAAAATCGTCCAAAAGGTTTTGCCAGCAAGCGGTGGATCCCTCGAGAATCCCGCAACGAACTATTACCAAACCGAGACCACCCCTCAATTGCTCGCCGAGAATGTCGCACAAGTTTTCCTAGGGACCCGAATCCAATGCGCACAGTGCCATAACCACCCATTCGATCGTTGGACGATGGATGACTATTACGGGTTCGCTTCGTTCTTTAGCCAAGTGGGATACAAGCAGGCCGAGGACCCTCGCGAGCTAACGATCTACAATGCGGCCGAAGGGGAGATGTTGCATCCACTAGGAAGCCGACGAGTCGATCCTAAGTTTCTCGGTGCAGAGCTGCCAAAACTTGAAAGTGGCAAAGACTACCGGCAACTCCTCGCAGAATGGATCGCATCCAATGAGAACACAGCCTTCTCAAAAAATATTGCAAACATCGTATGGGCGCACTTCTTCGGAATTGGAATTGTGGACCCAGTCGACGACATGCGTGTTAGCAACCCGCCCTCCAACCCTGAATTGCTTGCATATCTTGGCGAAAAAGTGATTGAGAATGGATTTGAGATCAAGAAGTTGATGCGCGAGATTTGCTTGTCGCGAACGTATCAGACATCCACGCGTCGCAACGATTCGAACCAATGGGACGAACGAGAGTTCACGCATCAAAAAATTAGACGCATGCGAGCCGAAGTACTACTGGACTGCATCAGCCAAGCGACCGAGACCACAGACCGATTGCCGGGGCTGCCCAAAGGCTCGCGAGCCGTTCAAGTTGCAGACGGTTTGGCAGCTCATTACTTCCTCACCACCTTCGGTCGGTCGACGCGGGCGACGCCCTGTACGTGTGAAGTCAAAACGTCACCGACGTTGTCTCAAGCGTTGCATTTGCTCAACGGCGAGACGACAGGAGGAAAAATCAAAGAAGGGAACCTTGTTGGCCGACTGCTGGACTCAGGTAGCTCGTCTGAAGAGGTCGCAAGAGAACTTTACGTTCGGTGCTTAACGCGGCAACCAACCGACTCGGAACTCAAGTCGATCTACCACAAACTGAGCGACTATCCAAATCCTCGCGATGGCCTCGAAGACCTGTACTGGGCCATTCTGAACTCGAACGAATTTGTATTCAATCACTGATGAGACACTCTTCGATAAACAACCATGCTGTGCATGGCTATTTGGTTCCAAGGTTGCTGACTTGGCTGGCCGTTCTGTTCATCCTTGTACCGCATCTATCGGCGCAAACGATGACTACCGCCGAGTCGGATTCCGGTTCGGACAACGTTGCGTTTGATGCGGTGCAACCGATTTTAAGAAAGCACTGTGTTCGATGCCACAACGAAGACCAACCGCGAGGCGATCTGGTTTTGTCGTCGCTGGACAAAGTATTGGCTGGTTCCAGTTCAGGTCCCGTTGTGATTGCGGGCAAGCTCGACGAGAGTCCCTTGTACACGTTGACTGCGCACTTGGACACACCCAAGATGCCCCCGAACAAACCTCAAATCCCACAACGTGAACTGAATATCATCGAACGTTGGATCGTTAGCGGGCTAGCCAACGAATCCATGCCGGCGGCACCAAAGCAACTTGAGCCCTCGAAGAAGCAAGAAATTGAGAACCGTACGCCCGCTACTCCGTCGCAAAGCGTCTATTCAGCATTGCGTGCTATTCCGCAAGCTTCTGCTGTGCAAGCGATCGCATCACACCCCAGTGAACCAGTTGTTGTGCTTGCCGGTTTGCATCAAGTCGCGGTCTTGAACACAAGTACCTCAATGCTCGCATCGCAAGCGATCGAGATTGGCGAAAAAAACGTTTCCGCACTTCGATTTTCACCTGACGGCAAGATTCTTTTGATCGCTGCCGGGGTTGTTGGTGAATCAGGCAAGGTCCTCGTTCTGGATTGGATGACCAAGCAGTGGCTCCCTAGCGTTGGCGAAGAGACAGACAACATTCAATCGATCGACTGCAACGCGGATGCGAGTCAAATCGCGATTGGAACCACCACTCGCACCGTCAAGACATTGGATCGAATGACTCAGAAGGAGTTGCGTATTCATCGCAAACACACCGACTGGGTGCTTTCGATCTCGTACAGCCATGACGGACTCCTTATTGCAAGCGGCGATCGCTTTGGCGGCATTCATGTTTGGGAGGCCGAGTCCGGGAACGAGTTTGCCACGTTGCGAGGACACACGGGCGGCATCACGGGACTTGTTTGGTCCAGCGATGGAGATCAGCTCACTTCTGCTAGTTTAGATGGATCGGTTCGCGTTTGGAATATGCATACATTGGAGACGGTTAAACAATGGACTGCACACGAGCGAGGTGTATTGTCGTTAGCGAGCGGTTCGAAAGAGAGCATTTTTACTACGGGTCGCGATGGTTGGATTCGAAGATGGGGATTCGAACCAGCGCAGTTGATCGGTCAATCGAAGTTACCCGAGGAGGCCATCTCAGTTTGCGGAGTTGGGTCACCTGAAAACCCTGACGCTGTTGTTTGCACCGATGCGGCAGGAGGTATCTATCGATTCAGCAGTCTGCTTACCTCTGAAAGCGATACCGCTTTTCGAAAGTCCATTGATTGGCCAATGAGTAAACAAAGGCGAGTATTCGCTTCGATCGCACCAGCGGCGTTGAAGCGAGTCGATAAAGCCGCTTCTAAGGATCGCACGAGTGAGTCCGATGCGAAGGTTCCCAAGGGACCCTCGACATCGGAACAACGATTGGGTTCGGGCAACTCGAATGCCGCCTCCGATTTGGAAGAGAGTCGCCGAGCGCTCGCAAGTATCGAGCAATCGCTCGAGCAAACGTATCGAACTGCCGAGCAACTCGAGGAGTCGGTGGCAAGGCTCAAGCAGCTAATCGCGTTGCAAGAGGCGAGGCTTAAGCAAGCGGACCTCCGACAAAAGCCAAATCGCACCAGCGATCACTGATGTTTAACCCGCGAAGCGCCGGACACTGGTGTTTAGCCCGCGAAGCGGTGAGCACTCGTCAGCCCTATAGCACTCCCCTCCAGCCCACAACCACTCCCCAATCGCCCGCGCTCGAGACTCTATGGCCTCAAGCGGCAAAACATCAAGGACACTCCACAAAAAGAAGAGACACCATGCGTACCTGCAGTTTTGGAATGGTAACGTTTGCCTTGCTTTGCTGTTGCTCAGCAACACGCAGCGAAGATTGGCCGATGTGGCGCGGGCCGCGCGGGGACGGTATCGGCATCGGGACCGAAGCGCCCACAACTTGGTCCGCCACCGAGAACATCTCCTGGAAATCGGCAATACCGGGCGACGGGCGCTCTTCGCCGATCGTTTGCAACGACAGTGTTTTTGTTACCACTTCCATGTCCGACACGCTGAGTCGTAGACTGATTCGCTTGGACCGGGATTCAGGCGCAATCGCTTGGAACGTAGAAGTGCATTCGGGTGCGATCGAAAAGCAACACAAGTTCAACACCAGCGCCTCAAGTACCCCTGCTGCCGACGGCAAGCGCATCTATTGTGTCTTTGTGGATGACCAAAAGATGGTGGTATCCGCTCTTAATTGGGATGGAAAAAAAGTTTGGAGCATGAGCCCTGGAAGTTTTTATGCTTCCCATGGATTCGCTGCGTCGCCCGTACTATGCGACGGGGGTGTGTTGGTCAACGGACATCAGGATGGTGGAGCCTTTGTCGTGCTGCTCGATGGTGCGACTGGCAATGAGAAATGGCGTTACAAGCCAGATACCGATTTACGTTCTTTTTCGACTCCCGTTTTGGCCTCGATTCAGGGCAGTAGGCAGTTGATCCTCTCGGGTGCAAAGCAGACCGTGGGCTTGGATCCTGAATCGGGGGAAAAAATTTGGTGGGTGGATGGTCCGACCGAAAAGTTTGTGTGCACTCCATCGATCGGGCTTGGACACGTTTTCAGCTTTGGCGGGTCTCCTAGCGAGCGAGCCTGTGCCATCCGACTCGGTGGCCGAGGGGATTTGACGAAAACCAACATCGTGTGGACCAAGGATCGAAGCATGCCCTACGTCTCAACGCCGCTGCTCTTAGACAAGTATCTGCATATCGTAAACGACGTTGGAATCTATTCCTGCGTCGAGCCGGTCAGCGGCGACGTTCTTAAGACGTTGCGCAAGGGGGGAAACACCTATAGTTCGCCCGTAGGAATTGGGGACAAGGTGTATTTGTTTGACGACTCGGGACTATGCACAGTGATTCGCAACAACGCTGACTTTGAAGTCATTGCAAAAAGCGCATTGGACGAATTGGTGCAAACAAGCCCCGCAATCTCCGACGGTGCGATCTATGTGCGTGGCGAACGCCATGTATGGAAGATCGGTAGCGAGAGCAAGTAGATGGTTGCTACTTGCTTGGATGGGCCACATCCCGCAGGCTCGCCCTGCGGTTTGTTGGGTTTATAAACCCATCGCCCCGACCTGTCGGAGTTTGGCCAAACGAGTTCACCGCCAGAGACAATTCTCAAGCGTCCTACCAGGCTACGGCACGCAACCCAAGCTACGTTGTCGGACCAGTAAAAAAGCTATCAGGAAGACGTTAACAGGTTTTCAAAAAGGAACGCGTCGATCGTGCCACTGCATGCAAGCAAGCAGTCTCTTGCAGCCGTCGGATCTGCTGCTCCTTGAGTGTGTTGATTTGGCTTCGGCCAACTTATTCGTCTTATCCGATTTGGCCGTCTTGTTTAGGCCTGTGCCGTGTTAGCGAATCAACTTTGCAAGCGAAAGTGCAAATTTCCAGGTCCCTGAACGGTCCGAATCTCCCTTTTCCAAAAAGGAATCACACCTTGGTATAACAGTATGCCAATTCTCACGGTTCGTTCAACAAGGATTCACGCCCAATGCTTGCCAAGTTAAAAACCTATTCGCTACTTGGCATCGAGGCCATGCCGGTCGACGTGGAAGTTGACCTCTCAGCAGCTCCTCTCCCTAAGACGGTCATTGTTGGCTTGCCGGAACAG
>JANMGH010000092.1:0-171813 GCA_031374515.1 Pirellula sp. | reverse complement strand
GTGTCTTGAGCCCCGACGGGTCGAAAGCTGGCCGAACCACTTTCATTATTAGCAAAGAGGGCAAGATCCTAGAGATCGTTGCGAAACGTTTTATCGGAAACGTCAAAAGTGCAAACAAGAAAATCTGGTTTCCATTGTTCGAGCAGATTGGCGATGTCGCGGAGGAAGCCATGGGCAGCCCCAACCTCGACCCCTTGTGGGCTGGTCATGGCGGGTAGAGCGTGGAAGACTTGGTAAATCAACGAATGCGAGTCGACTAGGATGACCAAATCCCCTTCCGTTGGAAACGGGGGTTTGGTGCGCACGGATTGAGAGGAATGGTCACTCTCCGGAGCGAGGGCCGTGTTCAAACGTGATTCAGGAGCCGACTGGGCGACTGCCGTTTCCTCCGGAAACATGCAATCGAAACCGATCAACATCGGTTGATTCTTGGTAGCCCGCTTAGCCATTCAAAATCCGTTCTTAAAACCGTGAACTTCAATAATCGTTGAGTACGTCTAACCTTAAGACATGCGGCGCATTTTGAAGTATGCGACAAGCTTTGCCAACCTCCCTGCGTGTTATAATTCCTGAAAGGACCCTTGCAACATGAACCCATTTGAGCCACCGCCAATGTCGGAACCTATGCCATCGTGGTGGCTTCGGTACGCTCGAGTTAGGCCAACGCTCCGCGTCGAACCGCAGCGACTTTTGGATGATGTAGCGCATGCTATACATCAGACCCGCGTACATCTGATGCTGAGTAATCAATCGTACTGGCCACTGTTTCGGCCTCGGATCAAAAGGCGAATCGTACGCTCGATGGTCGTGGATGATCAACTGTCTCCATTTGCATGCGAGCGATACTGGCCATTGCTCTGGAAGTCTATTGGCTGTCCATGTCCAAACAGATGGGATCGTGCCAGAATCCAAGATTTAGTCGACCATGTTGTCCATGTTGGACTCTTGGGAAACCGAGTCTCTGCAGGCCTAGTTACATCGGATCAATGGGTCAATGCGCAGATCTTTGCAGGAGTGCAAATGATCACCATCGAACAGTGTGGCGTCGATAAAGAAGAGGTCTATCGAGGTGCAAGGTTTCTAGAAGACCTTGGCTGTTGCTAAGCGTGGAATAATTGGTCCCACTATCCCGCTCAGTGAGTCCTCTTTTGAGTCGGGTTTCAGACCTGTCTTCGCTGGCACGGTATCTGCGATGATGCCGAAATGCAGGACGAAAACAGTTGAGCGACCACTATTTTACTCTCGCTCCCGCAAATTATCTCCCATCAAATTGCATCGAATAGAGGTCAGCGTTTCGCATCACAACTCGCAGTCGAATCGGTCTATTCTGTAGCGTTGCAATCGAGGATTTCCACTCGACCTTTTGCTCAATACTGTCTCCGGTCAGTAACGCACAATCGGCTAACCCAAATTCCGAAAGCGGTTTACCTGCGTCGTTCTGCACTTCGATTCGAACACTCCCACCTTTCATCGTCGCATAATTCACTTTCAATTGACCGCCCGAGAAAGTGAAAGACTTCGTCAAAAATTCGCTGGCGGATTCCCCGGCATGAACCGATACAAATCCATCTGTTCGGAAAGTGAATCGTCGAAGTCGACTGGCGGGACCTGCGTAATACGCCTCTGTTGCATAGACAGATAGCTCGCGATCTTGCCCTGGCAACTGCAGGAGCCCATGAGCCATGTAGTTGCTTCGATTCCCTTCTCGGTCTTTGGGTGCTGTGATTGGAACCATTGCTGCATTCCATCGCTTGAAATTCAAACCATCGCGACTGCTCATGAAGATGGGCTCTACCTGTTCGTTTTTTGGTTGAAATCGAGTTGGAAATCCGACCAGCAAATGCGAAGCGCGGAAATACGGCTGAATCGCGTTGGTGTAAAGGTGCTCATTGGGCGCTTCGCCATAGTTCAGATATCTGGGATCGTTCCAATTCAAAAAGTCCGTTGAGACCGACATCATGATGTCGCGCACTCCATCGCGGAACTTGCGATGGTACGCTATGTAGCGGTTCTGCGTAGGATGCCAAAACGCGAGGTTTTGGGAATCGAACTCCCCCTTCGTGATAACGAGCTTGTCCTGCATCAGTGACCAATGCACTGCATCGGCGGATTTGTATGCCTTGAGCCCTTTCGCGTCGCCAGCTAACGCTTTGTACTTAGCATCAGGCAGGCAATCCGGATTCGCATCGAGGAAGGGTGTGAAATTGTGAGTCCCCTCCCCAGACAGGATGATGTTATTGTCTTTCGAACCTTGGTATTCAACGATGCCTAGTTGGGGCTTGACCCACTCGCTGCCATTGAAACTCTCCGCATAGCAAGCGAATTCCGGATGCGCTTGCTTCTTGTTTTTTTCGTCGAAATGAGCGCCGCGATAAATCAAGCGATACCGATCCTTGTCGGCAAACAATGTGTAGTACGCTGACGTGTTCCCTTCCCACGGCGCATCGCATACCAGTGCAATCTCCTTGGCCTCCGGTGTGTGCAGTTTTAAAGAAGTTCCGCGATGCTGATCAATGAGGAAATCGTCAACAAAAAGTTCACGACGGGACCCGATGTCAAGCCGACGGTCGAAGGTAAATGGGTTGTTAGGATCTTCGGTAACGGTTACCAGCACGGGTGGATTGAGCCTGACTTGATCCGTTTGCACTCGCCAAAGATTTGGTGCACGCCATGCTTTTTCAACTTGCCATACGTGCCCGTCCGCATGCAGATAGAGAACTGGCTTAGTCCATTCTTTGCAGCTTGCCGTTAACTGCTGGAAGAAAAGCTCCTGTGGCTTGGCCGGTGTGGCTTGTGCCAGCAACACTGCGGCTCTTGTGTCCGACTTGTGACGTGTAAATTGTTCTGAAACCCAGTCTGCATCTTGTTGCAATCGGGTATCCCATTCCGCTTTGTCGTGGACCTTGCCACCCACGATGTTGAGACCTATAACGAGAACTCCCTTGGACACGAAAGCGAAATTCTCTGGACGTACCTTCTGTTTTTCAATCGCTAACGCATTTGGGAAATACTTTTCAAAATCCCGAAACTGGCGATTCCAAAACTCAAGTCCTTCTGCTGGATTATCCAAGTCATTCCATTCGTTATCCCCTAGTACCACAAATACAGGGAGTTTGGACCTTTTGAGAATACTTGCGACGGTCGCGTACTGCGATTCAGGCCATTTCGTTTTCTTCCCGGTAACAACATCACCGAGATGAACGAGGAACTCGCTCTTGCCGTCAAGATTGACCAAGTCGACATGGTGCTCGAGCATCGGCTCTTCATCGGGCGCATAAGGGCCACATCCGGTGGCCGAAAAATGGAGCAATTGCGCTTGGGCCGATAGGGACAACGCGAGCAGCGTCAGTAACGTTGGGAGGAGCGATCGCAACATAAGCGGTTCCTGTCGAAAGTGGTTAGGTCATTTGTCCACGCAATCCAATTTACAGCGAATGGAGGGATGTAGAGTTGGGGTGGGACCGAAAATGCGGTTGATCTTGGAAAGTTATTTCAAGCCGGTCGCTACGAGGCAAAATCAACGCTGCGAGAAAACGCGCAACTTGGCAGCCGACGTTCAATGTAGGGAACTGTTTCTCTCGTTTCGAATGATTGAATTGAATTTTCCTTTTGAGCCGGACCGACTTAATAGATAAGGATTGCCGAATAGGACGTCAAATACTCGTGTTTAGCGGTTTTGGGTAAGATGCGGGAATTCCAACGCGTTCAAACAATAAAGGCCACGGGCAAACTGTCTCGCCACCGAAGTTGGAAGAACATATGTTATTGCTTGATCTTAGCGTTGGCGGTTTCACAAAATTTCCAGCCGGGCTTCGCTCAGAACCCGCCGCAGTTTTCGCCGGCAAATGAGCCAAGGACCAATCTTAAGATCGAGCAAAGAGCGTCTCCCTTAGCGCCCCGCGTCGCAATTGCAAGCTTCGCCAACGTTCCTATCCTTGCTATTGCAGATTCGAACGCTCTGGCATCGGACAAACTAGAATCCAGCCAGCCAACCCAAGATAATATGGGCGCGACGGATAATCAAAAGGCCAGTGAACCGACGCGTCGAGTTCCTACGATTCTTGGGGAGATTATTTCGGTTCCGGTCAGGCTTGAGTTCTTAGTGGTTTCATCGATGGCCACAAGGAAGGCACTTTTATCGTTCAACGGGGGGGTCCTTGTCCAACCAACGACTTATTTTGACTATGCAATTTCAAATCAAGCTAGACAAATCGCTCTTTCGCAATTCGATCCAAGTGTCACAGCATTTTTGATTGGAAATGACATCAATCGACCAAACAATTCGTTTTTTGGTCCCGGTTTGCAGCAACAAAACAAAATTGATGAGACGGAGTTGAATGCTAGGCTCAGCAAAGTCTGGCAGAACGGACTGATTTCGAGCGTTGGATATGAGCCTTCGCTTGCCTACCTCTACTTTCCACAAGGAAACTCGGGAGCATTCAATCCGACCCATTCCTCGGATTTGGTAACGCGTATTGAGCAGCCGTTGCTACGCGGCGCTGGCCGAAGTGTCAATTTGGTGAATTTGAGGATTGTTGAATGGAAAGCCCAACAATCCATTTGCGAAATCGAAACAGCCATTCAGTCTCAGTTGCGAAGTATCGAAGAAGTATACTGGCGGTTGCATGCCGAGTACGTGCGATTGCGAGCCATTGATACGGTCATTGCACTCGCACGGCAGACATTATTCGTCGTGAAAGCACGCTTTGAAGTGGAACGAGTAATCTATTCGGACGTGGCCCGAGCCGAAGTGAAACTCGAAGATTTGTATCAGCAACGGCTTGCGGCAGAACTTGCGATTCGCGATGCCAGTTTCACCCTTGCTCAGCTTTCCGGCTTAGAGCTTGATAGCTCTGTGCTATTGGTGCCAACGAACAATCCCGAATTAAGCCCGCCTGAATTCGATGAAGTGAGTATTGTCACTGGAGCGATGTCGACAAATCCGAACCTTAGACGCCAACGTCAAGCGGTCGAAATAGGACGTCAATCTGCGTACGGAGCACAGAACTCGGTTCTGCCAAAACTGAACCTACAAGCGGCACATCGAAGTAGTGGGATCGAAGATGATCTGGGGTCGTCCCTCAAACAAATGGCATCGTACCAGTTCAATGACTATACTCTCGGCATTCAGTTCTCACAGCAACTAGGGACACGGCAAGCGAGATCGCAAGTCGTTTCCTCGAAATTACAAATTGCTAGAGAGCAAGCGTTGCTCGACGCCCTAGAACGCCGAGTTGGCTTTGAGGTTATGCAAGAGCTGAGTAAGCTTAATCAAACCTATGCTCGTTACCAGAGCGCACTTCGCCAAGTGGAACAGAGTAAGAAGTGGGTAGACATCGCGAGAACGCGTTACGAAGATCCACCTGTTTCTTTAATTCAAAAGGAATCTCTTCTCGTTACGCTCGTTGATTACCAATCAGCACTCCAGTCGCAGATTGACTCCATCGTATTGGTTGCAAATGCATTAGCCGATTACAACACTTCACTTGCGGTAATCGATGAACGACGAGGGGCGTTGATGTCCAAGTGGGGCATTATGGCCGATTCCTGCGACGCAACCGACATCCGGACTGCAGTCCGGACGCAGTTGCAGGAATTAGCACCACAAGCCCCGACCGAAGCTCCTCCTCCAGAAAAAGCAGGTTTGGATTCCGGTTCAGCCACTACCGTGAGGAATGACATCCAGGCAACTGATGCATCCACTTCCGCTCCTATCCCTGAAGCTCAAACCAATTTCCCGATCAATAGGTATCTCCCGCCCCGAGGAAATTGAGTGTTACCACCAAAACTCCGTTCGGATGTATTGGTAGAATCGAGTCAGACTGACTTCTGCTAAATTTTTCTTGCCGCAAGAAACTCTTCCAACTCCGGTCATGCCCGACTTTAAACGGTTCTCAGAGCCATCGAGTGAGCAGTGGACAGCAAGTGACTTCCGAGTCAGCGTGGATTGGGTTGTATTTGCCGAGTCGATGGGCTTGGCCGCAGCGGGCGCAATGCGTTCGACTGTTGCCGATATCGTCTCAAACGGCAATGAACGCGCCTTCAATCGGACCTTTTGGCCGACCGCAATCCGCACTGCTTCTGTTTCCGGGATAAGAAGTTCGACGACTGGATTTCCCACGAGTTCTATTCGACAAATCGGCATACCTTTGGGCGCAAATTGCCCAACCTTCTCGCGTAACCTCGGTGCCGAAACAACGCCAGCTGTCGATGATCGGACGACTAATTTACTTTGTTGCTCCTCTAAAAACCGCAGCTCTTCGCTTAACATTGCAACGCGTGCCTTGGCTGCGTCGATTTCCTCTTTTCGAGTCCCCAATCTGAGTAAAAGCAAGTCAGATTCCGCATCGTTGAGCTGCCGTTTTCGATACGCCAATTCGCCGACAGATTTATTAACCCCTTCTGCTTCAACACTGGAACGTTTGCTTTCCACTTCGGTGAGTTGCGACTTGAGGACCTCCAATTGCGACTTTTCGACAAGAATTTGCGAGCCCGCGACCGCCCCTTTGCTTTTGAGTTCTTCTGTTTTCTTGAGTACCGTCTCAGCAAGCTCCATTTGCAAATTGATCTGATTCGACTTCTCGCTCAACGACCGCAATTCGAATTCAAGTGCCTTTTTCGACGATTCCAAATCCGTTGCTCCGAGGTTACACCAATCTTTTAGAAGCGCCGCGCGATTTTCAAGTGTTCGAATCTCTTCAGGACGGGGGCCAGCCTCTAGTTTGGCAAGTGTAGCCTTTGCATTGGATAACTCGGCATCCTTGGCAGCAAGCATGGCCGTCAAGTCCGGGGCGTGAAGTTCGACAATTGTCTGATCGCGCTCGACCAGTTGTCCATCTTCAACACATACTGTCGCAATGAAGCTGTGAACAGGGCTACAAACGTCAACGTCGCTTGATGGGCGAACTTCGAAATTACCCGTCGATATGTATTCAAGTGGAATCCAAAAACAGGCAGTGCAGCAAGCAATGAACAGGGACACCATTAAAAGCAATCGACGAGTTCTTTTCGTAATCATCATCAACAATTCCTCTCCAATAAAGCCTCGAAAGACACGCCGAACGCCGTAGTAAAGTAAACATCCGACGAAAACGGCGCCGAACAACCCGTACTCCAATCGAGCAATCCCCATTAGTCTCCAACCAACCCAGCCCAGTAGACTTAATCCAAAACACCACATGACCATGCCATATCCAAGTGCAAACACAGGCATTCTCGGCGCTGCTGGTTTCTTTGCGCCCCATAACAACCAATTCAGCGAACCAATCCAATATTGTCTCGCTTGTTTGTAAAGGTTCGGGTACTCAAGTATGTCACTCAGTAAATAATAACCATCGAGCCGAATAAGCGGATTAAAATTCATCAAAGAACGTGAACCACAGGTCGTAAGCAAAACCATCGCAATGTAGTTCACAAACGAGCCCGTTTCCGAGATTCGCCAAACCAAAACGCTGATTGCCCAAATACACAAGTCGCAGTAACCGCCAGCAAGTGTGATTGCCAAGCGTTTCCACCTCTCTCGAAGGATCCACGCATCGGAAACATTGACATATAAACAGGGGATGAAAAACATAAAAAGGAATCCGGCTTCAGTGACTTCGCCACCGAACCGTTTGCAAGTAGCCCCATGTCCAAGTTCATGAAGTATCGTTGATGCAACAATCGCGATGATCCCAATGAGCAATGTCTCCCACCGAATGGCATTCTGGAAACCAACTACCAGTTCAGCGGCGTTGGCAATCATCACGGAAAATGCAAAAAGCATCATGATGGAAGTCACCATGAAGAATGACTTGGTCCAAAAGATGGGAAAAGCTTTCACGAACCAGTTCAGCATTCGATTGGGATTAACAAGCGGTAGTCGATAATAGAGTACGCTTCCGCCCCGACCAGTCACGCTTTCTTCGTCGTCTTCATCGTCGCTAGACGGCTTTCGCTTCAACTGTGATTTCGAGTTATCAACAAGATCCCGAGCGTCCTTTAGAAGTCGTTTCTCTGCAAGAAGCTCGAGGAACTCTTTGAAATCCGAGTACTCCAATGCATCACCGAATTGCACAAGGAATCTATCCTTAAGTTGACTGTAAGCGATTCCTCCTCGCAATTCCTTTAGTAGAAACGCTTCTTGTGGTCCTACTCGAAAATAGGCCTTGGTTCGCAGGTCCCGTACGGCGAATTGATCTTCGCCTACTTCATGAATAGAAACTGTTTCTGTTAAACACCATTCTGCATTGGAGGCAATTGATTCGCCTGAATTGTTGTCTACAGATTCTAGTAACATTGTTGGTGCTTACCACATGGTGAGAATTCTAATTTGCTGTTCCCAAAATCAGTTTTCTGGTGAACGCATCGTTACTCGTATGCTCTCGTCCTCCGACAGGACATGCACGAAGAAAGGCAAGCCCGCCTCATGCAATTTTGCGGCTCGATGATGTCCGTCGATCAGTACGTGTCCGTGAAGTCGCTCGTCGCCATCGGTATACCAGTAGTGAGCAATGATTCCTGGGTAACGAGTGTCGATATGGTCAAGGTGGGGGCGATGAATGCGAGCCCATTCCAAGCTATGAGCCACATCCTCAGGTTCCAATTCATGCGATGGACGCCCGTCAGAAACAATTTCTCGGGCCAAATCGACATCGAACTTATAAGTATCGAAAAGCATTCGATAGTATTCCGGCCCTTCTTGACATTGCGGGCATTCTTTTACCTTTCTTGAAGCCTTTGCTTTCTTCATTTTCACAAATTTGTCCCTTCGTGATCAGTCGAAAAAAAAGAGAACGACAAAGGCTTTGTCGTTCTCTTAAGATTAATCTACAGGCACTTAAGCGCACCAAGACAAATTATCTGCACTTACCTTTTCCAGAACCGCCTTTGCCAGACTTACCTGATCGGCCTTTACCAGACTTACCAGATCGGCCTTTGCCTGATTTACCGGAACCACCTTTGCCGGACTTACCAGAACCACCTTTGCCGGAACCGCCTCCGTAACAACATAGGGAACCTGGAACGATACGTTCTTCCAATTTTTCCATTCGGAACTTACTCACACTGCACCTCTAGTTGAAAGTGAAGAAAAACCAAAAACTTAACGTCAAAAAATCTTAACTCAGAAAAAACTACGGATCAATAGCCGTCCTTAGATCTTTTTTCCGCAAAACATCACACCGTTCTAGACGGCTGTACAATCTTGTGTTGCGATGGTCCATACTATTCACTTGACGCATCGCTTACCCCAGAATTCTGGACGGAATTCAGCTTCGGAAGGGATTGTCTTTGGGTTTTCGCGTTACAACCGGAAATTCTGAAAAAAGTCGGACCCTCTACGTTTTCCGTCAGGACTAAAACGGACTCCGTTACGCTAATCCAATTGCATCCTCAGTAAAAAAGCTTATCTCGCCGGTTACGACATCGTACATAGCGCCTACGATAGCAATTCGCTCGGCCTCGATCAGCCGACGAATAGTAGAGCTCTCTTTGGGTATTAGGTGGACAGCATGTGCGACATTTCGTCGGGCCACCGCATCGACGATGGAACGCTTCGTCTGCTCATCCGCACAAGCAAAGCATGATGCATCGGACAAATCAACTGACTTTTGAATTTCATCCACAATGACGTCGAGGTGATCGCAACCCGTTGCTTCTTTCGCTCCCTTTCCCAAAGACATCAAATCCACGGCCGCCGTCACCGCGCCGCACCGAGTGTGCCCCATCACAACAATCAATTTCGCGCCCGCCACGGCGCATCCATACTCTATACTTCCCAACACCTTGGAACGGACTACGTTGCCAGCGATCCGGATGTTAAAAACATCTCCCAGTCCAAGATCAAAAATGATTTCGGCTGGTGAACGAGAATCGATGCAACTAAGAACAATTGCCAACGGATGCTGTCCAGTAGAGGTTCCAGACAGTTGTTTCCCAAGATCTCTAAGCAAATGATTGCCTGTTCGAAATCGCTCATTCCCCTCTTGCAATGCGGTGAGGACATCGCGAGCCGTCAGTTTCTGTTGTAGCTGCTGTGTTGTGTATTCGACGAAGAGAGTCCTGTCCTCAATTCCAAACCGCTTTTCGAACCCTCGGGTACTGACAAGAATCCTCCGCGCAATTGCAGTGCTATCCATAAAATCGCGGATGAGGCTGAGAATGTCCGGATCGATGTAGTCTGTCGATTCCGCGTCCAAAAGCAAATGGCTTCCTGGTTTCGCTTTGTTTAGCGTGTTTTCTAGAGCCACTCGGTTCAAGAAACTCACTTGGTTCGCCAACTGAATATGCAACACATCCCCGCTGAGGTGTTTTTCTATCATTTGTTTGACCGGCCTGCGAATATTGCTTTGCAAAATGAAAGCCACGCTGATGGCCAGTCCGATCCCCACTCCGATGATTAAGTCCGTGAAGACAATCGCAATGAGTGTGACGATAAACGGGATGAATTGGTTATATCCCTGTCGAAACATTTGTTTCATTAGCTTTGGGCTAGCAAGCTTAAAGCCGGTCGCCAAGAGAATGGCTGCGAGGCAAGCTAACGGGATATGATTTAGGTATTTCGGAAGAAACACAACGCAAACCAAAAGCAAACAACCATGTACTATCGTCGACAATTGGCTTCTCGCACCTGCATTGATATTAACGGAGCTGCGTACAATGACCGAGGTAATTGGGATTCCACCAATCAAGCCGCACGCAATGTTCCCTATACCTTGTGCGAATAGCTCGCGGTCTGGCGGCGAATTGCGTTGCCATGGATCGATTTTGTCGATGGCTTCCAGGTTGAGTAGCGTTTCTAAGGAGGCGACAAACGCAATCGTTAAGGCGGCGACATAAACAGCCGAATTGTTCCATTGACTCCAATCGGGCATGCGAATGAAGCCAACGAGATCCTGAAAGTTCTCGGCTACCGGTACTTCCACCAAATGGCTTGCCTCGATCGCCCAAGCGCCACCAAGCCTCGAGAAGAACTCAGCGATACCGACACCTAAAAGGACAACGATCAGAGGGGCAGGAAATGGACTCTTCTTGAGAATTTTAAAGCTATCCCATGACACCAAAATCAATAACGACAGCAATCCAATGATGAGCGCGCCCTGATGGATTTCGCCAATAAAAATGCGCCCAATCTCCGAGAAAGTGTTCTCATTGTCCGGTTGTATAAAACTCATTTCTCCTTCTGGATCGGAGTCGTGCCCCAAAATGTGTGGTATCTGCTTAAGGATCAGAATTACCCCGATCGCTGCCAACAAACCCTTGATGACGCTAGATGGAAAAAAAGCAGACAGAGCACCCGCCCTTACAGCGCCAAACAGAATTTGTATGACGCCCGCAATTAGCACGGCAAGAAGAAAAGTTTCAAAGGATTTTAAAGATACGATTTGGGCAGCAACGATGGCGGTCAAGCCTGCTGCTGGGCCACTAACACTGGTTTGCGAGCGACTGATTGCTCCGACGATTATCCCGCCGACGATGCCGGCAACGATGCCCGAAATGAGCGGTGCCCCGGAAGCGAGCGCAACGCCAAGGCATAACGGGAGGGCAACAAGAAACACAACTAAACCAGCGTTCAGGTCTCGCGGGACACTTATGATTTGTCGATTCGGCATATAGATCTAAGGTCCTTGCAGTCAAACCAAGATAGTGGCAACGATCGTTCTTGATAGTACACACTTCACAATCCGCGACTTGAGATTGGATACTCTAGCTTATTGTTGCGTTCATCGGTACCTCGTCAGGCCCGGAACCGCGACTTCCGGCGCGGCGAGGTCTCCCCACCCGTATCGGGGTAGTGTAAGGTCTTCTTTCGAATTCCATGCCATGTCCCAAGTAATTTCTTGGCCGGTGTAAGTGGCCATGCGCCCCATGATGGCTAGCAACGAGCTTTTGGCCATGTACTCACCGTTGTTGATCGGATTGCCAGTTCGGATGCTCGCAAAGAGTTCATCGTGTTCAACTTGATAGAGGTTCTTTTCTTCTCCACCGTACGTCCATTCACCTTTAGCCGATATACGAACACCGTTGCGTCGCTCGGCTAAAAACGCAGTCCCACTAGTGCCGAGCACCGTGACGCTGATGTCGCTTTTGCAGCCCTCCATCTGGCGTGTATTGCTGACAAGCCTCGCTCCATTGGCGTACTCATATACGACGCTATGATGATCAAAGATATTACCGTACTCTGGCCCTTTTCTTACCTCGCGTCCTCCCATTCCAATGGCTTTGACTGGATACTCATCACTCATGGACCAAGCACAGAGGTCAAGGTTATGAACATGCTGCTCTACATTAAAATCACCAGATAGCCAAGTAAAGTAATACCAGTTCTGCATCTGCCAATGCATGTCCGTCCATTCGGGCTGGCGGGGTTTGAGCCAAATCGGACCACGATAGTCATTCGCAATCAGAGTTCGGATGTCACCGATTGCCCCGCTCTGAATCCGGCTCACCGCGTCACGGTAAGGATAGTGATATCGCAAGCATAGCCCAGATACGACCGCTAGACTCTTTTTCTTTGCTTCTGCACAACTTCTTAGCACAGAGTGAACACCAGGCGTGTCGACCGCGCAGGGTTTCTCTGCAAAGACATGTTTCCCAGCGATTACGGCTGCTTGCAAATGCAGTGGCCTGAAATGAGGTGGAGTGCATAAAAGCACTACATCGACACCGCTTGCAAGCACATACTGGTAGGCATCGAACCCGATAAATTGCCGTTCGGTTGGAACATCTATTTTGGATTCGATACCCCCGATCTTTCGCAAGCTCTTAAGGCTTTGCGTTAAGCGATCCTCGAATACGTCACCCATGGCGGTGAGCTTGACTTGGCTGTCCGCCGCCAACGCTTGAGCTGCGGCGCCCGTGCCACGTCCACCGCAGCCGATCAACCCAACTCGCAATACATCGCTGCCTGCAACGTGAACGGCCGAACAGAGATTCGCCGCGCCTCCAATGATGGTTCCACTTGCGGCCAGCGTTGATGCCTTTACAAAACGACGACGCGAGGCAGATTGTGGCTCTGAATCGGATAACGTCATGATTTCATCCTAATTTCGCAAGTCGCTGTTTTACCTGGCGTTTCTTCAATCCCTGAGCCTGGGGGCGCGAAATTCGTCGAGCTTCGACTCACCCTTCAAAATCGCCAAAGTCTTAACGGCTTCGCTACGGGCCAAGCCTCCAACTTTTTTTGTTATAGTATCACAAACCGAATCGTCAGTTGCCCATACATTATGAAACGCCATAGAGTTTTTTTGCGCCTTGTCTCACAATATGCTTGGCCTATCAATGAATCGAGCCCCCATAGTTCATTTTAAAATCATGAAACCTGCATCCAAAAAAAGATCCACCAAAGCAATTAGGCTACTTCTGGTTAGTTCCGCCTTCATTCTAGAAGGATGCAGCCCTCAAAAGACGGCTGTGACACCTGCATCGATGACACCAGAACAAGAATTGGCCAGAATGGAAGAGGCGGAGAGAAAGCCAGATTCTGAAATACAACCCGTTCCCCCCTCTCCTCAATCGACTACAGGTACCAAAAACCAATCGCATAGCGGATGGAGCTATCTCAATCCATTTATTTGGGGGTATGGTTCAGGTGGTTACGGGCGTTCCGGGAGCTCATACAACTCATGGAGTTCTAACAGCTCCAATGGCATTCGTACTGGCACATCGGGTTCTTATAGAAGTTCAGGTCCCGCCTCGTTTTTTGGTGGTCCGAGTTCAACGTACACGCCGAGCCGCACGACTGGTTCGAGCACACCAATCATACACACACCTACGACGCATTCGAGTACAAGCACTAGTCACACATCCAGTCCGAGCGTATCGCGTGGCGGTTTTGGCGGCCATGCTTCCAGTGCGAGTTCGTAACAAAATCTATCTATGCGCCGATTAAAGACACAACCTCGCCCAGACTGGAAAAAGCTTGTCGAGTCTCAGGGGTTACACTACCATACGTTCGATGAAGAACTCTATTGGGACGAGAGCGCTTGCTACCAATTTGAAGAACACGAAATCGATGCTCTGGAGCAAGCGACATATGAACTCGATGGCATGTGTCTCAACGCAGTTGAAACAGTCATTCGAGAAGGGTTGTGGGATCAATTTCGCATCGCTCCCGTTTATCGCGATTGGATTCGCAATAGTTGGGAAATAGATAGGCATACTATCGTCGGCCGGTTTGATTTCGCTTACGATGGCGACGGATCACCGAAGATGCTGGAGTACAATGCCGATACGCCAACCGGCTTGCTCGAAGCAGCAGCCATCCAATGGTACTGGCTTCAAGATTGCTGCCCAGACATGGACCAATTCAACTCAATACACGATCGACTTGTTGAAGCTTGGCATCGGTTCTTGGCAGAGAGCAATGGTGTCCTGTATTTTCTGTCGACAGCAGGTCATATCGAAGATTACATGAACGTCAACTATCTCCGTGACACTGCCATGCAGGCTGGCGCGCGAACGGAGTATCTGCCGATGGAGGAGTTGGGCTTCGATAAACGGACAGAGCAATTCGTAGACGCTAATGACAGAGCCATATTAAGCGCATTCAAATTGTACCCATGGGAATGGATGCTAGACGAAGCCTTTGGCAATCACTTGATCTACACAAAAATGAAATGGCTCGAGCCGCCCTGGAAAATACTGATGAGCAACAAAGCCATTATGGCTGTACTTTGGGATTTATATCCCGGCAACCCGTATCTACTTGAAACGTCGACATCTCCAATTCCGGGCGACTATGTTCGAAAGCCATGCCAAAGCCGAGAGGGGCAAGGGGTCGAAATTTTGGTAGCAGGGAGCGTACTGCAAGGAAAACACGAGTCCGACAGCGGAACTGTTTATCAACGCTATCAGCCAATCCGCAAGTTTGATGGCCAGTCGCCTGTTATCGGAAGCTGGATGATAAATGGCTATGCCGCAGGTATCGGAATTCGCGAAGATAGCGGCTTGATCACGGGGAATGATAGTCGTTTCATTCCCCATTTTTTTGGTTGAATGAAAACTTGTCTCAAAAGGAACACAATAGATGATGCTAGCTTTGATAAGTGATTGGAATGCATTTGGTGGCGCACTCATTGCAACAGCAATTTTTGGGTTGGTGGGAATCGGTCTGATGCTGCTAGGCTTCAAAATTTTTGATTGGATGACCCCGAGAATTGACTTGGAGAAAGAACTTGGTGAGAACAAAAATATTGCGGTTGCTATCGTTCTAGCGTCGGTGATCATTGGTATTGCGATCGTCGTTGCAGCAGCGATGTCCTGACGACGTAGTGCGCCCTAATTCGATGAGCTGCCGCCCATGGCTGCAGCTAGAATCATGATGACCCGCGTCCCGAGGGGACGATATACCCCGGTCGACGGTGCGAGAAACAATTAGCCAGCTTCCTCCCGCTGCAAAGCAAAAGGATTTAATGGTCAATTGATTTGCGTTTAACCGGGTCTAACTCAACCAGGCGGGTAATGCACCTAGGGCTGGTAACTCTACCATTTGGACCTTTTCAATGGCATTGATGGCCATCAACTGATCGAGTGCAACTTTGGGTGGGACACCGTCCAAGTTGAGTACACCGATCGCATGTCCGCCCGGTTGCTGAGTTGCGCGACCGACAGACATTTGTCCAATATTGACCTGGTGTTGTCCAAAGACGGTACCAACTCGTCCGATGATGCCAGGTACATCGGTGTGCGTGAAGAATAGCATGTGGCCGTCGAGGTACGCTTCGAGACGATAGTCATCTATGGATATCAAGCGAGACATGTTGTTTCCAAAAACGGTTACACCTGCCTTTACCTTTTGGCCACTACCGCTTACTTCTGCCGTAATAGACGAACTGAAGGCTCCTAGCTCTCGATTCCTGTTTTCTGTTAACTCGATCCCACGTTCTCGGAGCAGCATTTCCGCATTGATAATGTTGACATCATCTGCCAGGGCTCGTTCGAGCAAACCGGCACAAAAAGCCGCGGTAAGAAGTTTGGTATCTTTGTCGGCAACTTCGCCTCGGTAGTTTAGTTGGCAGGCGCCGATGCTACCGTTGTGCCACTGCGCCATCAACAACCCTAGCCGATAGGATGCGTCCAGGTAGCCGCGAAGCGCATCGAGGGTCTTGGGGTCGAGTGACGCCACGTTCACCGCGTGCCGGATTTCGCCTGTTTTGAAGAAATTGATCAGTAGTTGGATACCTTCGATTGCCACTTGCGTTTGAGCTTCTTCAGTGCTTGCCCCCAAATGCGGCGTGCAAACGACGCCCGGCATTCCAAACAAAGGGCTTTTGGTGCAGGGTTCCTCCTCGAACACATCGAGGGCGACACCGGCGATAATGCCACGCTTGAGTCCCTCGACCAAGGCCGCTTCCTCATAGATTCCTCCACGTGCACAATTGATCAACCGCACCCCTTTTTTGAGAACATCTAGCTGCTTCATGCCCACCAGATACTTAGTCTCGTCCGTCAAAGGAGTGTGTACGGTCAAGTAGTCGACGCGGGGCAATAACTCCGCGATCGAATTCGATTTTTCAATTCCCATTTTGGTCGCTTGTTCATCGGACAAGAATGGGTCAAACGCAATGACCCTCATGCCAAAAGCCAGTCCGCGCGTAGCGACTTCACGCCCGATGCGTCCCATGCCGATAACGCCGAAGGTTTTGTCAGCAAGTTGGCTACCCATAAACGTCTTTCGATCCCAGCGTCCTTCACAAAGACTTTGGTACGCTGGCGCTACCGAACGAGACAGTCCTAGCATCAATGCGAAGGCATGCTCCGCCGTGCTTAGAGTATTCCCGGCAGGTGTATTCATGACCACGATGCCTAGACGCGTCGCGGCGGTCTTGTCGATGTTGTCGGTTCCAACCCCAGCTCGAACAATCGCTCGCATTTTCTTATTGCCCTCGAGTGATGCAGCCGTAATCTTCACACCGCTTCGCACGATTGCGCCGTCGAACTCGTTGAGCGATTTCCGAAGCTCCTCACCCTTGAGTCCCGTCCGAACTTCGTACTCAAAGTCCTTTTCAGCGTTGAGGAGATCGAAACCTTCTTGAGCGATCGGATCAAGAACTAGAATGCGAAAGGTCATGGTTGGATTGCTATTTAAGGGAGATGAATTATGGGAAGAAGAGACGACTAAGCATTTTTGGCAGCGAAGTCATCCATGAGTTGCGCAAGGGACTGAACTCCCTCCATCGGCATCGCGTTGTAAATACTTGCCCGAATCCCTCCAACGCTTCGATGCCCCTTAAGAGAATCAAGTCCATGGGCTTGTGCCTGCGTTAAAAATGATTTTTCTAACTCTTCGTTAGGAAATCGGAAAGTAGCGTTCATTAAGGATCGCGAGGTCTTCTGGGCATGCGCCACGTACATCGACGGATGTCGATCGATCGCACCGTAAACAGTTTTGGCTTTCTCTTGATTGATCTTGTGCATTGCGTCAAGACCGCCAATTGTTTTCTCTACCCATTCGGTCACCAGCCCCAACACATAGACTGCAAATGTCGGCGGTGTATTCCACATCGAGTCTTCTCTAGCATGGTTGTTGAAATTGAGATAGCCTGGCAAATTCTCATTGGATCTAGCGAGTAGCTCCTTGCGCAGGATCACTACTGTGATTCCAGCGGGGCCAGCATTCTTCTGTGCGCAAGCGTATATCAGGCCGAACTTGGAGACATC
This sequence comes from Pirellula sp., assembly GCA_031374515.1. Classification (GTDB taxonomy): domain Bacteria; phylum Planctomycetota; class Planctomycetia; order Pirellulales; family Pirellulaceae; genus JBKCUI01. Next base: position 154,173 of record JANMGH010000092.1, on the reverse strand, counting down.
GACCGGACGATGCAGGATGTCCGAGGAACAATCGCAAACCAAAGGAGCTTTTGTATTCAGTTGCTGTAAAAACTGAACTCCTTGAATGGTCTCATTGCTAGTGATGTGAACGTATGCCGCATCGGAGTTGAACGTGAGTTCTGCTTCGGAAGGAACCCGATCGTAGTTCGTCGCTGCGGCATCGTAAATCGCTTCGACTTTGCCTTCGCGTTTCGCCTCACTGAACGCATACTTGCCCCAGGAGCCTGTGAGAATGTATTGAGCGGCAGATGGCTGACCTCTCAGGAGATTCATGGGAATCATTGAGAATTGAAGCCTCGCACCCCCCTGAAGAAAAAGCACTTCGTAGTCCGACGGGATGCTGAGCAACCGAATAAGACGTTGTTTTGCAGCCTCCTGAATTGCAATAAACTGCTTGCTTCTGTGAGAAAGTTCCATCACAGAGGCACCGCAACCAGGCAGACATAGCATCTCATCTCGAATGCGTTCTAAGACAGGTACCGGGAGTACAGCCGGACCAGATGAGAAGTTAAAAAGTCGTTTTTCCATTATTCCCGTGTTATTCAGCGGTTGAAATCGTCGGATGTTCTAGAAACACTATTCATCCCTAACAGGTTCGGATTTTACGTCTAGAATGCTTTACACGGAAGGAGTAATGAAACCGCTCCCGCACTCCAGTCCCCGTTTTTCCATAATGTCTAATAACTAGCCAATGTCACACCGCAGCACCCTTCAAGTTGTGAAGGATCTTCGCTTACACGGTCGGCTCATCGAAGTATCGGACCCGCTCTCGCCCCACCTAGAAATTGCCGAAGTTCAGCGCCGCGTTTACGCAAACGGCGGGCCAGCCATTCTTTTTACTAATCCCATCGGGTGTGGATTCCCAATGGTTAGTAATTTGTTTGGGTCACTCGATCAAGCGAGATTCTTGTTTCGCAAAACGATCGATCGTGTTCGGCGTGCCATCGAGCTCAAGATAGACCCCAATCAACTCTTCATGCGGCCTCTACGCTATACATCGGCTCCTTGGACCGCGTGGACGATGCTCCCCAAGCGTGTGCGTTTCGGAGCCGTTCAACGGTATGAAACCACGATCGATAGTCTGCCGAAACTCGTTTCATGGCCAGATGACGGTGGCCCGTTTGTTACGCTCCCACAAGTGCTCAGTCAGGGCTCCACTTCTTCGCTAATGCAATGCAATTTGGGGATGTACCGGGTTCAACTCACGGGCAACGACTATCAGACCAACAGCGAAGTTGGCCTGCATTATCAATTGCATCGCGGGATCGGTGTCCATCACCAGCAAGCGATTACGGACAATCGTCCCTTTCGAGTAGCCGTTAGCGTCGGTGGGTCGCCTGCAATGACACTCGCAGCAGTAATGCCCTTGCCAGAAGGGATCAGCGAACTAACCTTTGCTGGCGCACTGGCAGGCCATCGTATCCCCATGATCCTTTCTAGTTCGCACGCACCGCTTTATGCAGACTCGGATTTCGTTATTCAGGGGACTATCGACCCAAGCACGATGAAACGTGAGGGACCATTTGGCGACCATCTCGGATACTATGCGCGAGAGCATGACTTCCCGTGGATGCGAGTCGAAAAGGTACTTCATCGTGAAGGTGCGATATGGCCGTTTACGGTCGTAGGCAGACCACCGCAGGAAGATACGACGTTTGGTCAACTGATACATGAATTGACCGGCCCGATCATCCCCACTGTCTTGCCTGGAGTCAAATCGGTGCACGCGGTTGACGCAGCAGGCGTCCATCCCCTGCTTTTGGCGATAGGAAGTGAACGTTATTTGCCCTACCGGAAGCCGGATCGACCACAGGAACTCTTGACTCAAGCCAATGCAATTCTTGGACAAGGGCAAATGTCGCTGGCCAAATACCTCATGATCATCAATGCTGCGGACAATCCAGCATTGGATATCCATCACATTGAAGCCTTCTTGATTCATTTGCTCGAGCGAATCGATTGGACCAGAGACCTTCATTTCCAAACACGTACAACCATGGATACCCTCGACTATAGCGGCGATGGATTCACTCAAGGATCCAAAGTGGTGATGGCCGCTAGTGGGACAAAGAGGCAGGAGCTTTTCAAGGAGCTGCCGCAGTCATTCGCCTTGCCCGATGGGTTCGGCAACCCACGATGGTGTTTGCCGGGAGTCTTGGCGGTGCAAGGTGGGAACGCACCGTGCTCCCTGCTATTGGAATACTGGAACGGATTGTTCCGATCCATGAGCGCGGAAAACGCGAGCTGGACAGGTATTCAGCTTGTGGTGTTGGTGGATGATTCCAATTTCACGAGCCGGACACTGAATAACTTTCTTTGGGTAACCTTTACGAGGAGTAATCCTGCAACGGACATTGACGGTGTTGGTGCGTTTACCGAACACAAACACTGGGGCTGCACCGGCCCACTAGTCATTGATGCACGTCGCAAACCACATCATGCACCGCCCTTGATCGAAGACAAAAACGTGACCGCCAAAATTGACGCAATGGCGGCCAAAGGTGGCGAGATTGCAAAGTTCTTGTGAGACCATCTTGCACCTTAAACCTTGCATCCTAAACCTTGCACATTCCCCTGCGCCGTATGCTTGCGAATATTGGCTGGGTTTTCAGGCGGACGGCACATGGAATGTGCCTGCTACTTTGACTTTTGTCGGCTGTGTCACCTTAAACCTTGCATCCTAAACCTTGCACATTCTCCTGCGCCGTATGCCTTGCACCTCTTGCCTTTTGCTGAAAGCCGTATGTCTGTCTCGCCAAGTGCGTTTGCAGAATAGCTAATAAAATTCCATGAAAGATAGTCTGGCAGAGTAGATACCTGACGTATTGGAGATGTTTACTGACTCCATAGACCAATTCCCAGACTCCGAAATACGAATGGAAATAACATGGTTACGAAAAATGACGAGAAGGTCGGCCCCGGCACTTTCACGCGAGACTCCCACAGTGTCACTATCGCAGAGGATGGCAAAATCCTTGTCCGGAAAGATGATTGGCTAAGCAAGTATTCTTGGGCCTTGCATGGAAACTACGATACCGTTGAAGAATTTGTGCGTCCGAATCCCAAATTCAGATCCCCAACCGATGAGATCAAAGGCATTGAGGAAATCACGGACATTCACCGAATCGATACCGGCGAATACTTAATCCATGTCCCAACGTATTTCAGCTGGATGGAAAAGCGAGGCAAGCCTGTAATCCGGAACCCAAACGGTAGCAAAAAGCTGGGAAACAAACTAAATCCGCACGGCGTACGCCAATTCCTTTCGTGGCTTGCAGCGACGGCCTGTCCAGCAAACGATTGGGAAATCAAAGGTTCAAATGGATGGGACATAAACGCAGTTGTCTTTAACGGACATGGTCTTGCGATAGACGCTCAACGAAAAATGGATCCGAAACCAACAACGTTCTATGGCGTGGGAATTGGCGCGGGACTATCGTTGGCACCATGCAGTGCATCCATTTCACCCACGATTCCTGGATTTCCAGGCATGGGAGTCGTTCAAAAGTTTCCGTCTGCAGGTGCAAGTCTGAGTGCCGATGAATTCTGTGGTACCTATTTCACTTATGAGATCGGTGCCAGTTTGGGCTACGGCGGGTCTGTCGCAGGTATCCTGTTCGGCATCCATTTTCCACCTGAGATTTTGATCCGAAAAATGGCAACATTGTTGGGTGGGGGAGACGTATCTTGGAGGCCCTTTCCCAAGGGCATGATCAGCCTTGCTGGAACCAACGTCGGAACGCCCGATTTGGGGGCGACGCTGAAAGTTGGGGTGATGCACCGAGGTGAATGTTTGCCATTTTGATGTATGGACGCTCGCCGAGTTCTTGAGCCAAATAACAACTCTATTGTCCTTCAAAGAAGCTGGCGACAACTTGTTGCAGACGAGGCAGGTCGCTACTGATCAAAAGTGTGGCGATTCCAAAAAGTGCGAAACTGGTGAACAACCAAAAGAGAGCTTCTCCCCGCTGATGCGTATTTGCACCAGCTAACTTTTCGATCAACAAACGCTCTAAGGTAAACCAGCCGGTCAAATTCTGTACCCTTCCGGCTGCATGCATGTGCGAAACATTCCCACGTCCAGCTTGTTCAATGCACGCTCGAACTCCCAGTTCTGGAAGGTCGACCAGATCGCCAAGCCACTCAGCTCGAATCTTTTGTTGCTCTAGGACTTCACAGACGTGTTGCTTGAGCGATTTCGAGTCTAAACCATAAACCACTAGTTTCGGCGAAGTGTTCAATGCAACAAGCATTAGAATAAAGAAGTACAACGCAAGAAGAACAAACCAGACCCAACCGCCAAGCAGCGCCGAAGCTCCCCTGGGGAAAAAAAGCTCGATAGGGCCGATAGCAACCAACCCAATCAAGGCTAAGCCCAACAGCAATGTATCCATTGCCCCGCTGATTACGGTTGGACGGGCTCGCAAACGCAGTAGGCCGAGCACGTTGGTGTACGCTGCAAGGGGCAGAATTGCAAATGCGAATCGAAGCAGATCAAGCATAGACAGGTTTGTTGTTGAGTGAAGCACGTGTGGCTTGCAAAACACGCGTTTGGATTTCGTTGAAATCCCCCTCGATGAACGCTCCTGCCGCTGCTCGATGCCCTCCGCCGCCAAACAGACGCGCTAATTCATTGCAGTCAACATGACATCTTGAGCGGAAGCTCACCTTGAAACCACCTTTGAGCTGCTCGATCATAATGACAGCCACTTTGACTCCGACAATGGCAAGCGCCAAGTTGATTGCATCCTCAGTGTCGCTCGCGAGTGCACCCGATTCGACAAAGTCTTCCTTGCGCACAAACGTGTGAGCAAGCAGGCCGTTATTCTCTACTTGAACACGCGAAAGGATTCGGCCCCGCAGTCGAACTCGTCCAAGGGTGTCGCGTTCGTAGAGATCGCTGTAGATCGAGGACGGCGAAGCGCCGCAGTCCACAAGATCGCCGATGACACGATAGGTATCGCTGGTGGTCGAAGCGAATCGGAACCAACCGGTGTCGGTTGCGATTGCAGCGTACAAAGCAGTCGCCATCTGTTTGGTTATCGTCACTCCCGCATTTTTCGCCAACAATGCGACCAAATGGCCAGTTGCCTCAGCGCTCGTATCTTTAAAAAACTGTGCACCCAAATCGTCCTCTCCGACGTGATGATCAATGACAATTTTTGCCCCTTCAAATCGACGAAGCACCTCCGCCATCGGCCCCAGTTGAGCCCAAGCGCTGGTGTCTAGAACAATGAGGCAATCTCCACTGACATCGGCACCTAATATGTTTTCGCCAATGACCCGTATGCTCCCAGTCGGGTCGAGAAAAGAAAGCATCGGAGGAGTTTGGTGGCCATTGACTATTACAACGTCCTTGCCCATAGCTTCAAGAATTCCGGCCATTCCAAGCTCGCTTCCGAGCGCATCGCAATCAGGTCGGATATGGCTCGTTAGCACGAACCGTTGGTGTTTGCTGATCAGCTCAATCAACCTATCCCAGTCTAAAGTCATTTAGCAAAACATTTCTTTTCAAGGGTATTATTCCCGGTGAGGGACATCGTTGATATCGATTCGCAGTCGAAGGACATTCGTAACGCGTGGCTAATTATAGCGACGAAACGACTCCGTGCGCATGGTTGGTTCAGCCTGCACGCACAATAGAATGTGTTTTGGTTCGAATCTCGGCTATAATTCCCAACCTTGAATACCATTTTCTCAGTTGGTTCCCATGTCTCTCGCTGCTACCTGCGCACACGTCGAATTGCTTTCAAAAAAAGTAACAGCCCAATTTGCGTTTGAGCAACTCAAACATTTGCCGTATTGCTGCTGGTTGGATAGTGCCTTGGCTGGCGATAAGCAATCTCGATACAGTTTCCTTGCTGCGGACCCCATCGATGTCTTGACGGTGGATCGCGTCGTGGCGGACCCATTGGCTAAACTCGAGTCTTGGCTAGAGCGGTTTCGGTCGATAACGATCCCCGGCTTGCCACCGTTTCAAGGCGGAGTTGCGGGATTCATGGGATATGAACTAGGACGCTGTTTTGAACGTGTGCCCGCAGCGCGTCACAACGAGTTTGGTTTACCATTGGCGACCCTTGCACTCTACGATGTAGTTCTGGCCTGGGATCACCATACCGAGGAGGCTTGGATTATTTCGCAGGGGTTTTCCGATGAAACATCCTCTGCAACAAGGAATGAGAATGCCATTCGAAGAAGTGCCTTATTTCAAAGACTCCTTTCCGACCACGAGAATTCCTTTCGTCCCACACAAGGCGCTCGCTCAGAACCCCCGATGCATCACGTCCATGCAATGGCACATGGACTGACCGCCCCACAGTTTGAAACGCGGCTTGGTAGCGGTTGGCTCGGAAACTTCGATAGTCTCGGTTTTCGTGAAGTTGTGCAAAAGGCACGCGACTACATTTTGGCTGGCGATATTTTCCAGGTCAATTTATCTCAACGATTGCTTTGCCCGGCTCGCTGCGATTCCGCGTCGTTGTACCAAAGGCTTCGGCAAGTGAACCCGGCACCGTTTGCTGGCTACTTTGATATTGGGTCGGCACAGATCATCAGCGCTTCGCCGGAAAGGTTTCTGCGTGTCGACCAGCGATGGATCGAAACTCGTCCCATTAAAGGGACGCGTCGAAGAACAGGCGACGACCTTCTCGATTGTCGAATCGCTGAGGAACTCAGAGGAAGTGCAAAGGACCGTTCCGAAAACATCATGATCGTCGACTTGCTTCGCAACGACTTGTCTCGCGTTTGCGAAATCGATTCGCTTCAAGTGAACCAATTATGTGATGTCGAAGCGTTCCCGTACCTTCTCCATTTGGTAAGTAGTATTCGGGCGAGATTGCGTCCGGAATCGAGTGCAACAGATTTGGTCGCCGCGATGTTTCCGGGTGGGAGCATTACCGGGGCCCCAAAGATTCGTGCGATGGAGATCATTGCAGAGCTGGAGCCAACGGTGCGCGGCCCGTATTGTGGTTCATTGGGTTACATCGGTTCGGATGGCAATATGGATTGGAGTATCCTCATTCGTACACTGACTGCATCGCGAGGTTGGTGGCAATTCCAGGTCGGTGGCGGCATCGTTGCAGATAGCGTGCCCGAACACGAGGAAGAGGAAACGTGGACTAAGGCTGCGGGCTTAGTCGCAGCCATCAACGCTTCGATCTAGTGGATGAGCACGGTTTTGATCCCGTTGCATGCATCCGGGGGTGCGTCGCGACAGGGGGTGCGTCCCGTCCGGACCTCGTTGACAGCCATGGCTGCCCCAAAGCTTCAGACACAACGAGTATGAAACTGCCGACAGTATTCATACACCGCCATGGTTGTTGCTGTTGCGACGTTGTAACTATAGGGTTGCCCATAGACCGGGATTTCAACCACATGATCCAATCTATCGAGCTCTTGTTGATCTAGTCCTTCCCGTTCAGCCCCAATTACAAGTGCCGTTTTGCTAGGGAATTGAAAGTCATAGAGGCAAACCGAATTCGTCGTTTGCTCTAAACCAACACGCACGAACCCATCCTCATGCAATTGGTCCAACACGGGGGGTAGCGATCGTCTCAATACGATCTCGACAACTTCGATTGCATCGCGCGCGATCTCGCGATCGACTTTCCCTTGCCCACACTGAATGATACGAGTGATACCCGCGCAGCCGGCAAGTCGAACGATTCTGCTGAGGTTTACATTGCTGCGCATAGGCGCTAAGACGAGCAGCAATTCTCTGGGGGTTGCGAGTTGCGTGGGCGGTTTGTGCCGCAGATGTTCGAATGTGCTCATTGCATCAATGCGTCGAGTCGTTCATGCACTAACGCCAACAAGGCATAATCGCTATCTGGTCGTGCCAAAGCTCCGGGCGGTAACGCGTCGTGATCGATTACGCCGCGTTGCCTTAAAAACATCGCGCAATTGTGTTTGTAAGCCGGGACTGGATCACGAAAAGCGAAGAATCCTAAATACTGCAACCAATCGTTCAACTCATAAAACTTCGTATCGCCTGTAGCCCAGTACTTGTCGCGAAGCGAGAACGCCTCGGGATAGAACGCCGAGAGCCCAAGCAGATAATCGCTCCCCCATTGGACCATGTCGATGGCGAGATCGTTTCCTGTATACACATGAAACTCGGGACGTTCCTGATTCTTAATAGCGAGCCGCTGCCACTCGAGCTCCCGTGAAAGAGAAGAGTGTTTAATTCCGGTCAAGGTCGGTATTGAAAGCAGAGCACGAAAGGTATCAAGATCGTAAATCTCGCCAAAAGGGGCGAACATCTTTCCAAGCTCGAAGCCGAGCAGTTTGTCGCATTCTTTTGCCACTTTGCGATAGGCGTCGACAAGTTTATTCTTGGGCAACTGCGTCAAGCGAGTGGATTGGAAGAGGATAGGCGTTCCGCCGGACTCCTGGATCGCTATGCACTGGTCTACATAGTTTCGAACAACTTCCCCATCAAGATCCTCGACAAAGGCGCCAGCTACAAAGGGACGCCCCGCCGCCAACTGCGCGACAGACAACAGGATATTTGTTCGTTGAAGAGGACTTAGTAGATTCGCGTAACCGGTGTCCATGTTGATTGCGGGGGTCAAACCAGATTTCCAGGTTCGTTCCAGGCCGCGCTGGTAGGAGTCAAAGTCAATATCTCCATCTGGTTTCCAAGGAAGCAATACGGCGGAGATTCCTTCGATGGTTCTTTTGTAGATAACGGGGGGAATGTGTGACATGACCGGATCCACGAGGTGACGAAACCGCATCAATTTAGCTTAAGGAATTCACTTTGGCGAGGAGCGAGTTCGAACGGTTGCTCGACGAAGTGCGGTGGTTCGATTACACTCCTTGGATGCGTGTTGCCTGATATTTCCCTAGAAACGAACGGCACTCGTTGCAAAGATTCGCTGATGACGCAGTACTATCCCGCACCGTTTTTACCGTTTTCGTTTGTACTTTTTGTCCTTTCTCGCATCCATCCTCCGTCGCCAATGCTTCCCTTCGCCAACAGACTTTTGCAATGCTGGATCATTTTCTGCGTTTGCTTCGGAAGTTGCATTTTTGAAACGACAGTAAAAGCCGAGACTGCCGCTCGAGCGGGACTTGAATTTATCCGACTGTCCCGGGCGCCGGTGACCCGGATCAAGAAGGGTGGAATGATCGCGTTGCAGGCATCTGTTAAGAATTCGGGCAAGGTACACGCCGTTGGCCAGCTCGTCGGAAGACTTGCGGGTCAAAGCGGCGAAGAAGATCGTCAACAGATTGAGCTTGCACCCGGCGAAGAGAAATCCTTCGACATGCACCTTCGTGTTACTGCCAAAACCACCACGTCTCCAATTCGTGTCATTGTGACGCTCAATGCAATCGAGAATGGCAGAGAAGTCATGCTAACCAAAGGGGATGATCCTGTCTCCGAAACACTAACCTTGCAATTCGACGAAGAGCCTGTGTCGACGGCTATCGCATTAACTAGAGAACCGCTTGAGGGAGCGTATTGGCGGTGGCCGGAAACCGAACCGTATGCATCTTACGAGTTGATTTTGGCGTCACGAGTCGACCTTGGACTAACCCGCAGATGCATCTTGATGGATAGTGAGCCGTTGACGTTGAGCGCCGTGGATTGGAAAGGAATTGAAACGCTTGTCATCGGAAAACCTGAAACCCTCATGGATACGGCAGTCGTTGCGACGCTGCAAGCCTTTTTGCAGCGAGGCGGCAAAGTCCTCATTCTGCTCGATGAGATTGACACGGAACTGATTCGAGGCTTGATGGTTCATGATCAACAATGTGAAACAGTCGATACCATCGAATTAAACCATATCGTGATGGAAGTGAATTCGCCGACGGTCTTGTCTCTAAAGGACCGAACCATCGATAGCGACAAACCCATGGGCCTGAAACGGGTTTTGCAGCATGGAGGTCGAGTTACGCATTCGATCGATGGATGGCCAGCAGCGATCACCTGGAAAGTCGGAGACGGAGAATTACTGGTAACAACACTTGAAAGCAGAGCTTGGCTCCATTCGCGTTTCTTGCAGTCCAATGATCAAATGTCTCAATCCAAGTTTTCGGCCCCACTTTGGGAAGGCACTGTTTCAAACTCGCTAAACTCACCAAAACTGCTGGAGCCTTTCGAAGCGATCGACACTTCGTATCCAATCCAGCTGATCGGTTCTCCCGTAGTTTCCAGGCAATTGGTAGGCTCGATCCTGGTTGGCTTTTGCATGTTGCTGGTCGCATCCGCAATTGCCGCCACCTTTGCAGGTGATTTGCGACGGATTGGATGGATTGCACCTGGCGTGGCAACAATTTCCACAATCCCCCTGGTTTTGGCGGCAAGTTGGACACGCAGCGATGTCCCTGAAATGGTTTCCGAGTTGCAATTTGCTCAATTTTGGCCGAGCGGAGGCGGGCTAATTCGCAGCAAGTCCGCGGTGTATCTTTCCGCTAGTCGCTCCATGGACCTGGTCAGCAACGCTGACGGTTACGCAGTCCCGTCTGAGAATATAGAAAGCGGTGTTCGAAGTGTGCTCACCAAGGACTTCGAGAGTTGGCAATTATCGAACGCGGATTGGCCACCTGGAACTTGGCGATACAAGTCAGAAATCGCTCTTTCCCAAGCATCCTTCTTAGCGAAATCAAGGCTTTCTTCCAAGGGCCTAGAGTTGGAGCTCCCAGAAGGTTTGCCCACCGCAGCTGAAGATATTGTCGTTTGCTTCACACCAGGTTCACTTTCCTTGGGGAATTGGATCGAGCGAAACAAGAGTATTTTGGTTGACGGAGAGTTGCCTGCGGACGGAAATCGCTGGACATCTGCATCGATTGTCAGCGACGAACAAGGACGACGTGCTAGGGTTTACAAAAACCAATTTCTCCCATCGGAAACACGTCGAAGTCCAGCACCGAGAACCCTTTATTTCTGGACTGGCTTATGGCCTCAAGCGCCTAGCTGGAATGCTAAATTGGAGCGTCGTGGGGCGGCGCTCGTTTCGGTACCAATTGAATTGGAAGTGCCAGCGGTTGGGACCAGTGTCTTTATCCCCTATCCGCTTATCAAGATTGAACCGCAAAGTGAAAGCCTCGCGGTAAGCACCATCTTCAATTACCGAACCGGGCATTGGGCAGACGAAGCTTCATTGGAGACAGAAGCCGACCTGTCGTTCGTATTGCCGGCAGAAGCCGTACCTTTAGAAGCGACCTCGATCAATATCGATTGGGACATCGAAGCCCCGAAAAAGAAAGTACGATTGATTTGGTCTGCCAAGGATTCGCCGATCGATATCGTCGAATTGGACAGTCCCTCGATTCCATGGCGTGGGTCGATCGACAATCCACGTGTATTGAAAGACTTGAGAGATGGCAGATTGGACTTGAGAATTGCAATCACAAACGGTGACGGTATTGAAAGTAAATCGCAGAATAACTTTGTTAGCTGGCGGATCAAGCACTTACGTGTTTCGGTAACCGGCCAAACGCTTCCTCGCAACAATCTAGTCAAAACAAGTGGAAAATAGATCGCGGAATATATGAACGATCACGTCGTTGAAATAAAGTCCTTGTCCAAGAGATATGGCGATTTCGTAGCCTTGGACTCATTGTCGATTCATGTGGATCGCGGTCAGATCTTGGGATTTATCGGCCCAAATGGGGCTGGCAAAACCACGACGATCAAGATCTTGGTGGGGCTATCGAAACCGACCTCCGGTTCCGCTTCGATTGCAGGAGTCGATTGCAGCGAGAACGCATCACGTATCAAACGCTTGGTTGGATACATGCCAGATAAATTCGGCTCGTATGACAACATGCGCGTTCATGAATACCTCGACTTCTTCGGTGCCATATTTGGCATAAATCGTCGGGACCGACGCAAGAGGATTGCCGAGGTCATGGAGCTTACCGAAACCGCCTACATGCAGGATAAATTTGTCGAGTCATTGAGTCACGGCATGCAACAGCGTGTAGGTATTGCTCGAACACTGCTTCACAATCCTGAAGTCCTTATCCTGGATGAGCCTGCCAATGGCCTCGACCCCAAAGCACGCATTGACATGCGGCAACTGCTGCTTCGGTTGTCAGGAGAAGGAAAGACTCTCATCGTAACAAGTCATATTTTGCCAGAACTAGCCCGCATTTGCGACACGGTTGCAATCGTCAGTGGCGGGAAGATGCGTGCTTTTGGACCACTTGACGAAGTGATGCGCAGCCTTTGCCCAATGCGCAGCTACGAGGTCCAACTCGCCAACCCGGAACAGTTGGATTTAGCAGCCGATCTCCTTCGAAAGGATCTGCAAGTGTCCGAACCGCTCACCGTTAGTCGACCGGAACGCGTTCTGAGATTTCCGACCGTGCGTTCGGAAATCGAACTCGCCAAGGTGCTGGGCGGATTGGTCTCAAACAACATCGCAGTATCGCAGTTTCGCGAAGTAACCAGCGATCTCGAAGATGCTTTCTTGTCCATTTCTAGTGGCAACCCATCCCCAGCAAATGCGACCGAAGAGACCGGAGCCAAAGCTCTAGCGACGAGTTAGATTCCATTTTTCATTCCTTTTTTGCAGTGGCAGTTTGGCAATTCCGTGAAGTCCATTTTGCTCTTAGAAAATCCAATTCTTAGACGAGAATTGTTTTCGCGTTTGAGAAGCCCGAAAACGACGTTAGCCATAATGGCCGTTGCAATCCTCTCAACGCTTTTGGTTCTTTTGCGTTGGCCGACGGATGCGACGATCGATCTCACGAGCCAAGGTGCGATTCAGGTATTTCGGCCGGTTGCGTTTGCACTCGCGGTCGCAGTAATGATGCTGATTCCAGCATTTCCAGCCGTCGCATTGGTAAGTGAGCGCCGTAAAGGAACCCTTGCGCTCTTGCTCAACTCGCCAACTACACCCATTCAGATCTACCTCGGTAAGTTCTCAGGAAATGTGCTGTTGGCGGCTGTCATCTTTTCGGTTTGTCTACCTGCGCTTGCGGCCTGTTATGCGATGGGGGGCATATCGCTGGTCGATCATGTTGGGCCACTGCTATTGGTGCTCTTTGGAATGGCCCTTCAATATACGGCCGTTGGCCTTTGGGTCAGCGTTCTGGTCAATTCGACAGATGCCAGCTTGCGATGGACGTATGCCGCTGTTTTGGCCTTGGCCGTCTTCTCTGTAGGGCCAACCATTTTTGTCGGCAAACTGTCCGGCATTCAGTCGTTAGTCTCGCATTGGATTACTGCGATTTCCCCAATCTCTGCTCTGCAAGACATCACAGGTTCGCAGGCCCAGGCAGGTGAAATAGGGATCACTGCTAGTTGGCTTGAGTTTCTTGGGGCCAGCGTTGTGATCACCGCGCTACTTGCGTTTATTACGTTGCGGAAACTGGATCCAAACCTTTTGGAAAGAGCTCGACCCACCGGCAAAGTTGTAGGTCGTTCTAAAACAGACCCATCGTTAAGTTGGATGCGTCGAATGTCCTACCTGGTGGACCCAAATCGAACCAAAGGAAACATCCCGTGGTGGCTTAACCCAGTGATGGTGAAAGAATTCCGAACACGAAAATTCGGTAGATTGCATTGGCTCATTCGGTTGGTTGCAGTCAGTGGCATCTGCTCTTTGCTGCTCACGGTCGTTGCGGCAACGGGTACGGTCAGTTGGGGCGTCGAACGAATAGCCCCTACGATGGTCTTATTGCAAGTCGCGCTGCTACTTTTCCTCGGACCTTGCTTGGGGGCCAATTTGATAGCATCAGAGGTCGAAAGCGGCGGATGGGAGTTATTAAGGGCTTCTCCGGTTTCTCCGATAAGGGTTTTGACCGGCAAACTAATGAGCACCATTTGGACATTGCTACTGATGTTGCTCGCAACACTACCTGGTTATCTAGTAATGGGTTACATCCAGCCTGCGTTGGGCGGACAGGTTGGAAATGTTCTGATTTCGCTTCTCATTGCAATTCTGATGGTGACCACTATGAGCGCATGCATCAGCGCGTTTAGTCGTACCACTGCGATTGCAACCGCGACGAGTTATGCAGTTTTGCTAACCCTTTTCGCTGGAACGCTGCTCATATGGGTCGCACGTGACAAGCCATTCGGACCGCTGTTGGTTGAGCGGGCATTAATGGTGAATCCAGCTGCCAGCGCATTGGCCGAAATGAAGACACCTGGTTTTGAGCAGTATCGTCTGACACCGGATAGCTGGTACCTTGGACTCGGAATTTCGATCGTCTGCTTGGTTATTCTAACTCTCCGGATTTGGCGAATGACACGCCCCAGATAAAAACTTCGGACGTGACGCCCGACTAAGTGTGTACTTGATCCAAACCTAAGGTGAAACATGTTGCGAAGAGCTAGCTTCCTTTTTTTTATGTCGTTGGTTTCAACGCAATCGGTTTCTTTCGGTCAGCAACAGACCCAATTCCTTCAGCATCTCTGGGAAGTAGATCCGCCTTTTGGAGATATTTGGGCAACCGAGGCGAGCACACGCTCAGCTCAGTTCGAAATTGAAAGACTGAAGTCGCAATTCGCGATGGATCGACTGGAAGCAGCGCAACAACTTTGCCTTGAACATGCCAATCCCAATTTCCGACAACGGGAACGCGCTATCAAACTCCTCATAGAGAGACTTAAGGGCGGTGAAGAGAATTTGCAAGTAAAGCGAGCTATGTTCTCCGCCGCCTTGTGCCTCGGTGACTCAACGCACGCAGAGGCGCTCTGGTCGGTGGCCAAGTCCGATGCGGCCATTTCTGCCTCGGTTGAGAGAAAGCTGGTTCAATGGAAAAGTCCGATTGCGATCCAAGAGTGGCGCAAGCGGATCGTCGACTCACATGCCAAGCCGACGGATTTGGCGACTGCATTGAATGGGATTGCAATCGTTGGCAATGCCGGCGATCGCGAATCACTTGAGGCCGTGATCCTGGCCAGCCAATCCACTGCAGCCAACAAATTCTTGGCTGCCGTCGCACTTGGAACTCTTGTTTCGGAAGGCCTCAATGAATTTGCGCATCGGGTGTCTGATTCGGACCTTGAACAACGCGACCTCCTTGCAGCGCATCTTCTTAAGCATCACACGGGAGCGGAGTCCGAATCGCAGTTGCGGAAAATCCTCAGCGAAGGGACTACTAGCGCTCGTTTGGTTGCGTACCGCGCTGTTGCAGAGCATATGCCAAAAGTAGCCCGCGAGTTCGCCAAAGAGATGACCACTCAGCCGCACTCCGAATTGCGTTCTCTTGCAGTCATAGTCCTACACGGAGCACCGGAGGATGAAGCACTTCGCATCCAAGGCAGCATGTTGAACGACCCCCATCCCAATGTCCGAAAACAAGTCGCGAACAATTTAATCGAACGGGCTGCTACGGGATCGCGAACCGTGGTCGATGAAATCGTATTGGCCAATCTAAAAGCGGGTGACTGGCAAGGGATGGAAAAGGCCATCGAAGTGGTTGTGAATCTGCAAGACCGTCGGTATTGCAAAGGATTTGTTCGATTATTGGACCATGCCCGCGCTGAAGTGAGCATGCACGCGGCGTGGGCACTTATGGAACTGGCAACTGAATCGGAAACCCTGGCCGGGATGTTAACGCACGCGGAAAAACTTACCTCCGAATTGCAATCCAAGGACTACAAAAATTCAGAAAAGACTGCAACCGATCAGATTCGTTTGAGCTATCTGAACGAAGCCTTTGGCAAGAATCGATACGTTGCAGCGAACGAAATGCTAATGAAGTTTATCCCAAAGCGAGGTCACCTGTTTGGGATCGTCAGCCGAGCGTCCGCCATTTGGGCTTTGGGAAAGTTGAACACTGGCAAAGACAATCCCTCGCTAAGGGCCAGTCTTTACGAACGCATGCGCGACTTTGAGCCAAGCAGCCCAGAGGACTATTTAGTTCGCTTCTCGTGCAACTTGGCCCTCGGAGAAATGGCACATCCCGAGAGTAGAGACGTCATTGAGCAGTATGGCGAACAAATGCCTAGCCAAATCGCGCATGCAGCAACTTGGGCTCTCTCTCAAATCGACAAAGCCGTTCCAGGCAAACCGCTCAACTAGTGTTAGGCTCGAGTTTTCATAAATTGGTTTGTCGAGCTTATTGCGTTGACTTTCCGCGAGTGATCGTTTCCGACAGGCTCTATTTGTTTTCGGTTCGAACGTTCCAAGGTCGCCACAGCAGCAGGTGACGATTGGATTGAGTTTCTGCACGCGAGGCTGGCACCTTTTGCCAGAGGCACCCGCTGTTGGAAGTGGTTTTGCTTTGAGTTATCGGTGGTAGAATGGCCGAAACGCAATTCGCATCGATCTAGCTAACTAAAAGCGAACCACCTTCGATCACTGCTACTTGATAAAGGTCCAGTGTTTGTAGAACATCGCTTTGAGCGGTTCCATGAGCAATCGGATACTGGTCAGCACGCCGCTCATCAGCCAAGGCCACGGAGATGGGCGAAGCATATCGACAAAGAGGCAATATCGCATGGCGTCCGACTCGTTGCACGATTGATGTTGCAGTGTGTCGTCGAAAATGAACAGCTTGTTTTCTTGCCAATAGTGCGTTCGGTTGCCAACAGTGATGTAGACATTCTTGCCAGCAATGTCATTGATGTTGTATAGAACTCTCAAGGTGACACGCAGGGGGCCAAAGTGCTCGCCTGTCGATTGCTTTTTGTTAAAGATCGAGACACCGATCGTGCGGATGTATTTGAATGATTTGTGGTACTCTGGCATACTGACCGAAGCGTCGATGTTTTTGCCGTACCATTTAAAAAATATCATTCCTCGCTTCTTCTCAGTCATCTTGGCTTCGAGAAGTCCAACCAAATTTCTATCCGAAGCAGCGTTGATCAACGATTGAATCTCTTCCTGGTAGTCGGCAGGAAGATCCTGCATTCGATAGATTCCACGGTTCCAATAGGGCAAACAAAAAACGTCCATCATCAAGTTGAAGGGCGAGAGCAGCCACGTAAAGACACCGTTTCCAGCAAAGTAGCGGTCTACTGTTCGGAGCGTTCGCTGACTGTTTCGCATGACATCGATCAAGCCAAGTACAACGTAGGTAGCCAGAACCCAAGGTATGAAATAGAGCGCTAATGCCAACGGAACCGTTCGCTTCAAAACTTTCTTTAGAGTTCGAACGTTTCGCTGGTGCTTTTCGGACTTAGACGGAGCCGCAACCGCTGGAGAAGAGAGTGTGTGCATGGTTTTGAGAAGCAGATTGGCTTATGGATTCGCAAAATAGATACGCATCCAGACTGATATCAAAAAGCGGAAATCGATGTCAACAGAGCTTCAGCCGAATACCAAGGCCAAGAAAAAAAGCCTGCTAATCTTTAAGCAGGCTTTTCGATGCACCAATGTTGGTTCTTACAAGCAACTACCAGGCGAAGTGAGCAAACGCCTTGTTTGCATCAGCCATGCGGTGGGTATTTTCTCGTTTCGTGATCGCCGTCCCCTCTTTACGATAGGCAGCCATCAGTTCGTCGGCAAGTTTTTGATGTGTGGCTCGCCCTTTTTTGTCGCGAACCGCAGTCAGAACCCACCGGAAGGCCAAGCTCTGCTGGCGATTCTTATTCACCTGCATTGGAACTTGGTACGAAGCACCGCCAACTCGCTTTGAGCGAACTTCGATATAGGGCTTTACATTCTCGATGGCTTGTTCAAAAACCTCGATGGATGGCCGATCCTTGATTTTTTCAGCAATCTCGTCGAGCGCATTGTAGAAAACGCCCTGCGCTGTTGTCTTCTTGCCATCGTGCATCAAGCAGTTGATGAACTTAGAAGCCAGTAGGGAATTGAATCGAGGATCAGGTCGCAAACTGGTGCGAGAAGCGGTAATTTTGCCCATGTGTATCCGAAATTATCTGCAAAAGCTGGTGATGTGAGGTAGAAACTAAGCCTTCTTGGCGCCATATCGACTGCGGGACTGTTTGCGGCCAACGACCCCGAGTGTATCTCGGCTCCCTCGGACCACTTGATATCGCACTCCCGGTAAGTCACGAACGCGACCGCCGCGGACAAGCACGATCGAGTGCTCCTGCAGATTATGCCCTTCGCCTGGGATGTAAACCGTAACTTCTTTTCCGTTACTCAAACGCACTCGAGTAATTTTTCGCAGAGCGGAATTTGGCTTCTTAGGAGTCATGGTCCTAACCAGCAAGCAAACACCTTGCTTTTGCGGGCATTGCTCCAAAACAGGGCTCTTCGTTGCCTTGTGTTGAACAACGCGATTTTTTCGAACCAGTTGATTGATCGTTGGCATACGGTGGACAGTGTCTAACAAACTGAGTGAAGTGCAATTTCCAGAAAGTTTTTATTTCCCAATCGTTCGTCATTCGGACAGTACCAAAGGTGGGAATCGAACCCACACGTCTGTTAAGGACACTGGATTTTGAGTCCAGCGCGTCTGCCGATTCCGCCACTTTGGCAAGTTACATCAGCCGAATGTCGAATAAAAATTTGGGACGATGAGTTTAATGCTGACAGGGGTAATCCGACAAGTCCAACCGGCCTTTTTTGACTAAATACCTAACTGATACCTAACTGGAGTGCAACCGCTTAAGACGACCGCGAGAATTTGCTGGATTCCTTTCGTACCCGATTATCGTTGAAGCAGCTTTTTTGTTTGGAGCGACAAAATGGTTTGGACGATCAAGGATTTCAAGACGAAGTCATCTCCTCGGAACTGCGTTGCCCGAAAAACACATGTTTGCCATCAAAGTGACCCACCAATGCAGTCGAATCGATGTCATCAAATAGCGAATGAAATTTTCCGCTGCGTACACCTTTCACGATTTTTCCAATGGAATTGTGATCCAATTTCAAACAGATTGCCCTTGGCCCACGGTTTGCGACGTTGATGTATTCAGAGCGCAACACTTGACGATGCCGCCAAACGTGGATCAGGCATGCTAATTGTGGTGGCGGAAAATCATGTTGCTGGATATATCGCTGGCAGCTGCTTCTGAACACAATAGAGTGCTAGCTTAGGTTCTCTCCAAACAACAACCAAGGTAAACAGAGGAAGTTATGCAGATTCTTAAGGTGAATAAACTCCGAGGTCCGAATATCTGGGCGAATTTCCCAGTGCTCGAAGCTTGGGTCGACCTAGAAGAACTCAAAGATACTTCTTCGGAAATGATTCCGGGGTTTAATGAGCGGTTAATGGCATGGTTGCCAACAATGGTCGAGCACCGCTGCAGTGTCGGTGAGCGCGGTGGATTTTTTGTTCGATTGAGACGTGGGACCTACATGGCCCACATTCTTGAACACGTCGCGTTAGAGCTGCAATCCTTAGCAGGCACACCTGTCGGTTACGGCCGCGCTCGAGAGACGAACACCGATGGTATCTACAAAGTCGCGATCGCATACAAAGAGGAGAAGCTCGGCTTGGCTTGTATTGAGAAAGGGTTCAAGCTCATCCTTGCAGCGGTGCATGACACTCCGTTTGATGTAGCAGCAGAAGTTGAAATGCTAAAAGAATTCGGATACGACGTTTGTCTGGGCCCAAGCACCAAAGCGATTGTGGAAGCGGCGAGAGCTCGCGGCATTCCTTGGCGAAGACTTAATGAAGGAAGCCTTGTTCAGCTTGGTCACGGCCATCTTCAACGACGCATATGCACTGCAGAAGCAGACAGCACCAGCGCCATAGCTGAGTCGATTGCCCAGGATAAAGACTTAACCCGAATGCTTCTCAAGACGATCGGAGTGCCGACTCCAGAGGGACGACCTGTTGAGAGCGCGGAAGATGCCTGGGAAGCAGCACAGGATATTGGGCTCCCAGTTGTCGTAAAGCCTCAGTACGGCAATCATGGTCGGGGCGTAGCAACAAATCTTCTGGATCGCGAACAAGTCGAAGCAGCCTATGCGGCGGCGCGAGAAGAGGGAAGTTCCATCATTTGCGAGCGTCATGCTCCGGGCGATGATTACCGAGTGCTTGTCATCGGTGGCAAGATGGTTGCAGCAGCTCGGCGAGAACCAGCTCACGTAATTGGCGATGGTCAATCGACAGTTCAGCAACTGATTGATGTAGTCAACCAGGATCCTCGACGCAGCGATGGCCATAGCACTTCGCTTAGCAAAATCAAAATCGACGCGGTAGCGCTGGGTGTATTGCTCGAGCAAGGTCTAACTCCGGACACTATTGCTCCGCTAAACAAAAAGGTTCTGATCCGGCGCAATGCGAATCTTAGTACCGGCGGAACGGCAGCAGACGTAACCGATTTAGTACATCCCGATGTAGCTCGCCAGTGCGTGGAAGCCGCAAGAGTTATCGGATTGGATATCGCCGGCGTTGATGTTGTCGCTCAAGACATCACACAACCGCTTCAAGGTCAACGCGGAGTAATCGTTGAGGTCAACGCCGGCCCCGGTTTGAGAATGCATATCGAACCATCGTCGGGTACACCTCGACCGGTCGGACAAGCGATTATCGATATGATGTACCCAGCCAACAACAACGGCCGTGTGCCGATCGTGAGTGTTACAGGGGTCAACGGCAAGACGACTACGACTCGTTTGATTTCGCACATCGTTGCTTGCACCGGCAAGAAGGTTGGAATGACTTGCACGGACGGTATCTACATAGCCGGCCGGCGTATTGATTCAGGCGATTGCAGTGGGCCTCAGAGCGCACGATCCGTTCTGATGAATCCAGCGGTCGAAGCGGCCGTCTTGGAAACAGCCCGCGGCGGAATTCTGCGCGAGGGTCTTGGCTTTGACATGTGCGATGTTGGCGTTGTGACGAACATCGGAGAAGGTGACCACTTGGGACTAGCCGATATCGAGACCATCGAGCAATTAGCCCGAGTAAAAAGATGCATTATCGAGTCGGTTCATAAAAACGGTTACGGCGTACTCAAGGCAAATGATCCGCTCACTGCGGAGATGGCGGAGAAGTGCAAAGGTTCGGTCGTATTCTTTGCGCTGGATGGAAATGATCCTGTTTTGTTGGCGCACCGTGCCAAGGGTGGACGTGGAGCTTTCGTTCGAGAAAACTCGGTGATACTTGCCGAAGGAGAAACAGACTTTGTTCTGTTGACCTTGGATCGCATTCCGTTGACCCACAATGGCCGAATCGGTTTCCAAGTTGAGAACGTACTTGCGGCCGCAGGTGCTTGTTGGGCGCTCGGGATGCCATGTGAGCAGATAAGACTCGGTCTTGAGACCTTCTCTTCCCATATGGATAAAGTGCCGGGCCGTTTCAATCTCATGGAGATCCATGGCGCCACTGTGGTTGTTGACTACGGTCACAATCAATCCTCGTTGTTGGCGATCGCTGAGACGCTCGACCAGTTCCCGCATCCTGTGCGTACCGTCATCTACTCTGCGGCTGGCGACCGCCGGGACGTTGACATGATTCGGCAAGGTGAGATCCTGGCCGATCATTTCGATCGTATCATTCTCTACGAAGACCAATACCTTCGCGGACGCCAACCGGGTGAAATCATGTCCTTGTTCAAGCAGGGGATGGACGGCGGCAAACGGGTAAAGGAAATACACGAGATGCAAGGTTGGCAGAACGCGGTCGATCGCGCGTTGAAGTTGATTCGCAAAGGAGAGTTTTTGCTCATGCAAGCCGACACGATCGATGAAGCGGTTCAGTACCTGCATCACTCGATCGAGCACGAGAGCATGGGGCGAGAAATCGAACTGGACGCCGCCATCTCCAAGCCATCAGAACCGGTGGTGAAATTGGTTCCCACTGCAGAGAACTCGCAAGAAACAAAGAGCCGTACCAGTTAGCATACGGCGAGCGGCACAGTGGAACTACCGGGGGGAGAGATTCCTGCCGAACCAAAGCCATGCTCGGCCGCAGCCTCCCTCTCCCATTAGCGACGACGATATTCTAGCTGCCAGGCCCGGACAGCTAATCGATACCGCCGACTCACGGCTTTTTTCGGGAGCCCTCATTATACGAGACGATCACTGGTAGGAGGGTTTCTTTGTTAACCATACGGTTTCTGAATTGAGACAGTATTCGATTTGCATGCCGCTTGGTGTTCGAGCATGGTCGCTACTAGCGACGTCCAGCCGGTCTGGTGGTTTGCTCCTAGTCCTCGACCTGTGTCGGCGTGAAAGTACTCGTGAAACAGCATCAAGTCTTTCCAATGTGGATCCTTTACATATTTCTCATCGGTCCCATGACATGGCCTTGCCCCTTGTTCATCCCGTTTGAAGAGCATGATCAATCTGCGTTCGATTTCATCAGCTACTTCTTTTAGATTCATCAAGACGCCAGAGCCTTTTGGACATTCGACTTGAAACGTCTCGCCATAAAACTCGTGGTATTGGCGAAGCGACTCCACGATCAGATAATTGAGAGGGAACCAAACGGGACCGCGCCAGTTGCTATTGCCCCCGAACATGCCTGTGTTGCTCTCACCTGGAACATATCCGACCGACTCTTTACCACCGGCATGTTCGAAAAGAAATGGCTTGTCGCCGTGGATGGCAGACATGGACCGGATGCCGAAGGGAGAGAGGAACTCTTTTTCGTCGAGCATGTAATCCAAGAGCTTGCGAAAGCGTTCGGTGGACGGGATCGCCAGGAGTCGCATTTCGGTGGTAGAGCCAGCGGGGCAAAATTTTTCCATATAGGCCATGTGCTTTGCCATTTGAGGTCGATTCTTCAAGAACCAATTCATTCGGCGTTGAAAGCTTGGCAATCGTTGAAGTGTAGCCTCGTGAATCATCACGTTGGAACACAATGGAATTAGCCCTACGAGCGAACGAACCCGCATTGCTGTGCTGTTGCCGTCGCGCAACAGGTGATCGTAGTAGAATCCATCTTCCTTTTCCCAAAGGCCCGTTCCATGCAGAGAATTCATAGCTTCAGCGATGGCAACGTAGTGTTCAAAGAACTTACTTGCCATATCGGAGTACGCCTGATTCTCTTCAGCCAACTCAAGCGCCATCTGTAGCATGTTGCCACAAAAGAAAGCCATCCAAGCGGTCGCGTCCGCCTGATCCAGGGTGCCACCCCCGGGCAAAGGTTTGCTGCGATCGAATACTCCGATGTTGTCCAGACCGAGAAAGCCGCCGCTAAAGACATGCTGTCCACGCGTATCTTTTCGATTGACCCACCACGTAAAGTTGAGAAGCAGTTTCTGAAAAGTGCGAGCCAGAAACTCTTTGTCACCACTCAATTTGTAAACATGCCAACAGGCCCAGGCATGGACCGGAGGGTTCACATCGTTGAGCGCCCATTCGTATGCGGGTATTTGTCCATTTGGGTGCATATACCATTCACGCAGGAATAGAATCAATTGGTTTTTGGCGAACTCAATGTCGACCCTTGCCATCGGAATCATATGAAATGCAACGTCCCAGGCTGCATACCAGGGATACTCCCATTTGTCAGGCATCGAGATAACATCCCGATTGAATAGATGTGTCCAGTCGCTATTGCGTCCGAAATTGCGACCAGGAGGCGGGGGTGCGCTATTTGGGTCACCGCGGATCCAAGAATCGACAACGTAGTAATAGAATTGCTTCGACCAAAGAAGGCCTGCATACGCCTGTCGGGAGATGGCCCGTTCCTCAACCGTGAGCTGAGTCGGGATACACTGCTGGTAGAATTCATCCGATTCGGCTTGCCGGAGGGCGACGATCGCATCGAACTCTGGGCCAAATCGTTTTTCCGTGAAGATTGGGTCCATGATCGATTCAGGTATCTTGGCATTTTCAAGACTCTCGATTTCCAAAGACTCGATCGAAACTCCCGAAAGGCGACAGCGTACAACAAATGGTTCCTCCGGCTTGATAATGGCGATGTAATGTGCTGCGCATTTGGTCCCGAAAGTCCGTGTATCGGCGCCATTCGCGATACCATCCACCACATAACTATGGAATGCGTCCTTGAAGAAATTACCAGAACTAGGTGCGCCAGGATGGCGATTGGGGTTCGTCTCGTTTTCAGTGAATAACCAAATCGGTTTCTCACCTTTCGGTCCCAAGTCCGCACGAAATTCGAAATGCCCAAGTGACTCATGGTCGCAGAGCACAACACCTGTGGGTTCGCTCGGGGACTTATGGAGTCGCATTCGGGGTTTGCTACTGCATCCATCGTGCTCGCAGCCCCAGATCCAGGAGTTATGAAACCACAGTTGGGGCAAAACGTGTAACACCGCTGGCATTGGCCCGCGGTTATGGACCGTCAACTGAACCAGGATATCATCCCCCCCGGCTTTAGCGTACTCGATTTGGCAGTCAAAATAAGCTCCGTTGTCAAACACATCGGTGTCGCCGAGTTCATACTCGCATTCGGTTCGCGAGCGGTGTTTATTGACATCGGTTAATTCCTCATACGGAAATCGCGATTGAGGATATTTGTAAAGCCCTTTCATATACGAGTGTGTTGGCGTAGCGTCTTGGTAGTAGTAGCACTCTTTGACGTCTTCGCCGTGATTGCCTTCAGGCCCGGACAATCCGAAAAGCCGTTCCTTGAGAATGGGGTCGCGGTTGTTCCAGAGGGCGAACGAAAAACACAATCGACCTTGACGATCGCAGATACCGAGCAAACCGTCTTCGCCCCATCGATAGGCTCTCGATCTCGCGTGATCATGCGGAAGGAAGAACCAAGCTTCTTGATTTTGCGAGTAGTCCTCCCGGACAGTTCCCCATTGGCGTTCCGATAGATATCCACCCCAACGCTGCCAGTTTATCTGTCGATTCTTGGATTCGACGAGGCGTTTGTGTTCCGCAGTCCGTCGTAACGCCTCGGAGGTTGGAAAGCACATCGAGGGAACGTTTTTCTCAGGGTAGGACATGTAACCAACTGCAAAGGACTGATGGAACGGACGCTTTATTCCATTGAGCTTATCGTTTTTTCCGAGTTTTGTCTTTAGGAGACCATGGTCAAGGGCTCATCGGTTTTCGAATCCTATTTTCCGTGTACCATTAGAGCAACCGAGAAGTTTTCCGATAGCTTAGGGTGTTTTGTCGTTTTTATGTCGCATTCCAATCAGACCTTTATCAATCGCGAACTCAGTTGGCTGGAGTTCAATCAACGCGTCCTAGATCAGGCACTCTATACCAAAGTGCCAGTCCTAGAGCGTCTCAAATTCCTTGCCATTACGGCGAGCAATATGGATGAGTTCTTTATGGTTCGCGTGGGCGGGTTGCAACTCCAACAAGCTCGTGGAATCGAAACCGCAGACCCGAGCGGCAAAACGGTAACTCAACAGCTTGAAAAGATTTACGAACGCGTTCATGCAATCATACACGATCAGTATGCGTGTTTCTTGACGGCTGTTGAACCGACATTGAACGTCGAGGGTTTGGAACGGATCTCCGCTCGCAACGCCAATGCAAGGCATCGCGAGGCTTTGAATCGATTCTTCCATGAAGAGATTTACCCGGTCATTTCACCGATGGATATCGACCCAGAAAGCCCGTTTCCGATTTTGGCAAATCTCGGATTGCATTTGTGCGTTCGCATGGCGAGCGGCGATTCCGAAAAGCCCCATCGATTTGCTTTTATTCCTTTGGGCAAAGTCCTTTCCCGATTCATCACACTGCCGAGCGATCGGGGATACAACTATGCTTTGCTCGAAGACGTGACTTCGGAAATGGTGGATCAATATTATCCAGGCAAGCGTATCGACGAATGCGTCGCCTTTCGTGTGACTCGCAATGCAGATGTATCGGTTCGCGAGGACAGTGCGGCCGACTTGATGATGGGAATGCAGGAAGTGCTGCACTCACGTCGATCCGCGGGATTTGTGCGACTCGAGATCGCGGATACGGTCTCCGAGCCCACCCTTCAGTTTCTCCAAGACAAGCTCGGACTGAATCCGTGTGATGTATTTAGGTTTCCTGGGCCCTTGGATTTGTCCAGCATGATGTATTTGACTGAGATGGAGGGGTTTCCGGCACTGAGAGACACGCCATGGATTCCACAACGCTCGCCTGTCATCGATCCGACCCAAAGCATGTTCAAAGCGATTGCCGAACATGACCTACTTCTTTGCCATCCTTACGAGAGCTTTGAGCCCGTTGTTCGATTTCTCGAAGAGGCAGCAGACGACCCGGATGTCCTCGCGATCAAACAAGTGCTCTATCGAACGAGCAGAAAGAGTCCCATCGTCGCTTCGCTCAAGAAGGCAGCCGAAAGAGGGAAGTACGTTACGGCGATCGTTGAGCTGAAAGCAAGATTTGACGAAGCTCGCAACATCGAATGGGCTCGTGAACTGGAGCGATCAGGAGTTCAAGTCATCTACGGTGTTCGTGGCCTCAAAACCCATGCAAAGATCTGCGTCGTGGTGCGACGGGAACCGTCAGGTATTGTTCGATACGTCCACTTTGGGACTGGAAACTACAATGAATCGACGGCACGGATGTATAGCGACATCAGCTACATGACCTGCAATGAATCGCTTGGCCGCGACGCGAGTTCGTTTATCAATGCGATTACGGGTTACAGTCAACCACAGCCTTATGACAAATTGGACTCCGCTCCGCTTGGGCTCCGCAAAAAGCTGCTTGCGCTCATCCAAGCCGAGACGATCAACAAACGGAATGGTCAAAAAGCCTACATTGCTGGAAAGATGAATTCGCTCGTCGATCCGGACGTGATTAATGCCCTTTACGAGGCGAGCCAGGCAGGAGTCGTCATCCGTCTGAACATTCGCGGAGTTTGTTGCTTGCGTCCAGGAGTCCCCGGAATCAGCGAGAACATCTCGGTGATAAGTATAGTCGATCGATTCCTCGAGCACGCACGTGTGATGTATTTCTATCACGGAGGAGACGACGCAGTTTACATCAGCAGTGCTGATTGGATGCCGCGTTCCTTTGATCGTCGGGTGGAGCTTTTGGTGCCCATTGAGGATACAGGATCACGACGTCGATTGATGGAAATTCTCGATACCTATTTTAGGGACAATCAGAATGCATGGCGTCTTGGTAGTGATGGTCGGTATACCCGAATTCACCCAGAGCAAAACCAATCCAAGTTCCGAGCACAGCGATTCCTTTACGAGTCGGCGATCACCGCGATCAAGAAGGCGGAGCAGGCAGCGAGAACAACCTTTGAACCTCACAAGGCGGCAGTAACTCGCGAGCCTTAGGCTCCAATCGGCGGAACAATCAATTGGAGTCTTGCGAAATGAACGCTCGATTCGAGAAGCCGAGCCGTCTGTTATACTTTCCTCTAAGTGGAGCATCCACATTACTTCCCTAAAGAATGGATTAGCAAAGATGAACGCAATTCTCAAAAAGACTTTCATTGGATTCGTCATGGCTGGGCTTATGTCTAGTTGCGTTGGTACTGCCGATAGCCGTGCTGACGAAGGGATGTGGTTATTCAACGCGTTGCCAAAAGACAAATTAAAAGTCGGGCATAAGTTTGAGCCATCGCAGGAATGGCTCGATCATCTGATGCTATCCAGCGTGCGGTTCAATTCGGGTGGCTCAGCATCTTTTGTCTCATCGCAGGGGCTGGTCTTAACGAACCACCATGTCGCGTCCGATACGCTGTACAAAATATCTACAGCGGAAAACAACTACAACGAAAATGGTTTCCTGGCCAACACGCAAGCAGAGGAGGTAAAGACTCCTGACCTGGAGCTCAATCAACTTATCTCCATCGAAGATGTCACTGCAACGGTCAACAGCGCGATCAAAGAGAGCATGACAGCTCAAGAAGCGGGAAAAGCTCGACAAGCCAAAATGGCCGCAATTGAAAAGGAGTCGCTCGATGCCACTGGATTGCGAAGCGATGTGGTGACACTTTATGGTGGTGGTCGTTACCATTTATATCGCTACAAGAAATTCACGGACGTTAGGTTGGTATGGGCTCCCGAAGCTGGGTCAGCATTCTTTGGTGGAGACGCTGACAATTTTGAATACCCTCGCTTTTGCCTCGACGTAACGCTATTCCGGGTCTACGAAAACGGCAAGCCAGCAAAAATTGAGCATTTTCTGAAAATGGATCCAAATGGCGCGAAAGAACAGGACCTTGTTTTCGTGTCAGGCAATCCTGGCCGCACACGCCGCATTCTTACTCACGACGCAATCGAGTACCAACGGGATATTGCAATGCCTCGTACAATGAATAACTTGCGTCGAAAGGAAGTTCTCATGCAACAGTATGCTTTGGCCGGTCCAGAGCAGCAGCGTCGTTCTCGCGATGACCTTTTCGGAATCCAGAACTCCCGCAAGGCTTACACAGGTATGCTCGGCGGACTTCAAGATCCAAGCTTTACCGCATCCAAGAAACGGGAAGAAGCGGATTTGCTGAATCGCATCTCACAAGATGCCAAGTTAGCACACCTGAAAAATGCTTGGGAACAGATTCGGGACGCACAAGGGAAACGGCGAGAGTGGCTTACCAAGCAAGCGACACTTCGAAACAAGCTCTATGGCATCGCCGAAACCTTGGTGTTGATGGCCAGCGAAGACAGCAAAGCAAGCGGAGATCGACTTCGCGAGTTTCGTGACAGCAATCGAGAATCCCTCGAACAGGAACTCTTTTCCGAAGCCCCTACCTACGAAGATTTGGAACGTGTCCAATTAGCGGACGAACTGTCTCGATTGATAGACGATCGGGGCGGCAACGACCCGTTGGTTTTGGCTGCCCTCGCAGGCAAAAGCCCACGCCAACGCGCTTCCGCGATCGTTTCCGGTACCAAACTGATTAGCGTAGAAGAACGAAGGAAATTAGCAAAGTCTGGAACGCAAGGCATTGCCGAATCCAAAGATCCACTGATTCAGTTGGCGAAAGCGTTTGAGGCAGACTACCGACGGGCTCACGAAGCTGCTGACAGCATAGAGGAACAAGAGCGACAGGCCTATGCAAAAATCACGGAAGCCAAATTCGCCGTGGGAGGTGATTCGGTTTATCCGGACGCAACCTTTACATTGCGGCTGGCCTATGGAAAAGTTCTTGGGTACGAGTCCGATGGAAAAAAAATACCTTCCCAAACAACTCTTGGCGGCGCATTCCAACATGAGACTCTGCACCTCAACAAAGATCCTTGGGTTCTGCCCAAAAGTTGGCAAGTTGCAAAAGGAAAAATCAAACCGAATACGCCTTTCAACTTTGTTTGTACGGCGGACATCATCGGAGGCAACTCCGGTTCACCGGTCGTTTCCCGTGATGGTGCGATGGTCGGCATCATATTCGACGGGAACATCGAAAGCTTGACGGCAGACTTTTATTACACAGACAATGTTTCGCGAGCGGTCGCAGTGCACATTGCAGGCGTTCTCGAGTGCTTGAGAACGATCTACAACGCACCCAAGCTTGCCGATGAGATGGGCAAATAGGACCGGTGCTCCTCGTGAACTTGAGTGGAACAGTGGTTTTATCATTAACTCAATTGTTCCAGACATGACCAAAAGGTGTCTATGAATGAGCATCCCAATCCGAAAATTGACTCGCAGTTGATCGCGACTGCGTATCACGAGGCGGGGCATGCTGTAGTCGCACTTTCCCTGGGGCGTGCTATAGAAAAGTGTACGATCGTTCGCAACTCCATTCGATTGGGCGCAGTGCAGTTGGGAAGGGGACGAGGGCAACGCCAGCAAGATTTTTTCGAGATCGAAGCGATGATCTTGCTGGGTGGACTCGTCAGCGAAGCGAAACATACAGGCCAATACAATTGGGGTGGCGCGCAACAAGACTTGCGTTCGCTCCGACGACTATCTTTATCTAGAGTCAATACCGACCAACAGGTCGAACGTCTTGAAAAAAGGCTATTGGACAAGACGACCCATCATGTGGAGCTGCCAGGACTTTGGGAAGCGATCGAAGTGGTCGTCGCCGAGCTAATCAAAATGCAGGCGATTAGCGGTCGATCCGCAAGGCATCTCTTTGACGAGACGATGAAGCGGTTTTGATTGCATTGCCCAGATTGTGCGATGCTGGATGATCAGTACTTGCTATCGTAAGGACGCCTACAGGTGCGATGTGTTGCTCGACCTATTTGATGTTCACGTCCGTTTTTGTTTTCACCATATCAAGAAGTTGCTGTGGTGTTGTGATCCGAGCCCAATTGAGGAAGTCGGGCGCTTCTTTGTCGGAGCGCGGAGGTCGCTCAAGAGAAAGCGATACCAGGCCGTTTTCAAACAAAGCAGCAAAAGCCCCGATTTCGGTCATCTCCAAGCTCGCGTGGAAATGATGTGGTATTGAGCTCAATTCTGGCAAGCTGCGCAATGTCCGAGACGCGCAGCGCACATCCCAAACTTGCGAACTCGCGAGTGTAGCCCCCAACAACATGAATCGACGTCGAACATGGGTTCTGTATTTTTCATCCTCTCCCAACGCAGTCAGCCCCATCCCACGCGGCGAGAAAATCGCAATGGTCACTTTGCGTTGACGAATTTCGCTCATCCATTTTGAGAAAATAGTCTTGGTAGATAGTTCGGGGTTCTCCGCGGAATTGATCTTTGCGAATTCCAATTCCTCTTTGAGGGCCGCAGCGAACCCAACACGACTAACCTCGAGTTTCTCTTTCCACTTCGCATGATCGACGACTTCCAGATGAAGCGAGCCGGGCTCAATCTCAATCGGCTGCATCAAATAGAACCGAAGACGAATGCCTGGCTGGCTTTCAAATTCATAGACCCGTAACCGAACTCCCTCGGCTTCGGCATGCGTTAGTTCTCGCGGTCTGAATGGGGCCAAAGTGCTGTTATCGACCTCCAGGGGCCATGCTCCAAATGTTTTCGTCCGAAGTAACTCGGTTGCTCCTTTCGGATCAAAGGAGTTGGAATTAGTGGCAAGACGGGTAAAACCCTCAAAACAACGACTTGTGATTTCATCCTTAGGAAGTTGCTCAAATACCTTTAGTTCTTGAGGAGTGAATAGTTTTTCGGCGTAATTGGCGACTGGAACATCCTCTTTCTTTAGCCATTTGTTAAACCAACGCATGACGGGCAACTGCAATTCTTGCGTGTCCTTGTGTGGCCCCTCGGTAATAAGCAAACCCAACTTGTTTTGTGCATCGTATAGATCGTAAACTTTGCGGACTTTTGCGTGCAATCGAATAACGCCGTCCAGGGGGAAGATTGTATCTTTATCGGTGTTTCCAATAAGCAAAGGTCGCGGCGCAACCAATGCTGCGACTTGAGCATAGTCCCATCGGAAGGTGTTGACCATGAACATGCAGTCGCAATGGCCTTCGACGCATCCATCGTCGATATGGTTTTGCAGATCGGTGATGCCGGCGACTGGGCATGCCGCTTGAATTCGTTCATCGAGTGCAGCGATCCACCAGGAATACGCACCGCCGCCACTACGTCCTGTTACGCCGATCCGATGAGCGTCGACATCGGCGCGCGTCTGTAGGTAATCGAGTGCTCGAACGCAGTTCCAAGCTTCAACACCAGCGGAAGTGAATCCTCTGGAATTCCACCACCACATCCCTTTGTTGTGCGTTCCATGATGTACACCTTCAATTTCGCCGAGCTGGACACTGTCAAGAATGATGCACACATAGCCGTTTCTTGCAAACCATGCACCATGATGTTGGTAGGTGACTTTATTGCCATAGCTGATTCCGTCGACCTTTACTTGACCATGTCCACAAACATAGAGGATTGCGGGCATTGGTTTTTCGGCTCGTTTGGGAATATAGACATTCGCAGTAACGTACAAGCCTGGTCGCGATTGGAAGTGTAGTTTTTCGACTACAAAGTCCGTGTGATCGAGTGTTCCCGTAATCGTCGCATGCAACTCCGTGCGCATTGGGAGTGGATCAAGGCTCAACATCTCGAACAACTGCCGGCGGTACCGTTCTTTTTGCTGGTCCCAATCGTCCAACGATGGAGGGGTCGTCGAGAACAGTGGCGATAGAGTTTTTTCCGATACATCCCGTGTTTCGAAATGAAAATACTCGGCTAGCATTCGATCGCCTCGCGTTGCATTGTCGGGTAGCTTGCCATAGATATTTCGGTAGGCATCTCCGTAAGACGAGGATTGCGATCGGTTGCGAGGCTTATCCTGCGCGCTCGAACTTGCACAAACAACCATGGAAGCTACTAAGAACAGAATGATAGTAATCTCGTGGCGAGCCAATTTCATGATATGGATTCCGGAGTAGCGAATGTAAATTCGGGATGCCTGCAGTTGTTTTGCGACATGAGCTGCATGATATACTAACGGTCTTTGACAGGTTGCGCCGTGTGCATGCCAAGTGAATTGGTTGCTGCCTGCCGCTTCAAAGCTTGGACAAAAACTTGTCAAACGAGGCTACTGGCCCACAATTTGCATTCCAGGGAAATTCGAATCGCCAACTGCCAATCTGTTTGGGATTGATTTATTTCTGTACCCCTGAGTTGGAAGACTGATATGACTTTTCGCATGGATAAACTCACGATCAAGGGGCAGGAAGCGATCGTGGAGGCACAGTCGCTTGCTTCAACCTCCGGGAATCCGGAGATGGAAGGCTTGCAC
The DNA here is from genome assembly GCA_031374515.1 of Pirellula sp. Lineage (GTDB taxonomy): Bacteria > Planctomycetota > Planctomycetia > Pirellulales > Pirellulaceae > JBKCUI01. The sequence continues at coordinate 121,827 of JANMGH010000092.1, read as the reverse complement.
TTGCTCGCTGCCTTACTCAAGGACAACGAGGGGGTCGTTGTGCCCTTGCTAAAGAAAATGGGGGCGCCTTTAGAAAAAATCCGTACGGCATGCGAGAGCGAATTGCAACGGCTACCCAGAAGCTCAGGCGGGCGACAATCCTCAGTGGGCCCTTCGCTACAAAAGTCCCTTGAGGCAGCTGCAGATGCAGCGACCGCAATGAAGGACGAATTCGTTAGTACAGAGCACCTATTGCTCGGCATCTGCCGAACCGACAACAAAGCGAGCAGTCTATTGAAACTACTCGGAGTTACCGAGTCGGACATTCTAAGTGCTCTACAAAGTGTGCGAGGTAGCGCGCGTGTCACAGATCAGTCCCCGGAGGGAAAATTCCAGGCCTTGGAAAAGTACGGTATAGATTTAGTTGCGCTGGCCACGAAGAACAAATTGGATCCCGTTATTGGACGCGATAACGAGATCCGCAGGGTGATCCAAGTTCTGTCGCGACGCACCAAAAACAACCCGGTTCTTATCGGAGAACCAGGTGTTGGCAAGACTGCAATCGCAGAGGGGCTCGCACAGCGAATTGTCCAAGGGGATGTGCCACAGAGCTTGAAAAATCGTCGCGTCATTTCGCTGGATATGGGATCTTTGATTGCGGGGACCAAGTTTCGCGGCGAGTTCGAAGAACGCTTGAAGGCCGTCCTAAGGGAGGTCAAAGATGCAGGCGGTGACGTTATCTTGTTTATCGACGAACTCCATACTGTGATCGGAGCTGGTGCAGCCGAAGGCTCAAGCGATGCAGCGAACTTGCTAAAACCGGAATTAGCTCGTGGCCAATTGCGTTGCATTGGCGCCACCACACTCGATGAATACCGCAAGCATATTGAAAAAGATGCAGCCCTTGAGCGTCGCTTTCAACCCGTCTATGTGGGTGAACCAAGTGTCGAAGATACGATTACTATTCTGCGCGGACTCAAAGCAAAGTACGAGGCGCACCATGGAGTTAAGATTCGAGATATAGCCCTGGTTGAGGCAGCAAAATTATCGAAGCGCTACATAACCGATCGCTTTCTTCCAGATAAAGCAATCGACTTGATCGATGAAGCGTCTGCGAGATTAGCGATGGAACGAGATAGCGTGCCTACGGAAATCGACACGTTGCAAAGACGACTTCGGCAACTCGAGTTGGCGCAACGCCAACTTAACGAAGAGTCGGACAACAGTACCGAGAATGCGTTGGAAGATATAGAAACGGAAATGGAGTCGGTCCGTCGTGAATTAGCTAGCCTTCGCGAGCAGTGGGAGTCGGAAAAGCTCGGATTCTCCGGAGTTGGATCGGTCCGCAGATCGCTAGAGCAAGCAGAGGGACAGTTTCGTCAACTCGACTCTCGTATCAAGGAGCAGCAATCCTCAGGGGCTGGTGTTTCGGAAGCAGACTATCAAAAGCTTTTCGAACTTGATCAACACCTTCGCCAGGTTCGCGAACAAATCGCAAAAGAAGAAGTGCAGGAAACCAAGGAATCTAGAGAGACCGACAAACCGAGGCTGCTTCGAACCGAGGTCACCGCCGACGAAATTGCGGCGGTAGTTAGCGCGTGGACAGGTGTGCCTCTCACAAGAATGCTTGAGACCGAACGAGCCAAACTACTCGTCATGGAAGAACGACTACATCAACGTGTCATCGGACAAGACACTGCGGTTGAAGCGATTTGCAATGCGGTACGGAGAAGTCGGAGCGGGCTTCAGGATGCCAATCGCCCGATCGGCTCCTTTTTGTTTTTGGGCCCAACAGGAGTAGGCAAAACCGAACTGTGCAAAGCGCTTGCGGAAGTGATGTTTGATGACGAATCCGCGATGGTACGTATCGACATGAGCGAATTCATGGAACGGCATACAGTGAGCCGACTTGTCGGTGCGCCCCCTGGATATGTAGGGTACGAAGAAGGTGGGCAATTGACCGAAGCCGTTCGAAGGCGTCCCTATAGTGTCATCTTGCTTGATGAGATCGAAAAAGCCCACAACGACGTCTTCAACGTCCTATTGCAACTGCTAGACGATGGCCGGTTGACCGACGGTCAAAACCGAACCGTCGACTTTACGAATACTATTGTTGTGATGACCAGCAATATCGGAAGTCAGCTGATTCAACGTGTCGCCGATGAAGGTGGGAGCGAAGAAGAAATGCAACAAGCCCTACAGGATTCACTCAAGGCGAAGTTCTTGCCCGAATTCCTGAATCGAATCGACGAGACAATTGTCTTTGAGCCGCTGCGAAAAGAACAGATTCGAAAAATCGTCGTTCTTCAGATACAACGGTTAGAGAAGCAACTTATCGAGAACCACTACCGATTAAGTGTTTCGGAACGCGCTATCGACGCAATCAGCAACGAAGGGTACGACCCTATATACGGTGCGAGACCGCTGAAGCGAGTAATACAACGCCGATTGCAAAACAAAATAGCGACGGAGTTGCTACGGCGCGAAGAAAATGATGGTGGAAGCATCCACGTGGACTTCTTCGAGGATGACTTTCAGATTAAATCGTTGCCGTGAGGTTTGGTGTTCAGAACTTAACAGAACGTTAGTCGCATTCCCCACCACCCGCGACTCCGTAATGCGAGTGTATACTCATAGCTGGCTTGTATGTGAATTTCGGCAATTAGCAGGCAGGCCAGCTTTGACTGATACATCATTCTCGTTAGTGCACCGAGCTACCCATGCGATACCTGTCCTTCGCTTTGACCTGTTTTTTTTTCTACCTGCCCGCTAAGTTGGCTTTGGGAACTGAAATCCCAGGGCGGCCGAACATTGTCATTCTGTACGCAGACGATATGGGGTACGGCGATCTTGGAATTCAAAACGCTGATTCCAAGATCCCGACACCAAACCTCGATAAACTCGCAATGTCGGGAATGCGTTTCACCGACGGCCATAGCTCCTCTGGAGTTTGTACGCCAAGTCGCTATGCGATGCTGACGGGCCGCTTTCACTGGCGCAAATTCCACTCGATCGTCAACTCGTTCGATCCACCCGCCCTCGCATCCGAGTTGACCATCGCGGAGATGCTGGAATCCAAAGGCTACCGGACTGCGTGTATTGGCAAGTGGCACCTCGGCTGGAATTGGGACGACATCAAGAAACCAGGCGCCGTACCAGAAGCTGTAGGAACTGGTAAAGACAAAGCCTTTTCACCAAATGCTTTCGACTGGACCAAGCCGATCTCTGGTGGCCCTCTTTCGCATGGATTCCATTACTATTTCGGTGACGATGTCCCCAACTTCCCCCCATATGCTTGGTTTGAAAACGATCGCGTCATCACGACCCCAAGCGAACTGCTTAGTATCACTGCAAAGACTGCGGAAGGAAACTGGGAGTCGAGACCTGGCCCGATGACTCCTGGCTGGGATTTTTACGCGGTCGTGCCCAAGCTTCGTCAAAAAGCGGTCGATTGGATTCATCAGCAAAATGGGAAACCAGAACCGTTTTTCTTGTACGTTCCATTCAATTCACCGCATGCACCGATCGTGCCCGTAAGCGAGTTCGTCGGAAAATCCAATGCAGGCGGCTTCGGCGACTTTATGACGCAGACAGACGACAACGTCGGCGAAATCATCAAGGCGCTCGAGGTAAATGGATTTGCTGAGAATACTCTTGTGATCTTTACATCCGACAATGGAGCCGAGCGATACGCGTACGACCGACTCAAAAACTATCAACACCGCAGCTCCGGCCCACTTCGGGGATTAAAACGGGACCTCTATGAAGGTGGCCATCGAGTGCCTCTTCTCGTCAAATGGCCAGGCGTTGTCAAACCAAATACAGTCAGCGACGCGTTGGTAAGTCAAATCGATTTTCTGGCAACGATTGCCAACATTGTAGGTTTCGACCTGCCGAACGACTCGGCACAGGATAGTCACAATTTGATACCTGTCTGGAAAGACAACGCGCCCAGTCCGAGGCATAGCATCGTTCACAACACGAATGCCAACGCGTACGCAGTCCGCCACGAAGATTGGGTGCTCATCGCAAACAAGACTGGCGCGCATTCTGCAGTGCCGGCTTGGTTTGACGAGGAGAACGGTTACACGAAGAACGACCAACCTGGCGAACTTTACAATTTGCGGGAGGATCTGTCCCAAAAGAAAAATCTCTACGCGGAGAAACCGGAAAAGGTCCTGGAACTAACAGCTTTGCTAAAACAAATCCAAGCCAATGGGCAAGTGCGTTAATCTCGACTTAGCCGCCGATTTGATACATGGCTCGTTCTGGTTGTTGAAAATCGTTCGATGAAATTCCATGCGAAGCATATTTGCTACGAATGCATTTTGCCGCGATTTCATAGATTTTCTCATCGGTAGCTTTCGAATCACAAGCGGCTTTCAGATCCCACTCCTCACGACCAAAGAGGCAGTTTCTAAGCTTTCCATCCGCAGTCAGACGAAGACGATTGCACGACTGACAAAATGGTTTTGAAATGGGGTCGATGAACCCGACTCCCCCCTTTCCAACTTGAAAACTGAAGTCGCTTGAAGGCTGCGCGGGGTCTGACCTAACAATTGGAGACAGCGGACCGAAGTGCGATTCCAAGTGCAATCGAAGTTCGCTACCGTTTACCACTTGTTCATGGCTCCATTGTCGATCCGCGTCCAACGGCATGAACTCAATAAAGCGGATAAACAAATTGCGTTGCCGTGCAAACTCCACCAACGGGATGCAATCCTGCAAGTTGATTTCGCGAAGCACCAACGCGTTGAGTCGGACTTTCAGTGTGCTTTGCACTGCAGCATCAATCCCAGCTAACACTTGATCCAAGCCTTCTCGACGCGATATTTTCTGGAATGCGCTTTCTCGCAATGTGTCCAGTGAGATGTTGACGTGCGTCAGGCCAGCAGCCTGAAGCGAGGCGACTTTGTCCGCTAACAGCATAGCGTTTGTGGTCATTGCGATCTGCTGCAAGCCAGAAATGGTTGCGAGTTGCTCGACTAACTTTTCTAAATGAGGGCGCATCAAAGGTTCGCCGCCAGTTAGCCTAACTTTACTCACACCTGCTCTTGCTAAGACTGAAACAATGCTCGTGATCGATTCGTAGGACAGCAAATGGTGTTGTGGCAAGAAGCCCAAAACTTTTTCGGGCATGCAATAACGGCAACGGATATTGCATGCGTCCGTAACACTGATGCGCAGCGATTCGTGAACTCTTCCAAACGCATCTACCAGCGGCGGAAAGTTTTCTTGCTGTCCAACAGAAGTACCGTTGTCCGTCGATTGTGTCATGGTTTTGTTGTCGGATGTATCCACTTGGGCGGTTGGGCTGCAAACCACTCCTTCTTCCAAATCGGCACCTGCTTTTTGAGTTCGTCGATAAGCCATTTGCCTGCCTCAAAAGCCTCGCTTCGATGGGGCGTGCTTACGATGACGGCGACACTTGGCTCTTTGATCTCGACGCGCCCCAACCGGTGAACAAGGGCGATCGTTTTTATCGGCCATCGCGTACATGCGATCCGCTCCAGTTCCATCATCTTAGCCATCGCCATTTCGCGATAGCCCTCATATTCGAGGTATGCGGTTTCTGTCCGACCCGTTTCTGCGTTTCCTGTCCAGCGGCGAGTTGAACCCAAAAACAGAACTGTCGCTCCGCATTCCTCATTAGCGGATTCCGCCAACAGCGTGTCGATTGGAATGGGGCCGTCCACTAATTCGACCATGTCGGGAGTCTATTCCTCTAAATTCGTGTGAAGCGCCGCTTGCCCAGGGTAGCATGAGCCTCCAGCCTGTGACGAGCACTCAAACACAGGCCACTACCAAAGCTAGTTTACATGAACTCCCAGAACCTGTCATATGCAAACTGAAGCACTTACTCGCCATCCGTCAAACGCCGAATGGACATTCCACCCGTCAGATTGAACACTTTTTTGAAGCCAATGCACTTTAGCCACGAGGCGGCTACGTGTGCCCGTTTTCCAGAATGACATACAACAATAGTCGTTCTCGCAGGGTCTAGCTGCCCCAAATGATCCGAAAATCCATCCACTTCAATCGCGACCGCTTGAGCAAGCGGCAGTTCTTCACGCTCCGCCGCCGTTCGCACATCCACAATTTGCACATTCAATAAATCAGCATCCGGCAATTCCAGCTTGGGAGTTCCATTGAGGTCATTGCATGCTGTAAATGCTGCCATGTGGATGGGGTCCTTGGCGCTTCCATAGGGAGGAGCATAAGCCAGATCCAATTGAGCCAACTGAAAGACCGTGGCGCCAAAGTGCATAGCTGTGGCCAAAATGTCGATTCGTTTATCGACGCCTTCACCACCGACTATTTGTGCTCCAAGCAGTTTGCCATCGCGTGGCGAATAGAGGATCTTAAGCTGCATCAATTGTGCACCGGGAAAGTACGAAGCATGGTGGGTCGCTTGAATGATGGCTGTTCGAAACTCGATTCCATTCCATTTCAAACTGCGCTCATTCAATCCTGCGCAGGCCACGGTCAAATCAAATACTCGCACGATAGATGTCCCGAGCACACTCCCCATTGGATCACTTGCGCCAGTGGCCGCATGTGTTCCTGCGATTCGTCCCGAACGATTGGCTGGCCCTGCCAATGGATTGAGTCCATACTTGCCCGTTATTCCGTTCTCATACTCGACAATATCGCCTACGGCATAGATGCTCGGGTCAGAAGTCTGCAAGAATTCATTGACCTGAACCCCTCCTCCGGTGCCCAATTGCAAACCGCATTGCGAAGCTAACGCGGTACGCGGCTTGACTCCCGCTCCTACAATCAACAAATCCAAATCAAGAACGCTTCCATCTTGAAGCGTGGCGGCAACAGCCCGGCCGTTCTCGAGCTTGAGCGAAACGATCGGATTGCCCAATTGCAATGAAACCGATTTGGATTCGATGTGGTTCTCGACCATCTTGGCAAAGATGCGATCCAAACGCGTTAGGATCTGCGGGTCACGCTCGACTAACGTTACTTGGATCCCACGACGATGGAGCTGCTCGACCACTTCGAGACCTACAAAACCTCCACCGACCACCAACGCATGTTGGATGGACTCTGTTCGCAGTTGAGCCAAAATCCCATCCATGTCGTCCAATGTCCATAAATGGAAGGCATTGTTTGGCATCGGAGTGCAGTAGTCAGGCACATTCGGCTCGGCACCCGTGGCCAGTATCAATCGATCGTACGCAATTGCGGATTGCTCACCTGTCATTCGGTCGATAACAGTTAATGACCTCACTTGCCGATCGATCGCGATCACTTCGCAATTCGTTCGCACACGGATACGAAAGCGGTTCCAAAATAGCTCTTGCCTTGCAACAATTAAGCTCTGTCGTTTCTCAATTTCCCCACCAACATGATAGGGCAATCCGCAGTTTGCGAAGGAAACCACCGCGTTGCGTTCGAACATAGTAATCTCAGCGCTCGCATTGACACGTCGAGCACGAGTTGCAGCAGAGGCACCACCAGCGACCCCACCAATGATGACAATACGAAGTGGTTTGCTCGGATGGTCCAATTTGATCTTCTTTCAATCTATGTACTGCGAATTGGCAATCTGTCAAAAAGCTAAAGTCGAATCACTACTTTACCGAAGTGCTGACCGCTCGCAAGATATTCGAAGGCCGCAGGTGCATCCAACATATCGAAAACGCGATCAACGATGGGGTAAACATTTTTGCGTTCGAGAAAGTCATTTAGCATGACAAACTGATCTCGAGGGCCCACATAGATACCATTGAGTTGAACGTTTCTCGCCAACAGCGGAAATAGGCTCGTCGACGGTGCACCAAAGCCGGTCAGCACACCTATCAGCGCAATGTGTCCCCCAGCCGCAACGGCTTTCATGGATTGTTCTAGTGTTCCAGGCCCGCCAACTTCGACTACATGGTCAACACCCTTCCCGTTTGTCAATTCCAACACTTGGTCCGCCCATTGAGTCTGTTTCCGGTAGTTGATTGCGTGCATCGCGCCAACTTCTTTGGCTTTGCCAAGCTTCTGTTCGTCGCTCGAAGTGATGATCACCTCTGCTCCCCATGCAACTGCAATTTGCATCGCAAAGACCGAAACCCCTCCAGTTCCCAAGCAAAGGACGCGCTGTCCACTCTGTAACGAACCGCGATACGTCAATGCATAGAAAGCAGTTAGTGCAGCGCAAGGCAATGTGGCGGCTTGCTCAAAATCCAAGTGGTTTGGAATTCGGACGATTCCATTTTCCTTTAGGCAGATTGTCTCTTGCAGCATGCCGTCAAGGGTACCGCCCAGGTCGTTCTTGTGATGCCGCATCTCAAAACGTCCGGATTGCCATGTTTGAAAAAAGCAGCCAGCAACTCGATCGCCAACTCTCCACTGGGTGACGTCTTTACCGCACGCAATTACCTCCCCAGCGCCGTCTGAGGCGGCAACTCGGCCATCCATAGGGCGACCCGCAAGGTTTTTCCAAGCGATAATGTCGCGGTAATTGAGAGAAACCGCCCGAACACGAACCAGAACCGAATCGGGGGAAAGTGAAGTAGGCGGAATGTTGTCACGAACCTTCAATTTCAGGTCAAAGGCTTTCTGATTGCTACGAAATACCCAGGCTTTTGAGGTCATACGCTTAGAATCCTAGAAAAAGGGACGGTATTGGCTTGCTGCGCCGTGGCGCTAGGATATGCTTTTGATCAACGTTTGTCTGGAGGGTAGGCGAATGGCTAGCGGCTTCATTGGAAATGAAGTGCCCCGTAAGGGGTTGCGGGTTCGATCCCCGTGCCCTCCGCTTTGACAGTTTGTGACAACAAGGGACATCTGACGCCATTTCCCTTTGTTTTTATTGGTGATTCGTCTTCTAGCGAACCGACCACATTGTCAGACGAAGACTCCAAATGACCCCCAGCGCCGCCGAAAATGCAGCGCCCGTGCAGCGCAGCTTCTTCAATTGGGGGTACTAGCCTTGGTAGTCGAGCCAACGCTTCCGCCTGATCGTCCATTCCAATGTGGGTATATCGCATCGTCATGTTGACGTCTGAATGCCTAGCAAGTTCCTTGGCGGCTGGAATCGATACCCCCGATAAAATGAGCTGGGTGATATATGTATGACGACCTGCGGCATGGAAATCCGCAATGCCGTCAATCGTCTCGTACTCGATTCCTGCGGCCTCCAAATCCTTCTTGATCATCACGGACAGTTTCTTGCGTTCTAAACCCGGAAACAAAAGGTCGGATTGCTTTAGGTCCTTGGTCCAAATTCTAAGTTTGTCAACAAGATCTGCATGCAGTGGCAGAACGTCTTTTTTTCGATGCTTAGAACTAACGGCTTCGACTGTCAGGGTGGGTGGATTCGAATTTAGCTTGAAGCTTCCCACACTCAAGCCGGAAAGTTCCCGTTTCCGCAGCCCGGTCATGTAGGCCACGGTATAGATTCGAGCACGCTGTTCAGGCGATTGGCACTGAATGGATTTTTGACTTTTCCTGGCAGTAGAGACAAGCTTTTCAATTTCCACAGGAGTCAAAGCTCGTCGCTGATGCCGAACGTCCGTTGCGTTGTTGAGACGTGCCAACCCGGAAACAGGGTTCGAAAGTATCCTCTTCGACTTCACGCACCAGTTCAGGAAAGTATCGAACGCTTGTAAGTAGTGGTTGTACGTTTTGTTCCCCAAATCCTCTTCGTCTCGAAGTGATTCGAGAAAAATACGAACCTTATCCGGAATGACTGCTCCGAGTGCGCCAAACTTACATCCCTCAATAATGCGTCGTACGCGAAACATTATGAGCTTTGAATAGCTCGATGCATTATTAGACAAACTCGCTTCGAAGGCAGAAACATGACCGGTGATATCCACCGAACCATGTTCGGCGTAGGCATCCTGTTCTGGGCTAATCAACCCGGCAGACCTCAGCCTCGCTTCAGACTCAAGCTTCGCGGCAAGCTGTTCCGTGAGTCCCTTGTCAGTAAATCCAGTACATGTTTTCCGCTTTCCATAGTGGTCAACATACTGAATGGTATACGGTTCGTTCTTAACTTTGCGACGCTTGAAAATTGATGCCATGACGAATTGCTCCTTGTCGATCCATTGTCGCGTTAATTAGCGGCGGGACAACCGTTCGAGATCCATTTTCTAATAGCGTCGACTCCCCATCGAACGGCACTCCCAAGTCTCACTGGCGGTGGCAATTTTCCTGCGCTCCTCATCCGCCAAAGCGTTCGTTTCGAAATGTGCAACAAAGTCGCCAATTCCGTTGCTGTCATCAACTCGCAATCAATGTTTCGATCTTTGTTCGTTTTTTCTGATCCCATTTCTCTACCCTGCTTAATCTGAGCTGTTTTCGACAATGCAAAAAAACGCTTAAACAGTTTGCTAAAAGACTTTTGCGAACCATATAGATCACATTTGGTCAGGACTTGGCACAACGTAGGGGCGAAGAGGCAATAGTCCATGATCTCGGTATCGTTGCAGTTCTTTTGATGAAATTTCCCATTCGAATTTGTCACCACGACCTTGGACGCGTTTCCGCGCTTCAAGTCTCCGATTTCGGCACCAGCCGCGAATCGTGGCTGATTTCCGTTTGGTGATTTCAGCAATTTCGGCGGGCGTGTACCAGGCTCTCTGAATAGGGCCTTCGACCAATTCAAGTTTCTCGAAAATCCGAAGCTGAAGTTGCAATACTCGTTGAAGCATCAATTCGAACTGACCAGTCCACGATGTATCCATGGTCGATGAACTCCTATCGCTCAAGCTCTGGTTCGTTTTCAACTTCCGCTTGGAGATCGCTGTTTTGCGTTGGTTCGACTTCTGGGCTGGTACCATAAAGTTCGAATCCTTGAGTTATTTGTTGTTGCGTCGGATTGCCAACCGTTCCAGTTGTCTCTTGTGGACCGATTGAATCGGGAAACGCTTTGACGATTGCCTGGGCGGCCTCTGAAGCACCCATCCGGGTATATGCTTTAAGTGTTTGCGGAATCTCAACCGTTGCTCCATGGATGATCGATTCCTTTATTGTTTTCGGTATGTCCTTTATTTCTTTGACTGCCCGACTCTTAACCTTGTCCCATAGACTCATGGGCTGATCCTCTTATTTCTTGAAGTAACGGTCATAAGTATCCATCACACGATCTTGTTCCCTTTCGGCGTCATGAATCCGACTTGCACGGCTGTAATCGCGTCTGGACAAATAAACCCAGTCGAGAATACAGGCGACTGCACCAAGCAGGATGAAAAGCCCGAGCCCCTGATTGATATTGCTGATACCCCATCCGATCATGGCAATGACTCCTGGTTCAATAAAACTCTTGGCGGCCACTTCGCTTATCGGTAGTACGTCACACAAAAGCGGCCATCCCGTGTAACGCGAATGCAAAGTTTGTCCTTGGAACTCTCTTGGTGAATGCGCGCGATGCCAAAGCGCTAACAACACAAACGCAGCCATCATCACCGAGATACCAACGGACTCTTCAATAGGCACCTGAACAACCGCCCAGAAACTAAGTACTGCTAACCCGCTCATTCCCCACCAATTAAAATAATTCCTTCCGAAGTTTCGCCGAGTAAAGGCATACATCATTGAAGCCCAAGCATGCACGACATAGCGAACGAGCCAAAACATGTCGTCCCATGCCTCAGTTGCTGGACTCGGAAGTTCGGCCTTCGTTGAAGCTAGGTCGTTTCGATTGAAAAGCATGTTACTTACCCCTGATTAAAAAGTACTTTAAGGTAGGTTTCGCCCGAGCCATTCCAAATCCGACCACTTCCAAAAACGATCGCCTCCGTCTGCATTCGTGGTGGGCCTCCTCGAAGTAACGAATGGAAGACATGTGGCATGACTGGAAATTCAAATGCTTCGCTGGTCGACGTAGAAAATCCGGATTCCTGCCTAAATATTTCCATCATTCGATACGGGGCGTGATTGACGGTGTTGCCACGAAGTCTCATGCGGCGTCTACCGATAGCTTCAGCAGCCCAAGTATTGGTGATTGGGTCAGCGTTCGCGTGAAATATTTTGTAGTTTGCGAGCCCTAGCAATGCATCTACAGCTGCTTTTCCAGATTCGTCGGCCCCGAGCACCGCATAAAGGGAAGCGATGGATTGCGTCATGAATACGTTGACGCACCGACTCTCCCGACTAATGGCTGCGTGCTGATAGTCGCTCTCAGTGATCGATGATTGAAATTCGTCGCAAAACAAAAAGACGGGAAGGTTACTATCGCCAGTTCGCTGCTGTATGCATTTCTGAAAAGCAATTTTGAACAATGTTTGCGAAATTGCGCCGATCGGTCCATGCGTTGACGATGGCGTGTTTAGAACGACAATCTTTCCTCGCTCGCAATCCTCTGGAGTCACGTTTGTTCCTCGACCAAATATCCAATATAGGGCTCCTCGTGAAAGTGGATCGAGCATGCCATAGACTCCCGCTTCAAATATGCTTCTTGTCCTTTCTGCAATAGAAGGAAACTCGCTGAAGTAGTACGATTCCAACTGATTGATGTCGTGAATCGATAACGGGTCCTTACTACGCTCGCGAGCCATGATAAGTAGATGGTTGATGAGATTGTTGTCTCTCCACGTTTGGTTTTGTGCTTGTGCTGGAACTCGAGGCATCTCCTTCATGATCTCTAGCATGTCGCTTACAGAAACACTACCCGTCGAATAAACAGAAAGCGCTGCCGAAGCGCGACAGTTCCGCCTTATGCCATTTTCAAAAAACTGCTCGGTTCCATGCGCAGGCTTCATGCCAGTCGCGCGGCTTGCTACATTTGTTGCTGCTTCCAACATCGCAACGACACTATCGATTCCCTTCCCAGAGCCTCCAAAAAGTTTTAATTGGTAGTCCATAAAGTTGAACTGATCGTCGCCAGTGTCGCTGATAACGATTAGATCGTCGCTGCGACCATAAAGTTCACAAATGCGACGCCAACGATCGGCGTCCGACGGCTTTGCTGTGAGGACCAACCCGCCCAGCCCAAGTCGGACGAGACTATTGCAATAAGCGTTGCCGCTTCCCGAGGTTTTTCCGGAGCCTGGGGATCCAAGGATGAGTGTATTTTCGAACGCATCACCAAGGGTTACTGTGTCACGTTTTCCAAGTGTCAAAAGAATATCTGATCGCGATCGAGCTCGATTTGCTTCGCGCGTTCGCTTTTTCCATAAACTAATCATTCCGTAACTCCTCCGTTTTCAGATCAATTTTGGCTAGTAAAAGATCGCCACTGAAGTTCGAGACATTGGAATCCCCGATCCGATCAATCATCAGCGTTAGCCAATGGGTTGAAGTTAACGAGCTGGTCTTTCCGGTGCCGACGCATCCGTAGAGGCACGGGCTCAATCGATGTCGAACGGGCAAGCGGCGTGACGATCGCTTTTTGAACCAAAAGCTCCTATTGCGGTTGAGAACCATTACTCACTTCCTTTCCATCAGCAACGCACCGGTCTCGAAGTATGCAAGCCAACGTCGATAGATCGAGTTGTTGTGATCGTGCCTTCCGGCATTCGCGGACCAGTGACTGAAAAAGGTCGATAAGTTCATCTACAGAGAGCTTTGCCTTACCGACCAAGCTCAACGTTGCCACAGGGGTTTCCAAAGTGATTCTTCGTACTGGTTCACCTTTTGGCTTCTTCTTCGACGACTTTCGCAATAGTTTGTCGCGACTAAGAGTCCCGTCGGTCAGTTCCGCAACTGCGGCTTCCTGTTCCTCGGACGTCATCCGGGCCAGCATCGATGCCTTAACAAGTCCAATGGTTCCGTTGCGAATCAGCTGTTTAATCTCGTCAGCGAGGGAATCGAGCGACAAGACATTGGATACGTAGGCTTTGCTTTTCGAAACTTTCTTTGCCAGTTCCGAAGCGTTGATTTTCATCAGCCGCATCAATACCATGTAAGCGACACATAACTCCATCGGATTTAGGTCTAGCCGATGGGCATTTGCTAATAGCTGATGTAGATACAACTCTGATTGATCTGGTTTTCTTTTAGCAACTCGAACCGTGATCGACTTTTTGCCAGCGGCTTTGGCCGCTCGGAACCTGCGAGTTCCCGACATCAAGACAATCTTGTCCCCCTCGATATATCCGGACGGCGGTTCAATGATTCCGTTGTCTCGAACGCTTTCGACCAATGGATTGTCCTCCACCGCGTCGAAATCTTGCCTCGGTTGGCTCTTGTCCTCCGTAATGTTCTCGATAAGGGACTCTCGTAGCTCCCACTCTGGTAACTCTGAGTTCATAGATCGACTCCTAAAAAACATGGAAACGCAATGCGCGCAACAATCTAGTTCGGGCGAACAAAGTCACTCACTTTGTCAGCGTTTGCACGACAGTAGGCTAGCAGCCAACGACATCGTTCCAATTCGTTTACAATCGCAAGAAGGGAGCAATGAAGTTGCTCTGAGGTGATCGCATTACCTTTGAGTTGGGTCTCTACGGTAAATGAATCTCTGTCCCAACAACTTGAGAATCGCCATTGAATTCCATTTAGTTGCTGATTCCGTCTTGCAACGACAGCAAGCAAATTCTTAGGTGAACATCCTCGCTCGAATACAAGCCGTGAGTGCCCGCTCAACCACAGTATTCGCTTGTCGGAGTATAGGCTTACTCCATGCCTAGCCCCATTTTGGCTCAGATATGCTTGCGTTAGGCTCGACGTGGACTTGCATCTTTCGATTCCCAATTGGTCGATGATTTGGCGAACTTGCAATGCGTTGCCGCGCCCTAGCGTTCGCTTGCCCCAAAGCCATCGAAACATCATTTCTCCTTTCCAACAAAAGGATTTTCAATAAAATTTGAAGAGTCACAATTCCACCGTGGGGCCCCGGTACTAAAACATCTTCAGGATTTTCCGAAGCGCCCTTAGAAGTCAGGCTCAGAGATAACTCCGATTTATTTCGGAGAAGAAATGACTCTCAATGCCGATGGTGACGGTGCATTCCTCCGGTTAGTAAGTGCATGCCAATGCCAACAGCGGCTTTGGCGGCAAGCGCACCGAAAGCATTGCTACTGCTTCTCGAGTGCATTTTCTTCGCATGCGTCTGTTCGATCTCCAACCGCCGTTGCAATGCTGCTTCTTCCATTTGCATCTCACGACGTTTTTGTCGCTGCTCCGCATAACGACGCCGTCGCTCCGATTTCTCGGTCTCCGACAGATTCGACTCCGTGAACCAATAAACGCAAACACCTATCATGGCGATCATGAAGCCGATGCCAAACAGCACAGGAAGCCACGGTCCAAGGAACGCAAGGAGAACACATACCACTAAAAAGATAGCTACGTTTTGCATTTTACACCTATCAAAAGTTTGAGACATAAACCATTTCTGATTGCTAAAATGCAAACGACCGCATTGGTCGTTCGCGACAAAGGCGAGCGAATGCTTCGACCGCCATAGCGTTTCGAATACCGATTTAGAATCCTATGCGCTGATTCGCGCATTGGATCATTGCTTGAACGATATCGAGGAACCTCTTTACCCGCTGGCGAACTCTTTCTTGAGACGAGATCAATAAAATCAGAGCCGCCGTAACAAAAAAAGCGTAACACTCTAAGAACACACCGATAAACAAAAGTAACATGGACATCGCACTTTCCTCCGTTCGAGAAACAATCAAAACAAACAACAGAATCGAGTTGAGCCAACATGAGGCCACTCGTTTGCGTCTGATAGTAAGTACCAATTCCAACTCGCCGACTTCCAAAAAAAGCGTGATCAACATTGTGGATTTTTTCAAATCCCATTCCGCTTTGGCTGAAATCGGTTCAAGTGCTGTCGGACCATTTTTAGACGGTAACCAACTGTTCGCTCCGATAACTTGGTTTCCAAAAGCTCTCCGATTTCCGAATGGGTAAATCTTTCGATTCGAAGCCTTAGGATTTGTTGGTCAACTGAATGTAGGCCGACCATGAGATCGTCGATAAGCACTACCAGGCTGATATCACTTGAAACACTCGCCAAATGTTGATTCAAGTCGCTTAGACTCTCCTCTGGATGCGCCCGTTTCCAATTCAAAAAGTTGAAACACTCGTGCCTTACAATTTTTGCGTGGAAGCGAAACATATGCATTTCGCTCTCGAACGATGGCAATTGGCATCGCACCATTTTCAGGGCGCAATTCTGAAGCACCTCCTTTATGTCTTCGTGGTTTCGGATCCATTTGCTTGCAAGGCGGGTGAGTATTTCCACGCTTTGTGCAAAAGCATCAATCGGACATTTGTACGTAATTTCCACAGGAACACTCCTCGTAAAGAGAACGGCAAAGAGCTTCCGCTCAATAGCCTTGCGTCAACGCAACCGGCACTCTCCGGCAGCTTCGAGGGGGAGAATAATTAATATTTCCGAAAAGAAAAAAGTGCTTGTTTTTCGCGCGCAGTTCGAGAACGGTCGTCGATTATTGCTCTCTTGAACCGAACCTGCCCGCCTGCTGTCGAGATTGGGACTCGATCGATCGAATCCATTGCTTGGACTCCATTTCACCCGCTGTGATCCCAAGGTTTGCATACTCCTCGGTGAGCAAACGCTCCACCCAATCGCGTTCGGAGAATGTCACGCCTGAAAATTTCTCGGGTATGCCTGCCGCTTGGCAATATGCGATCTGTGCGAGTTCTCGTTCCATTCGAATCACTACCTCTAGCGTCTGAAAGCTTTCAGTTTCGAACAGTTTAGAGCTGGTCGTATAACTAGATTCTGCATTCTGGGAACCACGCAGCGACGCGATCGACATTTTGTCTGATGGATAACGCATGCGCGTCCAGTCAAAATGGTCGAGCTTGCGTTTGGATTCGTCGTCTGGTTCATCGAAATGGGACATCTCTTGGTACTTGCCGACTCCTTATCGGCAATTCAATACCTGGACCGCCACCACTCGTCAATAAGCAGTTCCATTACATCTTCATTGAACGAACATAAGCTCTCGCTTTTAATGCAAATCTCTCGCCATCAGATGTTAGACCACCAGACCGATTGTCACTGCTATGCAGCAGAAGGACCAGTCGTCTGTAGCGATTTGAAATCTCTTTTTCCAAATCATCGATTACTTTTCGGAGCTTGCTTTCGCCAAGTGATACATCGTCTTCAATCAGCCCTTTCGCTTTTCTTTCACGAAGTTCCTTCGCCATTCGTTTGAATCCAACGGGCCCAAGCTCGTCGAGTAAATTCACGACATGTACAAAAGTCCGGATCCATATTGGCTTACTGATCCATCGCAAATCATCTTGCATGCCATCAACGAGTCCTTGGTTCTCAATTCGCAATCGAAGTTGGTTCAACGTTGGATGATCAGGGTGCAATCGCTCAAAGGAACCAAAATGGCTCAATGCGATCGGGCCGATACTTTCAATTGCCTTGCAAGCAAGGCTTGACCTGATGTCATCAGTTGTTACTGCAAACTCCAAGAGAATAGGCGTCAATAACTCTGCCTCATGACCTACTCGCGAAATTGATATCAACAAATTTGCGACGACTTCCGGATCGCTATGAACAAGAGCGGAGCGAATCGGATCAAATCCACTGGTTATTCTAAGTGCCGACAATACTGATGCGAAAACCCTAGACGACTCCATCGTCGGGTTTTCTGCAATCACCCTCAACAAATCAGCTTGTGCTCTTTCGCCAGCAGAAGTGAGGGTGAAAATGGCTATCCAGTTTCGAAAAGTGCTGTCTTCTTCAGCAAGGGCTAGAAGCGGCTGAATGACACTTGCCCCTTCCCTTGACGCTATTTTTGCCAGCGTCTCAAGAACGACAATGTCTCGTTCAATTCCCATTCGCTGCACGATTATGAGAGCCGCATCTTTGCCAATGGATGTGCAGCAACAAAGCAATGAAGTAGCGGCCGCGTTTCGAATGCTCGTCTTGGAGGCAGACAATCTTCCAACCAAAACATCGATACACTCGCGTGGAAGCGCTCGTTTGCATCGTGTAAGGCAATCGGATGTCAACCGAATGCTATCTGCATCGTTCGAACCTAGGATTTCCAGAATTATGCGAAAGATACTCGGACTATGTTCAGCCATTGCTCCTAACACTGGAATGAGTCGGTTTCGCGTCTCCATTTTTATTTCGGAATCGTTGTATGCGTCAGCCAAGAGCCGCGAACCAATCTCGGATGGGCTTCCGACTCGGCCTATCATTTTTGAGAGAAAGAAGTAAACGTTATCTTTCTCGGCATCCTTTGCTATTTCAAAGATTGCCTGCCAAGCTCGGTCGGCTTGATATCCTTCGCGGATCAGATCTATCGCAGCCATTATGCGATCAATTGGGTCACATTCGTCATTTTTAACTCGATCCAAAATTCTGCCGATGGCAGCGTGGCGCAAGTCTGGAACCGATATCGCTACCGACGGAATCAAGTGGCTAAGATACTCCTGGTTTGCAAAAAAGTGCTTCTCGACAATCGGGTACAATTCAGTCGGCACCGAGGAGAGGTCTCGAAGCGCATCGTAGGCAGTCAAGATAATCTCCTCTGAGTCGCTTTCTAATGCAACCCGAAAGACTTGTATTGCAGACTTTGCGTTTTCGTCCCCTTCATAGAGGTACAGAAATAGCCGAGCGGCAGCGATTCGCTCGATTTGGTTTTCACATAAACATTCCTCTAATAGAGCTGTAGCAACAATTGCACGAGGCAAGTCGTCAAGTGCTATAAGATATGGACGGAGGTGACGGTCAATCAATTGGTGTGACGCATAATTGCACTGTTCAAGCAAGCCTCGAACTAACAGTTTCGCGTCGGCGATTGAACCCAAGTTTTCACACTCGACTTTCCAACAATTGTAAATGCGTTACGACGTTCTCGGGACGATTGGCCCCTGTGATGGAGACTATTCTAACGAATTGGATTCAAGGTCATGGCTTCGCCCCAACCCACGGCATTTCCAAGGCACAGCAACAGATCCCTTGCAAAACAAAAATGGCAGCAATATCTGGTATGGCGCAACATTACTACCGCGGCAACTTAGGTCGTAAACGGCAACAAAAAAACTAGAACCCGTTGATTGGTTAGTATGAATCAAAAAGGTACTTTTGATTCACACTCGGCACATTGCGGCAAAAATTAATTTCATGCCGCAAAAGAAAGTGCTTGCGTTTCCATTTGAATTGTGGCAGTGTTCATGTTGCTCCCACCAACAAAAACACATGGAGGATACCAATGGATAATGGAATAGAGGTGAGCAACTGGAATTGCCGGATAGACACGTCAGGGCGCGTGGTAATCCCGCAAGCAATTCGGACGGAGAAGGAGTTGCACAACGGCGATGAACTTGTCGTGAGTATCGAGGACGGAGCCATCGTGATGCGAACCTATGATCTGGCAATGCAGAAACTCCAAGACGCGTATTCAGACGGAATTCCAGACGATGTCAGCTTAGTCGACGAATTGTTTGCTGATCGCCACGCGGAGGCATCGCGTGAAGAACGTAGTTGACGCATCCGCCGTGCTCGCGGTTTGCAACCAGGAACCGGGCATGGTGGAAGCGCGACTTAAAATGCGGGGTGGCTTGATCTCCGCTGTCAATTTGCACGAGGTCTACTACAAGAGTCTTGAGCGAAACAAATTGGAACTTGCCAAAGCCATCATGCAAACCGCTGGATTGCGAATTATTCCATTCGACGAACAACAAGCACTTGTCGCCGCCAAGATAGCCATTGCGACCGTTCGCAAGAATATCTCGCTTGCGGATCGTGCATGTTTGTCGCTCGGGATAAGTCAGGGATTGCCGATTCTTACCGGCGATCGCAAATGGAGCGACCTTGGATTGGACGTGACAATCGACTTGTTTCGCCCAGGATCGAATTAGGAGTTATAAATGGCGGATGAGCCCGAATTGAACCCTGAAGATTCGCGTATCGTGAGCATCGAAAAATCAGAGCCGCAGTGCGGTCCTACAACTCGCCACTCGATGCTCTCTCTCTCGGTTCCAAGCGTTATCGAGGCGGCTGGCGAACAAGCATCGCGCCGCTTCATCGAGTTTTTCACTGCACAAATTCGGAACAAGGGCACGAGAGCCGCTTACCGCTATGCCGTTGAGCAGTTCTTCGGCTGGTGCCACCTGAATGACATTGTATTTTCGAAGATTCAACCAATTGTCGTTGCCGTCTACGTCGAAACCCTTGCCAACCGGCTCAGTGCGCCGACGGTGAAATTGCATTTAGCTGCGATCAAGATGCTTTTCGACTATTTGGTGACCGGCCAGATAGTTGCGTTCAATCCGGTATCCTCCGTCAAAGGTCCCAAGCATGTCGTAAAAAAAGGCAAGACACCAGTTCTGGACGCAACCGAGGCCAGGCAACTTCTAGATGCGATAGACATTTCGACAATTGTGGGACTTCGGGACCGCGCCCTTATTGGAGTAATGGTGTTCAGCTTCGCTCGAATTTCGGCTGTGCTTGGGATGAATGTCGAGGACTATTTTCAGCAAGGGCGGCGCATGTGGTTCCGATTACACGAAAAAGGATCCAAGCTTCACGACGTCCCTTCACATCACAATGCCGAATCCTATCTGGATGATTACATTCATGCGGCGGACATTGCAGGAGAAAATAGAAAACCATTGTTTAGAACCATAGGGCCCAAAAAAAATCTATCGGAAAATCGCATGTCTCGCACCGATGCGCTCCGAATGATCAAACGCCGTGCCTTAGAATCGGGGTTACCCGTCAAGATTGGCTGCCATACTTGGCGAGCGACAGGAATAACAGCCTATTTGCAAAACGGTGGATCACTGGAACATGCCATGCGAATAGCTTGCCACGAATCCGCGAGAACCACAAAGCTTTACGACCGAACGAGTGACGAAGTGAGTCTTGATGAAATTGAGCGAATACGGATTTGAAGTTGCTGACACAGACAGACAAGAATGCCGAACTGGACACTTCGTGTGAGCCACAAGCATCATGTCCAGGGAAGAAAAATATTAGATTGGAATTGATTGCTTTGACTAAAACTTTGCGTTCACGCATGAGTAACTGATAGGAATCTGCCAAATGGAATTGGGATGGAGCCCATTGATCGGTAACCGCTGAGCGTTCTCTCGACTTTGCACTCTGTGCAAGCTCGACAATCGTTTCGGTGCAAGTTCTGAGCATAACAAAGCCAATAAAATGGGGGCGTCGAACCGCTACTTCCGTGGTCACGGAGCACTGAATTTGGCCGAAAAAGATGACAATTTTCTCGTTCGGAACCAGTCGACAATTCAGTAAGAGCGTTCAAATCATTCTTCTGGTGACTGCACATTGGAAACCATTCCACTGGCTGCTGAAGAAAGCTTGCTTCGCTTTTGTTTTTCTAATTCATTTTTCTCCTCTCGCAAATCAAGAAGCTCTTTCGCGAGTAAAAGTCGGAACTTGCTATCCTGCAACTTAAACATCAAAATCCCGAAAAGGACAAGTACAAGAAATGTTGCGACCGAGCCTGCAAGGCTGATAAGTTCCAAAAATTGGTATCGATGCTCCTTCTCCGGTTTGGCTAAGTGGATTTCCGGGGCTCCCGCGATCTTGCCTCCAATAGTAAATGTTGGCTCTTCTGAATCCGGGTGAAGGACTATTATTTTCGCTGTCACATACTCGCCGCTCTCAATGAGCTTCGGTGGAAACGAAAGGCCAACTATTACGTTGTCTGACTTGGTCTCTTCTAAAAACAAATTCACATGATTGAGTTTCCAGTCTTTCAAATAATTCGTTGAACCATCCAAAATCTCGTGTTGAATAATCTTTGCAGAATCAAATCTAATATTTGGGAGTGCATTCGGGTCGAAGTCATCAAGCCTCACGCCAAGATTGCCTCGGTTTCGAAACCTTATCACATAGCAAGTGATACTCAGCTTCGATTCCGCTACATCCTTCCCGTCATACATAACGTGAAGCTTTGAGACTTTTTCGCCAACAGAAAATACGCTGGCCTTACTAATTATGTCGATAGCAAGATCGGGATGCGCTTGCGGCCAAAACCACACCACGAAACCAAACGCAAATCCCATTGCGCCTATGATGGCTCCGACAAACGACCATGCAAAGGTCTTGTCCATTTCTTTGAATGATTTCCAAAAACCCATTTACATCTCGCTTGGAACATGCCTGACAAACAACCTTGTGTCCTCGACTAAAATACTCGGATTATCGAATCTGACATCGTCTAGCCGCTTCTTCCGCATCCTTTTCTTTGTAAGCGATGTATTCCTGGGGCGTCCGACGATTGCCACCGTAAGAAACGGAGCCACCTTTATGATGTCGTATTCAATTCGCGATTCCTTCTGGCGAGATACGACGTTTCGGATAAGGCCAAAAAGTGGGTCTTTTTTGCAACCGGTTTCGTAGGCAAAGACACAAGGAAAACGACGCAAGTCGTTCACATTGTCTGGCATAAGGTCGCCATATTTGATCGTGATGGCATTGTCTGTGTACTCACGAACGCATCGACTGGTTTCGATCACCCACGGATCACCGCTCCATGATTCGTTATCAGCAGAAACAAGCAAGTTGTACACGATAAAATATCTTCGTTTGGAATAGAACGACCTCAATGTCCGATGTCGCGGGCATTAAGATTCCATCAATTAACGACCGAACCGCGAATTAGGCCCATCGCTTAGTTCGTCCAATACTGCCATTTTCCGAAATAGTGGATATCATATTAGCCATTATGGAGCGATGTGCAAGCTAACAGCTACCCGGCTATCCGTAAATAACCACGTTTGGCGTTAAAGATAACGGTCATCCAAGGCGGCCCATCTCTATCTAAAATCTATGCCCGCCATGCTTTTCCGAGATACCTCTCGAGTATCTCTGAATACGTGACATTGTCCCGCATCGAAAGCTTGCGGAGAATCGTGTACGCCTTGGTCGAGATTGTCACTGACTCAATCTCACCCTTCCGAGACTTTCGCTCCCGTCGTTTTCGAATTGATGTCTTCAGCTTCGTCCAGTCTTTGGTGCTCAAGTATTTTTCGCACCAAGCGTTAAGCCGAATTGCTCGCTCCTCCTTAGAGCGCACCTCGACCGCATCGCCGAATTCCTTCGTTGCGGTCTTAGACGATGCATCTCCTAAATCAAGGGCGAATAGTTGGAGGCGTGACCTGACGTATTCAATTGCGTGAATCACGTCGTCAGAGGTGATCTTGTATTTGGATCGTGGCATAGGATCTTCCCTTTCGAATCGATATCCTACACTATAAACGTGTCTATGTCACGTATATTATTACCTTCGAAATGGATCTAGGTAGCACCAAAAAATGCGTTCTAGACAAGTACAACTGGCTGATCTGTTATTCGCCAAACTGTGTCAATCGGCAGTCGCCTTTGGGGAGGTGAGCGATGATTTCCAACTTACCGCCCATCGCTTGGATTAGCTTGCTCAGAGTGCCAACTTGCATGTCATCCTGATTTTCAATTTTGCTCAAGCTAGGCTGGCTGATTCCAAGTACAGCCGCAACTTCTTTCTGTGTTAATCCCGAGTGTTTGCGAATCTCCGGAAGAAGCATTTCTGCAAGCATCGTTTTAGTCTTGGCCTCCACTTGCTTAAGTCGATCAGCCCCCAATCGTCCTTTCAATTCTGAAAACTTGTTTCGTCCAGTCATGGCAGTAATCCTTCCTTCTTTAGTTCGTCCAGATGTGTATCGAAAAGTTGATCAGCAATCGGGACCATACGATCGTAGAACCGACCGTCCCCTCCCTTGTTTCCGCCGATCAGTAGGATGGCAGTTCGACGTGGATCAAAGGCGAAAAACGTCCGAAGCGGTTCACCGCCGACCTGCGTTCTCAGCTCTTTCATGTTCGTGTGCTTCGAGGCCTTGATATGGTCAGCGTGTGGCCGTCCTAGATTTGGTCCCAGCTGCTCCAGCAAGCCAATACTCGCAGCCAGCGCATCTTGTTCGCTTTCGCTTAACTGCATCCACCACTCTCCGAATTCATCGGTGTATTCAATTTCCCACATCAGCATAATATAGCCTTAAGGCTATACAGTGTCAAGGACCATCCAACAGCATTTGGACTGAAAGGCGACAATGAAATCGAAACCGACTTTTGGTGGCAGGAGTAACGATGTCATCGTCGAAATTTTCGACTATCCTACTGATCACATTGCAAAGTTAACTTTTCTTGGCGATCGACAGCCTGATGCCGCTAACGACGGGAGCTATTTCCGTCACAGACATAGCGCCCTCTCGGCCCATTTCAACGATCGACTCCAGGCGATTCTGTTTGATGTATCGATAGCATAGCAAGAGGTTCCTTCCTTCAATTAAGACCAATTGTTCGCCAAACTTGAGTTCAAAACCAAGATCTGGGTTCATTGTTTTTATCCGCTTGAGGTCGATATATGGAAAGGTCAATCGAAATCCGTCTGATTTACAAATCTCCAACATGATCTGTGGACGTGGACCAACACGACCAAAAGAAAAGGCCTGGTACTCGACCTCCTCCTCTAGCTTCGGCTCAATTTGATGGATCTTCCTAACCGCTGTCTGCCCAACCAACGATCGAAGGTTACCCTCGCTCATGGGCATACTCCAACTGCTTCGATCGCTCAACGTCTTGCTTGCCCTGCTGCCTTTGATGGCGAATTATCCGAGGTGGCTCAGTCGACTTGACAAGTTCCGTTGCCGATACTCGCAAATCCTCTTTTTGTACAGCATCGAGCAAAGCGTCTTTGCTGTCCGTGAATATTTCGGCGCGTGATCGGCCACGGCTAACGGAAACATAGAATTGAGCCTGATCGACGGCTGCGTAGCTCATCGTCGATTCCGCAATCAGAACGCGGTCTTCCGTTTTTCCTTGAGCGCTATGGGAGGTACTCACATAGCCCGGAGTCAGGAAGCCATAGTTGCGGTCCACAATCCAACCATTTTCAAGCACAATATCCCCACGATCATTAAACTTGCTGATCCGGTAAGAATTTCCGTTGTAAAGAGCGTGCTTTCCGTCCTTGGTCTTGCCATTGCTGGTGATGCGAACAAGGTCGCCGCGCGCTAGCTTGACGATCCGGCGGTTATATAACTCGAATCGGTCCGCTTGCTTTTTGTATTCCCGTGCGGATTCTACCGTAGCCTCTAACCTAGTCCCTTTCTTAATGCCGCGAGCTGCTCGATGAAACACCATGACATCCCCATCGGCAACGCGACTCGCATCCGTTTTTTCGGCTTCGGTCAATCTGAGTGGCTTCAACTGCTCAAATTCGAAAAGCTCCTTATCAACATGACCACGATCGACAAGTTCGCTTCGAATGCGTTCCGTGAGTAACTCCGCTTCAGCATGCGTTGGCGCAATCGCAAGTACCGACTCTCCCGATTCCCAGCCATTTGCGAAGCTCTTGGCCATTACACCATATCGTTCTGCGGGATCGACGATTTCATGGATCCAGCCGAGTTTGTTGAGAGCATCAAATCCCATACGAGTCTGCCCCTCCGCAAGTAGTGCTACAGCTTCTCGATATTCACCGTCTTGGCGTTCAATTTTTCTGACCACCGCAGGCACGAGACCAGCTTCTTGTTCGAGAAGTCTCATTGCGGCACCTCGTTCCACGGCACCGTGTTGCTTCCAGTCACCCGACAGAATCAAACGTGCGTCCGCTCTCTTGGCAACATCCATTACCTGTTTCAATGTCCGCGTGCCAAGCAAACCAGCTTCGTCAATCCAAATAACGTTCCCATGGGCTTCTTGTTGCAGCTTTTCGGAAATCAGTAACTCGGCAACAGTGGTTGCGTCAAAGCCCTCTTTCGCCAACACGCCCCTACTCGCTTGAGCCGACGGCGCAAAGGTAAGCACCTGCTTCCCTCCTGATTTAATACCTTCGATTGCTTCCTGCATTAGCGACGTTTTACCGGTACCAGCCCCGCCTCTGGTCATGATCACGCCATCCTTCGAACTCAATACATGACGCACAGCGTCCTTTTGGCCGGTATTGAGCCAGCCTTTCCGAATTTCCCACGTGGCGTTTAGAGGCGTTGAAGCTCCCTTCGCTTCGCGTGCGCCTTGCAACATGAATCCTTCCTCGGCAAGTACCTCGGGAGTCGTCACCCATTCGCGACCGTGCATCTGCCTGCAAATGACTCCTTGTTGGTTGAGTTGGCTATGGATCCCCTCGACACTAACTTCACCAACGCCTTGGCGCAACGCTTCGCCAAGTAATTTGCGTTTCGCAACCACTGAATCTCGCTCAAAGCAGTGCAGCTTTGCGTACGCCACCGCTTCCGCTTCTCGCGACTCCTGGGCAACTATTGCGATTTCGTTAGTTGAGGGAGTTGTCAATGTTTCGAGGGCTTTCCGGTCGTTCGCATCAAGTCTGCTTTTCCAACGGTCAACGAGTACTTTCATGGGTATGGTTTTAACTTTTTTCGCGCGAGTCTTTGCACCAAGCTGGTCTTTGGCACGATCGTCTTCGATATCAAGTTTGTCGGCCAACTTCTCGATCTCAATGGTTCGCCTTGAAAACTTGTCTAGCGTCGCCTTCTCCAATCCAGCGATATCCCAAGTGCGACCCTTGCGTTCAATGCCGTATCCCAGCCCCGACATTTTCTGTGCAAGACGAGCGTGAAAGGCGGCCTCGTAATAAGGCGCATCTCTTTTCAGCTCCCGAAACTGTCCCGCCTTCCAGACTTTCTCGACGGAATCGAATGTCGTATTGAAAACAAAACAATGGGCATGCAGGTGTGGATCCGGTTCGCCGTCGACTGGTCTGGAAGTCTTGTGCACATAAGTTGCCCAAGCGAGATTGCCGGTTTGTCGCTCTTCCTGCATTCCATGTTTACGTACACGAGTTGCAGCGTCTATTTCAATTTCCCGCATCGTCTCTTCAACGCTTTCGCGAAACACTCCAAGAATGCGTTCGTCTTGATTTAATGTGTAAGCTAGAGAAACTCCCTTTGGAACATGGAAGTTAAAATCATAGCCAACGGTTCGATCACCATCGGTTCTCAGCGTCAGTCGATTGCCGGATCGGGGATCGAGATTATCGCAAAGCCGGTCGAAGCTCTGCTTGTCGACCTCGCCCGCGAGGCCGAGTAACTTGGAAGCTTTTCCACCCCACTTTCCGACAAGCTCCTGTCCCTCACTCAGATAGTCAGATTGAGTGTAGTAGCTCTTGGCACCTGCGGCCGATTTGGTTTGGATGACTCGTAACATGATGCCCAACTATAGGCATCACTAGCTCACGAGTTGACTCGATTCAAGCAAATTGTTGGGATCATATCGACCTCGTGTCGATCTTGTATTCATTGCATGCGAAGGCGACAATTGATTTCAATTGGACACGTAGTTATCGATCTCGGAGCTTGCTATTTGCATCATTCCTTAACGGTGCGTTGATAGCCAATCGTTAACGTTTCCTTAATGCCTTTGTGCTAGGCTTAATCCTTAACCGGATTCTCTTATGCCCCGACGATTGCCCCGACTCCGTCGCATTCATGCATTCACTTTGCTTGAACTGTCCGTTTCCATCGCGATCATCGGAATCATGATGGGCAGCACTATGGTGGTAATGGGAAACGTTACTCACGAAAATCAGGTGGAAGTCGATACAGACCGTATCAATGCAATTGTCAATTCACTCATACATTTCAAAGAGCGCCAAGGCTACCTGCCCTGCCCGGCAGCCTTAAGCGTTACCCAGGGCACCGCAGGTTTCGGCAAGGAAGCCAACTCCGGCGATTGCACCTATACCTCCGCACCCGCCGGAACCTCACGCATTGAAACCGTTGCATCGAGCGGCATATGGATGCTGAAAGGCGCAGTCCCCGTGCGCGACCTTGGGCTTCGCGATGATTTCATGCGCGACGAACACGGCAACCGCTACACCTACGCGGTGATGCAATCGCTCACCGAAGCCGGCACGTTTGATGCGGGCGCAGGCGGAATCATTGTAAAAGACAGCGCCG
The DNA here is from genome assembly GCA_031374515.1 of Pirellula sp. Classification (GTDB taxonomy): domain Bacteria; phylum Planctomycetota; class Planctomycetia; order Pirellulales; family Pirellulaceae; genus JBKCUI01. The sequence goes on along the minus strand of JANMGH010000092.1, from coordinate 94,023 downwards.
CTAACAGCATCATTACCGATGGCGCATTTGTCGTTGTCTCTCACGGCAAAGAAGGTGAAGGCGCCTATTCGTTTATGGCGGGCACGGCGCGCACAGCCTGCGGTGCAACAAATCTGGATATTGAAAACTGCGATGCGGATGTGACGTTTATCGACACCGCACTAAACGATACTACCCAAGGTGCCACCTATTTCTCCGACCTCATTCGCTGGAAAAGCAAACAGAGCATCATCACCCCAACCGGCGGCGGTGGTGGTGGCTCACCTTCACCTTCTCCCTCACCATCCTACGGCACTCCGCCAACAACATATGCATTCAGGGTGGATGGAATAGCAGCGGCTGATACTGCGGGACGGGGTACGGCGATATGCGATGTGAATGGTGATGGATTTGGAGATGCCGTTTCGGGCGGCTTTAACGGTGGAACAAGACCTTATACGCACGTGCTTTTCGGCTCAGCGACAGGTATTGACGCGCATCCGAAAAACCTCAGCACCCTGGATGGAACCAATGGCTTCCTTATCGTGGGGCCTTCATGGGGTTACTCGGGCCAGGCTTTAAGTTGCAGCGACGTCAACAATGATGGCTTTGGTGACCTCATCATTGGGGCGCTTTATGTGAACAGTATTGGCGGATATACTTATGTCGTATTTGGCAAAGCCAGTGGCTGGGCAGCAAGCATGGATGTCAGCAGCCTGAATGGCACCACCGGCTTCCGAATTGATGGAGAAAACGCTAATGATCAGTCCGGATCCACGGTTAGCAGCGGCGACATTAACAATGATGGGTTCGGCGATATAATCATCGGAGCACGTGTTGCAAACAAGACCTATGTTATATTTGGGAAAGCAAGTGCTTGGGCTTCCACCCTGGCATTAAGCAGTTTGAACGGCACTACCGGATTCCGGCTGACCGGTACGGTAGGCGGCCAGACCAACGCACTATCTATCGGAGATATTAACGGTGACGGCTATGATGATGTGCTGATCGGTGATGACTATGTCAGCAATGCTAAGGGATATACCTATACCGTATTCGGTAAAGCCGGTGCCTGGGCTGCATCCACGGCATTAAGCAGCCTGGATGGAACCACTGGTTTTGTGGTGACTGGAACAACCGATTACGATCGCGCGATGGCTGTAAGCAGTGGCGACATCAACAATGACGGGTTCGATGATTTGATTGTTGGGGCTTCAGGTACATATTACGCACCAAATCCAAACGGGCTTGCTTATGTCGTATTCGGTAAAGCCAGTGGCTGGGCAGCATCCACGGCGTTGAGCAGTTTGAATGGCACCACTGGTTTCAGGTTGGATGGGGTGGCCGCAAATGACGCTGCCGGTGAATTTACTGCAAGTGGCGACGTCAATGGTGATGGTTTTGACGACATTGTTATTTCCGGCCGCAATGCCGATAACGGAGGCGTGGACTCAGGCGCTACCTATGTGGTGTTCGGTAAGGCGGGGGCGTGGTCAGCAACGTCATCCCTTTCAACACTAAACGGCACTACCGGTTTTAGACTCGACGGAAGTATTGCAGTCGATAGGACCAGTTCGTCAATCGCCGTGGGTGATATGAATGGCGACAACTATGCAGACATTTTGATCGGTGCATCTGAAGCAAGCTATAACAACATTACAAATGCAGGCTCCGTCTACGGTGTATATGGTCGCCCGAGCAGCGACCCGATTCCACTGACGAGCGGTGCCAACGACCTCAACACCCTCTGCGAATGCCCCGGCACCCCACCGACAGAGAATGCATTCAGGCTCGATGGTGTGGCTGCGAACGACCGAGCGGGCTATTCGACCACCATCGGCGACATTAACGGTGATGGCTTTGGTGATGCGATTATTGGAGCATACAATGCAGGCTTTGCAACAGCAGCAGGCTATACTTACGTTGTGTTTGGCTCATCGACCGGCATCAATTGGCACCCGGATAGTTTAAGCACGCTCAATGGTACCACCGGCTTCCGTTTGGATGGCGTATCCAGTTGGGAGTATTCAGGCTTCGCTGTCTCGAGTGGAGACATCAATAACGATGGATACGATGACGTCATTATTGGAGCGCCAGGTGCTACTGGATCTGCCGGGTATACCTACGTGGTCTTTGGTAAAGCTGGTGCTTGGGCAGCAAGCACTGACCTCTCCACGCTCAACGGCACTACCGGCTTTAAGTTGAATGGTAACGCAGCTGACTATACAAGCAATGCACTTTCTAGTGGAGACATCAACAGGGACGGCTTTGACGATGTAATTATCGGATCTGCATCCTCTGGTGGTGGCGTGGGCTATACCTATGTGGTGTTTGGTAAAGCAGGTGCTTGGGCTGCAACCACTGCACTCTCCGCGCTAAACGGCACTACCGGCTTCCGGCTCGATGGTGCCACCGCAGGTGATTTCTCTGCAACATCAGTTAGTTCTGGTGATATAAATAACGACGGATACAACGATGTTATCGTTGGAGCATCTGATGGCAACAGCGCCGCTGGCTACACCTATGTAGTGTTCGGTAAGTCCGGCGCTTGGGCTGCAAGTACGGCTCTATCAAGTTTGAATGGTACTACCGGATTTAGACTCGATGGGGTGAACGCCGGTGACCACGTTGGTGTTACTGTAGCAAGCGGCAACATCAATGGCGATGCGTATGATGACGTGATTGTTGGTGCTAATGGTACAGATGCTCTGGGCGTATCTGGCGGCTCAACCTATGTGGTATTTGGTAAAGCCGGCGCCTGGGCAGCAAGTACTGTTCTAAATACTACAAATCTCGATGGAACCACTGGTTTTCGGTTCGATGGCTGGGGAGAGAGCCGCGGCCCATTAGGAAAAGGTGGAGATGTCAACGGCGATGGATTCGATGAATTGATAAATACGACCTACATGGGAGAGCAGATTTTTGTCGTGTTTGGCAAGGCTAGTGGCTGGGCGGCTACACAAAACATATATTCAATCAACGGAACGAATGGCTTCCGTCTCGATGCCAGCACCAACGGTGATCACGCGGGATTTTCGGTGGCATTTGGCGACATGACTGGTGACTACTATGCCGACCTGTTGATTGGTGCAGAAAGTGCCTCCTACAACAGTCTTGCAAACTCCGGCTCCGTATACGGAGTCTATGGCAAAAGCATTACATGGTCACCCACCTACGATTTAAATGCGATGGCGGGCATCGCAGGTAGTGATAACTCTTCAGCAACGTTTGTCGGCACTGATGCAACCACTCAGGGCAACTGGGAAGGAGTATTTGGAAATGAGGGCTATCGAATCAGCCAGCATACCACTAGCAATCCATCCTATGCCAGCATTACATTCAGCGGCAACAACAACTATACATGGAACGCTGCAACTTCTGATGTACGAGCGCTCAATCGAACCGACAATGCAGACCGCATTGCCTCAACATGGTACACCGGCGATACTGGAAACAATATTGGATCAAAATACAACCTAACGGTTGATAACACCGATGGACTTGAGCATCAAATCAGCATCTACTTTCTCGATTGGGACAGTGCCGGACCTCGCGATTCCACCGTAGAAGTACGGAGCTCGCTAAGTGGTTTACTTCTGGATTCACAGTCGGTGACCGGGTATTATGGCGGCAAATATCTAAGCTGGAACGTCATGGGTGACGTTTACTTTCGAATCATTAACAATGTGTATGCTACCAATGCAACCCCAAGCGGTCTGTTCTTCGATCCAGTTGTAGTCGGTGGTGGACCCACCGATTGTTCAGGCATCACCTATACATATAGCAGCATGTATGGTGGCTATACCGGCTACAATAGTGGAAAAATGTGCGACAGCCAATATGGCGCTAGTGATACCGTCATAGGAACCAACAGCGGCTCGCAATGGATCAACGCGAATTTGGGTTCCGCAACATACATCAACAATGTTCATTTAGGTCCCATTAACAGCACCTTCGGTGGCTGGGGCGCAGGCTACCTCAATGGCTACGGTGTGTATTGTAATGGCCTCCTACAATTAACTATAAGCGGTACAGCGGACAACACCTCTACCAGCTTCGGCTTAAACACGACTTGCAACAATGTTTCTGTAGAAGGAGTCGGTTATATCGGCATAGGCGAATTCTGGTTTGATTGATAGCTCGAATCCAGTCAACTCGCGACGGCATAGTTTTCAAATGTTCTTGCCATTGTGACGCATTTGATTTATTCGGCACGAAAACTAACGAGGTTTTCGTGCTCCCGATATACGAACTTGCCGATGCTATCAGGTCGAACAATGTAGAAGACGCCAAGTCAGCATTGGATAAGAATGCGGATCCAAATGGCAAAGATTTGAGCAAACTTTCGATGCTGCAAACGGCGGAGAAGCATCACGCCAATGATGTCGTTCCACTTCTGCTGACGCACGGTGCCGATCTGTCCGAGAGAATTGGAAAGCAGGAAGATACCCTGCTTCACCGCGCTGTTCGCAATCACAATTTTGGTTTCGCGTGTGCTCTTCTCGAGGCAGGCATTTCGCCGAATCTCACTAATGCCCGTGGCGAAGTACCATTACACCTCGCCGCTCGTACAGGACAAGCCTTTCTGGCTCAGATTCTGATGAAGTACAACGCCAATCCTATGGCCCGTGATGCAAAAGGCAAATCGCCAGGCGATGTTGCAACTTCTGCGGGTCAACTCGAAATGATCCGACTGTTCAAACCATTCGAGTATCGAGCTAGTTGCTTCGGCGATGGGCAGGATCCTGCGAACAAACAATTACCATCAATTGCTAACGCCAGCGATATCCCTACTCCCGAACTGCAAATCGCCAGTGAATGTATCCCCAATAGCGCTGCTGAGAATCGCTTCTCAAAGCACTTGCATTCGGATCGTCACTCCTCAGCCAAAAACGTCAATTATGATCGCTGATTTGCAATAAGCCATTTGGCGACTGCACTCACTAACATCGCTGAGATCCAGCGAATCGTATCAATCGCAATCTGCATTGCGTTGACAGGTCCACACAAAATCTACCTTTCAGATTTTTTCTGCATCATCGCCACCAAGCAACCATTACACGGGCAAGCTAACGCCTCCGACGGTCAACTCAAGCAGAAAATCGGCTCCCCCAAAAGGTACCCCCAATTTTCAGCTTGATTTGAACGCGTGCCGCTCCGTCTAAGGAGCCGTTCCTTTGCTTGCCGTGATGGTCGCCATGGTGGCGACACTCCGCAAGAACAAATGAAAGGAAATATTATGTCACGTCTAACCCTCGCCGAGAAAGAACATTGGAAGTCACGAATTGAGAATCGTATCAATCGAGCCATCGAATCGCTACAAGCCAAGGACAACTCGCTCATGCCCAAGATCAAAGTCCAGGCGGAATTGGAAGCACATAAATCACTTGGCACTGACAAACTCAATGCGAAACTGCAATCGATTAAGCAACAACGCAAAAACTTGGCAGACGATGAGGAGAAGCTTGAATCCGCCATCTATCGCGCGGCACTTGGTGAATCCGCAACGGCGAATCAATCGAGCTATCAGATCGAAAGTGACTTTCGGACGATGCTCCGGCAAAGCCAGACTCGCTTCGAAGAAGAACTCTTGAAAGACTCTGCAATCGGCAAGGAAATATTAAAACTCCGTGCCGAGAAAGATGCCCTACTCGACACCGTTTGGCTCGCGACATCAAGTGCTCAGATTCGAGATCTCTGGAGTCGCGTTTCTGAAGTGCTCGGAGATCCGGCAACACCGCTTCAACAGCAAATCCTCGCTGATGGCATTGCATCGACTCCAACTGAATAGCCAGCTTCAATATCGATGCGGGTGAGTCACTCTTGCCCGCATTCTCCCGTAGAAAGGAACCACCCAATGCCATTCCACACCCTCAACCGATCCCGAAAACAATTTGATTTCTTCGATGCTCTTTCACAGCGTATTCCGACGGAAAAAAATCACTCGCCAAGCGAAAAACTTTGTGCATATATGCACGACTCGAGCGCACCGCAAGGATTCGATTCAGATCATGCTATGAAGTCACGCCCTGTCTTGCTACCATTTTTCCAAGAAGCCCTCAGCTCGTCTGAATCTGCACTTGCTCCAGAGAATTTCAAGGCAACACATGCAATACAAAACGATCGTTCACGAACTTCTACAGCAACATCCGGAGCTAAAGGCAAACCTTTCGCCCAACCACTCCTTGAGTTCGATGATAAACCAATACGCGATTCAACTCAGGGACAATCATTTGGCGATCATGAAGCAATTGCAGAGCCAGCAACCGCAAATATCCGAGTTGATGATATCAAGCGAAGCCATGGAAATCGCGGTTCAGGAACTTCAGGACTCGTTGGCAATCGAACAGAGCCCACTATCACTGGACGAAGCGATGGCATTCGTCAAACGTCACACGCCGCACGAGTAAAGCCCCATTCCAAAGACGCATATCGACTACTCTTCGACATGCTGGATGATTCTGCGACCATTGCCACACCTGCACCGAATGTGAAACCGCAGCCTGCCGCGATCAAACAATCCGTCGCGCCGTCAACTATTGTGCAACAGCAAGTCGGAGATTCGACGGTCATCCGAGCTGCATCCGGTGACAAAGCAAAAGCCCGAGACATTCTACAAGCCATTCGCGTGCTATCCCAAATCGATTCTGAAAACCGCTTTGCAACGGACGAAGAACGTCACGTTCTCGCTCGATTCGGAGGTTTTGGACCGGTTGCTTTATCGCTGTTCCCCGATCCTATCACTGGCAAATACAAAGATCATGGTTGGCAGTTACTCGGAGACGAACTGCAAGCCCTACTCACTCCGGATGATTACGAGAGTGCCAAAAGAACCACGTTCAACGCCTTCTATACTTCACCCGAGGTTATTCAAGCCATGCATGCTGCACTCGGTCAACTTGGTGTACCACAAAATGCTTTGATACTTGAACCGGGTTGCGGAACTGGCAACTTCCTTCGTCTTGCGGACAGCGACAAACGCTTCATTGGAGTGGAACTTGACCGTACGTCCGGACGCATCGCCCGAGCCATCAATCCAAATCACGACATCCGAATTGAAAACTTTCGCGATACAAAACTTCCCGATGGCAAACTCGATGCAGTGATAGGCAACGTGCCATTTGCCAACATTAAGCTGGACCACAAAGGCCATCGCTATTCATTGCATGACTATTTTTTCGCCAAGTCCGTCGATGCATTAAAGCCAGGCGGCGTATTGGCACTGGTAACTTCGCACTTCACATTGGATAAGCAAAATGCATCCATTCGTGAATACCTCTCGGAGCGGGCGGATTTCTTGGGAGCAATCCGACTACCCGCCGAGGCGTTTAAGCAAGAAGGTACCAAGGTCGTAACAGATATCGTATTCCTGCGAAAACGTGAACCCGGAATAGCCCCACAACATGTCGATCCTGAGTGGCTTCAAACAGTCAATAAGGATATTGATGGAACGCCAATCGCAATAAATCGTTACTTTGAAAACCATCCTGAAATGGTGCTTGGCGATTGGACCCTTGAAAATCAACTCTACGGCGATGGCTACAGCATTCGCAGTAATGGCAATCTGCCGGACCAATTGGCGGCCGCTATTGCTCGGTTGCCGGTTATTCAGACAATTCATCCGACCCACGCTGAAAAAGAGCCCTCCCCTGCTCGTTTCACCAGACCGCCACCGCTGCGTCATCTTACCGAATCCAGTTTTTATGTCGGTGACGACCGTGTGATTTATCAGATCGAAGGCGGACAACCAAAACCCGCACTGCATGGCAGCACAATCCTTAAATCGGATGGCACCATGATGGGCAAACGGCTAGCAGCGCTCATCGGATTGCGTGATGCCGCTCGATTAGTGCTCCAATCACAAAACGAATCTTGGCCCGAGTCGGAACGAGTTGCGACACGCAATTCCCTGACGGAACTCTACGATCGATTCGTAGTTGGCTTTGGTCCAATCAATAAAACGACGTTCAGTGAAACACGCGACGGGACTTCCATTCGGCGAATGCCCAATCTGGTTAAGTTCAAGGAAGATCCTGATGCCATGCTGGTTATGTCGCTTGAAGATTACGACGAAGTGACCGGCAATGCTACGAAAGCCGCAATTTTCGGACAAGATGTAGTTAGTCGCAAAGCAAGCGTAACCTCAGTTCAATCGGCGGAGGAAGGCTTACTGGTATCGCTCGACCACAAAGGCGGTATCGATCTACCGTTTATAGCAAGCCTATACGGAAAGTCTGAACTCGCAATCATCGCTGAACTTGGCGATTTGATTTACATGAATCCAGAAAGCCACGAATGGGAGACGGCGGACGTTTATCTTTCCGGCAATGTTCGAACCAAACTACGATTGGCAGAACAAGCGGGGGATGCGTTCAAGCAAAACGCCGACCAACTCAGAGCCGTACAGCCACCCGACGTATTACCGGGCGATATCGACGCCAATCTCGGTGCCCCGTGGATTCCAACATCCGACTTGCAAGCGTTCGCTGCATCGCTATTCCATGTCCCTCTCACATCCTTTGCGATAGGACATCTAAAAAAAGATGCCGTCTGGACCGTAGATGCTGACTATTCTGCTGAACAATCCGTGGCGGCAACTTCAGAATTTGGAACAACTCGGGCCAATGGTTGCTGGCTGCTCGATCTGGCTCTCAACATGAAGGCACCGGTTATCTATGACACGTTTCGGACCGATGAAGGTGAGGAACGGGTCGTCAATCAAGACCAAACCCTTGCCGCCAGAGAAAAGCAAAAGCTTATCAAGGAAAAGTTCCGTGCATGGGTGTTTGCCGATCCTGACCGCACAGAACGCCTCGTTCGCATCTATAACGACACCTACAACAACCTAAGACCGCGATTGTTTGATGGATCCCACCTCGAATTCTCCGGCATGAACCAGACTATCAGCCTCCGACCGCATCAGAAAAATGCCATATGGCGGGCAATGAGCAGTGGCAACACGCTGTTTGCCCATGCAGTCGGTGCAGGCAAGACGTTTACCATGGCAGCTACGGGAATGAAGCTAAAGCAATCCGGACTTATCAAAAAGCCGATGTTCGTAGTTCCAAACCATATGCTAGAACAGTTCTCACGCGAGTTCATGCAGCTTTACCCAAATGCACGGCTATTGGTCGCCGGCAAGGACGATATGAGCCGCGATCGCCGCAAACACTTAACTGCCAAGATTGCCAGTGGCAATTGGGACGGAATCATCGTCACCCATAGCTCGTTTGAGCGGATCGGCATGTCTGCCGATTACCAAGAGCATTTCCTCCGCGATCAAATCCGGGAATATACTCTGTTACTGATCGAAGCCGCTGGAGATTCCAAGGGCAAAAACCGCAATCTGATCAAGACGATCGAAAAGCAGAAAGCCTCCCGCGAAAATCGGCTAAAGGAACTTTTAGCCGAGGACAAGAAGGACGACGGCTTGGTGTTCGATGAACTAGGCGTTGACCACGTATTCATTGACGAAGCTCATTATTTCAAGAATTTGGAAACGCCAACCAAGATGGACCGAGTCGCTGGGATCCAGACCGGTGGCAGCCAACGGGCATTCGATCTGTTCATGAAAGCCCGCTTTCTAGACGATCAGCACGCCAACCATGGCGTTACATTTGCGACCGGTACGCCTATCAGTAATACCATGGTCGAGATGTATAACATTCAGCGATTCCTCGACCCTCGAGGACTCACGGATCGGGGCATTGAGCATTTCGATGCCTGGGCTGCAACATTCGGCGAAGTCGTCGAAACCATGGAAATCTCGCCGGACGGTGCATCGCTTCGACCTCGCAGCCGGTTCGCCAAATTTAACAACCTCCCGGAACTGCAACAGATGTTTCGCTCGTTTGCCGACGTCCAGACCGCTGACATGCTTGACCTGCCTCGCCCGAAACTAATTGGCGGTAAGCCCACAACGGTTTCTTGCCCAATGTCTGAGTCTCAAGCCGCTCTGCAACGGGATTTAGTGGAACGCTACGACCGGTTGCGGTCACAGAAGATTGATCCACGCGTTGATAACGCATTGGCGATTACGACCGATGGACGCAAGCTCGCACTCGATGCACGCATGCTGGATCCGACTGCGGTCGATGATCCGCATTCAAAACTAAATGCACTTGTGTCCAATGTCGAACAAATCTGGCGTGACACCGCTGATGTACGCGGGGCCCAATTGATATTCTGCGATATGGGAGTGCATCCGACCGCATGGCAGTTTTCGGCCTATGACGACATCATCGCAAAACTGATCGCTCGTGGTATTCCACGTGATCAAATCGCAACCGTCGGTGATGCGGATTCCGACGCCAAGAAGCAAGCCCTCTTCGATAAAGTTCGAAGTGGTGCGGTTCGCGTACTACTCGGCAGCACTCAGAAAATGGGCACTGGTACCAATGTTCAAAAGCGACTGGTAGCCTTGCACCATCTTGACGCACCATGGAAACCCGCTGAAGTCGAGCAACGTGAGGGCCGGATACTCAGGCAAGGCAACACAAACACAGAAGTTTCCATTTATCGATACGTTACTCAGGGATCGTTTGACGCTTATATGTGGCAGGCACTCGAGACAAAAGCTCGATTCATCGCTCAAATCATGACCGGCAACAGTGGAGTCCGCCGCGCCGATGATATCGGAGGCCAAGAATTATCCTACGCTGAAGTCAAAGCGATTGCTTCCGGCAATCCCGCCGTACTCACCCTTGCCGAGGCAGATGCCGAACTGCAACGCCTGAATATCCTACGAAAAAACCATACCGACGATCAATTCCTGATTCGCCGCAAGCTCAAAGACTTACCCGTCACCATTGAAAACTCTACGCAACGAGCCGAAGCATTAAAGCGTGACATAGACACGCTAGCCGCGAATCGCAACACCGCTATAAAGATCGGTGATAGATTCCCCCTGGGCGACCAAATTTCTGCCCCACTGGCCGAACAGCTAGATCGGCTTCCAGAACGGGTCAACGTCGACCGTCGTTACTATCTCGGTGAGATTCAAGGGCTTAAGTTCGGAATCGTAGTATTTCCGCATGGACCTCGTGAAGTATTCGTAGAGGGTGCAACGACGCGAACGGAGTCAATGTCCAAAGATCACCAAGGCCCCCGTGCAGTCCTCAATGCAGTAATGCGATTAGTGAACAGCTACCAAGAGCAATATGACAGGACAATGCGGGATCTCGCCCTGGCCGAACAACAGCTCCGCGATTACCAAGCACGGATCGGCAATCAATTTCTTCACGATGCCTATTGTAAAGATCTTGCCCAACTTCGCGATTACCTCAAAGTCGCACTTTCTGATCGCCCGTCAGACCCAAATCAGCCGCCACAACTTACCGTCCCTGAACTTGCCGATCGAATCAAACTGCTCCGTGATTCCCACTCCTCGGAAGAAACGCCAAAGCGTATTTCCGAGATTCCGGTTTCAACCTCCGAGGAACCAATTGTTTCTCGCCTAAAACGACGTATCAATGATCGCCCTGAGACATTGAGTTCACTCCACACTAACCATTCAACCAAAGAATCAATCGATACTAGTTTGCAACCTGGATCCAGTTTTCAAGATCTGATCAATTACAAGTCCCACTCACAACAGCACTATTTTGCCGGAACACGCAATTGAATCAATGGTCTAAGCGGTCACATCAGTATTTGTCGCCTACTACACTCCAAGGGCATCTGGCGACAACACTTAGCTGAAAACTACTACATCAATGAGACGGCTAATCTGGGTTCGCCGACGTCACTCAGATGGATCTTGGATTGACTCGCCACGCTCCGGCAAGGGAAGTCTGGCTTCCGATTCTGAAAAATTGCCAACATCGCCAAACTCGCCCGGACCTATGTTTCCAACATCTATTGTGAACGATGATGCTTTCGATTCGCAATGAGGTGCGAGGGAAGCAAGAGCAGGAGGCAAATGCTCTTCATGCGAGGAAATGGATTTGATTACGACGGTCGGAGCGATTTCAGTAATTATGTCGAACACTCTCCCGAAATTCCCGAAATCCTGCGCGTCACCGTATTCGCAAAGCCAATGACACAAGTTTTTTTTCTCTGACTTATTGACCTCGCATACTTCCCTAGTCACTTCGGAAATACCGCGTACTATCCGTGTCATTGACGGGGTAATGTCGAAAAAGCATGGGTTACTCTCGCGAAGTCGCGAGATTGTTGCAGGGGGAAACAGGTTCTCTATCCCCTTCGAGATTGGGTTTTCAGCGATCGAACCTACCACTCTCTTTTTTGCACGGTGGTTATCTTGGTCCTTCTTGCAAGTGTCGCAATCGTAAATAAGACCAACGACTCTCGGTAACGCCACGCTTATTCGACTATCGCAATTTCGCCAAACCTTATCCAGGTTTCCAAAGCCTTCACCATCGTGTAGGGAAACTCCTTGTAAAACAGATTCTCTACCAAGCAACGAAGCGGCTTTATTAATGTATTTTATGTCGTAGTCGCCTTCGACAAAAATGGCCGGTTTCTGCGTTTCACTTATCTCACGTTCAAGTCTTCGTCGAAACGATTCAGTTTCGGAGAAATGATCGTATGCTGCACGAAACTCTTCGAATTCCTCTACGCCCATTTTCTGACCCGTCGGGAGGCTACGGAGGTCAAAACCATCTTCCCCGAAATGAGTTCTCATTCCGAGTAAGAACAAAGGCGAATGTGTCGTTAAAACGAACTGAACTTTTGGAAACATTTTGATAATGATGGGAAGTAGATTCGATTGCAGGTCGCAATGAAGATGGGCATCAACTTCATCGATTATCACGAGCCCACTAACTTCATTAATGGTCGTAAACTCTGCGCCGGAAATGTCGAAATCACGAATTATTGATAGAAAAATGTTGAGCAATGTGGTCTGTCCAGTGGATAGCTGGAAAATGTTTGGAACAATGTCTTCCACGTCGTTTCGAACGATAGAAACCATTCGACTACGTCTTGGTCCAATACCAAATCGAACATTCTCGTTTGTCCTTAGGACTAACTTTACTATTTGAGTTATTGCCGTCCAGATGTTGTTCGCGCCTCCTTCGTAGCCTAAAAAGAGTTCTATTGTTGAGTAGGTTTGCCCATCCGGTACGAGGAGTTTTTTGAGGTTTAGATTGTAGGTTGCCCTATCAAGTAGGACATCAAGTACCCAATCCTTCGTTGCGTTCAGCGGCGCGTCTTGAACGATTTTGCGGTTTGATTGTCGATTGATTTGAGCTGGATCATGAAAAACGGCAGTTGACTTGAGGTTGCGTTCGTTTAACCATGCCGGTTGCTCGAAGCGGTTAGCGGGAAAATACAAAACGCAATTCTTTTGAAACTGCGAGGAAACATCCGCGATTCGATGTGCAAAATCCGGCTTATAAAGAGACGATTCCTGGGTAGGAATTTCCGAATACGAACCACCGATACTTGGGCAACCGAATTGCTTTTCGTGTTCTTCTCGCTTTACCCTTAACTGCCATTCTTCGCAACCGAATCCATCACCGAAAACCACTTTGGAATAGCTGAAGTCGGCGCCTGTCCTAATGTAGAGCGGACTACGTATTTTGAAAACGCGTTCTCGCTCGACTTCGGCGTCATCAAAGGCAACTTGTTGAGCGGTCATAAGTGGATTGAGTAAGTGTGACAAAAGCACGCTCTTACCCGAACCATTTGCACCTACAAATATTACCGGCTTGGGCAAATCACCATCGAATGGGAACTCATAGTCGAAGGTTGCGATTGGGCCAGTGTTCCTCAGAATGAGATTCTTAAAGTACATTGATGAGTTTCCCTGGTTCCTTTTTTAATTGGTCCTCCGCCGATTGGCTGCAACCTTTTAGGGCCATATCGTTATTACAAAGCAAACGGATTCACGATTATAACAGTCTTCCCAGTCGGCTCAAGATAGCTCACGATATGAGCTGGGCTTCTTGAACTCAAAAGGAAAAAACTTGCTGTCGCTCCGGCTACGGCAATCGACTTGAGTTGCTTGGAGTACCTGCGTTGGTCACATCCAACGTCATACATGAACGAAGCACCTAAATCGTTCTTCAATGGCAATGTCACAGTTGTCGCCATTTGTTGCACTATTTGTGTCGCCATTCCGCTCACCTTCATTCGTTTACTGCACAAGCCAATCGCACCCAAGCGACCATCTTCACGGGCAAGCTAAAGCCGCCGCCGGTAAAGTCCAGCTCAATTTCGGCTCCCCCTGAAGGTCTCCCCCAAAATTAAGCTGGACTTGAACGCTGTGCTCCAGCTCAGGCGGCTTTCAAATGTTCGCCGTGATGGTCGCAAGGGTGCGACCGGATCATTCACAACTACGAAAGGAATCATCTTATGACCAATGCAACTTTAACGGACACTCAACTTACTCGGTCCAGCCTCACTCATGCGGACCTTTGTCAATTTACCGGCGACTTAGAACGTTTTTATCATCCGCTCAATCGCAAAGTTGTTTATACGCCTGGCGTCCAATATGTCGCACAGGTGGGGCAGGCTTATTGGCTAATCGATACCATCGCATCCTACTTTGGAAGCGAACAAATGAACACTGCATTGCGACGTGACTATCGATTGCAATCACTTCAATTCTGGCGGCTTGACGTTTCGGATGGATCAGCCGTTTTAACCGCCAATGCGGATGTTGGCGAGGAACCATTCATTTGTCAGGAAATTCCATACACCGATTTCCCGCTTGATCATATCGAGATCTGGGCTGGATTCGACGGCAATCGATGGACTCTCTATCTGCCTTCGGAACACTAAATTCAACCAGCCGGGCGAGGCAACTCGCCCGGCAACAATCATCAGGAAACGAAAAAAGCTGACAGGACAACGCGACTAATGTATTTTCCCCGAATGAACATCGAACAAGCGAAATCGATCCCGATTGATGAGTTACTTCTCCGGCTTGGCTATGCACCAAGCCGGAAGAGCCACGAGCAGTTTTGGTATTTGAGTCCACTTCGAACGGAGTCAACCCCGTCGTTCAAGGTAAATCCGAACATGAATTCCTGGTACGATTTCGGTACCGGTGAAGGTGGCGATATCATAGATCTAGTACAAAAGCTCGATGGTCTTGGAAGCGTTTCCGATACTCTAGCTCGAATAGAGGGAATTGTGGGCTCTGCCCAATTGCCCGTTCGAACTCGAAGCGTTACTAGAAGTATTGAAACAAGTCCCGCCATGGAGCTGACCCACATTGGTCCGGTAAAAGCCAAATCGCTGCAAGCGTACTTGCGAAATCGCGGTATAGAACCCAACATAGTTACACCTTACCTTCGGGAAGCCTATTATCGTCGCGATGACGATTCCTATTTTGCCTTGGCTTTTGAAAACAATAGCGGTGGCTTCGAGCTACGCAATTCGCAATTCAAAGGCACACTTGGTTCAAAAGATATCTCCACAATAGTGGGTGACCCAAGCCGGGTTATGGTATTCGAAGGTTTTTTCGACTTTCTCTCGTCGGTCATGATGAACGATGGTTTGCCGGAGGCCACAATCATCGTATTGAACTCGGTTTCGATGCGGGAGAAAGCCATCCAAGAAATTCGCAATCTCAAACCGCGTTTAATCGAGCTCTATCGTGACAATGACTCCGCAGGCGAACAACTGGTTGATTACTTTCTCAAAGCGTTGCCGGACATTGAAGTCATCGATAAATCAGAGCTCTATGCTGGAAATGACGACCTCAATGAATGGTATTCGTCTCGCGGAAAAACTAAAGCGACTCTGGCGAGGTGAATAGACAACTGAGGGATTCAAATTTGTTTCCAATACAGTGGTCAATGTGATAGACTTACGGACAAGAAGCAATTGATGCAAGTCCAATGGAGATTGAACAAACCGAAGATCAAATCCCGCGACTCGCAGAGCTGGCGATTCGCCAGGACGTCGCTGCCGCCTTGGCTGCTGGCGAGAGTGTTCTGGTCACGCAGAATGACATTGTCTACGAAGTTTTTGCTGATGGCTCCAAGCAAACGCTAACTCATGTCTCTCCCCGCTTGCATGTGGAGCCTAGCACCATTCGATCTTTGCCGCAATGACGTGGGATTCTATTCCACGGTTACGATCGTTTGCCGGTCCAAATGGTTCCGGAAAAAGCACCATCGGTGACTAAGTTAATGTCCAACTGCTCTCCGTCAATTTGAAACATTGGTATTTGGTTGCTATACAATGAATTCACGACTTACTCTTATGTGAGTCGTAGTTGTCATAGGCATCCATTTCTGTATCATCCCAACCGG
Source organism: Pirellula sp. (assembly GCA_031374515.1). Classification (GTDB taxonomy): domain Bacteria; phylum Planctomycetota; class Planctomycetia; order Pirellulales; family Pirellulaceae; genus JBKCUI01. Next base: position 77,815 of record JANMGH010000092.1, on the reverse strand, counting down.
ATGTACCCGCCGCAGCTGACTGAACTGCGTACGTCTCGGCAATATCAAACAGCTTGACCTTTGGCTGGAGGTTTTTTGCCATTGCTGCGATGAATTCTTCTGCTGATGCAAACTGCCCCGATGCCAAAGCAGCTTGAATCAAACGTTCAGCCTCTCCCGTGATCTCGATTTGCATGGTGATTCTCAATTTCTCTCTTTTTGCCGAGCGTCCCTAGTTTGAGCGTAAGCAGTTCGTCCGCCAAGTCAATGGTTTCTGAAGTGCTGCATGCCGCCACCAAGTCATTTTCAGATGGGTATTCGATTGCATGGCATTGGCGGAGTCGCTGTTTGAGATTGTTCCAGCTCCCTTTCATCCTTGACCGACTGTCCACGACGCCTCAGCCAACTATATGGCTGGCTTAAACCCGTCGTCGGGACTTGCAAGAACAAAATTGGCTCCCCCTAAAGGTTGCCCCCAATTTTGATTCTTGCAACTGCGCTACGCTCCCGACTGTGACGGGTTTTATAGCTCGCCATCAGGCTGCGGCAGTTCGTAGCCAGATAACTCAACAAAGTGAAAGGAACTAAATCATGACTAACATCAACACCACCAAGCCAACGCCAAAGCAACCTGTGTTCAGAAAAAAACTTCCGGGCGGCATCAGTTCAGCCGTCTTCGAAAATGAGCACGACGGTCGCACTTATCGCAGCATCAACATCCAACGCTCCTACAAAAAGAACGGTGAATGGACTCGCATGAGCATGTATCTCGATCATGAGCACATCCCGTTCATGATTGAGCTCCTCAAGGGCACCTGGCAGTTTTTGAACGAGTCTCCAGTTTCATCGACCGGCAACACTGAAGGAGTACCAGTCGAGGACCAAACCGACGATGCCGTTGCCGACCAAGTCCCTGAGTTCGACGCCTAACTAACTTAATCGCCGGTCCCGGTTCGTCCGGGATCGGCACTCTAACGAAAGGAATACCATCATGACAAACATTATCGAAATCTCCGAAGACGCATTTGCAGCCCTGTACAAGCCCATTGCAAATCACTTGAATCCCAATGCCTCCTATGACTGGGGCGATGGCCATGGCACCCTATTTGAAACTTATGATGAGGAACTTGCATTCGTTCAGAGTCAGGAACCGTCACGCATCTGGACCCTGGTTGACGGTGATGATGGGGAATACATCGATAGCGGATTTCATTTTGTGAATCGCATCGGATATGTCATTACCGAAGTTGCAGTGCCCGAAGGATTGATGATTCAAGTCCCAATGCCCGGGTTTATTGATGACACAACCTATCCAAAAATATCGCCTAAAGTAACTCAGTCGCTGCACGCAATCGTTGGCTACCTTTGGCACGATGAGAAAAACCACTATGAAGCATCGGAGATTCCAGAACGGAAGTCACATATTTTCAGGTCGGTCAAGGTCGTTCGTAAGTGGCTCGACTCCAATCTGTCGCAACTAACCGTGAAAGGAGTCACGCCATGACCCGCATTATTAGCCTGACCGTTAGGCTCAAAATGGAAGTAGAGTCTGACGCTGAGCCAGACGACTTCATCAGCAATCTCAGTCACTTGTTTAGTACAGGGCTTGGCGAGAGGCTGGCATCGAATGCGGAAGAGGTGGAGGTCGTTGCCCTGCATGATCCAGAAGGCACTCTAACTCGCATGCCATTCGTCGAGGCGATACTCCATGATTTCGACGCAGCCGCCTCGGTTTGGGATATCCATGATGTTTTGGAAATCTGTCCAAGACTTTCAAGAGAGGATGCCTTAATGGTACTGCGAAGCGTGACTGACCGTCACGATTGCCACTCCGGGATTCAGCATTGCAGTTTCACGGATGCGATCGAAGATGTTTTAGGCATCAACCCAGTTACCGGTCGATTACTTGACAATACCTTACCTTCGGAATCCCGAAATGAATGAACTTGATGAGATACTCGACAGCCTCTTCCACGGAGCGGCGTTGGCTGCATTTGTGGAAGAGGCTTGCATCGCGAAAGATTTTCCCTGTTCGATCAAGACGCGGCAAAGAGCATATCGATATTTCGAGGACGCCTTGGACGTGAAGAACGCAAGGCATTTGGTGCATGAAATCAGCGAGCCTGAGTCAAAAGCGAATCGTGTTGATTCTGGATGCTAGATGATTCAACTACCGGGAACGCCCAGCAGCATTTGCAGATCTTTGTTTCGACTTATCCTGTTCGATCCAGTCATCTGCTTGCTCTAGCAATTTTCCGACCCGCAGCAAATCGCTATCGCGAAGATATGAGGTCGACTTATAGTTGCCGTCATCATCTTTGTAGCTTTTTTCAATGCGAATCGAATAGTTGTCGCGAACATTTTCACCTTTGTTTTTCCATACTGCAACATTCAAGCCGCCAGTGCCCGCGAACGATGCGACTGGACGGGTCGGCGTGCTATTTGAATGTTCGTTGAGGTTGGAAACAACTTGATCTTCGCTTTCATCATGGGACATAAATACTCCTTGGTTAACTGGATTAGCAACGCCGGACTTAGCATTTGCGAATATTCGCTGTCAACGAAACTTTTTTGAATCTCCATTGCTTCGTTCGATGTGCCAAACGGATGCGACAATTCTGACTTGCAAATCGGCAGGATTCGTAATATCCGTCCAATGATCTCGCCGATTGCTCACGCACCCGAATGCTTCTCGGGCGAAACTTTGACATCGAACCCCAGTCCCAAAACTTAAGTTCGATCGCCAAGTTGAGGTCGGCGAGGTCGCACAGCATTTATTTGACTTAGCGTGCGCACTCCCCCGCTTTTGTATGTCACCGCCCCGCAAATGGCTCTCGGATGGCAACGTAAAGCCACCTACTGTCAATCAAGCAGAAAATCGGTTCCTCCGCTTCGCGGCACCTCCAATTTTCGACTTGATTCGACCGCTTCGCTCAGTCTGGGTGGCTTTAGTTCGTATGCCATCGAGCCACGGCAGGCGTGGCTCCGCAACAAAATCAGGAGTCACCAAATGCCTCATTCAATCAATCGCCTTTTTGCCAATCGCTTTCCCGGACCGTTTAACTACCATTGCGGTCGCGACGGCGTCGATGAAACATTTGATGTCGTATGTGAAACCACAAACAAGACGGTCGCGTCCTCCTACTTTTGGTATCAACGACTTCCATGCGAGCTCATCGCTAGAGTCATCTCGGAAGCGTTAAACGCGACACACCATTCGAAGGGACTGCACGACTCGATTTCAGACGAGCCATTGTCCGATCTCGAAATAGCCATGTTTCGCGGGATGCATTTTGGTCCGTACCGAACAACAAAACTCCACTGCGACTATCGTGGCGATGGCTATGAAGTGGTTTGCAAGTCTTCGGGCAACACGATTATAACCATCCATGACCGGCAGGACAGAATGATCGCAAAGCGAATCGCAACCGTTCTCAATTCCGTCAAATGATTTCTGGTCATTGAGGATTCGATGTACCGTCATTTCCAATAGCCAGAGTCATCGACCAGATCTCGGATTGGTACGCGGAGCATGACCACGCCGTTTGCAAAACGAAGCGTGCAAAGATCGTTTTCGATGGCGACGAGTATTGGCTTGTCTCCACGGACGTAGCGAGTTCGAAGTGGTACCTGTTTTCCAATGCTCGCACGAATCCGAGCTATTTCGGGAGGCTCCGTCTCCACTATCAATTCCGGCGGCGTTCGTCGCATGCAGATTCCTTTCGGTAATGTGTTCGAATACCAAAAATTACCCAACTGCTTTGACACGTTTGGTCACCGCGATTGAGTCAGATTGTTCAAAATCACACCCCATATCTTCAATGATTGCCGAGGGGTTTTGGCAATCCGCTTTGGCAGCCGATCCCTGCTTTCCATTCCAAAAGTGCCCGTATCGGATATATGCAATGCCCAATTGTCTGGTTAGTTAGTCAGTTGCGCAACTCACTTGTCCAAGGGTCTCCCGGTTCACTGAAGAGCACTTTGGAAATCCACTGAAGTCGACTTTGGAAAATGACATTAATGAAGTCCATTGACAGACGCAATTTGAGCAGACATCTTCCCTTACGGAGTAAGGCGGAAAGTTTTGCAGCAAAACTGCTTGTTGACTCGCCGCATGTCCAACTTGTTTGCTTACTTGTTTACTTGCTGGCTTGTCATCATGAAAACATGCTTACAAGCTTGATTGATTTCAGGTTTTCTAGTTTGCCAACTTGCAATCTTGCCAACGAACATGCCAGCAAGCCATGTTACTTGCACACATGCAAACCAGCTGACATGCAAGACCTATTATCCGCTTGCCAACAAGCTGGTTGTGCGCTATGAAAACATGCATGACCATAATTGCAGTTGCAAACAGTAAGGGCGGGGTTGGCAAATCTACAACCGCCGTGCATTTGGCGGCCTGGCTTTATGAGCAGGGCTATAAAGTAGTCCTAGCTGACTGCGACACGCAACAGAGCAGCTCTGAATGGATCCGCGAGGCATGTCCAGGTGTTCGCGCCGTACGTCTCGACAATCCCGACCATATCCTAAATGAACTCCCAATTCTTGCTCAAGACGCAGACTATGTTGTTGCCGACGGTCCCGGAAGCCAAACCGAGACGAGTAGGGCGTTGCTGCTTCGCGCCGACATTGCGATCGTTCCTTGCAAGGCGTCGATGTTGGAAGTTCGAGCACTCGCCAAAGCGACAGAAGTTTTGCGGCAAGCCCAAGACATTCGCGGGGGCATCCCCAGAGCGATAATCATTCTAAGCATGGTGGGCAAGAACTATCGACTAACTCAGGATATGAAGGAAGCGGCTGCGGCATTAAATCTACCTATGGCGAAAACGCCGATGATCCTCCGTCAGATCTATGCCGATGCACCCGGTCAGGGTGCGGTTGTTTGGAATCTGGGAGCCCGCGCCCGCGAAGCCTCAGATGAGGTGAAGCGCATCTTCTCCGAGATTTTACCGGAAGCGAAAGCAAAAGCAAAACGCGGGAAAAGCAAGAGAGAAGTGAGGGCCGCATGAAAGAACGCAGATCACTGATCGAGGGTCTAAAACCTGACCCTGAATTGCAAAGGGTTGAGGAGGCGTTTGTTTTTGGTGCAAAAAGAAAGCCAGAATCAATAAACGAATTGCCAATTGCTGAACCCATCATTGTGCCAGCGCCGGTGGCAGTCGAATTACCGATGCCGCAACCAGACCGCAGCATCCTTCCACAAATGGCCGGACGTGTACCAGTCACAACACGATGCCGCCCGGAAGTGGCTTCATCCCTCAAACGTGCGTCACTACAGCGTCAACTTGCCGGTGCCGAGCCGTTCTATGTCCAAGACATAATGGAAGAGGCACTTGAGACCTGGCTGCGTGAAAAAGGGTACATCTAGACTGGCTCAGTTTGGTGACCCACGCTTTTCAAACCACTTGCGGCAAAACCCAATAAACGCTGCATCGACATCGCGAGGCGGTTCAGTAATCCATTCCCGCCATTCCTGTTCCAAGTAGTACACATCCCAGCCGGGTGCGACGGTTCGCGCATCGTGATAGCCTTCGGCACTCGGTGAGGGCATGGCAAGGCGTTGAGTATCGTTACTTATTGCATCAGGTACGGTTCCGCGATTGCGAAACACGACCATATCTTCACCGTCAAGTTCTACTGAGTAATCAGGAATGTGATGATGTGCTTGATCCTCCTCTACGATCGCTCCAACAAGTCTGCGGAATTCCTTAAGCGTTGAACAAGATCCGCATTTGAGTTGCAGTTTCTCGAGGGAGATTTTCCATTCTCGTTGTTTCCCGCAGTGCTTGCGGGCTATCTCGTATATCCTCCTCTCAAGTGGTTTCCGGAGGCGAAAGTAGCCGCGATGAAGAGTGAGTACCTCGCTATGTTGTATCGCACGAAAAACCCAGTCCGATAATTTCACTTCGGCCTCTTGCATTCGTCCATCGCGCGTTTCGCGTACAATCTGAAATGAATCGACGATGCCGAAGTTTGTGTATGTCTCCTCGCCGCCAGTAACAATATTGGTGACGATGCGAGTCCCTGCCAATCGCTCAAACGCAGCCTTAAGGCCCTGGTAGCCTTGGCCGTTCGTCATTCGGTTGGTGGCTTTCAATAAATCGTGGGCTTTGAATCGCACGACTTGAGAAATAGGGCGGCCCGAGTTCACTGCCGCCATAAGTTGCGATATGCAAAAAATCAACACATCTCGATCGTGAACAGTAGCCAAGCCATCGGCAGATGGTTTGACTTCGATGAAGTTGCCATTGTTCTCGTATTTTCGGACACGATAGTCGGGTTTGGTCGAGAGAGAGAAGACCGGGTGTTCCATGCTGGCCATATCGCCGCGCGGCGATGCCGCTGCATCAAAGATATCGCAGACAAAGAAATCCGGCGTCGGATGACGATCGGGGAGTAGGGGCGAACGGTCTTTCGGTAACGTACTCATAGTTGATCATCTTCGATATTTCACACACCAATGAGCCACCTTTCGATATTTCACACACGAAGTCAAGCGTTTTCGATATTTCACCCACCATCGAGGGAAATCTTCGATATTTCACACACCAGTGGCGGATCTTCGATATTTCACCCACCGAGAGCCACTTTTCGATATTTCACCCACTGCAAAAAGTTTCGATGGTTTGCCCACCGTTTATCGATGGTTTGCCCACCAAGTTTCGATGGTTTGCCCACCGGGCATTTTGAAAACGCCTATCGTTTCAGTTGGTTACGAAGTGCTATCCACAGCGTAACCCTTATATAACACCTATTTAACTCTCTCTTTCCCCGAAGGTTTCTATGATTTTTTTGACCGAAAGGAATTACGAACACCATTGCACATAACCGCGAATTAAATAGAAGTGGCTCTTACATCCAACCTGTCTCCACACCGAGGGAGTAAGGGAAGGAACGCCATTTGAGTCAACACTTACGCTCCAGCGTGGCCGTGCATCCTGAAGCAGACTCATATGCAAAACTTCTCCGCATCCGCAAGGACAGATCATCGCCACAGACCACAGATGCGGCCCTTCGCCTGCAATATAGAGGGTCTTCTTGGCAAGGCGGTCAGGTAGCTCTTCAACTTTGACGGAGCTATAAGGTCGGTCCCAGGCGGACGCCCACCAATTGCGAAACCGTTGCCATATTCTTGTGAAGAACTTCATGGAGGCGACCCTACTCGCTCAGAATGGACATGTCGAGCATCGGCTTCTTATCACCACGCCCCACATGCTTTGCTAATCGAAGGCAGGCGTCGCCGTCCATCTTCGGATATGTGTGCATTTGAGTGAGGCTAGTCGAAACCCACGCATACAGTTCGTTGGGATCGTCGCGGTAAGGATGGAGCCTAGCGAGAAACTCATTTACAGCCATACTGGCAAAGTGCATGTTGACGCTGATGACGGCCGGTCGGTTCTCCCGTATTCCGCGAATATAGCCGACCTTGATTCGCCGTTCGTATTCTTCGGGATCGGACCTGCGAAGCGCCTCGGCTTCAATGTCTTCCGGTGAAATCACGCCACGACTTATCAAGCTTGATCCACCCGGCTGCAAATAATGCACGCCGCCGCAAACTTGGGAAACTCCGCCCATTCCGTCCGCCTCAAGGCGAACTCCAACGTCAAAGTACGGCTGGCAATAAAAGGTCGCGAGCCGATTCAGCAGATTCCGGCCTTCTGCACCATCCATACAGCCAAAGACCACATCGCACTCTGCAACATGCTTAACAACGTCTGGATCGACAAGATTCCTCTGCAATGTAATCAGTTCGGTGCCGAGCCCCGTTTCCTCAATCGCACGACGAATAACCTCAACCTTGGGCCGCTTTGCCGCTGCGTCCGCAACAGTGGCATGTAGTATCCGATTCAGGTTTTTTTCTTCCACGACATCGGGATCGACGAGGACGAGTCTGCCGATGCCGAGGCGAACCAGTTGCTCGATCAGCGGGCTTCCGGTGCCCGAACACCCGACGACAGCCGCAGAGAGTTGTCGCAAGCGGTCGGTTGTTCCCTGACCAAACACTTGTGCGTGCCGCTGGGTGAATCCGGGAAGTGGAGAACCAATCGAAGCTGGCCAGAACTGGTAATCATCGCCTGCCACCGCGACGGAATGAAGCGGATGAAAGCCGCCTTGTTCGGTTACGACCCGACCGAAGACTTCGCCGCTGGGAAGCATCACGCAACTTGCGTGCGGCTCGTTTCCGTCAAACCAGCCGTAAACCGAGCCGAAGAGATCGCGGTCTGATGCGTCATCGAGTTCCGAGAAAAAATGATACTCTTCACGGTGACCGTGAATCTTGACCACGGCCAAACCGCAGCGAACCGCCGTTTGAAGATGTGGTAAAAGCAAGGAGCTTGGCCACGAGACCTTGAGCGGAGTGCGTTCGGTACAAGCATCATGTGGAATCAGAACCAGTTGGTGAGCGCAAAGAACATGCAAGCCCGTGCCTGGCCTTCGTCCGCATAGCAATACAGCCACAGCCTCATTGCCATCCGATGGGAAAAGATGCTCTCGGAGGGTCCGGTAATGCAATCCTGAAATCCGAAGGATGGTTCTCATGCTGCGACCCCTGGAAGCTCGCGTTTCAACCAGTGATCGACCAGCCCGAATTGGATCGCGACGTTATCAACGCCAGCCCGCCACGGATTCGCATCCGTTCTGTGACGGGACCATTGCTGCCATTCTTTGCCGTCGAATGACCGAAAAGTCAGGCTGTTAATGACCTTGCCGCATGTAAGCGACAAAGAAGGATAAAAGTACACCATGTCAATTGGCCCGTCTGGGTAGGAAACGGGCAGAATAAGTCCGGCAAGGACCGTTGCGTGGTTGTAGCCAGGGGGTACTGGCCAGTTATGAAATACCAGCCAGCGCGTTTCCTCTTCCTTAACCGTCTCCCATGGCAAACCGACACCTTCAGCGAATTGCTCGTCCTCCTCCGGCAGTTGAAATTCCCGACGCATCGATCAACCCTCCGTCTGGTCCAGTGGCAGCGTCATGAATCGCTCGACGCCTGGACATGTGAAGTCCGCCACTTCGTCCAAGCCAATCGTCTTGACATGACCGCCGTGCAGTTTTTCGGAGATGGAGTATTTCTCCGGCGGCAACTTGCCTGCCAACTCCAGTAGCTGGCGTCCGGTCATGTGCGGAACATGGACCGTGTGCTTCACTTTGTCGATGCGGATGACGTACCGCTTCGCCTTTGGCGGGTGGACGTTCTGCTTTCCGTAGACCTCGATTTCCACTTCCTCGTGGATCTCTTCGGTTGCGTCCGGGGCCGTCCCGGCAGTGCTTGGTTCATTCAGGGTCATTTTCAGTTCCTCCTTGCCGGTCTCGCCGGCGTATGATAGATTATGACGAACTCGTCAACTCACAGGCCAAAAAAACGGCCTGCTGGCCGTCATTAAAAAGTTTACGCAGTCGTCACATCGGAGTCAAGGGGAACATGCCAGAAACATTTGGTGATCGCTTACGTCGCATCCGGGAAGAGAAACGCCTGAACCAAGCCGAACTAGCGGAAAGGACCGGTTTTCAGCCATCCGCAATTTCGCATTTCGAGTCGGGAAGGCGGGCACCGTCTTTTGACAACCTGAAGAAACTTGCCGACTCCTTAGCCGTCACCATCGACTTCTTGTTAGGCCGCGAAACCTTACCTACAACTGCCGGTCCTGTTGCTGAGAAGCTTTTCCGCAACTTCGAGAAGATGACGGCCGAAGACCAGGACGACCTTTCCAAGTTCGCCGCGATGCTGGCGGAAAAGAACCGCCGCCGCCAGGAGAATAAATAGACCATGTCAGACAAACTCGCTCGCGCGGAGGCCGAGCACGCAGCAGTGCAGGTCGTTAAAGACTGTGGTTTTACCGCGTTCCCGATCTGTCCCTTTGAAATTGCAAACAAGCACGACATCCATGTTGAAGCCAAGCAATCGAGCAAACCAGGTGTATCCGGCTTCCTAATGCGCGTTGGGAACGTCTTCGGAATTCGGTATGCCCAGCACATTCAGAACGAAGGCTTCATTCGATTCACGGTTGCGCATGAACTTGGTCATTATTTCTTGCCCGGTCACCCCGAGAAACTGTTTCCGCACGGTGATGGACTCCATGAGTCCAAGAGCGGATTCATCTCCGGCGATCCCCTGGAGAGGCAGGCCGACTGCTTCGCCGGTGCCTTGCTCATGCCAGCCACTTTGTTCGGCAAGGCAGTGGACGGCGCTGGCACCGGATTTTCAGCAATCGAGAAGTTAGCGAAGCAATGCAAGACTTCGATCACATCGACCGCCATCCGTTTCACTCAGTTCACCGACGAAGCTGTTGCCGTCATCGTTAGCAACGGTCAGCAGATCGACTATTGCTTCATGTCGGATCGCATCCGCGACCTTGATGGCATCACATGGATTAAGAAAGGCGATCGCCTACCGAGCGGAATCACGCTGGATTTCAATGGTGACTCGTCAAACATCGAAGAGGCACGGCAAAAAGAAGGGACATGTTTCCTGAACGATTGGTTTGAAGGAGCGCCCCAGGTTGAAGTCAACGAGGATGTGGTCGGTCTTGGCAGCTACGGCAAGACCTTGACCGTGCTCTTCACAGATGAAGAAATGGAAGATGACGACGAGGATGAAGACGATTGACTTCACCTATGAGAATAGGCAACTTGCAAAGGCATTGGAATTCCAAACGGGCGATTACATGGCAACACTCGAATCGATTACACGCGGCGCGGCAGTGAGAGGCATCCTCCCAGAGGGCCTTGTCACGATCAGTGACGTGCGCTGGATCGGAACGGTTGCCATTGAAGTCACCTACAAGGACAGCAGCGGACGACTCGGCAACGAGTTGCTTTACCGCGACCGCGAATCGACGCTTGAAATCGTGGATGCTGGCAGACCGTGGAGCTTTGATGGCGATAGTGCATTGTTCCGGCTGCTTTCCGAAGCGAACCGCATTCGCCTCGCCTACTTGTTCGATCCGTTGCTTGCCGTTCACACGTCGCTTGTCGAGCCATTGCCACATCAAATCACCGCCGTATACAGCGAAATGCTTTCCCGACAACCGCTCCGTTTCCTGCTGGCGGACGATCCGGGTGCAGGCAAGACGATCATGACCGGCCTGTTTATCCGCGAGCTGGTCGCCCGTGGCGACCTTCAGCGATGCCTCATCGTCTGCCCCGGCAATCTTGTTGAGCAATGGCAAGACGAACTCGACAGCAAGTTCCATTTGCCGTTCGAGATCATGACCAACGACGCCCTTGAGACAGCCAGAACTGGCAATTGGTTCAACGAAGTCAACCTTGCCATCTGCCGCCTCGACTCGTTGAGCAGGAACGAAGATGCCCAGGCCAAAATCCAGCAGACGGACTGGGATCTGATTGTCTGCGACGAAGCTCACAAACTGAGCGCGACCTATTTCGGCAGCGAGGTCAAGTACACGAAACGCTACCGGCTCGGTCAGTTGCTCTCGACCTTGACCCGCCACTTCCTGCTGCTTACCGCCACACCGCACAATGGCAAAGAGGCGGACTTCCAACTATTTATGGCTCTGCTTGATGGCGACCGCTTTGAGGGCAAATTCCGCGACGGTGTTCATGTTTCCGACTCTGGCGACATGATGCGTCGTCTGGTCAAGGAACAGCTACTCAAGTTCGACGGCACGCCACTCTTCCCAGAACGAAGGGCCTACACCGTCAACTATGCCCTTTCAGACGGGGAAGCCGAACTCTACAAGGAAGTCACCGACTACGTCCGCGAGGAGTTCAACCGTGCCGAAGCCCTCGAAAACGAAGGCCGCAAGGGCACCGTTGGTTTCGCCCTCACCATTTTGCAACGGCGACTAGCATCTTCACCTGAAGCGATTTACCAATCCCTGAAGCGCCGTCGCGAACGCCTTGAAAAGCGCCTTCGCGAAGAACAGTTACTAAAACGGGGAGCGGACATCGGCCTCGATTTGAATGTCGGCCTTCCGGCACTATCTGCCGACGACATCGAAGACCTCGACGATGCACCGGACGCCGAGCTTGAAGATACCGAGGAACAGGTCGTCGATCAGGCGTCCGCAGCCCGCACCATCACCGAGCTTCGCGCCGAAATCGATCAGTTGACCGGACTGGTGCGAACCGCTCTTCGCGTGCGGCAATCCGGCAACGACCGCAAATGGGATGAGCTTTCACGGCTACTTCAGAATAATACCGAGATGTTCGATGCCGATGGGCACCGTCGCAAGCTCGTCATCTTCTCGGAGCATCGCGACACACTGAATTACCTCACCGAGAGAATCCGGGCGCTCATCGGGCGACCGGAGGCGGTCGTTATCATTCATGGCGGAGTGGGACGCGAGGAGCGCCGTAAGGCAGAGGAATCGTTTAAGCACGACAAAGAAGTCGAAATCCTGGTTGCGACCGACGCCGCCGGGGAAGGCATCAACTTGCAACGTGCGCACTTGATGGTGAATTACGATCTTCCCTGGAATCCGAACCGCCTGGAACAGCGTTTCGGACGCATTCACCGGATCGGACAGACCGAAGTCTGTCACCTGTGGAACCTTGTCGCCAAGGATACCCGCGAGGGCGAAGTTTATCATCGGCTGCTAGAAAAGTTAGACGAAGAGCGAAAGGCCCTTGGGGGCCAGGTATTCGACGTACTGGGCCAATTGACCTTCGATGACCGGCCCCTTCGAGAACTCCTGCTTGAAGCCATCCGCTATGGCGACAAACCCGAGGTCAAGGCCCGTCTGTTTCAGGTCGTCGATAATGCACTTGAACGCGAGCACCTGCGGGAACTGGTTGAGGGTAGGGCGCTCACCCACGACTCAATGGATGTTACCCGTGTCCGGCAAATCCGCGAGGAGATGGAACGCGCCGATGCCCGGCGACTGCAACCGCACTTTATCGCCTCATTCTTCCTGGAAGCCTTCAAGCTGCTCGGCGGAACCATTCACGAACGAGAGACGAACCGCTACGAGATCAAGCATGTACCGGCCGTAATCCGCAACCGCGACCGGGAGATTGGCCGCGGCCAAGCCGTCTTGCAGCGTTACGAGCGGATCACATTCGACAAGACCCTTATAAGCGTTTCGGGCAAGACTCTGGCGGCTTTCATCTGCCCAGGACATCCGCTGCTCGATGCCACGCTCGACCTCATCATTGAACGGCACCGAGACCTACTGAAACGCGGTGCCATACTGGTCGATGACACGGACGAAAGCGATCAGCCCAGATCGCTTCTCTACCTCGAACACGCCATCCAGGACGCCAGGATCGACCGAACCGGGAATCGTCGCGTTGTTTCAAAGAGAATGCAATTCGTCGAAGTGGGGCCGAGTGGCGCGGCGAAGAATGCCGGGCCAGCACCGTATCTCGACTACCGGCCTATGACCGAGGCGGAAGCCGTTGCCTTAACGAAGTTCGACGCGCCGAACTGGCTTCGCCAGGACTTAGAAACGCTGGCGATGGAACATGCCGCCATCCACCTTGTTCCGCAACATCTGGACGAGTTACGCAAGCGCAAGGAAGAGGTAAACGAGAAGACCAAAGCGGCCGTACAGGATCGCCTCACGAAGGAAATCAACTATTGGGACCATCGAGCCTCACAACTCAAGGATCAGGAACTGGCCGGAAAAACCAACGCAAAGCTCAATTCCGGATTGGCCCGGCAACGGGCTGACGACCTCACTGGCCGACTTCAAAAGCGGCTGATGGAGCTTGAGCAGGAGCGAAAGCTTTCGGCACTGCCCCCGGTTATTCTCGGCGGGGCGATGATCGTTCCCGTGGGGCTTCTGCGAAAGCTTTGCGGTACATCGGACACCGCGCCGCCGATGTTTGCCATCGACACCAAACGATCCGAACTTATGGCGATGGAAGCTGTCATGACAGCGGAGCGGAAGCTGGGTTATGCCCCGCGAGACGTGAGCGAACAGAATCTCGGCTACGACATCGAATCAGCCATCACCGGCACGGGGCTTCTCCGGTTCATCGAAGTGAAAGGACGAGTCAAGGGAGCCAAGACCGTCACCATCACCAAGAACGAAATCCTGACCGGTCTCAACAAGCCCGACGAATTCATTTTGGCCATCGTGATCATCGACCAGGACACGACCGTGGTTCGGTATTGCCGAACACCCTTCGAGAAGGAACCGGACTTTAGGGCGACCAGCGTCAACTACGACATGGACAAACTGCTGGCCCAAACCAAGGAGCCAGCATGACTGTATCCGACCAGCAGTTGCGGGTATGGCTGAACTCCAAAGAAGACGAGCATCTCGAATTCAAGGAAGCCAAGAACAACTTCCATTTCGAGAAGCTCGTCAAATACTGCGCTGCGCTTGCCAATGAAGGCGGCGGCTCAATTGTTCTCGGCGTGAATGACACCCTCCCGAGGAAAGTTGTCGGAAGCCAAGTCTTTACTGACCTGGAACGCACCAAAGCAGGACTCATTGAGAAACTCCGTCTTCGTGTTGACGCTCAGGAAATCATCCACCCGGGCGGACGCGTGCTGGTCTTTACAGCGCCCGCTCGGCCAATTGGCGTTCCGGTCGCGGTTGAAGGGGCGTACTGGATGCGAGCGGGCGAAGACCTTGCTCCCATGACACCCGACATGCTCAAGCGAATTTTCGATGAATCAGGTCCAGACTTCTCAGCCGAGATTTGTCCCAATGCCACCCTGGCCGATTTGGAGCCCGCTTCGATTGAATCTCTCCGGCGTCGTTGGGCGAATCATTCCGGCAACACAGCGTTGGCAAAATGTCCCGCTAACAAACTGCTCCACGATGCTGAACTTATTCTACCGAACGGCGTCACGTATGCTGCACTCATTCTGCTGGGTACGCATAAAGCGCTCGGTCGCTTTCTGGCCAAGGCTGAAGTCATTTTCGAGTATCGCTCGACTTCACGTCCTGGTCCAGCCAATCAGCGCGAAGAATTCCGCCAAGGCTTCTTATCGTTTTTCGACCGCGTGTGGGAACTCGTAGATATGCGGAATGACAAGCAGCATTTTCTTGAAGGAATGGTAATGCACCATGTGTCCACCTTCAGCGAGATTGCAGTTCGCGAGGCCCTACTAAACGCCGTCAGTCACCGGGACTATCGTCATCCCGGCTCGGTATTTGTTCGCCAGTTCCCTCGACGCATTGAGATCGACAGTCCCGGCGGGTTTCCACCAGGCATCACCCCCGACAACATTCTCGACCAACAACTTCCTCGCAATCGCCGCATCGCCGAGACCTTTGCGCGTTGCGGTTTGATTGAACGCTCCGGCCAGGGAGCTGACAAAATGGTGGAAGAGTGCGTCCGCCACGGCCAACTGCTGCCGGACTACTCGCATTCAGACGCTCACCAAGTCTGGCTTACACTCGATGGCGAGATTCAAGATGAAAACTTTCTGAAGTTCCTGGAGCGTGTCGGCGATGATACTCTGGCAACGCTCGACCCGCACGACTTCTTGATTTTGGGATTGATTGCTTCGAGTAAGAGAATACCTGCCGAACTGAAACCAAATGTTTCGCGACTCTTCGAGCTGGGGATTTTGAATCGAACGGGTCGAGGTAAACCGATTCTATCCAAGCGACTTTATTCGCCGACAGCCGGCGTCTCTCCAAAGACTGCCGAACGTGTCGAGGTCCGTCAGCGAAACAGGACAGCAATTTGGGATCACATTACCGAGCACCGGAAAACCGGTTGTGCGCTTCACGAAATCTTGGTCGCGTTCCCCAAACTGACTCGGAACCAGATTCAGGATTGCCTTAAGCAGCTACGTTTAGAAGACGCGGTCCATTCGACTGGCACAACCAAGTCTGCTCGCTGGTATCCTGGACCGCCGCCCATAGCATTAAAAGGAAAGAAATCCTGATATGCAAATCATCCAACAGGTCGAGCGAATTGCGGAAAAGAATGCGTTTAACGCCCAATTGTTCCGCAATTCGTCCTGGACACAAACGCGGCAACTCGTTGTTTTACAAAGGTTTATTAATTATCGAATTGCGGAAAAGAATGAGATTAAAACTCAAATCCGACCCAATCCAAAACCGAAAACCGAAAATCGAAAATGACCAGTTACCGCAAAAAACTCATCGAAGTCGGCCTACCTTTGGCCGCCATCAATGCCGAGTCGGCTCGTGAGAAGTCGATTCGGCATGGTCATCCAAGCACGTTACACCTGTGGTGGGCGCGTCGGCCACTTGCGGCTTGTCGGGCGGTATTGTTTTCGTCATTGGTCGATGATCCGGATAGCGATCCGCATTATCACAAGTCAAATGGTTCGGTCGATGAGGAGCGGGCAGGGATCAAGCGAGCTGACTTGTTCAACCTCATTGAAGAACTGGTGATGTGGGAGAACTCGAACAATCCCGATGTGATCCGCACGGCTCGCGCCGAGATTGCGCGATGTGTAGCTTCCCGTCTGATCGAAACGGGAGTCTTGAAAAAAGACGCTTTGATTGGGTTGAATACGACGGCCTACGATCTTTTGGTACGAGGGCATTGCCGACCCATTCCCTTGGGGCTTGATACGAAAGTTGGGCGCGTACGTTTCTCCTTCGACGTGTCGGGACTGCCGCCTGCGGACGTTGTGAATGCGTTTTTGGCGGAGCACGCTCCGCCGGTGCTTGATCCGTTTGCGGGCGGCGGTTCGATTCCACTGGAAGCGCAACGGTTGGGGCTACGAGCGTATGCCAGTGACCTCAATCCAGTGCCCGTGCTTATCAACAAGGCGTTGATTGAGATTCCGCCGAAGTTCGCGGGGCGACCGCCGGTCAATCCAGAGTCATGCACAGAAAGCGCGGTAATCAAGGGCAAAGTGAAAAAGCAAAGGTGGCTTGTGGAGAAAGATTGGCCGGGCGCGACGGGGCTGGCCGACGACGTGCGGTACTACGGCCAGTGGATGCGCGACGAAGCCGAGAAGCGGATCGGCCACTTGTACCCCAAGGTCGCCGTCACCGCACAGATGGCCCAAGACCGCCCCGACTTGCTCCCCTACGTCGGGCAGCAACTCACCGTCATCGCCTGGATTTGGGCCAGAACCGTCGCCTCCCCAAACCCGGCCGCCAACGGATCTCACGTCCCGCTCATCCGCTCGTTCTGGCTCTCGACGAAGGAAGGAAAAAAGACCTGGATTGAGCCAATAATCGATACCAACGACATGACCTACCGGTTCGAGATTCGTTCGGGTGAAGGTACGCCGCGTGCGGGGACTATCGGGAAAAATGGAGACAAGTGCCTACTGACCAGCAGCGTGATTACACGCGCCTACATTCGCGATGAAGGAAAGGCTGGGCGGATAAGAAATAGACTTACAGCGATGGTTGTGGAGACCCGTTCCGGAAGATTATTTCTCTCGCCCGTCGATGCGCATGAAAGTACAGCAAGAAACGTGAAGCCACCGCCAGGTTTGCTGGATACCGACATTGTCGGCGATACCAGATACCTGACGCCGACGACTTATGGATTCACGAAGCACTGTGACTTGTTTACTGCGCGGCAACTCGTAGCGTTGTCAACTTTGGGTGATCTGGTCAATGAAGCCCGTACATCGGTTTTGCAGCACTCCGACGGCGATGTTTCTTATGCAGATGCGGTTGCGACGTATTTGGCGCTTGCTTGTAGCCGTGTGAGCGATGTCAGCAATTCATTTTGTCGGTGGGAGAACACGAAGACGCAAGTCTGCGGGATGTTTAGCCGTCAGGCAATTTCAATGCTTTGGGATTTTGCTGAAACCAATGCGTTCAGTGGGTCCACGGGCGATTTGGTTGTGTCGATCGGAAACGTCGCAAAGGTAATTGAGAATCTTCCCGCAGAGGGGGTCGCCGACGTGCGACAGATCAGTGCAACCTCTCTCAGCGACTGGAACACGTCGGTAATTGTTTCAACGGACCCTCCGTACTACGACAACGTGCCTTACGCTGATCTCTCCGACTTCTTCTATGTGTGGCTTCGACGGATGTTGCACGACGTTTACCCTGACTTGTTACGCACTGTCCTGGTGCCGAAGCATGAGGAATTGGTTGCGGATCCATTTCGACAGGGTGGCAAGGAAAAGGCGAAAGTGTTCTTTGAGCGTGGCATGCGAGGAGTCTTTAACAAGATACGAACAACGTGCGATGTCTCGGTGCCAACGACGATCTATTACGCATTCAAGCAGTCCGAGGGCGAGGATGATGACGACGCCGAGGAGTCCGAAGAAGTTGGCGCGTCTCGGACATCAACCGGTTGGGAAACCTTTCTGCAGGGCCTATCCGACACCGGTTGGCAAATCCAAGGCACTTGGCCGATCCGAACGGAACGCAGTGTCCGAACCCGAAGTTTGGGCAGCAACGCACTAGCCTCGTCCATCATCCTCGTCTGCCGGCCTCGTCCCGGTAATGCCTCGCTTGCGACTCGCAAAGAGTTCATCACGACGCTGCGGCATGAGTTGCCGGACGCTCTGCGGAATCTGCAACGGGGGAATATCGCACCGGTTGACCTCGCGCAGGCGGCGATTGGACCGGGGATGGCTGTTTTTACTCGCTATGCCAAAGTCATTGAATCGGACGGCTCGTCTATGAGGATCCGCACCGCCTTGGGCATCATCAATCATTCGCTTGACGAAGTGCTGGCAGAACAGGAAGGGGAGTTCGACAGCGATACCCGCTGGGCCTTGGCGTGGTTCGAGCAGTTTGGCATGGCCGAAGGTCCGTTTGGTGATGCCGAGACTCTGAGCAAAGCCAAGAACACTGCCGTCAACGGTCTTGTTGAAGCGGGCATAATCGTGGCTCATGCCGGAAAAGTTCGACTCGTTAAACGCGACGAACTTCCCGTTGATTGGAACCCGGCTACCGACAAACGGCTTACTGCATGGGAAGTCACCCAGCACTTGATTCATCGACTCGATCAACAGGGCGAACTGGGAGCCTCCACACTGGTTAGCCAGCTTGGCAGTGTCGCGGAGACTTCAAGAGACTTGGCTTACCGCCTGTATTCGACATGCGAACGAAAGAAATGGGCCCAAGACGCACTTGCTTACAATAGTCTTGTTGTTGCATGGCCTGAATTAAGGAAGCTTGCGCTTTCGAGCCAAAACCGGCAAACTTCAACACAACAGAACCTCTTCAACTGACAGAACGCTGAAATATGGCCGTATCAAACCGTGAACGTGTGGGCAAAGGACTGGACATTCTAGCGTCCGGCCTACGCCCTTTTGTCGAACGCGAACTCAAGTCGCATCTCGGCGACAACTGGCAATCCGTTTTGCCGGACAATGCTGGACGCGGACCGCGTGCGAAGCCACAGCCCGCCAACCTCGACGATCCTCAGATTCTCCTTGGGCTGCTTTGGGACCAGTGGAATTCAGTAATTAAGAACACTCTGGGCCACGCCGAGCGAAGCATCGTTAGCGAGTTGCGGGACGTTCGCAACCGCTGGGCTCACAACGAGCAATTCAGCAGCAATGATGCCATCCGAGCACTCGACTCAATGGAGCGTCTGCTAAACGCAGTATCGGCCGCCGAAGCGGGCACGGAAGTCGGCCAGATGCGTATGGACCTGATGAGAACCATGTTCGACGACCAGCGCCGCCAGGAGATGCGGAAAAAATCTGTTCAGCCGACTGAGGGTAAACCGCACGGTGCGCTAAAGCCGTGGCGGGAAGTTGTCACTCCGCACCCGGACGTGGCCTCCGGCCGATACCAGCAGGCCGAGTTCGCCGCTGACCTTTGGCAGGTTTACCAGGGAGAAGGATCGGACGAGTACAAGAACCCGACTGAGTTTTTCCGCAGAACTTTTCTTACCGAGGGACTACGCCGACTCTTGTCTCAAGCCGTGCTGCGATTGTCCGGCAAGGGAGGAGACCCAGTCGTCGAGTTGCAAACCAACTTCGGTGGCGGTAAGACGCATTCGATGCTGGCACTGCATCACTTGTTCTCCGGCACCGCCATCGGCGAACTGCCGGGAGCCGAGGAATTGTTGAAGGAACAGGGTATTGACCTCCCGAAGAACGTCCGCCGGGCGGTTTTCGTGGGTACTCAGATTTCTCCGGGAAAGCCCCACAAGAAACCTGACGGTACCTTGGTTCGAACCCTCTGGGGCGAGATCGCCTGGCAGCTTGGCGGTAAGGAAGGCTACAAACTCATCAAGGAAGATGATGAGAAAGCAACCAATCCTGGCAACTCACTCAAAGAGCTTTTCAACAAGTATGGTCCGTGCCTCATCTTGATCGACGAATGGGTTGCCTACGCCCGGCAACTGCACACTACCGCCGACCTGCCTGCCGGTTCATTTGAGACGCACTTCACATTTGCCCAAGCCTTGAGCGAAGCCGCTAAAGCCGCCAAGAACACGCTGCTCGTGGTAAGCATCCCAGCTTCAGAAAGCCCGCACCAAAAGGCCGAGCGTGGCGTGACCGACATTGAAGTTGGTGGAGAACGAGGTCGCGAAGCACTGGCCCGTCTGAAGAACGCCGTCGGTCGCGTCGAAGCATCCTGGCGCCCGGCCAGCCCAGACGAGGGTTTCGAGATTGTCCGCCGCCGGTTGTTCCAGCCGCTTACGGGCGATCAGTTCGTTACCCGCGACGCCGTTGCCCGCGCTTTCGTCGATTTGTACGGTTCGCAGCAGCAGGAGTTCCCGTCCGAATGCCGGGAAGCTGACTATGAACGCCGAATCAAAATGGCCTACCCAATCCATCCGGAGATGTTCGATCGGCTCTACAACGACTGGTCCACGCTGGACAAGTTTCAGCGAACACGAGGCGTGTTGCGTCTCATGGCCGCTGTGATCCATTCCCTTTGGGAACGGCAGGACAGCAGCGTTCTCATCATGCCGGGCAATGTCCCCATTGACGACCAGATGGTGCAATTCGAGTTGACCCGCTACCTCGAAGATCATTGGGTTCCGGTCATCGAGAAAGACGTGGACGGGAGCAACTCCCTGCCGCTCAGCCTTGACCGTGACAACCCAAATTTGGGCCGCTATTCAGCATGTCGCCGCGTTTCGCGGACAATCTACATGGGTTCGGCCCCGACGCTCCGGGCATCACATCGGGGCATCGACGACCGGCAGGTAAAACTCGGTTGTGTACAACCAGGTGAGGCCGTCGCCACATTCGGAGACGCGCTCCGCCGACTCACCGACAGTGCGACCTATCTCTATGTGGACGGAAAGCGGTACTGGTACTCGACTCAACCGACCGTGACCCGCTTGGCCGATGACCGCGCTGGCCAGCTATCGGACGACCAGATCGGCGACGAAATCATTAAGAGGCTTCGAGAGCAAGCACGTACACGGGCGGACTTTTCCAAGGTTCACGCTTGTGTCCAAAGCAGCGACGTGCCCGATGAACGCGAAGCCAGGCTAGTTATACTCAGCCCCGAGTTCCCGCACGCCAACCGTGACGAGAAGAGCGCCGCCCGGAAAGAAGCGGCTGTCATCCTCGATTCCCGTGGAAGCTCACCACGCAACTTCAAAAATACGCTCGTCTTCCTCGCCGGCGATGGCAACCGCTTGCGAGAACTGGAGCAGTCCGCACGGCAATTCCTTGCATGGTCTTCCATTTCGGACGACCGTGTAACGCTGAATCTCGACGAGTTCCAGAAGCGGCAGGCCGAAACCAAGAAAAAGAGCGCCGACGAAGCGGTCGATTTGCGGATCACGGAAGCCTATCACTGGCTGCTCGTGCCGGGCCAGCCCGACCCAAAGGGCGATGTCACTTGGACCGACCTAAAACTCCAGGGGCAGGACAGCCTTGCCACCCGAGCGGCCAAAAAGCTCAAGAACGAAGAATCACTCGTCACACAAATGGGTGGCGTGAGACTTCGGACGGAACTTGACCGCATCCCGCTATGGACCGGCAACCACGTCAGTATCAAACAACTTTGCGAGTACATGGCCCGTTACCTTTACCTGCCGAGGCTTCGCGATGAGCAGGTACTAATTGCCGCGATACAGGAAGGGGCAGCCAGCCTGATGTGGCAGAACGATACCTTCGCTTATGCCGAAGGATGGGACGAACTGCGTCAACGCTACCAGGGTCTGCGATCCGCTCAGGTAATTCGAGTCGTCGTTGACGACCGCAGCTTGCTCGTGAAGCCGGAATCAGCACTCGCCCAAATGGAAAAGGACCGGCAAGCCGCCGAAGCCGTCGTTAAGCCAACAGGATCGACAGCAACTGACGATCCTATTACACCTTCTCCTAGCCTGACACCTGTGACCGGCGGCACGACGATAACACCGCTTACAGAACAATCGAGGCCAGCCCCGGCCAAAAAGCTATCGAGGTTCCACGGTTCAGTGCAGGTTGACCCGCTCCGCCTTGGCAGGGACGCGGCCCGCATCGCCGAGGAAATTGTCCAACATTTGACGGGCTTGGTGGGATCGAAAGTCGAGATCACCATCGAAATCCAGGGCGACCTTGCCGAGGGAGCAGGGGACAAGTTGGTGCGTGACGTAACCGAGAACTGCCGGACCCTGAAGTTCACGGACTTCGGGTTTGAGGAGGAGTAGACGTGACACAAGACTCGCCTCCGCCCTCATTACTTATTTGTCCATCCGTAATTTTGAATCGAGGGGTCAAGCATGGCACTATGGGCTATTGAAAGTGTCGGAATCAGTGGTGGATTTTTATCCGATCTTTCACTGCGCCTTCCCAAGGGTTTGATTTGCGTCATCGGCCCACGTGGCAGCGGCAAATCTACGCTGGCCGAGGCGATCCGGGTGGTTCTTGGAGGAGTTCCAACAGGTGCCCCCAAGCCACGACTGGACCTGCTGAAGGCGAATCTTGGCAGTTCGGTGTTCTCGCTTACAACGACACCCGGCACAGATCGAGGTGGTTTCACGATCCGCCGAACCTACGGCCAAACAGCGATCATGACGGCGGCGGATGCCCGGCCAGTAACCACGGTTGACCTGGACCGTGGTACATTCTTGCCCCTTGACGCATACAGCAGTTTCGACATTGAGGGAATTGCCGACGAATCGTTGGGCAGCAAGCGCCGAATTTTGCTGGACGATTTGTGCGCGCCGGAACTGCAACAGGTCCACCTGACGCTATCCGATCAGAGACGATTGCTTGAAGCGAACGCCGAGACTATCAAGGTGACTGAGCGGAAAATCCGCGAACTCACTGAACAGACGGAAGAACTCGGTGACGTCAAAGCGAAGCTCGACGCTCTACCACCGGCTGGCAAGAAAGAGGGAACCCCTGAATTCCAATCGATTTCTAAGCAGAAGCAGTTAAACGAGAAGGAACGTGCAGGTCTGACCAACGCCATCCAGAAGTTAAAGAGCCTTGGCGAAGAATTGCCTCGACTGGTATCGCGGTCCAAAAGCGAGATTCCTCCCTCTCTGGCAAATTCGGACTCGGCCAATGTCCCGATCCTAAAGCCAGCAGACGAAGTATTGGCTTCATTGTGGCGGTCACTAGAGCAGATCATCTTCAACGCCAGCAAAACGATCGACGCGACCGATGCGGAACTCTCCCATGTGAATATTCAGCTTCGTGAGGCACACGCGGAGCAGGAAGCCAAATACCTTTCCCTTCAGCATTTGAACCAAGAAGCGGTCAAAGCATTTGAAGCGCGGGCAACCGCAGAAAAGGAATCGGCTACGGTCGTCACACTTCAACAATTGAAGGCAGCAGCTGCCGCAGAGTTGCAGAAGCTACAGTTGGACCGAAAAGCCCTAAAAGCGGCTTATCTCCTGACCCGAGACAAGGTCTCTGAATTGCGCGAGGGCGTTGCCAATCGACTTCAGTCTGAGGCTGGAGCAAAAGTACGAATCCGGGTTCAACGCAATGCCGACATCCTCGAATACCAGCAACAGCTTCTTAATTCCCTCTATGGTACAAAGCTCAAGAATCAGGAGGACATTCTGAGAATCCTGTCCGCCATCCGACCGGAAGACCTGGCATTGATGCTGAGGGAAGACGACTTCAACGAGTTCGAGACCCACACTTCATTTGGCAAGGAACGAGGTCGCAAGATTCTGGATGCCCTTCGCCAAAACCTTGATCCCTTGGAGTTGGAAGTCTTACCCATTGATGATCGCGTTATCATCGAACTCAACGTGTCCACAGGGCCGACTGCCAATTTCAAAGACGCTTCCGAACTTTCACGAGGCCAGAAATGCACTGCGCTTCTACCCATACTTCTTGCCCGGCGAGACGGCCCATTGTTGATCGACCAGCCCGAGGACAACCTCGACAATCACTTCATTTACGAGACAGTGGTTGAGTCGATTCTGCGGCTGAAACCACGCCGCCAGATGATATTCATCACGCACAACGCAAACATTCCCGTGCTTGGGGAAGCCGAACTCGTCGTCGTTATGAATTCTGACGGGAAACGTGGCTTTGTCGAGAAGGCGGGAACCGTTGACGAGTGCCGCAATGAGATCATCGACCTTTTGGAAGGTGGAGAAGTAGCATTTGAGTTACGGCGAAAGCGCTATGGTTCCTGAACAGAATCCCGATGATGTCGTTACCAATCTTCGCTGGCTTGCCGCTTCTGATCCAAAGCAAGCGAGAAGGGCGTTCTACGCACTTTTGCAGGGTGAAGTACCGCTCTTAAATGAAGTGCTGAGGTCTGCTTCCCGACCCGGCGACGGCAGGCTTCGCCAGATGATTGCAACGGTGTTCCGTACTGACGCAAACGCGACCTTACTGGAGCCTTGGTTACGTCAATGGATTGACATTGAGCCGGATGAATTCACCAAGTCGGCAATTGAGACAGCACTTTCGGCCCGCAAACCCGAAGAAGCAACACGCCCTTCGCCACGCAGTCAGGCTGCAAACACGGTAGAAGCGTATCGCTATGTTGCGGATCGTCTCTGCCATCGTGTCCGAAATGCGATGAGCTTGCCCAGTGCTCAGATTGTCCGACTTGAACATATTGCCCGCGATGTCGGCGACCCCACACTTCAAACCGAATTGATGGAGGTGCTGGCTGGTCTACAGAAGGGATTGCGCCGCATTTCTCGCAATGTCGAATTTGATACTGGAGACGATTACCTGACATGGCAATCGGTTGCAATCGTCGGATGGTTGGAATCAAACGCGAACGAGTTCGCGTCCCGGTTCGGACACGCGAAGTTAGTCGTGACCTGCGATCAGGCCGTGCGGCGAATCACCGTCCGAGCAACGCGGTTCTTTCTTGAGACTGCATTCGGAAACCTCTGGTCAAATGCGGTCCAGGCAGTTGGGCCTCCATGCCAAATCGACATTCAATGTGCCCTTGATTCGCAACGGGGCCAGATTGAAATGCTTATCGTAGACAATGGCCCAGGATTCCCCGAGACACATCTTGAGACTGCTTTTCAGCAAGTCTTTTCTACGAAGTCTGACTCTCGCGGACGTGGTTTGCTCGAGATCGCAGACGCAATCGTCCGGCTACAAGGGACTGTGCAACTGAAAAAATCAGGAAATCGTGAGTACCGAATCCGGATTAGCATTCCGGTGGAGTCATCATGAGCTATCCAAGAAAACTGCACATCCTGATCGTCGAAGACGATTCCGACGCAATCGAAGCGTACCGCGTTTCGTTTGCAACCCTGAAAAAGACCTTTCAGATTGTTGACCCCGTCTTCGTTCGATCATTTGCCGACGCGAAGAATCGCATCGACGGCCAAGAGATTTTTCACGCTGTAATCCTCGACTTGAATCTGCCAATAGAGACGCGCGGGCAGCCCGTCGAAGGGCTTGCTCCAGGCGAGCAGCTACTCGAAATGCTCGCCAAGCGGGACAACCATCCGGTACCAGTGCTGCTCGTCGTGAGCGGCAAGCTCAATCTTGCTCAACCGATTGGCAACATGCAGCAGCGTCTTGAGAACGACTTCTGGTACGGCCGTCTCGTCAACAAGGGTCTTGAACAACATCACGAAATCGAATCGGGTCTCACCCAGGCACTTCGCTATCTGGACGTTGGGATTCATATCCGCGATTCGGGCAAGGAATGGTTTCCCACATTGTCGCCGCGAGAAGAGGATTTGCTTCGCCGCTGCGTCCTGACACAAAGCACATGCCTTGGGACCGATCTTCGCTGGTGGAGCGCCGAGAGCGGGCCGTCCATCAGCCATCCGACCCCAAATGCTGGCCCGACAAAAGTCTTGATGGGGCGATTTTTGTTGGACGACGGTCTTGGTCAATCAATTCCGACCTTCTTCAAAATAGAACCCGCTGGAAATGGACCGTCCGTCTGCCGTGACGTTGGGATTCTGGCCCAGAAACTGGGGCACATAAAGGTCTATCACACGTTCCAATCTCGGCAGCGGAGCCTGATTGTGACTCAGAGTGTGACCAATCAAGGCTGGCCGGTGTCGCTAAATGAGTATTTTCTGCGAAACATAAGCGAAGTTGCCCCTGCCGTGGCCAACTTGGTACAGCAAGTGGTCGAGCAACTTAATCAGCTTGGCCCCGCCGAAGAGGACGAAGTAACCGTCGGCACGTTTATGTGGCGCCACCTGGATCGGGTAGCTATCGAAAAGGCATGGAGTAGCTGCGATACTCGAAAAATCGTTGAAGACGGGTTTGCGAACCCCCTTATTGTGTTTGATAACTTGATGGCATCGACCACTAAACACTGGGCATCTAGACGAAATTGCACCCACGGTGATCTGAATGCGACGAATATTGCCATTGATGCAAGCCAACCGGAGAACCCGCAGGCCTATATCTTCGACGCAGCTGGAATGAGGGCAGATTTTGACTTCCGTGACTTGGCCACTCTGGAAGTCACCTCAATACTCTTCAACTCGGTTGGAGTCGATCCGCAACTTATTCATGCCAGTAGGATATTCTACGAGAATGAATTTTTGCCAGCTCTGCCGCCAAGCAATGCGACAACTACCTTCAGCCAAAACGTGTTTAACACGATTATCGCAATCCGCTCGCGATTCCAAATCGATCAGCAGAAGACAACCTATGCTTTGCTCGTTTTCGATGCAGCGCTCCGGCAACTTTCTGGTCTTGGTTTCCAGCCATCGCCCAACAAGGTAAAGAATCCGCTTCATGCCTGCTATCTCGCAGCGTGGGCAGCGAAATGGCTCATGACAATCTCACCGCACTTCTTCCCTCAAGTTGAGCCGCCACAAGAATCAAATGAGCAGAGAATACCGGAGACTGCATGAACTCCAGGACCTGAACCCCATTCGCGTCAATGATCGTTTCTCTGTGACCGAACAGGTGTGTGAAATCGGTTAACGCACTCAACCAGCCGCTTATCGCAGCCGGGAAAGGGCAAGGATGGACTGTCTCGCGTGGCCCGGCAAGTTTTCCCAGGACATCACCAGTTGCCTCAAATCGATGTCAAGCGATGCCAGGAAATGACACTGGTTGCCCCCAGAATGCAGCGCCGGTGCAGCGCATGATGAATTGCGACAACAGCAAGTTGCTATTGAGTAAGCACTTACGTTCGAATTCGCAGCGGGTTCGATCCCCGTGCCCTCCGCTTTTTTGATTTTTATCATCAGGTGGATCGATCTTGGTTCAAGGTCCACGAACAATCGCTACAAAATGAATGAGCCACGTCCGATTCCGGAACTACAAACCGTCGGTTCGAGTGTGGCCGTTTTCAATTGTGTTGTCCATATACTTCGTGAAGAAAATGGGGTTATCTGTGGACGCGTCGCAAATCTCCCTGATCTCGTCTTTACAGCTCAGACAGAACGGGATCTGCTAGCCAAGATAGTCAAAGAGTTTAAACGAGTGGTTCGCGAATATTCGCAGAGCGATGCTGGAATCCCATGGGTCGAGCCACCGAGCCCCAAAACTGCGAACGAACAAACCCGATTGATACCTGTGCATTTGTAATTTGAGGGATGAAGCTACCGCCCCTTATCTGAAAGCCATAGTTCAGGAGACGTTGCGTATCCACCCGATCGTTACAGAAACGCTTCGCAAACTGAAATCGCCATTGCAGTTGGGCGAGTACATGCTGCCAGCCGGAATGGCAGTAGCACCAGCTACGGTATTGGCGCACACCAACCCATCAACCTACATCGAGCCCGATCTCTTCCGCCCGGAACGGTTTCTCGAACGCACGTATTCCCCATTTGAGTATATGCCATTCGGTGGTGGGCATCGACGATGTATTGGCGCAGCATTCGCGTCGTATGAGATGGCAATTGTGCTCGGCACGATCCTGAAACGATTTGAACTGGAATTAGTCGACTCCAAACCAGTGGTCCCCAAGCGACGCAACGTTACCATCGGTCCCTCATCCGGTGTTCCAATAAGACTAAAGACTAAAGGCTTATAGCTTATGGCTTCTTTAAGGGCCACGACCGAACTCCGACTCGATCGGCCCAAGATTGCCAATCCGTTTGCATCGCTCGTAATCGATCCGGCTGCTGCTTCGCCAGATCGTGCATTTCTATTCGGTCGGAGGCTATGTTGTATAATTCCCAGCCATTGGGGTGCTTTGATACGAGTTTCCAATCGCCATCTCGGATGGCCCGATTCCCTTCATGTTCCCAAAAAATGGGTTTCGACCGATGGACACTCTGACCAGAAAGGGCAGGTACAAGGCTGACTCCCTCCATCGGTTGGATCGATTGCCCTAGATGCTCCTTTGGATAGGTGGCTTGCGCAAGATCCACACACGTCGCCATCAAGTCGATCAAGTGTGCCGGTTGCTTTGCGAGTGCATTGTGCCTCGACTTGGGGATTCCGGCCGGCCAATGCGCGATCAATGGCGTGCTGATCCCACCTTCATGCAGCCAATGCTTATACTCGCGAAAAGGGGTGTTGCTGACATTCGCCCAAGCTTGACCGTAGCCGATGTAGGTATCCGCCGCGCCTGGCAAAACGCCAAAACCTTGCCGAATAGGGAAACCATCCCGCGTTTGCTTTGGAATCATATC
The DNA here is from genome assembly GCA_031374515.1 of Pirellula sp. GTDB lineage: Bacteria > Planctomycetota > Planctomycetia > Pirellulales > Pirellulaceae > JBKCUI01. The sequence continues at coordinate 49,048 of JANMGH010000092.1, read as the reverse complement.
AGGTTGTAAAAACTCGGCGGACAATGCCGGCAGGGGTGGATTCACTTCGCGTATTTGCGGCGTTTTCGATTCGGCCCCTCGCCCCATCCCTTCTGCACATCCACCATTATCCTGCAAAAATAGGATCAGGGTGTTATCCAGTTGGTTGGTTCGCTCGAGCTCCCCTACCAACCGGCCTACTCCTTGGTCCAAAGCGTCGATCATGGCGGCAAACACTTCCATGCACCGAAGTTCGAACTCCTTGTTCGCGACCTTTTCCCATGCTCCGCCACGCTGCGGTGTCAATTCGCAGTGAGGATCTACCAAGCCGAGCGATTTGAGTCTTTGGAGCCTTGCCGAACGAATGGCGTCATACCCCGCATCGTACTTACCCTTATATTTTGCGATATCCGATTCTTTAGCATGCATAGGCCAATGGGGAGCGGTGTAAGCCACATACATAAAAAAAGGCTTACCAGAATGGTCTCTCGCATGTTCGGTCACGAATTTCCCGGCATGATCCGAAATAGCATCCGTATAGTAAAATCCTGAAGGCTTGTATTTGTTATCAGAATAAGGGGAGATCAATACGTTATCGCGCACCAATGAGTTAGGATCAAAGAAACTGCCTGCCCCATGAATGGTCCCATAGAATCGGTCAAAGCCACGTTGCAATGGCCAGTTACTTCGCTCGGCTTCGCTTTCCGGTTTTACTTTCCTGGTGACATGCCATTTTCCTGACATATAGTTGCGGTAGCCGGCCGTCTTCAGAACTTCTGCAATGGTGACGCAGCTGCGGTTGAGATCACCTCGATAAGCTTCCGTGCCATTGTCTTCCATCATATGTCCGATACCGGCCTGATGTGCATAGAGACCGGTCAACAAGGTCGCACGTGTCGGGCAGCAGCGGGCTGTGTTGTAAAACTGTGTGAACCGCACACCTCGTTTTGCTAATGCGTCCAAGTGAGGTGTTGCGATCTCGCCCCCATAGCAGCCGAGATCAGACCAACCCATGTCATCCGACATGATGAGAATGATATTCGGCTTGGTTGATTCTGCATTGGCGACCTGAGGTCGGCACCAGAATAGCTGGGTTGCCATTGAAAGGATTACCGGTGCAAGCAGGCTCGCAAAATTTCGCATGATTTCAGATGCCCTTATTGTGGTTTCTCATCGGGCGTGTCCCCGAGATCGAGTTTCGGTGGCCTTGCGTCTTTGAATTGGTCCAGAGCTCTTTGCAATAAACTGGCCGTTTTTGCAACGTCGTAGGACAACGCTCTTCTCTCTAGTGGGTTCTTTTCGAGAGGGTCTGCAATGCAATCGTAGAACTCGCCTGTTCGGTACAGCTTGTACCTCTCTGTTTGCGTGAACTCCTTTACACTCTTTTCTGCATTTTGGCGGGGAGAGTACCAGCTGTACAACCAATCGCGAGGATTACCTTTTTCCCCACGTATCTGCCTTTCGAAACTGGCGCCATCGATGTTTGCCGGGATGTTAACTCCGGCGGCATCACAAATGGTCGGGAGCACATCGACGCTGCTGATCAAGTCGCGATTTACGGAGCCTGCCTTTATCATTGCTGGCCAGGAAGCGATCAGCGGAACGTGCGTACCATGACTTGTTGTAGTCCCTTTGCCACCACGGTATTCCGCTCCCTGAAAGCGACTGGTCACTTTGCCGAGCGTTCCATTGTCACCGATAAAAATAATCAGCGTATTGTCGCGGATCCTAAACTCGGCTAGTTTCGCATCGAGCTGCCCGACCAGTTTGTCCATGTAGGCTGTCATGTCCGCAAAGTGCTTGACGTTTCCATTCACTTTCTCTCCAATTGCTTTTGGATCCCAGTCTTCACTGTCTGGAGTCGGTTGAAACGGATCGTGCGTGAGTGTCAAAGGGTAATACAAAAAGAACGGCTTCTCTCGATTGCGGCTCACGAAGTCGATCGCAAAATCGTTGAGTAGCTTTGGACCATACTCTCCATTGTTAAAATCTTTTTCGACACCGTTGTATTCCAAGCCGGGGTTGGCATATCGTGGAGGACGGCGCGTTTGCTGCCATAGACAGGATTCATCAAAACCAAAATGCATTGGCGAATCTAACTCCCGTCCCAATTGCCACTTGCCGCACACAGCTGTTGTGTATCCCGCCTTTTTTAGCAAGTGTGCAAACGTTGCCTCCGATCGGTTGAGCGTGCCGAAGTTGATGTAGTTTCGAACGTTGTATCGCCCCGTCATCAATTGGACGCGCGTGGGTGTGCAGAGTGGTTGAACATGGCAGTTTTCAAATCGTACGCCTTGCGCTGCGAGCCGATCAAGGTTCGGCGTTTGATACGACTGACCGCCATTCGCCGTCAAGCATTCGTAACCAAAGTCATCGGCCATGATCACGATGATATTTGGCTTAGCAGCGTGAAGGCTATGGCAGAACAACAAGAAGATTACAAGGAAGAATTTGAATCGCATGAGACGTTCCTGCAGTGTATCTATTGAGCTTTTCTATGTTACGGCTTGACAATCTGACTAGCCAGAATTGCTTCGGAAACGGTCTTTGCCCCAATAGATTGTTTATCATCGAAGGGGCCGTCGGCGCTCGACTTGGGCCAAGTCGTTGGGTCTGCAAACTGTCCATCATCTTGGTACTGTTTCTGCGAACGCAACAACTCGGTTTTCAACTCGGCAAATTTGGCAGCGACCAAAGGTTTTTTTGCGTTTTCGGCGGAGAACAGCAGATTGTTTTGTTCTGTCGGATCCTTGCTCAAATCAAACATTTCATAGATGTCTTGTTTCCAATAATGGATTAGCTTGTGCGTCTCGGTGCGTATTCCATAGTGAGCAACCGTATTGTGATGACCGGGATCATGGTAGTAACGGTAGTAGACGGATTTGCGCCATTCCTTGGGCGCCTCGCCACGCAGTAGGGGCGAAATGGATCGGCCTTGCATAAAATCAGGGATAGGCAAGCCAGCCAAATCCAAGAACGTTGGAGCGAGGTCGATATTGGCCACAAACTGCGATGGAGTACTACCTGCTTTGATGCCTGGACCGCGTGCTAGCAATGGAACCTTCAATCCGGGTTCGTACATAAAGCGTTTATCGTAGAGCCCAAGATCACCCAAGTACCAACCATTATCGGCGGAGTACATAACAATGGTGTTCTTTGCCAAATCACTCTGATCTAAAAAATCCAGTACTCTGCCAACTCCATCGTCGACTCCTTGAACACAGGCAAGGTAGTCTTGCATGTAGCGTTGGTATTTCCATTGTACGAGTTCTTTTCCCGAGAGCGTTTTCCCGTCAACCAACAATTCCATCGGCTTTACGTTATACCACTGGTTGAGAGCGGGGCCTTTGAGATCGGATGGTGGATCAAGTTTGAGATCGCGACGAGTGAGATCGCGTGCAACGGTTTGTTCGTTGATTGGCAATGCGGTTGGGCGAGTGGCGTAGTCGTCCCACAAGGTATCCGGTTCCGGAATCGCTTTGTCCTTGAACCGAGCCTGATTCCGTTTATCAGGTTCCCAAGCGCGATGCGGTGCTTTTTGATGCAGCATTAAAAAAAAGGGTTTTTCTGCCGGCCGCGTCTTGATAAACTCGATACCCAGGTCTGTCGTAATGTCGGTGCAGTGTCCCTCTATCGTCAGCTTGCGACCCGAAACGAGGAACGTAGGATTCCAATAGTTGCCTTGTCCAGGCAAAACAATCCAACGATCGAATCCCGTTGGGTCCGAACCTAGATGCCACTTTCCAATCATCCCAGTATGATAACCACCCGCTTGAAGGTGTTTTGCAACATGGTCACGAGATCCGTCGAAGCGATTGAAGACGGGAACTCCGTTGAGGTGCGAATACTGGCCGGTGAGTAACGTCGCACGACTCGGGGTGCAAATGGAGTTGGTTACGAATGAATTGATGAACCGAGCCCCCTCCTTGGCCAGTCGATCGATGTTCGGCGTCTGATTGACCTTCGATCCATACGCCGAGATCGCATGCTGTGCGTGGTCATCGGAGAAGATAAAAATGATGTTGGGACGGTCCGCGTTTGCAATCGACGTCCCTATAACGAGGTACAAAAGTACTATAAGTATTTGGAAGATACGTTTCATGCTTTCCCAATATTCGACTGGTTTTGTTGATTCAATGTATGTCAAAGTGTGTCGCCGTTTGCAATGTACTCTAAAACTCGATGGCCCGGGTCATATGTGCCGAGATAGAGGTGCACCCAGTACATTATTTTTCTGCGAGCATAGTTATGATACCCCCAACGTTCAGCGTGGCGTCGCTGGGACTGCGATGACAGGGTGAAAAGTCCCTGCCACCAACTTGAAATCAAGTTGGTTTGAGCCATTGAGCGGCTTGAACGGCGTAGTAGCTCAAGACGCTAGTCGCCCCGGCGCGGCGGAAAGCGAGCAGACTCTCCAAAACGCATTCTTTTTCCTGGATCGCGCCCATTTGACTGGCGAACTTTAGCATGGCGTACTCCCCCGACACTTGGTAGGCAGCCACCGGAACTTGAAACGTATCATGGATTCTTCGAATGATATCCAAATACGGCATCCCGGGCTTTACCATGACGATATCGGCTCCCTCACGAAGATCCAATGCAACCTCGCGAAGCGCCTCATCCGTATTGGCAGGGTCCATCTGGTACGTTTTCTTGTCGCCTTTGCCAAGACTGCTTGCAGAACCAACTGCTTCTCGAAATGGACCATAAAAAGCCGATGCGTACTTGGCTGCGTAGGACATGATGAGGACATCATCGTACCCCGCCTGATCCAATGCTTTGCGAATCTCGCCGATTCGGCCATCCATCATGTCCGATGGAGCGATGACGGTTGCACCTGCCGCGGCTTGATTCACGGCCTGTTTGCACAGAACGTAAACGGTTTCATCGTTGGCAACATAACCATCCATCAAGAGACCATCGTGCCCATGCGTAGTGTAAGGATCGAGCGCCACATCGCATACGATACCGATCGAAGTTCCAAGTTTTTTCATAATTGCACGCACCGCGCGGCAGGCAAGGTTCTCCGGATCGAACGCATGCTTGCCATCCTCTGATTTCATCGCGTCCGGTGTCACCGGAAAAATTGCAACCGAAGCGATCCCCAAGGCTGCTGCTTTTTCGGCAGCTTGGACCGCCAAATCGATACTCATTCTTTCAACACCAGGCATTGTCGAAATGGGTTGCCGTTCATTTACGCCATCGATTACAAAGAGGGGCCAAATCAAATTGCTGGCCGAAAAATGTGTTTCCCTAAGCATGTCTCTCAGCCAAGGCCAACGGCGATTGCGCCTCATTCGCGTTTCAGGGAACGAACCATGGCAATTGAATTCAGTCATTGACGATCGCTGGGTAGAAAAAAGACAAGAGTCAAGATAAACTGCTTCCTAAAGAGACTCTATCCTCCCACGTATTGCAAGACGAGGTCTAACATGGTCCGATCGCTGTTTTCGTTGTTCGCGTATTCGGCTTTTTCGTGTGTTTTTTCTTGCCTTATTTGCGTGGAATCGAGAGCCGATGATTCCAAGACGAAAGAGCAAGCCGTCGTCCGCAACGAAAACACGCCCCCCTCGAGCGTGCCCGGTGGAGACGGATGGACTTCGCTGTTTTCAGGGAAAGACCTAGCCGGCTGGACACAGCGAAACGGTTGGGCGGTTTACCGTATTGCCGATGAGAGCATCGTGGGCACAACTGCCAACCAGAGCCCCAATTCGTTCCTGTGTACCGACCAAGAGTATTCCGACTTTGAATTGCGGTTTCAAGTATTGGTTGATCCAGCATTGAACTCCGGCGTTCAGATTCGATCCAGGAGCACGCCGGACAAAGACAGCGGCCGCGTCCATGGACCGCAGGTTGAAATTATGCGAGGACCAGGTGAATCCGGTTATATTTACGGGGAGGCCACGGGTCGAAATTGGATTTCTCCAAATCAACCCAAACACGAACTCATGAAAAACAACGAATGGAATCAGTTTCATGTTCGAGCCGTAGGAACCCGAATTCAAACTTGGATCAATGGCAAATTAGTAGAAGATATCACTGACCCACAATCGTTCCTGTCCGGATTTATCGGACTCCAGGTGCATGGAATTGGCAAAGACCAAGGCCCGTTCACCGTGAAATGGCGCAAAATTGAAATTCGCGATGTCGCGAAGAAATAGACACGAACCATAATTATGACAATTCGAATGTACCGCTTGCACTTCGCTGTCTTGGCATTGGGATGGATCGCAGTTCACACAGGTTGCAAACCTAATACTGCTTCAACCGCGTTTCATGAACCAAACTATCTCTACACCCATGCCCTGGAGATCAAGCAGGATCTCAAGTTGGATCAACCGTTGTCGGACTCCCAAGCATTGTTGACCGAATGGTTTGGAACGCTCGATGAGCCAAAGTTGCCCCCCCTTTTTGGCGAAGACGATTACAAAGAACTGCTCTCTTTGGCCAACCTGGATAAAGCTGCTGGACCACCTCAGAATTCGGTTGAACCTGGAGAAAAGGGACTTTACCGTCAACTCTGTGCCTCGTGCCACGGCGAGTCGGGGCAAGGCCGTGGTCCTGTTGCTGCATCGCAGAATCCGTACCCTCGCGAGTTCCGTCACGGCATCTTCAAATACAAAAGCACAGCAAGAAAAAACAAACCGATCAAAGCTGATATCGTGAGATCGCTTCGCAAGGGCCTGGCTGGCTCTCAGATGCCTCTGTTCGACAAACTGCCGGACGACAAGATCAACGCTTTAGTTGACTATGTGGTCTTCCTATCGATTCGAGGTGAATTTGAACGCAAATTGCTATTTGGTGCTGCGTACGATCTCGATTTGGAAACAGACCGAGTTTACAACGCAGCCCTCAAAACTAGTGACGATTCCGAATCCAAGAAACAACTGCAAGGACAGCTAGAAACTGCGACGGAAATTCTCACCAGCATTGCGGATGCATGGATCGAATCTGCCGATGGTGTTGAGGAATTCGAACTTCCAGATTTCCCTCTATTTGGTTCAGAGACAGCGGACAATCGAACCGCACTTCAAGAGTCGATCGATAAAGGACGAAAACTTTTTCTAACCGAAGAAGCAGCATGTGCTAAGTGCCATGGCGAATCTGCTCGTGGCGACGGTAAGCAACTTCCAGATTACGATGACTGGACCAAAGATTGGACTTCAAAAATTGACCTAAACCCTGCCAATACCGATGAGCTATTGCCGTTGATGGCTAGAGGTGGAATGAAACCGCAACCACTTAAGCCGCGGAACATCGTCGAGGGGAAATACCGTGGCGGGCGGGAGCCTATGGATATTTATCGGCGGATTCGATACGGTATTGTTGGAGCACCAATGCCTGCCGCCGCAATCATCAAGTCCAGCGATGACAAAGGCATTCGCGAAGAAGAGATCTGGCATATTGTGAATTATGTTCTGTCGATCGCAGAACCCGAGGTGGTAGTCACACCTGAGGCAGTAGCAAACAAACTGTAATGTTTGTCGCTATTAGTCAGAAGATGAACTACTCAGCGGTTACAAGGAAAGAAACTGCCACTTGCATGGCGTTTTGACCGCCGTCTTATATCTATTGCAACAATGGTTACTTCTCTAGTGCAAGCTCGCAGCGAGATGAAACCAGCTGCGAGCCCAAGTTAGTTTTGAGGCCATTCTTGATGCAGTAATTTACTCTGCTAAAGCTTTCTCTATTACGGAAATCATTTCTGGCGAATTCGGCTCGACCCGGCTCTTAAATCGACCGACAACGTTCCCTTTGCGGTCGACGACAAACTTTTCGAAATTCCAACCAACGGGGCCTTTGCCAGCAGGCTTGGCGTCTTGTTCCGTCAGATAAGCGAACAACTCACAAGCCTTTTCCTTGCCGTCATTTTTGACATTAACTTTCTCCAGCATGTCGAAGGACACTTTGTAATTGTTTGTACAGAATTCTCGAATCTCTTTGCTACTACCGCTTTCCTGACCACCGAATTGATTGCATGGAACGCCGATGATTACGAGCCCTTTATCTTTGTAGGATTCATGTAGTTTCTGGAGAGCAGTATATTGCGGAGTCATTCCGCATTTGCTGGCAACATTCACAAACATGACAACCTTACCTGCGTACTTGCTCAAGTCAGCAGCATCCCCTTCGAGTGTTTTCACTTTGAACGAGAGCACCTTTGGCACATCAGCCTTGGTGGAGTCGGCTGCCGAAGCCGATGAACTTAACGAAAGGGGGTTCTCGGCATATCCGGAAACAATAGCCATTGCTGCAATTCCTGCTAGAAGCGTTTTTCGGTACATTGACATTCAAAGGTTCCTCAAAGGGATGGAGGGTTAAGAGTTTCGAACTCTGTTCATGTTCGGCCATTGTACCATTTGGTCAAGCCGCGCTGGGCAAATAGCGCGAAGCGCCGCCCTCCATGCAAGCAACTGGATCGAGGCGAACTGCGCCGAAGAATCTAAATTGGGGGTATTGATTCACCTCGAATGAGGTCTTCGAAAGTTTCTCGAGTACGAATGCAGTGCATCTTGCCATTTTCAAGCAGTACTTCTGGTACTCGATATCGGCCGTTGTAGTTGCTTGCCATGACGAATCCGTAGGCTCCTGCCACTTCCAAAATCAGATAGTCCCCAACCGAAGCAACCGGAAGAGAACGTTTCGCAACAAAGCCCCCCTCTTCTTGAGTGAATATATCGCCTGATTCGCACAATGGTCCGCCCACGACAACATCAACCATTTTCTTGGATGTTTGACCATTTCGATGCGAAATTGAAATCGGATGGTAGGCTCCATACAAAATTGGCCTAGCCAAGTCATTAAAGCCTGCATCGAGAAGGTAAAAAGCATTTTCACCCATCGACTTCACAGCGCGAATCTCAGCAATCAAAAAACCGCTCTCCGCGACGAGATAGCGTCCTGGTTCGATCTCGAGTTTTAAAGAATGCCCAAATGCGGCTTCTAGTCGTTTGCGTGTCGCGTCCCAAAGAGAATAGTATTGATCTAAATCGACATAGGTCTGCCCAGCTTGATAAGGCACAGGCAATCCCCCCCCAGCGCTGACAGTTGTTAATGTTCGACCAATTTGCAATGCAATCTTCTCCAATGCGGTGCAAACCTGTGATAGATGTTCCAAGTCGGTACCGGACCCTATATGCATGTGCAAGCCGGTAACCGCAACGTTGTACAAATCAGCTTTGCGGAGGCATTCGATAACATCTTCGTGCCAAATACCATGCTTGGATTGCGGCCCACCTGTATTTGTTTTCTGGCTATGCCCGTGTCCAAACCCTGGGTTGATTCGAAGCGTGACGCTTGAACCAGGTACTGCAGTCCCCAATTGCTCGATCATGTCCGGCGAACCGCAATTCACATGCAACTGTAGTTTTTTCACTAGACTGAGCGCTTCACGATCGAATACATCTGCAGTAAAGACAATATCATGAGGATCGTAACCGGCCGCGATCGCGCGCTTTACTTCGCCAGCGCTGACTGCATCCACAACGACTCCGAGTCTCTTGAGCCGATTCAAGATCCCGATGTTGGAGCAAGCTTTCTGGGCGTAGCGGACGACGTCAAACGCGGCCAAGTCTCTGACCCGTTCTTCGATGATCGCCATATCGTAAACATATGCCGGCGTACCAAACTTGCTGACTATTTCCGAAACTGGGATCCCAGCGATTTCGTTTCGCGTCGATTCAAAGGTCTTTGTTGCGATGGCCATTTTGTGAATTTGAGTAGAATTGGATTTGTTTTGAACGCCGATTTTTACAGTTCGCTGTGAGCTATTGTTTGTGCTTGCTTTCCCGAACCGATCGCGAGTATCGTTCCAAGGTTTTCTTTTCTTTCGACGTGAGAGAGTCTTGTCCGGATTCATGAATCTTTGCGAGAATTCGATCTGCTTCATCCGCGAAATTTGACGGAAGAGACTTGGATTCTTCGTGCACTTTCAGCTTGGACGCCCCGTATCTTCGCATCCATCGGCGCCAAGAACCTTTAAAATCACCAAAAAACCGAAAACTCAAACCCAAAAAGAAGTAGGCAACCGCGCAAAGAATTCCTGTTAGGTGCACGTCGGTAGCAACGACGGAGGACGGACTTGATGCCAAATTCATGAGCACCAGAAGAATGCCCAAGACCCAGGCCGGAACCGGAAAGACCAATAGGTACACACGAGAAGTCGGGAAGTTGAAAACAAAGAGCATTTCAATGCACAAAACGGCCCCCGAGGCACCGAGTAGTCCGCCATTCGACTTAAATGCGTACTCCTTCAATAGCCATACCCAGCCGCAAATCAGCATGGAGATCAAATAGATTCGGTAGAACTCCACTCGTCCATAGCGTTCTTCCACCGTACGGCCCAAAAAATAGAGACCCAGCATGTTCATGATCAAGTGAATTGGCATAGAGCCTTGGGCATCATGGCAAAACCCGTAGGTTAGCGTATGCCACCAATTCAACGGCAGGAGGATATCACCGCCCCTCAGCATCAAGAAGTTATTAACCAGCCCCTGATTAATCCCATCCGCAAAACTCTTGGTGAGAAAAATGTTTGCAACGAAAACAGCTACATTGATAATGATCAACGTGCTCACGGCCGACCTTTGGTCCCAATTCGGACGCAGATCCAATTCGTTTTCTTCGCGGTAATAGCTTCTATCGTAGATTCCCATCTACATCAACTTATCCGACTTTATCATTCTTGAGAATCTGGATTTTCCAAAGTCGGTGGTCGCTTCGACCAATCTTCGGTCCGCGATTCAGCCGGCTGGATCTTTAATGAATCGACTGAATTTTTTGCTGACTCGGACTTTGCTGACTCGGACTTTGCCGGCTCGGACTTTGCTGGCTCGGACTTGGCCTGATCCTCAGACGGCGTAAACCCTTGAATTGCAGGCACTGCGTCACCACGCATTTCTGCTTCCAAGATCTCTGCGGCTCTTGCATTCATTTCTTCCATCAGCTTATCGGAATCCAACCCCATGGAACTGTCTTCTTTGGCTTTGCGATACTGTAAGAACTTATGCAGAACGAAGGTATCGTCTAGGTCTTCATCGATGATCCTTTTGTATCGAGCTAACGACTTGACCACATCATCACCAACTTCTTCGGTGACCATCGCAGGATAACGAGCGAAGACCTGCGCCCACAAATCCCAAGCCTTCTTGTACGACTGTTCCGCACCTTGAACGTCCGCAATATTGATCATTCGATCTGCTTCGAACATGAACCTGCGTGCGTTGACCATATCTTCACGCTGTTCAGCCCTAGCTCGAACCTCCCAATACTCGTAGTTGACCTGACCTCGATAGGATTCTACTTCTCGTTGAAAATCCTTCGTGGAAACGATTTTGCGAGCTAGCTCGATACCCTCGAGTTGCAAGTTCGCAGGCAGTTGCGCGGCAATTTGTTGAACATTTGGCGTGATTCGCCTCTTAACATCTTCGTAAGTTTCATCGTCCGATACAGTGCGTTCGTCTTCAGGTTTTTCGAGAATCTTGAGCATTCCAGCCGGGATCCCCTTTCGCAAAAACTGCTCTGCTTTTACTTTGGCCTCGCCGGTAATTTCCTCGAACCTCTTTTGGAGCGACGCAATTTCTGCCGACGCGACCTTGTTGCTGAGCATGGTCAGGTCGCGGCCCTGTCGGAATTGGTAGAGTGATTTGGTACCATAATCAGCCCATTCATTACCGGCCTGTTTCCATGCGAATTGGGCGCTTGAATCTAGAACGCCCTCGGATTCAATGGCTTCCGCATAGTACATGTGCCAGAGCGGTCCGTAACACAGCAGCAAGTGTGGGGCCTTCTTAATCGATGCACCTGCCTCATACAATGCCACAGCCTGTTCGAACCACAGCTTACCAGTAAGCCAGTTATCTGGTTTTTGATCGAATCCTAGAGCATTCGTTTCAATTCCAACGAGCCCTTGGTCCCTGAAATACCTGTGGAACTCGGCATCTTTACGGTAGAGCGACCGATACTGTACGTGCTCATCGGCTTTGCCAAGCTTGTTACCAAGGTAATGACCGAGGTCATACTGAAGGATGGGCTTCCTGTCGTTGTATTTGGTGCCACGTACCAAATAGTCGACCCCTTTTTTGATCCATTCATATCGCTGCCGATAGTCCTCAAACTCAGGAGCTACGTTGTAACTCAAATTGTGCGCCTGGTGTTGCCAAACGCTGATGAAGTGAGGCTGTAGCAAGGCGATTTGGTTCAGTGTTGCCGAGAATCGATCGAAGTACTTTTCTTCCTTGTAGTAGTCTGCTCTCAGCCAGAGAATAGTCGATGCTATCCCTTTCATTCCCAAGGTTGCTAATCGCATGCTTTCGCTGGTCGGATCAAGCTTACCCAAGTTCGCCTGCCCCATTTTGTATTTGGTACGAAGTTGGCCAATCAGACCGTTCGTAGGTCTCCCCATTGCGAACAAGGGCCCGAGCAAAAGCACAATCGCGGCGATATAAACAATTTTCCTAAGCAAACTGTTTTTGTTCATGCGGCCATCTCTCGAGTCTTTAAGAAGAAGTAGCTAATGATCCCGGTCATCAGAAAGTAACCTGCACAAATCGTTAAGTGGCGAGACAAAAGCCCTCCGAACAAGTTCACTCCATAGGCAACGAAATCTGCGGTGCCTAACTGAATGAAATTCGGGATCGCCCGAGAAAGGGTTTGAACGCAAACGAGAACTACTTGATCCACTACCTTGATCGATTTCTCGAGTGCAACGTTTCCTAGATCGAGCTCAACACCCGAACCGCTTTGCAACGGCATCCTGATAAGTGCTTCGATGGGTCCCCCTCCTTGAATAGTTCCTTTGACAATGTCATCAATAAAGAATCCAAAGAATCCTAAAACAATGATCGAGACAGTCGCGATGATGGCAACCGGTCCCGAAAGGAAAGTCGAGAACATCACGCCAAAGCATATAACAATGACCATCTGCAGCCAAATGCTGATATAACCCTTAATGAAGTTCCACCAAAACGACATCGGCTTTGCTCTGAAATACAAATCCGCAGCAGCCATCCCCAAGTACTGGCTCTTGTCTTGGCAACGAATCACGACTTCGAATTCGCCGTTGGGCGCAATGTCCTTGAAGAAATCCAGTTCTGTCGGCTCCCCTTTCCGAAAGCCCTTAAGGCCTTTCAGAGGAATCGATCGTTGATCCAATTGGAATTCCTTGACCTTGAAACCATAACGCTCGCTTTCGACTGCCCCGTCCTTGCTTCGGAAGATCACCACTCCGCCAACAGGCGTGACAATGTCCCCTTTATAGGTACGAAACGCCGAAATTGTCATGTCGTAATTCAGTTCACCGTCAAAGCTCGATGGTCCCAGTCCTTTAAAGCTCCAAATCGCGCTAGAGAGGGAATCACCCTCGATGTATTTTTGATACTCGGACATGTATCCGACATTGATACCCGTGGTTTCCTCTCCGTCGCGACCGGTAAATCGAAGCATGCCGTAGATCGGCACTCGAGCCTCGAGATCACCATCGGACTTGCCAACGACGATCTTTTCGCCCTCTTTGAAAACGATGTGCCGGTGCCCTTTCGTTTCATTGGTAAAGCCTTCGCCGGTTTCGTCCAAGGTAAACGTATGTGAGTGAAACTGCTGATTGGTCGTTGTTCCAGACTTACCATCAGCCGACAACTCCATTCCTTCGTGTCTGTGCTCCACTCCCCGAACGACGAACAAGTAACTCATCGCGCCCAGCAGCAACAAAATCATCGTTCCTACGGCAGTAAAACCAACAACCCTACCAAGAAAAATTTCGGTAGGACGAACGGGTTTCGTCACAATCGTGTAAACAATTTTGCTCTTTATGTCGCTTGGAAAGCTAAAGCAACTCAAAAACAAACCGAGCAAAATCACCATATAGTTTGTGGTGGTCAGAACGAAAGATATGTAGAGCCTTGCCGGGTACTGAGCCTGAGGATCCAAGTACCAGCCAGCAAACATGATTGCGACCACGAAGACCGCGACAACGACCAACACCTTTTTCCGAATCGCCTCTTTAAACGCGAGTCTGGCGATCGCCCCCACGCGACGGACAGAAGTCTTTGGGAGATCGACTGCAAAAAGTTCTCGAATCAGCTTGGCGACTTGCAAAAATCCTTCTGCCGGCCCGTGCTTGAGCAACGCAACCACGAACCCAACTACAAATCCAAGGATCGCCAGTACCAAAACTAGCAAGAATCCATAGAGCAAGGCATAGTGATCAAATAGCCACTCAAAATATGTCCAAAATTGATCTGGTGATAAACGCATGTTTCCTAATTTTGCCTTTCAACGTCCGCGGTATTTCTTATGTAAAGGTGAAAGCTCTTCATTTTGCTAAGCACCACCACCGCGTCGACCAGGACGTTGATCGCTTTCTCGCACAATGTCGAGGAAAAGCTCTTCCATGGTTGTTGTTGGATTGTCCATTCGCAACATCTCGCCACTGGAGCGAGCTATTAAATCTTTGATTTCCTGTTTGGTCTTTTCATCCAAGCCCTTTGCATGAATCTGTGTCACGTCTTGAACTTTCAATAGGCTGTCTACACGCCCCAATTCTTTCAGCTCACCTTGATGCAAAATCGCTACACGATCGCAGACGTCTTGGACGTCCGCCAATTGGTGCGAGCACAATAGAATGGTCTTGCCTTGCTCCCGCAGTCGCAGAATCAGGTCCTTCATCTCGCGAGTACCGATCGGATCTAATCCGGTGGTGGGTTCGTCTAGCACCAAAAATTCCGGCTCATTGATCAGAGCTTGCGCTAAGCCGATCCGCCGAGTCATCCCCTTAGAGTATTCCTTGAGCTGTCGGCGTCTGGCGCGTTGCAGTCCGACCATTTGGATCAAACTTTCAGTGCGTTCACGTCGAACGCTAGCCGGCATATCGAACAGCCTACCGTAGAAATCCAGTGTTTCTTCCGCGTTCAAGAATTTGTATAGATACGATTCCTCCGGTAGGTACCCAATCCGCTCGTTTTTCGCGACGTCGGTCGCATCCTTGCCGAAAACAAATGCCCGTCCTGAGGTCGGGAACAACAATCCGAGCATCAGCTTGATGGTGGTTGATTTTCCGGACCCGTTCGGACCAAGCAATCCGAAAATCTCCCCGCGGCGAACCTCAATATCCAATGATTTCAGCGCATTTACTTTTTTGCGGCCCCAGAAATCGCGGTATATTTTCCCGAGGTTTCGCGTTTCCACAATTACATTTGTCGGATCCGTTGAGCTAACGGAAGGGGTCGTAGGTGCCGTTGTCGTTGCCATAAGTAGATTCGGTAAAGCTAAAAGCGGACCAAAAACTGCGGTCGCAAAGGAGCAAAATGGACTGGGAAGACAAAATTGTATTGATTTACGAGCGTTCAGCGTGCCTTTACGCGAAAAACCAAGACTCGGTTCAAAGGAAGACTGCCCCCTCGCATCTATATTGCTCAAGGCAAACACCCTCGATTCCGAGAATTGTTAACCTCGTACCAACATGCGAGCACTATAAATCCGAAACAATCGCTCGGCAAGCGACTCCACCCCTCGCACAACCCACTTGTCTGCAAATAAACTAAAGCCTTTGCAATCTAGCGGGGCTAGATTTCGGACAGCTACGCTCACCAGAACGTAGAAAAATCCGACGAACACCACGTACCTACCAATAGACACCACTAATTCCAGGAACCGATGGATCGGCTCGACCCAGACTATATCAACGCGATTCGATTCCTTTACGATCGCATCAATTATGAGAAAACACTCGATCGACCCTACGATAAGCGGGCCTACCGATTGGCTCGAATGGCGTTTCTATTGGAACAGCTAGGCAATCCGCATTTGGCGGCGCCGGTTGTCCACATAGCCGGGACCAAAGGGAAAGGATCTGTCTCATGGTTGATCGCTGAAACCCTGCGGCGTTCTGGTTTACGCGTTGGACTCTACACATCCCCGCACCTGCTGCACCTTGAGGAACGGTTTGTGGTGGACGGAATTCCTTGCTCGCCTTCGGAACTTGGGCGATTGATCGAGCAACTAAGAGTTGCTGAAACGGCAACCGCTCAATCCTCTCTTGGTCCCCCTACTTTTTTTGAAATGACAACAGCTCTTGCTTGGAGTCTGTTTGCCGCACGTAAAACGAACATCAATGTAGTTGAGGTTGGACTTGGTGGACGGCTCGACAGCACCAATGTTTGCCAAAGCGACTTGGCAGTTATCACCTCCATCAGTTTCGATCACCAGCAACAGCTCGGCAACACGATCTCATTGATTGCAACGGAAAAAGCTGGCATCATTAAAACTGGGGTACCGGTGATTAGCGGAGCCTTGCACCCCGAAGCGCAGAATGTTATTCGAAATCGCTGCCAGGAGACTGGAAGCGAACTCTGGGAGCTAGACGTCGATTTTCGGTCGACGATTCGAACGATGGAATGCTGGAATCACACACCGCAATCCGCGAACTCTTTTTTAGCAAGTCACATGGACTTTGTTCGACTCAATGCACGCCTTCCCCTTTCTGATTTCCAGGATCTTGGGCTGCGCATGGCTGGTAAACACCAAGCGCAAAACGCAGCCGTAGCAATAGCGGCCTGGAGCCGACTAAACGCGGATGGTTGGTCGTTGCCTCGAAATGCATTGATCGATGCTCTGGCTCAGACACAGCTGAGCTGTCGCATTGAATTGGTTAGCACCGATCCGCAGCTAGTCCTCGATACGTCGCATAATGTCGCATCGATCGACGCACTCATTTTCGCGCTTCGCGATCATTTTGCCCCCGCCAAAAGGACCATCGTATTCGCCTGCTCCAAGGACAAAGAATTCGAGAAGATGTTAGATCAGCTTTTGAGCTACGCGGACCGATTGATCGTAACCCAGTTCCAAAACAATCCTCGTTTTGTTCCGGTTGAAAGTCTAGAAAGGATTGCCAAAGAAAGGGCTAATCCAACGCATCTTGTTGAAATCCTATCAGCTCCTTCGAGTAACATTGCGATAGATTATGCTCGACGCACTGCAGAACCAAACGAATTAATCTGCGTGACGGGCTCCTTTTTCTTGGCTGCAGAAACACGACCGATGTTTTCCGGCACTACATTTGATACAAATTAAAGTCAACCACGCATGAACACGCCAATGAACATCGCCGCCAAATCCCCAAAAGACCACTTGCGTGGGGCAGATGGCTCGTGGATCTTTCGATTGTCTCGCGACCAATGGAACCATTTGAAACTCATTGACGCCGCTGGCCATGAATACTTGGACGTGGCTGTGATTCCTTTGTTTCCGATATCCGCATCTAAGCATTGGGTTTCCATAGTAAGCGCCGAAGGAGAAGAAATCGCTTGTTTGGATTCGATACACGCCCTGCGAGGAGAAATCGTCGCATTGCTGGAAGAAGAACTCGCATTGCGGGAGTTCGTCCCCGTGATCGAGAGGATCTTCCGCGTTTCGGGGATAACTGAACCATGCGAATGGTTCGTTGAAACCAATCATGGCCAAACTAGTTTTGTACTCAAGTCCGAGGAAGATGTGCGGCGTATTTCAGCCAAAGTGGTGAACATAACCGACGCCAACGGAATTCGGTACCGCGTCGAAGACATGAAGAAATTAGATAAGCGTTCGAGAGCATTTGTCGAATGGTATGTCTAGGCCAGGGCGGCGATTTATCGTTTTTGCAAATTGCAGGCGGTCGTTCATTGCAGATCATCAAGTCCATTCATCCAACGCTCTTTGCTGCGATCATTATTTTGATCGTCGTGCCCTTGATTGCGTTTCTTTATTCTTCCGCGGTTGCTCCCTCGCGTCGAGCCGTCAACGAAATAGTCTCCGCCGAAGCGTATCGAGCGTTGATCGATTGTCTCGATGCATCCGGGCAAGTTGTTCTTGCGCTGGAGGTTCGGTTACACGCCAACAGTATTCGTTCCGATACCTATCGCTTTCGAGGGCCGTCAAAGTGAGAATCCCAATGTTGGCTTGTGGTAGCCTGTGCCTGGTCGGAAGCCTCTGGATCACCCTGGTTGGAATCACCCTGGTTGGAACGATTTCCGCCCAAACACAACTGACCGACGTTTCGAGTCAATGCGGTATCGATTTCGTTCCAACCGATGGCAGTAGTGGCAAGCACTATATCGTCGAATCCGTCATCTGCGGCCTAGCCCTTTTGGATTTCGACAATGACGGCTTTATAGACATCTATTTCTTGAATGGCGCGCCTCTGCTAGGGACTGCAGCCACCGAGCAAACTACCAATGTTTTGTATCGCAACAACGGCAACTTTACTTTTACCGACGTAACCGTCGCGTCCGGCGTCGGTGATATCGGATACGGAATGGGGGTGGTCGCTGGGGACTACGATCAAGATGGCGACTGGGATCTCTACGTTAGCAATTTTGGACAAAACGTTTTCTATTGCAATAACGGCGATGGAACGTTTCGAAACATTACTGCGGATGCCATGCCAATCATGCCTGATAAAGTCGGGGCTGGATGTTCGTTCCTCGACATCGATGCGGACGGTGACCTAGATTTGTATGCAGCCAGTTATGTCCAATTCACCTATGACAAACATATCACGAGAATGATTGGCAAGCATCAATTCCATCCTGGACCTACAGACTACCAACCCGAGCCGGATACGCTTTTCCTCAATCAAGGTGACGGGACATTTGTTGATATCAGTCAACGTTCTGGAATTGCAATGCTTTCGACTGCCAGTATGGGTGTTCTAGCCTTCGACGCAGATGATGATGGCGATATCGATATCTTCGTTGCCAATGACCAGATGCCCAATTCGCTGCTGATCAATGATGGAAATGGGTACTTTTCCGACGAAGGATTACAATCCGGCGTCGCATTGGATCGAACCGGGAAAGCCAATGGCAACATGGGAGTCGAATGCGCGGATCTCGACGGGGATGGCCTAGTGGATTTGTTCACCACCACATATCAAGACGAAATGCCTGTCCTTTACAAAAATGTAGGGGGCGGGCTCTTTTTGGATAGCACCAATATCGCTCGAATTGACGGCAGCCTTTTTCCACATGTGAACTGGGGATGTGGACTCATCGACTTCGACAACGACGGTGACAAAGACATCTACATCGCATGTGGTCACTTCATGGATAACATCCAGCACATAGATGATCGTACGGCAGTGAAAGTCAGGAACTATCTTCTGCAGAACGATGGAAAGGGGAGGTTCACGAATATCACTGCGAGCGCTGGAAGCGGAATGGCAATCATCGAGAGCAGCCGCGGCGCTGCCTTTGATGATTTGGACAATGATGGTGACATCGACTGCGTAGTGTTTAACGCGAACGCCGCACCAAGTATCTTGAGAAACGACTCATCCAACCTGAACCGCTCCATCGATATCCAACTCATTGGAACGACTTCAAATCGCATGGCCGTCGGAGCAAAGATCTCCGTCTCGGCAGATGATCAAACCCAAGTTGGATATGTCATAGCTGGCCGCGGCTACGAAAGTCACTATGGCACTAAGCTCCATTTTGGACTGGGCAAAAGGGAATTGCGAAACGTCCAGGTGCGATGGTCGACGGGAAAAACAGAATCCTTTGCCGTGAAACCGGATATGAAAGAGCGGGTTTTCGTTGAAGGAAAGGGGAATTAGTCGTTCAAAGGAGGTCGAAAAACGTAATCGGCATTCGCATTAGCCACTATTCATTTTCCTCCCCCTTGACACAGCCGACAAAAGTAGCAGGCACGCTCCGCCGCGCCGTTTGCTTGCGTATATTGGCTGGATTTTCCGGCGGACGGCACATGGAATGTGCCTGCTACTTTGACTATTGTCGGCCGTGTCCACCTTAATTATTGGCCGGCTAGGTGCGGTGGTTTCTTGGATGGCCCAACAACGGTCGGCCCAACAACGGTCGACACCTCTGGAATCGTCACACTGTATGGAGCACCAGTCATCAGTTCCCAGGTCGTTTTCAATGACGAAACAAGCTCTTACTCTGCCGTTATGTGACCTGTAATAACGAAAGCGTCCGCAATCGAGATTGCGGACGCTTTGCGACGTTTGTGTGACAGATGACTCGTCCGTGGACGGGTCTATTCGGGGATATCGATATGCGCTTTATTCGCAGCAGCCCGGAGTTTATCCAGGGCTCTCGCTTCAAGTTGACGGATCCGTTCCTTGGTTACACCCAGCTCTTCGCCTACCTCTTTGAGAGTGAGTGGTTCAAATCGGTGATCCAGTCCGAATCTTCGTACGATGATCTGCTGTTCGCGTTGGTCGAGCGTATGAAGGATTTTTTGGATTTGATCGGTACGCGACGCTTGATCGATTTCGGCGGAGAAATTATCCGCACGTCGATCTTCGTGTCCGGTAAAGATCTCTTCCGAACTGGTTCGAAACCGATCTCGGTGTTTGAACTCGTCCGGTATGGTTCGCGCGAAGTTTTTCATAATGGCCCACGAGGCATAAGTGCTGAACTTATTCCCGCGTGAGTAATCAAACTTCTCTGAGGCGCGAATCAAGGACATGTTGCCGTCGCTGATCAATCCAAAAAAATCGTCGTTGGGATCAACGTGCTTTTTGGCTATGGAAACTACCAAGCGTAAGTTCGCTTGTACGATCTTGTTTTTGACAGCAACGGATTGCTCGTAAAGCTTCTCGATTTGGTCCATAAGTGACACTAACGGAGCCTTCGGGTCCAATTCCGATCTCAACTTCGAAGCTACATGCTTCAGATAGTTCATTTTTCGAAATAGATGATATTCCTGTTCTCTGGTAAGCAACGGAACATCATAAAGCGAGGCCAAATAGGGAGGCAATCCGCTCGGCGCACGCACCTTTCGAGTTGGTTCAGCCGTTACCGGTAGTTCTGCAGTCATCTCGTCTACACGCGATTCGTCTTCGAACTCAACATTCGGCATGAAATCCAATGGCAGTTCGAAGATCTTAATGGCTCGTTGTTCATTTAAGATGCGAACGATACTCGACCGAATGCGACCGTAACGTTTCGCCAACACCACGGTCGAGACACCTCGATTGTGTTGTTGGTACATGGCGCGTCGGTCTTCATCCGAGAGCACTTCGCGTTGGTCCGGAAATACAGCCATCTTAGGAAACTGGCGATCGAAATTCTTTATCGTGTATCGGATCGTTTCGGTGCTGCGATTCACTTCTGAGGCCACAGTTCTAGCGACTTCGGAGAGGTTTGCACCGGTGGCTGCAATTCGCCGCGAGCGATCTATGATATCGTCTCGTTCGGCGTCGCTAATTTGGCTGAATCGTTCCCCTCGCTCGACTCGCTTTTTGTTTTGGGTGACAAATCGATCAACGCTTGAGTGAAGGAAGCCAACGCGTTTACGACCTTCAGCAAGGAATCGTCGCGAAACCAACCCCTGGTCTCTCCACCGAGAAATGGTCTTGGTCGAAACATTAAACATCTTGCTCAGGTCTTCGACGGTATGAACAGGCTCCTTGGCTTCCTCGACCCGCAAATTCATTGAGTCGGTGATGTCCTCAACGAAAAGTCGAAGATCATGCACCGCATCATCCCCCTTGATCAACCGATAACCGGTTCCGTCGGGACGGACTTCGGTAACGCGATAGAATAAAAAGTCGTACGGATAGTTCTTGCTCGGATCCAATTCGCAAAGCAATGATTCCGCACGATCCGCTTGTTCGTTCCTCTTAGCCCGAGGAGCGAACCGAACCTGTTGGTCTCTTAGTTCTCGAATGAGCGAAATGCGATAGTCGGTATTCATAATTCCTAGCTCCCTGCTGCTGAGTCGAACCTTGTAATTTCCATGCGGCTACCAACCGCGACAAGCGCCTCTGCGATAGGGTACGAAGTTCAATCTTTGAACTCCCTTTCGTTTCGCGTCGGGCATTGCTTGAGCGGTCTGTCACGTTGACAATCGTTCTATCGCACCGACACTTGACTAGTCTGGTCATCTCCAAGTCTATTATTCGATGACTTGAATCAACCATTGGTTCACGGTATGCAACTATTGGGCCACTTTTTTGCCACATTTGGTCGTAAAAAGTGATGAATTCATGTTAAAGCTCTTCTCGCATTGGATTTACGTCGAACAAGTGTTGTTTTTCGAGTCTTTCCAACATACGTGAATGGGTAAACTTTGTTCAGGGTTAGGTCCTTTTTGACAAAGTGAGGAGTTCAATCTGTCAGTTGGGCAGCGTCCATGTGTCCAAAAACCAATCAATTACACGCAAAACGCGACAATCGGAAGCGATAAAGTATCTGGAATGAATAGACGAGTAGGGATCGTAGACTATCAAATGGGCAATTTGCGGAGCGTCCAAAAGGCGGTCGAACGCGTTGGAGGAACCGCATTCATCAGTAATGACCGCGAGGAGCTCATTAAAGCAACACATCTTGTTCTGCCTGGAGTCGGTGCATTCGGCGATGCGATGTCGGAGCTGCGGAAACGCGATTTAGTGGGCTTTCTCCAAGATTGGTCGATAACAGAAAAACCCTTCCTAGGGATTTGCCTCGGGATGCAACTTTTGTTTTCCAGTAGCGAAGAGGGTGGAGACCATGAGGGACTGGGGATAGTGCCCGGCACGGTCGTCCGATTCACAAGAGATCCCGCCGACCTGTCTTTCAAAATCCCGCACATGGGATGGAATCAAGTTACCAGTACCACCCCAAACGACCCAATGCTGGCAGGAATTTCAGACAAGCCTTATGTCTACTTTGTGCACAGCTACTACGTTCGACCAGCCGATCCGGCTTGGACATGGCTAACAGCCGACTATGGATCGCCGTTTTGCGCAGCCATACAGCGAGGCAATCTCATGGCAACCCAATTCCACCCTGAAAAGAGCCAACAGGCCGGCTTACAGCTATTGGCTAACTTTTTAAGGCGGTGATTGATCTGGGTGGGGAGGTGTGCGAGCTACTTGTTCCCATGGTCTTTGATCAGCCAGTCGATGTATTGTTGCCATCCAACCCGATCATGACTGGTAACGGCAACAAATCGTCCGTTTTTTTCCGGTGGAATACGCGAAAGCACCTCCCTGGCCATCTCAAGGGTACGAAGACTTTCGGGTAACTTTCCTAGTTTTTTTTGTGCGTTGGAAATTTGGGTCATCGCTTCGAGCGTTTCCGGTTCGCCGATGAAGTGGGCCGAAATTTCCTGATAGGCGTCGATAGCCTCTTCGTACGATCCTGAATTGTAGAGCAGATCAGCTACGCCAAAATAACTGCTTCGCAATAGGTTTTCGGTATTTGAGTCGTTCGCAGCGCTGTTAGCCGAGGTGATGATCTCCTGCACGATTTTGGCATAAGCATTTTTGGCTTCAAGCAAAAGTTCTTTGCGCAGTGCCTTCCATTTGGAGATCGAGTCATCGCTTGCGTTACGTTCTTCTTTCAAAAGCAATTCCGGCCAACTTGCGGACATTTTATAGGCTTTTGCCATGGTATAGAGTGTTTGTAGTCGGCGAGGGTCATTTTCAAATCGTGTCAGCCCCTCGTTGGTTCTGAGGATGGAGCGATTTAGCTCATCGTAGCTTTTTTCAACGATCGCTAGATTCTCATAGGCCTTACCGGGCTCACGCATCATGGCTTCCTGCGCTTGATTGAAGAGTCGGAGCCCTCTGCGGTAAAGAACGTCGCTAAGCAAGAACAATGACTCACGCCAAACCGGACTGGAGGGTGCAAGATCACCAAGGTAGAGATTCTGAATCAAAAGTTCCTCGGCCTCTTTGTAGTTCTCTTTGCCGGCATTGAGTCGCGCCGCTTCGAGTCTTGCATCGTACAACAGCGATGTACTTGTATTGCTGTTGAGAATTCGATTGAGAGAATTGATCGCGGACTCCGGCTGTTCCATTGCATTGAAGTTTCTGGCCATGGCCAGCAGCCCTTTAGGCTGGTTCTCACGGGACTCAAACCGAAGGTAATAGTTTTCCAATAAAAAGTTGCTCTTCTTGAACGCGCCCGACAGACGGTAGTTTTCTATAGCACGCCAAAGAAGATCTTCGTATTGAGGCGTCCGCATCAGCTTTGAGGACAGTGCTTCGAAATTTTCTGCTGCCAGCAGGTGATATGCCTTGCCGACCGGGCTCTCTTTTTGTTGGTCTAGACTGGTAGCCCATTGTTCGTAGAGTTTGCTCTTCATTCGCATACGATCTAATTCATCGCACAAAGCAGGCAGATTGTTTGCAAATCGAGCCGCATCGCTATATTCCTTTGACGCGATCATTCGTTCGCCTGACGCAACGATTTGCGATTGCATTTTGGAAAACGGCACCCAATCGTTCTTATACCATTGCAATTCGCCGAAGTTCTTCGAGATGTGTTCAAGCGTATCAGCCGCATCTGAAATCCGACCTAAATCGATCAAACCATCTATCTCTTCAAGTCCACTTACCAAGCTTTCGGGTTCAAACGGGGATGAAAGCCTAAGTGCACTAAAGGCGCTCACAGACTGCGACTTTTTTCCGAGATCGCGAATGACTCGAGCCAATTCCAAACTGCTTTGCCGCCGCGTTGTCACATGTGTCTTTGACGAAGATAGGACCCGTTGAAAGTCAGCCATCGCGGCCTGCAGATGCTCGGTTCTCTGCGGCTCGTCTCCCGATTCTCCGAGCCGTTGCAAGCAACGCCCGTGGATCAAATCGGCGTGCGGTTTATACGGGGACTCCTCCGGTACCGATGCGAGGAGTTTCGACGCGATCGCATATTCGCCGTCGGCGTAGAGTGACTGCATCTCTTTAACAATCGTTCGATCGATCTCGTTGGCGGAACTCCGCGGCAGACTTCTCCAGTGACCGATTCGAGCCAAAGCTTTTTGGGGATTGGGATTCTCATAGGACAAGTCGATGTCGACCAGTCGCTCGATCGCGTCGCCCCTGCCCTGAGGCCACCGATCGGCTGCAATCTCCAACGAAGTTTCCGCTTCGTCCCATCGGAACAAGTCAAATAGCGCCATACCTAGGTAATAGTTTCCCAGCCCCTCGTACCCATCGGGGAATTCTAACTCACGACTTTTCTCCAAGTGCTTGACAGCCTGCTCATTTTTCTCGTTTGCAATCCTCCTTTGAACGATTCCCTCTGCCGCCTTGCGCTCACTAACGCCGATCAGAAATTCGCGTTTCGAGAGATCAGCCTTTTTTTTGAGAGCCTTTGGCGAAATGGATTTTGCAATTCGATAAGGTGATTCGGAATCCCCTTTTCGCATTAGCCTCATTGCAATTTCAAGTTGCTCCGACGGGTTAGGAGTAGAACCACTAACATAGAGAAATAGCCCAAACACTGAAAACGAAGAAAGCACTAATGCGGCCAGTCCACCTGCCAAGAAACTTCTGCTTATGCCACCCTTGGGACGTCCACAGAACAGCGGGAACCTATTGGCCTCGTTTTCTCTATTCATGTGACTCGCTATTGGATTCCGAAGATCATCCTGGAAATAGCTGCAAGCGGCGCAACGGCAACAAGCTCTCTCCATATCGGATCAAACATAGACCGCGCAACCAATAATCCAATCCAAAGCACCAAAGATCCTTCACCCAAGCTGCGAAGCCATTTAATGGAATGCTGCGAAACAGACCCATCGCAAATCGGCACAGGTGCCGACGGTTCCTTGGAATCGCCTTGGTGCAAAATTGGAAACGTAGGATCGCTAGGACAATCCTCTTGGGAAATAACGTGAATTTCACCTAGATACGGGATTCCCTCACGTTGCATCCACAAAATCGTCTTGTTGAAATCGGTGGTAGAAGAAGGGCTTGCATTAAACCAGCGACTTGAAGTCGACGTTTTCTGAAAAAACCCTTTCGCCGTTTGACAAAACCAATCGATTCCCCGCACCGGATATAACCACATCATCAATAGAAACCAAACCAATGCGCACAAAAAGAACAAAACAAAAAGTCGCGATGCGGTCAACGGTCTTACGACAGGTTCGATCAAAGGTGAACCCGTCATGGATAGAAAGCCGCGCGCCTTTGCTTTCAGTCGTTCGAGTGCGAAGGACATGGACTCTAGATTTTCAGATCGGACGCGGATCAGGTGCTTTAGGTTGTCCTCGAGCAGAGATTGAGAGGGTAGACTACCATCGCGAGCTCCGAAGGAAATCAAACGAAAGGGGGAAGTTGCCGTGGCGTCGTCGGACGATTCTTGCACCGCAACCTCATCGAAGTCTATTGCGTTTTTGTCATGTTCCTGATCCAGTTCAAATCGCTTCAGGGAGTGCATACATGATTCCAGACTCCACCGTTCTAAATGAATCTGCTTTGCAAACTCTTGACACTCCGCCGTCTCCATCGACGGAACTGTGCGTTCCGCAAGGTACTTCTCGAAATCCTTGATGGAGCCATGAATCGGACAACGGACCTTGACCCGCACCGACCGCAAATCTGAGTTCGACGATGCCGTGTTTTGCGTATCCTCGGCCAAGATTTGGAGGCCAGAAAACGGTGAGGGTGAACTCGTGTCGGCGTCAAGCTGAGAAGCAAGACCTTTTAACATTGGCAGTCTGTGCTGCGAAATGGCTAAATTCGTAGTGAGTCGGTATTCCAAATGTTGAATTGGGAGTACGTTCGATCCCCACAAGCAGAACGAGAGGGCTCCAATCAAGCAAACCCACCAAGGCTTCACACCTGTTTCATGCCTTGTTGTTCGCTTTCCCTTCCCAAGCTTTTTCACGTCGATACTCACTGCAACGGAGGATTCTGGATTTCGGATTTGACCTCTAGTTGATCTTCGGCTTTTGTACGGACGAATCTGAACAATTCATTCCCCTACCCCATTAGGAAAATTTCCCGCAATCCGCAATCTCAACCTAAACTCGCGGATCATCCTTGCCGATAGCTGGAATAGGTTCGGACGGCAACAGATCAAACCAACTCAAAAGCTAGCTCTTAAGTTGGGTCATCGATGGCGTAGCACTTTCCAAG
This sequence comes from Pirellula sp., assembly GCA_031374515.1. GTDB lineage: Bacteria > Planctomycetota > Planctomycetia > Pirellulales > Pirellulaceae > JBKCUI01. The sequence goes on along the minus strand of JANMGH010000092.1, from coordinate 22,221 downwards.
TTTGATAGGAATTGTCGAAGGGCAAGAGTCTTGTGATGAAACGATTGAGAACCTCCCTTGTTGGACTCCTTGGATTAGCTTTTCTCGCATCATCGGGTTGCAGCCTTTGCTGTTCACCGTACACAGACGACTTCGTCACGTTCGGAACTAGAACACCTCGGCTGGACCGAAAGCATGGACGCGTTGGCTCTATCCTCAGCGACGAACAAGCGATAGGAAACAACGCCGTCATACATTCCGATAGCGAATCCGAATCGACCGTTGACGATGAGGCGATTATGTTGGGTACGGAACTCCCTTGATTCCGAACACGGTCAATCCATAGACTCCAAGAATTGGATTATCTTTTTTGTTAGTAGACGCGAGTCCATTCCAAATGCGTTTTCAAAATCCGCAGCTCTTTGGGACGAAGAGTACGGTTGGAAAGGCTCCCTATTGCCAACGCTTTGCAGGTATAGTCCAAATTGCTGGGATTGGCGTTGCGAAAGGTAGATCGTCATCGCCCAAGCAACACAGTATGCGTTTTGAGTTTCGTATTTAAACGCGATATCTGTCTGAACGAGCTCGCCGACGAGTCGCTGCAGTGCTTCGGGTTTTTTAGCGAGAGCACTCCAAGTGCTACGACGCGACGTTGGCCACCGCGATTTTCCTTCTCGAGATTGGAGCCCAGAGTATTTGGGAGACTCGAACATACTCGCCAGTCCTTCGACAACCCACAGTGGGGTGACCGCGGCTCTCTGATGCAAGCCGACGTTGAACGCGATTTGATGTGTTGCCTCATGACATATTGTCGCCTGCGTTTCTTGAATGGACATTTCGGACGCCTCAAATAAAGCGATGCGATTGCTATCTGAAAAATAGAAACCCGCGCAATTCGCAGGGAGCTTCGTACCGGTGGCACTGGCGTAACGCTGGAACTCCGATTGAGAACCAAAGACAACTGCGACCAGAGGAAACTCAATTTCGCGCATTGCAATGTTGTGAGTGTCGCAATAGAGCCGAAAGGAATGAAAAAGACCCCGAAGCCGTTTTTGCCAGACCTCTAAATGCTCAGCTCGGGCCACGACCGTGTAAGGTGCTTCGCTCCGAACTAGATAATTGCGTCCAAACTCCGATCTCAATTGGTTTGCCAACTCTGCTCGATCGATTGGTCTGAAACGCTCATGGAGGATCGATTGCCGTACGATATGCGTGTTTTGAATTCTCTGTATGGAGCCGTCGTTGCGCATCAATAGGGTCTGATCTGCAAACAAACCGATCGGGATTCCATGAGCGGTTGAATCCTCAAGTTGAACGGCCAATATCGGTGGGCGACGCTCGGTGGTCGGGGAAGATGGAATCGCGCACTGACTTCGCGGTGCGTTCGAATCCGTTAACGATTGAGTCGACAAAGCATGCGGTGACGATTTCGCATCAAAAGAGTCGTTTAAATCTTTCGAATCCCTTTCTCCTCGATGCCCGATCAGCACCCCGTTGTTCAGCGAACTCTCAGCCTCTGATGCCAGTGGGCGAGGGTTCGAACAGCCCACGGCTATCCACAGGCTGCACAAACAGCAAGCTCCAAACATTCTGGGTAAGAGTTTCGGATTAGGGGCTTTCAGCGATTTCATGCTCTGAATCTACGTCCCGAATTGCTAACGATCGGAACAATTGGGGTGTCCGTAGGGGCATTGAAATTGTTGCTGATTGGGCTGAAACACGCATGCCGATTTTGCGGAGAGAGCTCCCGTTCGCCTACCAAGGTCGTAACGCTCGCATTTGAACACAACCAATTAAGTATAAGCCCTCGTGATACCTGGGACCCCCCTTATGAGAAACACTGTTCGACTTTGTCTTGTGCTGCACAATCATCAACCCGTTGGGAATTTTGATGGTGTCATCGAACAGGCTTATCAAGACAGTTATTTGCCGTTCCTCGAGGTTTTTGAATCCTACGAACACTTAAAGTTTGCGTTGCATACATCTGGCCCACTCATGATGTGGCTTGCGGAGCGGCACCCCGAGTACTTGAATCGCGTGCAGTCATTGGTAGCTGCGGGTCGCATTGAGATCGTCGGAGGTCCATTTTATGAGCCCATTTTGACGATGATTCCAAGCCGAGATCGAATCGGTCAAATAGTGAAGTACACCCGTTGGCTACAAACTCGGTTTGATACAGCGGTATCTGGAATGTGGATGCCGGAACGAGTCTGGGAGAGTCAATTGACCCGAGATTTGGTGCCAGCCGGCATGCAGTACACGATTCTAGACGATTATCACTTTCGTTCTGCTGGATGGGATGATTCACAGCTGACTAATTACTTTCTCACCGAAGACGACGGGCACGTGCTACGCGTATTCCCTGGAAGTGAGCGACTCCGGTATTTGCTCCCGTTTGCTCCGGCAGGCGACACGATCGAGTACTGCCGGACCGTTGCCGACCGGGCGCCTGGTTCCGTCCTCTTGTTTGGGGATGATGGCGAAAAGTTTGGAACGTGGCCGAACACCAAGCAGCATGTCTACGAACGAGGCTGGCTCCGACAGTTCTTCGACCTGCTAACGGCGAATCGAGATTGGTTATTGACTTCGACACCATCTGAGACCATTACCGAAACTCCGCCCGCGGGCTCGGTATACCTTCCAGACTGCTCGTATCGGGAAATGACGGAGTGGTCCTTGCCGGTAGAACGGCAAGGAAATTATGACTCGTTGGTTCATGACCTTGAGGAGGACGGCCGTTGGCCACAAATCAAGCCGTTCCTTCGCGGCGGATTTTGGCGTAACTTTAGGATTAAGTATTCTGAAGCCAATGAGATGTACTGTCGCATGTTGGACGTCAGTCGTCGATTGGAATTTGCGCGCCGTGGCAATGGAGACAAGTCCTTGCTCCCACAAGCTGAGGACCATTTGTATCGCGGACAATGCAATTGCCCCTACTGGCACGGTGCTTTTGGCGGCATTTACTTGCCACATCTTCGCAACGCAACTTACGCCGAATTGATTGCCGCCGATAACTTGATAGAACGATCGACTGGACGGCATGGTGAATGGGTCGACGTCACAACCGAAGACTACAACAAGGACCTATTTCCGGAGATTCGATTGGCAAACGATCAGTTGATTGGGTACTTTGCGCCATCTCAGGGTGGTATGTTGTACGAGTTGGATATTCGCGGTATTGAGCACAATATTCTCGCAACCATGCAGCGTCGCCCAGAGCAGTACCATGAAAAGGTCAAGAAGGGTAACAGCCAAGCTACGAGCGACACGGCCAGTATTCACGACCGAGTGGTCTTCAAGCAGCAGGGGCTAGAGGATCTTCTGCAGTATGATAAATTCCCTCGCAAATCCTTGGTGGATCATTTCTTTGACCACGGCATTACTGCAGAGGACATACAGAGGGGTAGAGCTACGGAACGGGGTGACTTTGTCGCATTGCCCTACGACGCAAAACTACGTCGAGGCACGGGCAAAATCCAAGTACAACTGCGACGTGAAGGGAACGCTTGGGGTGTACCGCTGACCATTACCAAAGGGATCACCTTATTCGCCGGAAGTCATGCGCTCGAGATCACCTACTTGATCGAAGGCCTTCCACCAGGTCGTCCATTCGACTTTGGCGTCGAATTCAATTTCGCTGGGCTTCCCTCAGGAGCGGACGATCGTTTCTTCTATAACGAACGAAGCGAGAGAATGGGGCATCTTGGAACCATTTTGAATATTGAGTCGACAGACTACCTAGGAATGATAGACCAGTGGCTGGGCGCAAACGTCCAATGGACGGCCAATCGCCCGACCGGTGTATGGTGCTGCCCAATCGAGACCGTTAGTCAAAGTGAAGCGGGCTTTGAATTGGTCCATCAATCGGTTTGCATGATACCGCATTGGGTTGTGCAAGGGGATGCAAATGGAAGATGGACGGTATCGATGGATCTGATCATCACATGCGAACACGAACCCAATTCGCGATCCTCAAAATTATTGCTTGCCGACCGCGAAAAACAATTCATGTTTCAATAGTCAGTCAATTCAACAATTGTCATTCCGTTAACTTCTACACAAGGGTGCAGTATGTCCGTTTCACCGGTAACTCAAAAAGCTATCGAGATTTTCGCACAGACAGAAAAGACTCGCGGCGACATCGCTACCGCAGTACTGGCAAAACAACTCAATGCGGACAAACAGCAAGGGCAGGCTGCGGTGAAGTTAATTGAGCAGGCTGCCAATGCGACGCGCGGCATAGACATTACCGCTTAGTTGTCATCCTGGATTTTGATCTTTCCAGCAGCGGGAACTTTGCTGCTGGTTTGACTGGACACGTTCTCCTTGCCCGTTGGGGAGCCGAGGATGATTGCAGACTTCGAATCCTTGGGCGCGGGCATACTCTCTTCGACTGGGGCCTTCTTTGCCTCAACCTCTTTGGCATCGTTTTGTTTGTCGCTCCGAGAAGATGCTGAATTGCTCGAAGACGATGGAGATTTGTCGATTCCTGATGCGCCGGCTTGCAAAACAGTGCTAGATTCTAGGATTGGGTAGCTGCTGATGACAGAGCCTGAGTAGTCCAAAGGTACTCGATGCGTGTATCGTCGTGCAACCGTTCTCATTTCGGTGTAGGGGACAGAACGCGCGATGCGTTCTGGCACTTGAACTTTTTGGACAACCCGTTCCATGACCGGTGTACGTATTACCACGTCTTCTGTAACCACTTCCGGCTTGTAGGTCGTCGTTTGTGTTGGAATGGCGCGCACGTGTGTTTCCGGTACATATTCCACTCGCTCGCGTGCAACTTTGCGAGTCACCGGCTTCTGAACGGTTGTCGGTACCATTACTTTCTGTTGGACAGTCTCCATTCTCTGGGTTTGAACAGGGACTTGCTGAGCGATCACCTGGCTCTCCATACGGGTCGTCGTGATCGGTACTTGTTGCTGAACCATTTCCGATTGCATTCGAGTACTGGTAACGGGGACCTGCTGCGAAATGACTTGGCTTTCCATTCTGGTGCTGGTAACTGGTACTTGCTGTTGGACCATCTCGGTTTGCAATCGTGTCGATTGGACCGGCACTTGTTGTGAAATGGTTTGCGGCATATAGCTTTGTTGCGGAACGGCTACCTGCTGATAGTTGGGCTGGTACTGCACTTGAGCGAAGCTCTGCGAAGGAGCTTGGTAGGGGACCCAACCGAGTCCGCCTCTCTGATAGTTTTGAGTTCCATTGACTGGATTTACTCCGTATCCGCCCCTTTGCCACCCTAAATGGTACCGCACATTTCCAGGCTGTACGAACTGCTGTGCGACATAACCACCAGCATCCACTACCGCAGGCTGATAGGTCGTTACCGGCTGGAATGCCGTGAAGTTCTGGGTTTGGTACGTTGTCTCAGTCACCGGACGTTGCACGGCGTAGTTTTGTGTGACCATGGTCGTCTCGGTAACCGGCCGCTGGACCAATTGTTGTTGCGTTTGCAATGTGGTCTCGGTAACGGGTCTTTGTACCAGGTAATTCTGCGTCTGATAGACTGTCTCGGTGACTGGCTTTTGAACGATTACATGTTGTGTCTGGTACTGAGTTTCCACAACAGGCCGATAGGTCGTCACAAGCTGTTCGACTTGCGACGTTTCGTTGACGTAGGTCGTCTCGTCGATGTAGTCCGTTTTCACCACAGGCTTATAGACGGTATAAGTCTCGTTGCGTGTGGACGTTTCAACAACTGGCTTCCGCACAGTGTATTGCCTTTTTTCCGTCCGTTCTTGAAACGACGTTCGGTAACTGACGATCTCCTTTTCAACCATGCGCTCTTCGTACTCGACACGCATCGAAGTGAAGGGAACTTGTTCAAGCACGGTTTCCGTTTGTAGTCGATACGAAGTGACTGGATCACAGTATTGCTGCGCGTGTAGGCTATGGCCAACCCATGAAGCTGATCCAGCGAGCGCGATTGCAGAACGGAAAAGCAACTGAAAAGCCTGCCGCTTGTGAAATCTTGAGTCCATAACGCAATTACCCTAAAGAAATTCGGAAACGAGTCATGCTATTGTGGTTTACTCCAACAAGTCTTTCAAATAAGAAAAGGAAACCTGGTCGATAAATACCGTTGCAAGTGCTTGACGTGTCGATCTTTAGGAAAAGTGCATATTTTGAAACCTTAACGGCAACTTAGTAGTCCTCACAGCCCTTGCAATCGGTATACACTGCTCAAACTGACAATGCATCCAATCCAAATTACCCAGACAACCCAAACATCCTCCGAGCGCAGGTTCGATTGCACTAATGCTGAATTTTTTGTTTGCATGGGTCGAGCCGGGGCACATTTCATGGAAATCAACGTGAGACAACTTCAATCTTCAGCATGGATCAAGTTCGCTCGAGAATTTGGGGGTGTTTTGGTTGTGGGGCACGGTACGCGGAATCCATCAGGTTCTGGACAGCTGTTCGATCTCGTTCGACAGATGCAATGCATAGAGCCGGCAGTCAAAATAACAGGTTGCTTTCTTGAACTCTCAGAGCCCACAATTGAAATGGCCATTGAACAACTTCATGCACAGGGGATCAGAAAAATCTTGGTAGTGCCTGTATTGCTCTTTACCGCAGCGCACGCACTGCATGACATACCGGATGCAGTCTCCTTGGCGGCAAGCCGATTCGATATCCAAGTGATTGGGCAGACGGGCTCGCTTGGTACACATCCAGCAGTCGTAGGGTTGTCGCAAGCTCGATTTTCTGAGGTGGCTGCGTTAGAGGAAGGTGGGACTTGTCCCGTGAATGCATGCGCTCGAGTTCAATGTGATTTTGGCCGATGTAACGGTCGATCCCTGAAATTGGGGCGAATCGGACTTGCCATGGTTGGACGGGGCACTAGCGACCCAGCTGCCTTAGCTCACATGCGAGAACTGACAGAACTCAAGATTGCGCAACTCCCAGCTGTGAGTTATCAAACGGGTTTTTTTGCCGGTGGGGAGCCCAACGTGGATGGATTGCTCGAGGAGGCAACGACTTGGAATTGCAACACCATCATCGTGCAGCCTCACTTATTGTTCGAAGGGGAATTGATTGAGCAATTGCGAAGGAAGGTGCTACAATGCCAAGCGCGATCCCCAAAACAGCAGTGGCTGATCGCGAGAACGCTTGGGGCAGACCCTAAGCTAGCCGAAGTGTTTCTGGAATTGGCCCATGAGCGACTCTTAAGTGAATGAGAAGAAGATCGATGCGAGTGCTCTTGCTAATGATAAACTGCTTAGGTCTTGCGTTAACGGCTTGGGCTCAGGACGAGGCCGACATCCCGTTCCAGCTCCCTCAAGAAGCGCCCGATACTCAAGCAGGGGAGTTGGTTGAATGGGAGGGGTGGTCGTTTCGATGGCAGTTCCGCGATATTGAAGGATTGATCCTCAACGATGTCTTCTATCAAGGCAGGAAAGTTCTCAAGTCGATCAACCTAGCTGAGATTTATGTCCCTTATGCACCTGGTGCACCGCGTCCTGAAGACTTTTCTTTTGGTGGATTTCTCGCGAATCCTATGCCGCTTCTCATCGGCAGGGACTGCAATGCGGCAGGAACAGGTTGCAAAGCGTATCATCGCGACGGCAGCCCTGCATCCGGCACGACAGCGGATGTCATGATCCATGAAGAGCCGGTAGGCATCCTTTATGCAGGCACACAAGGACGTGTGCAAGGAAAGATGTTAGTGCTTTGGTCCATGGTTCACTTCAAGGGAATGGGAGATGGCTACACCTATGTACTTCGTTGGAAATTCCGAAACGATGGTAGCCTTTGTCCAGAAGTAGGGGCGACCGGTGGTCTCCAGCATTTGAATGTCGGAGCAGGGACAGACGCCGGGCTTGTCGTCGGCAGGGACGATCGAGGGGACGATGTGTTCGCTCCGTCCCATGTTCATAATTTTTACTTTCGAATCGATTTCGATATCGACGGCGCTGACTCTAATGTAGCGGAGGAATTTAGTTACGAAGCCGATGCTGCTGACCCGCAAATGGCGCGCGGGGTATGGCGTCCTTTCGAACGGGAAAGTGGCCGTGTCCTCGCGGAGAATGTCTTTCGTTCTTGGAGAGTAAAAAACCCCAAGTCGCTCAATTCGCTGGGGCGTGCGCGATCATATCATTTGATGCCTGGCGGCCATGGGGCATGGAAGGACGGTGGCTTTCCTGTTTGCACCGGCGATTTCTTTATTACCAAATACCGCGCCTCCGAATTCCCTTACTCAGCAACGGATAACCGGAGAATGCTTTCCGCTTTGGCAAACTACTTGAATGACGAACCGATTCTGGGCACTGACGTTGTCGCTTGGTATCGGCTCTCCTTTGTGCACCACCCTCGCACTGAGGACTGGCCAGCTCAACCTATCGTTTGGAACAGTTTCGAACTGATGCCTCGCGATTTCTTGGACGCCAGTCCGTTGAAACCAAAGAACTAAGTGATTGTGGCCGCCCCTATTGACTTGCTCGTCCATTTCCACGATTAGGAGAGGTCAGAGCCAAACGCAAGATCCGTTTGGCGTTCTGGGCAGTTTAGTCAATTCGGACCTATCGCTAAGGATGCGAGGCTACATGAAACGAATTCTCCCCTTGTATGTGGTCGGCCTATGTTTCCCGATGCTTGGTTGCGCGACGATGAAAGAATCCGACACAGCAAGAACAGGTTTAGAACAACTACTTATTAGCAATGCAGTCGATCAGTCCCTTGCCAAAGTTGACTTCCGGCCGGTTTCCGGTGCCAAAGTCTTCCTAAAAACAGACCTGCTTGATTGCGTAGACAAAAACTATATTTTGTTGAGCACCCGTGCGAAGTTGCTTGAGAACCGCTCCACTCTCGTCGACAAAGCAGATGATGCCGACATCATCATGGAGATTGCTTCGGGTGGTGTTGGTACCGATCGAACAGAGATGGTTGTTGGGACCCCGGAAATCCCGCTTGGGATCATGGGGAGTGTGCCCAAAGTGAACGTCTACGAGCGGAAAAAGGCCATGGGGACTGCGAAGCTTGCGATCATTGCAACCGACGCCAAGTCAAAGCAACCGGTGATCAATTCCGGTTTCTCACTAGCGAGAAGCGATCACCAACACTGGTCCATGATGGGCTCGGGGCCAGTCCTGTCCGGAAGTGTCGCAAACCAACTCAAAGAACACACAGGCTCGACCGAATCAGTCCTCTATATCCCATCGAATTCGTCGCCCACTGCGAGCCAAACAGCGGCGAGAACCAGCGGCTCCAATACGCTACTGCGTTAAAATGTAGGCGAAACCGTTTTGCCAACGATTCGCTGTGTTACGGACGATGCTCCACAAGAAGCGAATCGAAAAGCGATCCGCTATTTGGGGATGAAATGCATTCAATTCCGAACCGCTGGGACAACTGTTCTACCCGGATGCCTAGATTGGCTCCTGATTTCAGGTTAACCTAATGGAATTCTAGTTGCAAATTCCTCGAGTTTTCCTTCGACAATGAAGTCTACTTTGAACGCCAAACTGTTTTCTGTCGTTTGTGTTTCGTGCATTGCTTTTCAATCGGTGTTTGGGTCGGAAGATCCCCCGGCTAAATTACCAGGAATAAGTGCGACCAAACCGGATCAAGGTCCGTTCGTACCGATCGATGGAGGTAAGGGGGGCTACATGATTCCTTACACTCAGTCGTTCGAACGAACCAATATTTCCTTTGAAATGATCCCTATTCCAGGTGGCGAGCTGACGATGGGCTCACCCCTCTCTGAAGCTGGCAGAAGCGAAGACGAAGGGCCGCAGTTCAAAGTGAAGCTCGAGCCGTATTGGATGGCCAAAACGGAGTTGACCTGGGGCGAATACAACACGTTCATGCGCTCCTACGATGTCTTCAAAAGGCTTTCGGTATCAGGTATTCACCAAATAACCGACGACATTCGCCAAGATGCCATCACCGTTCCAACACCGCTCTACGACCCTGCCAAAACGTACGAATACGGCGACGACAAAAGCCAGCCTGCCGTCACGATGACTCAGTACTCAGCTAAACAGTACACCAAATGGCTTAGTGGTTTAACCAGCGTGCAATATCGAATCCCAACCGAGGCGGAATGGGAGCACGCGGCGCGGGCTGGTTCCAAAACCGCGTATAGTTTCGGCGATGATCCTGCTGAACTTGACAAGTACGCTGTCTTCAATGCGACCGAAGGGGCTGCAAAGGTTGGGAGCAAAGCCCCCAACGCGTTTGGCCTTCACGACATGCATGGTAATGTCTGGGAGTGGACCATCGATCAATTTTCGCCAAATGCCTTCGAGGAACGAGCGGGGAAATTGTTCGTTGGTTTGGCCGCTACCAACTGGCCAGTACAAGCAGATTCTCGGTGCGTTCGCGGTGGAGGTTGGCAGGATTCAGCGGACCGTCTTCGTTCGGCCGCAAGGATGGGTTCGGTCGATGACGATTGGAAAGAAGAGGATCCGAACGTTCCTCTCAGCCCCTGGTGGTATACTTCCGACCCAGCAAGGATGGTTGGAATGCGACTCGTTCGTTCTGCCACGCCCCTCAGCGATGATCTCATGCATAAGTTTTGGGAGATCGATGTGGACGCGATTCAGGAGGATGTGGATGCTCGGCTAAGGGAAGGGCGCGGAGCGATTGGAATCTCGGTTCCTGAACTGATTAAGGAATTCCAACGCAAAAAGTAGGCCTTATCGATGCATCCGCAATTTCGTGCTTGGGCCCAACTCGTTCGCATCCCCAATACACTTACCTCTTGCGCTGATGTGCTCGCTGGCTTTACGCTGGTTGTCGGCGCTTGGTGGCATATTTCTGGTATCGCGACATCTCTCATCGTGGTTTCTGCCGCATCGATTTGTCAGTATTGGGCGGGCATGGTGCTCAATGACGTAAATGATGTCGATATCGATCGAGCTCAACGCCGCAATGGGCCCCTTGTTCTGGGGCAAATTACCGTTGGGAACGCCAGGATCGTTGGTTGGGTCTTGCTCTTTGGCGGCGTTGGATTGGCAGGCGTTTCGGCTTTTCTGCTCCCTTCACTGGATAGCTCTGCACCGCGGTGGGTCGTTCTCATTCTGGCAGCCCTTCTTGCGTCAACAATCGTTGCGTATGACAGTGCCCTTAAAGCAAAACCGATTGGACCCCTTCTGATGGGATTGTGCCGCGGTCTTAATCTGTCGGTTGGTATTTCGCTTGGCGTTTGCTTGAGTTGGCCCGCCGAACTGGATTGGCTGAGCCTTTTTTTTGCAACGGTCGGCCACGTCGCTTTTGTTACAGGTATCACGCTTGCAGCGAGGCGAGAAGGGATTCTTCATCAGTCTCCAGTGCGACTTTTGGCCAGTTGGTCCGTCAGTTTGTTCGGCGTCGTAATGATCGCTCTCTGCTCCTGGTGGACGATAGACCGAACACTCAGGCTGGATCCTCTGTCCATGTATCCGCTCCTTGTCGGGTTACTCGCATTGCCATGGCTACGGCGTGCAATGGTGTCTATCCATGCGCCCGGGATCGGAACTCTGGTACCTGCAATCAAGCAAGCTATATTGACAATCATCTTTTTGGACGCAGCCATCGCTTTGCAGTTTGGTGGCAATATCCCCGGCATGATCGTTTGCGGACTTGCCATTCCAACACTTGCATTGAGCCGCATCTTTCGTGTGACATAACGTGTTCGGAATGCCTATGCGATAGGCACCTTGAGCCAGACCTGCCCTGTCACTTCCACCGTTGTTCGGTCTAGCGAAATGGTGCGTTGACTCGATTGGCGATCGCAGAAGCGGGTTTGTACAGTTCGGTGTCGTCGTCAATCTTGTCAACGCTGTCGGGAATTTTGAATACAAAATCCTTGTCCGTCAAAGTCACCGTCGTCGAAAGCTCTGTATGCTCAAGCACCGATAGTCGCTCAATCGAGTCAGGCTGACCGTCGTCTCGTTTGGTTCGGCGAAAGTATTCGACCATGTATGGGAAATAGGGGGCGGAGGCAGAACGTCCAAGCGTCAACTGGACTTCGGTCGGATAGTGATATCCTGGAGGTATAGGGCCTATGTTTTGCAAATCAAGCCTTGCGTTTCCAGCCAGTTTGGGTGGGTCAGTCCTCAGCCTGCCGACCAATTGCCATACATCAACGCCATTGATTTGTCTTGTTACTGCTTTGTACCAAAAGTAGCGATGGTACAAGTTTCGTAACAGCTCTGGCTGCCCGCCAACGGCGAGATAGAAATTGACCTCTGGTCGTTCGCGGGCTTCGTGGATCGCATTTCCGATCATTTGACGCACTTGGTCGAGATTGACGCGACGAGGAGACTCTTCCAACCCGACTTGCGTAAACATCAGTCTGCCATCAGATACTTCGATGCGGTCAATCGTTGTTTCTCCCGAGGAAACGCGAACGCTGTACCGAAATTGTCCAGAACCCAACCCACCCGACTTGTATTCGCCACTCGTGATGACTTGCTGATCATACGCAAGACTTCTTTGATAGACCTTGCAAGCCAATGGTGGCCCCCACACCGAATGTCCGATGGCGTTCAATACGAGCAAATTCGGATCGATCGTGACGACTTGGCTTGTTTGAGCTGCATTGTTCGACACGTCTGAAGATTTGTTTGCAGCAGGAGTTAAAGCAGGCAAGCTGGGTCTGATGGGTATTGCTTGCCCAAGAGCTTTGGAGGCACCTGCGCAATATCCCACCAGTCCGATCAAGGCCAACAGCAAAGTGCTGGCATTCCATCTTTCAATCTGCATGGGCAAGTTGTATGGGTTTTACCAAAGAAAACGGTCCGAACGTGCCGAACATACGCGGTAGTGTCCAACGGGCCGGATTGTAGGTCGATCGCAGGCGTGTTGTCCAGGTGGAAAAACGTCGGTCGCGGTGGCCTAATAATGAAGCCGGCTAGACCCAATATGTTCCAGGGGGGAATAAAATGAAAATGCGAAATTACTTTAGCCTAATGGCTGCTTTGGGTTTGGGCGCTCCATGCATCCTCTCCCAGTGTGGACTCCATTCCAATGCACAAGCGGGTGATCACTTCGGTGGACGGCAATACAATATGCCGCCAGCCAATCGGCTCGCTGAACCCGGTCCCATGGTAGGCGGTCCCGGACCAGGTGTCCTTATGCCTGAGACCATTCCTGTTACGGGGTGTGGAGCGGGAGCAATGGTTCCAACCGTTCAAGTACTTTTCAATCAGCCTCAGTCGATGAAGATACTTTACGACGTCGTGGGTGATAGCACGTTTACAAGCGATCCATTGGTAGTACCAGGTCGATTGGAATTCGCTCAAGGAGGAATCTTTCGGTTGAAACTGACCGATATTCAAGGTCGCGAAGGGGTAGAACTGTATCCAACCCTCGAAGTTGGAACATCGAGCTACCGAACAGCGGCTTATCTTGCGCACAACGCGATTGCGATCCAATTTACTGAGGAAGACCTCGATCAAGCGTTGTCGAGCAATTTTGTGACCAAGGTCATCTATTTGCCGGATCCCGAGTTCCAAGGGGACGCAATTTCGGGCATCGATACATTGGTCAGCACACGGCTCGAGCCAGGTTTGGACCCGATAGTCGAAGCAGACCGTCGCGGTTCGATTTTGGCAATTGTCCGTCTGGGCAACAAGGACATTGAAATGTCAGGCGCTTACTCGGTCGGAATGGGTGCCGGAATGGGTGGCGGAATGTTGCCACCTGGTGCGTTCATCGATGGCAATGGAACGACGTGTGGTCCTGATGGATCGCCTATCGGTCCAGCCAACAATCCGCCGAACATGGTCGCGGGTGTGACAGCACCGCAATACGGTATGCCTCAGAGCGGAACTCCGATTGGGTTGGTTGGACCTCCACATATTCCCTTCGGTGCTCCGGCCGGACTGCAAAATCACATTATTCGCAACCGAACTCACCAGAACATTCCTGATCCGGTGACAACCATGCGAGGCACGGTCAAGCAACAACCAGGATATAGCTATCCGACTCCACCGAGCCGGTTCCATATCAAGGAGCAGAACATCCACCCAGGATATCCAGCTGGCAGACCGCACTTCTACGATGCGAGTCGCGCTGTGGCACCGAATCAGTTCGGTGGTGCTCCACCAGCATCGGGTGAATATTGCCCACCAGGTCAAGTTCGATAAGCAAGTTTATCGCGAGTCGACCAATCAGAATATCGCAGTGGCGATTGCCATGCGGTGATCCAAGTCCTGCCAGCATGGCAGGACTTTTCATTCGCTAAAACACATTCGGGTAGCTCTAGTGGGTAGGAACATAGCCATGCTCTCGAGAATCTCATTTCCAACGTTACTGTTGGCATGGTTAGCCACGCTTGCACTGTGCGTTCTCGCCATCTTCTTTTCTGGAAGTGCGCAAGCGCAAACCAACTACCAACCGCTACCGAATCAAAATCATACTTTGATCAAGGACCATTTCCCGCCGGGTCAAATTGGTGCAATTCAATTGAGTCGCAAACCTGAGCTGAGAGGTTTATGGCAGGCCGTCGAGATTCGCGGACCAAATGGGATGCGAGTCAATATGGCGGACGCGGGACAATTTGCAACAGAACTTCCAAAGGGGGCTCGAATCGCTGTGATGATCGGCTCGGTTTATCGCATGCGGATTACAGGCATTGAAAATGAACCTGAGATGGAGTTGTTTCCAACCCTTGAGGTGATCGATAGGACACATCCACCTTCCGAGCGAGAACACCGATTTCCAATCCCAATCGAAATCGATGAAGACGATTTGGCCGATGCCGCTCGCGGTGAAATGGTCATGCGCGTCATCTACCTCGAGGACAACCAGGTTGCTGAGCCAGTCGACACTTCGGGCAAACCTCAACGGGTTCTGGACTTGCAGCCCCATCAAGACGCATTGCGAGTTGCGGATCAACTCGGACGTCCAGTCGCGATACTTCGCATTGGCTCTCGTGTACCCAACGTAACCGAAGGTCAAGACTGGGACGCTTTCCTTTACGGCTGCCCCGCATGGACGACACTCAAAGTTATACCAACCAAACAACAATTGATCGACGAGGGCAAGTGGCCCATCACCGCCAACTCCGGATCCCTATCCGATCGCCGCTAACGCTCTACTAATAAGCCATTCGAAATGCACTCACTAAACAAATTGTTGCACCGAAGAGTCTCGAACGGAATGCTCGTTATTGCCGGATTGCTTTCCGTTGCCAGCGGGTGCCAGAGCAGGCAACTCTCATGGCTCGGAGCTCAGAAAATGGTTCCTACCGATAGTTCGCGATCCGATTTGTCGGTCCGCCAGCTCGGCGTCGGCGAGTTGCCCGCGGCCATCGCCCAAGACGAATCTAAACGCAATCCAGCGGCGTCACCGCAACTGCGTGAACTCGCATCGAACGGTTCGGTACATTTGGCTTCTGCCGACACAACTGCGGGCTTCAATCTAAACTCAACTCCTGCTCAGAACGCTGGTTACGATGAGTTGATGGGAGTGTCTGGCAATCAGGTAATCCCCGCTCAACACGCGACCATTCCCAAATACGCACCAATCGGTCGCTCCTCTGGCTCAGAAAATATCCCGAGGATCGCAATGGGGACGCAGGTAATGGCTTTGTCCCCTGCCAGCCACAGTCGCACGCAAGGACATTCGCACGCCGACGGCAAATGCAATTGCGGCGGATCAGGCACCTACAAACCCGTCTTCCCTAGGTTTTCAGGTAATAACGGCTGCCAAAACTGCGGTGCAGCGAGTTGTTCAGGAGGATGTGGCGAAGTAATGTCGGAACAGGGGTTCGCGGTACCGAGAACCACGGACGCCCAAGAATACATATTCGACGGTGGGGATCACGCCCCCAAAGTTCGATTGCGTGAGGACCTGAGTCAGGTTGGTTTGGACGCCGAAGATACTGTCATTCAGTATGAAACCGCAGATGGCAAAACGAACGTTGAAAGCGGTTGCCGTGTTGCCATTTATGCGCCGCGATTCGCAAGTGTTCGCAAAAGACAGTCGAGCAGAGAAAGTGAGCTTGCGATGCGAGCTCGGACCACCTTGCAACCAGACGGCCCAGGTATTTTGCGAGATCAATTGCCGCCGGTGAATGTTTCCAAACCGGTCAAGTCCTCGAACAGCGACAATGTCCGAGTTGTCGAAGCATTCCGAGATCGTAGTCGGCTTCTGCCAGCTGAACGTGTGTTACCCATGTTAGCCGTCAGCGATGCGTTCAAGCCATTCGAAGACTTGAGCCTAATTCGAAATGGGGATTTGAAGAGAACCGATCTAGCGAGGCTCGCCAAGTCTACAGCTGCGGCCAGGAGTTGGACGAATGTGGATGAGCTCAACGTGCTCATCGATGGAAAGGAAGCGATCGACATCACCAGTTCGCAAAGCGCAGCGGATGTGACACTCTATGAGTTCAAGGGCGCCCGCATTCGGCTATGCAAAGTGGCATCGGATCAGATGGCAAATCCGGGCGACGTGATTTCGTTTACGATTCGGTTTGACAATGTTGGCGAACAGCCCCTCAAGAGCTTGGTGGTGACCGATTCCCTGGCGCCGCGATTAGAATATGTGGACCAAAGTCAACAAGCGAGTGTGGCGGCGAACTTCTCGATTTCGCCAAACAAGGTTGGTTCGTCCGTCCTGCGGTGGGAACTGGAGAATGGCCTCAAGCCAGGCGACGGTGGTTTGGTTCGATTCTCGTGCAAAGTGCGATAACAGTCGCAAGCCGCGGAGCTAGAAATACCGCAGTCTTGACCTGCTCTATGATTCTGTTTCTTGGCTAGATCGAGGCTATCGCTATGTTACTTTACCTAGAAAACCGGAACAGATCACCGGTCAATCCGTGGTGATTCAGCAATACCACAAGCCTTGCATGCTTGAGGATTCTGATCCTTGGCTAGTTTCTTGACCTCCGCGTTCCACGTTTGAGTCGCAATCGGATCGGCATTCTCTCGGAACATATCGGCTATATTGATGGGATGAAAACAAATCCTACACCCCTCGACACCGCGGCTCTGGAGCGTCCTTCTCCGAAGCTATTGACGTATTACTTGCTCACGGGACTGCTGACCGGCCCCGGTCTGATCATCGTCATTCCAGCGATGATCATTCGTTACAACACGCTGCGATATAAATTCGAGGAATCGGGACTTCGCATGCAACTCGGGCTCTTCTTTCGCAAGGAGGTCGTTGTGGCCTTCCGAAGAATTCAGGACATTCATGTGAACCGAAATCTGATTCAACGTTGGCTAGGTATCGCTAGCGTGAGCGTCCAAACGGCATCGGGGAATGCAATGCCTGAGATTGTCCTGGAGGGAATCACCGATCCTGACTCGGTGCGGGATTGGCTCTACGAACGCATGCGAGGAGCGAAGGGCTATGCGGCAGTAACCATTTCCTCCGATCCATCGGAAGGTCAACCCGCACCGCCTCATCTTAGCAATGGAGACGAGCAAGAGGTTACGGCATTGTTGCGGGGCATTCGTGACAATTTGACATTGATGGCAGAAAAACTTACTCGCAACTCGGGGTCTGGGTCATGAGAGATTCTGGCTTGGTTCATGAGGCTTGTAAGTGGTGCTACAAAGGGGTCTGGGGAGTACTCACGGGCTATTTCTGCTTGCCCGACGGTCCGCCATTGCTCCCTTCGATGGAAGGTGAAAAGGTTGAATATATGCGACCCTCCATCGCGTGCTTGAATTACCGCAAGTTCTTTTTTTGGTTTGGGCTCGCTGCGGTTGACATCATTTTGTTTGTATTATGGGGCATTTTTGCATACTGGTGGCTCTTAGGTGCCATTGTGACCGCACCTCTTTGGCTTTTCATTATCGTAGTACCCGACATTGTCGCCTACATAGCCATCCATCTACGATACGATACGACCTGGTACGTATTGACCGATCGAAGTGTCCGTATTCGCCGAGGCATATGGAGCATCTACGAAACCACCATCACCTTCGAGAACATTCAGAATGTTCATATAGCTCAAGGCCCGATACAGCGATGGTTTGGCTTTGCCAATTTGATGGTCATGACAGCAGGCGGAGGGGGCATGGGTCACGAAGGGCAATCAATGGGTTCGCATGTCGGTCTCATGGAGGGTCTCGAAAATGCGGCCGAATTACGTGAACGCATTTTGGCCAAAAGTCAATTGGACTCGGGACTAGGCGACGAGAACAAGAACGAGCGTGCTGCAACAGGGACGACGGTTCGCGTACCCTCAACACTCGCAAATCCAGAAAATGTTAGATTGCTACGCGAAATCCAAGCGATTTCGAACCGACTAGCCAAGGCTTAGGACCCGTTTTCACTTCCGATCGAGATAGGTAGTGTCATGCGATTGCGAGAAACCGGCGAGAGTCCAATTGAGCGTCGAAGCCCAGTTGACAACACGACGACTTGGATAGGGAATTGGGCCACTCACCAAGAGGTTGACGAGGCCATTGATCTCGCAGAATCTTCATTTCAGCGTTGGTCCCAAACATCCCTAGAACAGCGAATCGACCACGCGAAAAGGTACACGTGTTTCCTTCAAGACAATCGCGATGCGATCTCGCGAACGATTACTTTGGAAACGGGAAAGCCGCTTTGGGAGAGCGACCTCGAGGTGCTGTCTGCCATCGCCAAAGTCGACAACGCGATCGATGCGATTCGCAAAAGGCGGTGGACCACCAACGAGGGAATTGGATCATCGCACTCAACGATTCGCTTCAATCCGTTGGGGCCAATGGTTGTGCTTGGACCGTATAACTTGCCATTGCATTTGCCTGGCGCCCACATTGTGCCCGCCTTGCTGGCGGGCAACACCGTACTGTTTAAGCCGAGTGAGAAGACCCCTGCGGTCGGCGATTGGATTTCGCGAGCTTGGCAATCGACGGATCTCCCTGCTGGAGTCGTGGAGACAGTCCAGGGTGCTGCCGAACAAGCGAAGTGGGCAGTTGGTTCCGCGAAAACGGTGGGGGTTTTGTTTACTGGATCGTATGCAGCGGGCAAACAACTACATCAACAGCTTGCAGGTAGGCCTGAATGCCTGTTGGCGCTGGAAATGGGGGGCAACAACCCGTTGGTTGTCGATCGGATCAAGAATCGCAAGGCAGCGATCGCTAACATCATTCAGTCCGCGTTTATCACTAGCGGTCAACGCTGTACATGCGCTCGTCGACTGATCGTGATCGACTACATGGAGAACCAAGGGTTCTTAGACGAGTTGAGCCAAGCGATCGCAAAGATTCATGTTGGCAGCCCAGTTGCAATTCAACAGCCATTTATGGGAACGCTTGTCTCTGCCCAAGCGGCCGCAAGTATTGTCGCAGCGCAGCAAGCATTGCGGGATAACGGCGCAACGGTTTTCAATGAAGCGCAGGTCGATGCAACATGCAAATCACAAATAACGCCCGGACTAGTGCTGCTCCGTGAGCAATCGGGCTATGATCAAGAGTACTTTGGCCCGCTATTGATGGCAGTCATGGTCCAGGACTTGGATGACGCAATCCTGGAAGCGAATCGAACCAAATATGGATTGGCTGCAGGCGTTTTGACGGACGACCATTCTGCTTATCATCATTTTGTGAGGAATGTTCGGGCGGGAATCATCAATTGGAATTCACCCACAACAGGCGCAAGCGGGAAACTCCCTTTCGGTGGGATTGGTTTTAGTGGCAATCATCGCCCAAGCGGCTACTTTGCAGCGGACTATTGCAGCTATCCCGTAGCGTCGATCGAAGCTCACGAATTAACATCGCCTGCCAATTTACCACCCGGCCTACAAGAGATTTTCTAAACCTGCCTGAAATGAATATTGAAATCAACATCGATGGAATGATCGGGCCAACGCATCATTTTGGCGGCTTGGGTATCGGCAATATTGCAAGCATGACTAGCCATAACAGTGTCGCCAATCCGAGAGCAGCGGCTCTCGAAGGACTTGCAAAGATGGAGCTAGTCGCAAGCATGGGGATCGATCAATTCTACTTGCCGCCCCCTGATCGCCCCAATTGGCTGTGGTTGGAGTCCCTAGGTTTTGTCGGTACCCGCAGCGATGCGCTTCGTCGATGCCTGGATGAAGCTCCAAGCGTATTGTCCGCCGCCTATAGTTCGGCATTCATGTGGACCGCAAACGCAGCTACGGTTGCACCCTCCAGTGATTCGCAGGACGGGCTACTGCACTTCGTCCCTGCAAACTTATGTAGCAATCTCCACCGTGGGCAAGAAGCGATGGAACGCCGCGACCAGTTAAGATCGATGTTCTCACGTTGCGAAATTGCGTGCGTACATGAACCGCTTCCATCAACCATGGCGTTGAGAGATGAAGGGGCCGCAAATCACATGAGACTCTGCGGAGCGGACGGTCGAAGAGCGATTCACGTTTTCGTTCATGGACCTTGCGAGTCGCATGAGACTCGTTTCACGCCTAGACAGTCCGAACTTGCTGCCCGACGCGTCGCCAGTTGCTTGCGTCTAAACGAAAACGATTGCGTCTTCGCACAACAGACCGTTCGAGCGATCAATGCAGGTGTTTTCCATAACGACGTGATCGCAATGAGCAATCGAAACATGATGATCTACCATGAATTCGCTTTCGAAAACAGCGAGTCTATCGTGGATACCATTCATCGAAAGTTCCTCGAGCGAGTCGGTGAGCCGCTCGATGCCATTTGCGTTCAAGAAAGTGAATTACCACTCGAGGAAGCAGTTCAATCTTACCTGTTCAATAGTCAACTGCTGTCGGTTGATTCCAATGAGATGGAGTTGCTCTGCCCAATGCAATGCATGAACTCTCAGACTGTAATGTCTCTTGTCCAAACCTGGGTTGCGGATGCGTTGAATCCGATTCGGAGCATTCGCTGTCTACCTCTGGACCAAAGCATGAAAAATGGCGGTGGGCCTGCATGTTTGCGGTTGAGAGCCATGCTGACCGCTGCGGAGCTAACCAAGTTGGATGATCGATATCGCGTTACCGCAGCACGCATCGAAAAGCTCCGCCGAGAAGTGATTGCGAGATATCCACAAACACTGATCCTGAACGATCTGGTTCGCGCTGATTTTGCCGAGCACTCCGCAGCGGCGTCAAAAGCCATTGCTGACTTCTCATCTTCGAGGGAATGCACGACTACCGTCAGATTCCCATGACAACCAAGCGATTACTGACTACGCAACGGTAGCGAATGCGGAGTGGCACCCTTTACTTCGATAGGCCATCTATTATGTTCGTACACGACAGTAGAGGATCATTGAACAGAGACCTTCTCGACGGAGAGCTTTAAATCGGATCATGATCAACGCGCAATCAAAGCAAAAGAAACGACCGCTTACTGCTGTTTCTTATTTGTTGTTTTTCATCGGTGCAGTGTGTCTATTCCTAGTTGCCAACCGTGTACGTTTTCAGAGTTTCTCCTCACGTCCATCTCAACTTTTCATCCAAATGGAAAAGGCTGGCCTAAAGGCTAAGTTGCAATCCGAAGACAATGAAACGCAACTTGAGGCTATAGAAGATCTAGCTTGGGCGATTGAAGTCAATCCAGAAGACAAACAAATCGCTCGCTTGACTTTTGGAAATGAACTCAACTTGCTTTCCAAGTCTCAAAATACCGAACTTGCAAAGGCCTCTAACACTCTCCTCAAACAACTCGGCGGACGTTGAGAAACCGGGAGTACCGCAAGCTTGATTCGCGGGATGATCCTGGTTCTTGGCCAGATGGAATGTGGGCGTCGCGTTTTAGAAGCAATGGGGAAGAGTTCGCGTTTTGGCGCCGCTTCACATCACTGAAAAAGGAAGCCTAATGCTTAGAAAAATTGATCGACAGATATTTTTTGAGGTTTTTCTCAGGAAACATGCATCGGGGAGCGAGGAGCGGTTCATTGCCGTTTAGCTCAGTTAGTGGCGTTGAAAAAACCCAAAAAGCCGATGGCGGAAGTCACTGGACGACACCGGGAAAGCCTTCGCATCTATAAGACCGTTGACATTCCTTGCGGATCGTTTTTAATACGGAGGAACTCACACACGTCCGACGCCAACCGTCCTCCCTCTGGTTGGTGTCGATCTCGGATGTAGAAGACCGAGAAGCAAAAGTCGACCCGAACAAGTATTCAATAAGGATTTGCAATATCCTTTTTTGAACATAGGTCCTGTTTTTTTTCCTTGTTCTGTGTTGAAAGGCTTTTTTTATGGTGAAGAATTCTCGGATGCGACGTAGAGGTTTCACCCTCGTCGAGCTGTTGGTCGTTATTGCGATCATCGGCATTCTAGTTGGTTTGCTTTTGCCAGCTGTCCAAGCTGCACGCGAAGCTGCAAGGCGCATGCAATGCACCAATAATCTCAAGCAACAG